>NZ_CAHJXM010000001.1:0-600000 GCF_903645295.1 Bacillus sp. Marseille-Q1617
TATTCGTCTGGTGATTATGGCGAAGAGGTCACACCCGTTCCCATGCCGAACACGGAAGTTAAGCTCTTCAGCGCCGATGGTAGTTGGGGGCTCTCCCCCTGTGAGAGTAGGACGTCGCCAGGCAAATGTAAAAAGCAGCTCTTTATGGGCTGTTTTTTTGTTTGAGTGAAGGAGAATGTAGCTGTTTTAAAGTTGTGATTGGATTTGAAAAATAATATATGGAAATTGAAAAATAAACTCCGGTTCACCCCTGAACATCCCCTGAACGATTCCCCAATTGTGTATGCTTATCTTTTTAATTAAAAACAATCAACTTTTTCCCTTTTTAGCCCTTTAATTTGTCTATTATCATTAAAAACCCTTCTCCTTATTGAAAAAGCGGGGGATGTTCCCCTAAAAATAAGACCGCTTTAACAAAAACACAAGAAAATGAACACGCAAATGAAGGCGTCCCCTGATTTATTATCGAAAATCGACTTTTTATTATCGAAATCAACGAATGTTTTATCGAAAATCCGGATCTTATTATCGAAATTGAAAATGCTTTTATCAATCATATGGAAATATCGTTGAATTTTGGTCCTTATGATCAGTTGATAAACTATATTAGTGAACACCAAAGAACCCCTTCATTTCACCTAAAGAAATAGTCACAGCTCTTTTTTTCATAACCTTTTCAATACTTCCTCTTAAACCACCGAAGTGACATTAACTTTCCCAGCCCAATCAACATACAATAGCTTAGACTCAAAGGAAGGATCTAAAACAGACTCTAATAAACTCCTTTTCATACGTTTAAAAGTTTTCCAAAACAGGAAAACTTCTAAGGGTAAGTTCTTAATTGCAAAGTTCAATGCCCGATTGTATAATTATAGTCAAATATAGTCAAAGTCAAAATGAGGAGGAGGTTTGATGAGGAACATTTCCGACATCATTGAGAGTTATTTGAAGAATGTTTTGGAACTGAGTGAGAGTGAAATAGTAGAGATAAAAAGAAGCGAAATCGCAGATAAGTTTCAATGTGTTCCTTCTCAAATTAATTATGTGATCAATACCCGTTTCACGATTGAAAGAGGGTATGTGGTTGAAAGTAAGCGTGGCGGCGGGGGTTATATCCGGATTATGAGGGTGAAAGCCCATGACCAGGTCCATCTTATAGATCAGCTTGTATCGCTGGTGACGAAAGCGATCAGTCAAAGTACAGCTGCAGATATTATTTTCAGATTAGTGGAAGAAGATATTATCTCTGAACGGGAAGCCAAGATCATGCTGAGCGTCATGGATCGTTCGGTGATCATGGTTGATCTGCCCGAACGGGATGTGCTTCGGGGAAGAATGTTAAAGGCTATGCTGGATAGCTTGAAGTATGAGTAAGGTTGAGAGGTGAGTTGGATGATTTGTCAAGAGTGTAATGAGAGACCTGCCACTCTTCATTTCACGAAGGTAGTGAATGGGGAGAAAACAGAAGTGCATTTGTGTGAACATTGCGCCCAGGATAAGGGAGATAAATTTATGTTTGATTCTTCACCTGGATTTTCTGTAAATAATTTATTGGCAGGTCTTCTTAATATATCTCCTGCATTCAAGCAGGCGAAAACTTCAGAAGTTCCTCAGCAAGAGGTTTTGCAATGTGAAAAATGCAAGATGACTTTTCAGCAGTTCATCAATGTGGGACGTTTTGGATGTTCTCATTGCTATGAGACGTTTAAGTCACAACTGGATCCGATATTAAAACGAGTGCACAGCGGCAATGTCGAGCATCATGGAAAAGTGCCTGAACGAATGGGCGGAGCGATCCACCTAAAGAAAAGAATTCTTCAATTGAGGACAGATTTGCAGAACTCGATCGAAAATGAAGAGTTTGAGCATGCAGCCCAAATCAGAGATGAGATCCGTTCCCTGGAGAAAGAGGTTAAGAAAGAGGGGGGAGATGCTGGATGAGTCTTGAGAAATTTTTGAGTAATGCTGTCAGCTCCTGGATGAATGAGGAAGGGCCGAACTCGGATATCGTACTTAGCTCCCGGGTGCGGCTGGCCCGTAATTTTACCGATTTCAGATACTCCACTCTTTATTCTGCGGAAGAAGCAAAAGAAATCGTCGAAAGGGTAAGGGATAAGGTGCCTCTATATCCAAAAGATTTAGGTGAATTGGAATTTCTGGCTACGAATGAGATTCAACCTCTTCAAAAAAGGGTATTGATGGAGAAACACCTGATCAGTCCTAATTTAGCTGAGAATGAGAATGATGGTGCAGTGCTTTTATCACATGAAGAAGATGTCAGCATCATGATAAACGAAGAAGATCATATTCGAATACAGTGCTTATACCCGGGTCTTCAGCTGAAGGAAGCGTTGAACCGGGCCAATGAAATTGATGATTGGTTTGAGAGTGAATTTAATTATGCGTTTGATGAGAAACATGGATACTTAACGACATGCCCCACCAATGTTGGAACTGGACTAAGGGCATCTGTCATGATGCACCTTCCCGGTCTTGTGCTGACACAACAGCTGAACCGTATCATACCCGCAATCAATCAGCTTGGTCTGGTGGTAAGGGGGATTTACGGAGAAGGCAGTGAAGCGCTGGGAAATATTTTTCAAATATCGAATCAGATCACTTTAGGTAAATCTGAAGAGGATATTGTGGAAGATTTATTGAGCGTCGTAAAGCAGATCATCGAAAAAGAAGAGTCTGCCAGGCAAGCATTAGTCAAGACATCAAACATACAATTAGAAGACAGAGTGTTCCGCTCGCTGGGAGTACTTGAACACAGCCGCATCATCGAGTCCAAGGAAGCAGCTAAATGTTTATCGGACGTAAGGCTTGGAATCGATTTAGGATACATCAAAAACATATCCAAGAATATATTGAATGAACTAATGATTTTGACTCAGCCCGGGTTTCTGCAGCAATACTCGGGAGGACCGCTTAAACCGAATGAAAGAGATGTAAGAAGGTCTTCTTTGATACGAGAGCGAATTAAACTAGATAAAGACGCATGTGAGGAGGAAGAATAATATGATGTTTGGTCGATTTACAGAAAGAGCACAGAAGGTATTGGCATTGGCCCAGGAAGAAGCAATCCGCTTAGCGCACAGTAATATTGGCACTGAACATATTTTATTGGGACTTGTCCGTGAAGGTGAAGGTATTGCGGCCAAGGCATTGACTGCACTCGGACTCAGCCCGGAAAAGATCCAGAAGGAAGTAGAAGGGCTGATCGGTAAGGGTACAGAGAAATCCCAAACCATTCATTATACACCGAGAGCGAAGAAGGTCATCGAACTGTCGATGGATGAAGCTCGTAAGCTCGGACACTCATATGTGGGCACTGAACATATTTTACTTGGTTTGATCCGTGAAGGTGAAGGCGTGGCTGCAAGAGTACTTGGAAACCTCGGTGTCAGCTTGAATAAAGCAAGACAACAGGTTCTTCAGCTGCTTGGCAGCAACGATTCCAACAATCATCAAGGCGGCGGCAATGCAAACGCAAATACCCCTACACTTGACAGCCTTGCCCGTGATTTAACGGCGATTGCACGTGAAGGAAGCCTGGATCCTGTAATCGGAAGAAGTAAAGAAATTCAACGCGTCATCGAAGTGTTAAGCCGACGTACGAAAAATAACCCGGTGCTGATCGGGGAGCCTGGTGTAGGTAAAACCGCCATTGCCGAAGGACTTGCACAGCAGATCATTGCCAATGAAGTACCGGAAATCCTTCGTGACAAACGTGTTATGACGCTTGATATGGGTACAGTTGTTGCCGGAACGAAATACCGCGGTGAGTTTGAAGACCGTCTTAAGAAAGTGATGGATGAAATCCGTCAGGCAGGAAACATCATTCTGTTTATCGACGAGCTTCATACCTTGATCGGTGCAGGCGGGGCAGAAGGGGCGATTGACGCTTCCAATATCCTAAAACCATCCCTTGCACGCGGTGAACTTCAATGTATCGGTGCGACTACGCTTGATGAGTATCGAAAATATATCGAAAAAGATGCCGCGCTTGAGCGCCGCTTCCAGCCTATTCAAGTGAATGAGCCGACTGCTGAAGAATCCATTCAGATTTTAAAAGGACTGCGTGATCGTTATGAAGCGCATCACCGTGTTTCGATCACGGATGAGGCAATCGATGCCGCGGTTAAATTATCCGACCGTTATATTTCAGACCGGTTCCTGCCGGATAAAGCAATTGATTTAATTGATGAGGCAGGTTCGAAAGTAAGACTGCGTTCATATACGACTCCTCCGAATTTGAAAGAGCTGGAATCAAGACTGGAGGAGATTCGCAAAGAGAAAGATGCAGCTGTTCAGAGTCAGGAATTTGAAAAGGCCGCATCTCTGCGTGATACAGAACAGAAGCTGCGCGAAGAGTTAGAAGAAACGAAAAACACTTGGAAAGAAAAGCAGGGTCAGGAAAATACAGAAGTAACCGTCGAAGATATTGCGACAGTCGTATCGAACTGGACGGGAGTGCCTGTGTCGAAACTTGCACAAACAGAAACAGACCGCCTGTTGAAACTGGAAGAAATCCTTCATTCCCGTGTAATCGGTCAGTCTGAAGCGGTAGTGGCTGTATCGAAGGCAGTCCGTCGTGCCCGTGCAGGATTGAAAGATCCTAAGCGTCCGATTGGTTCCTTCATTTTCTTAGGTCCGACTGGGGTAGGGAAGACAGAGCTTGCCCGTGCATTAGCTGAATCGATGTTTGGCGATGAGGAAGCAATGATCCGGATAGATATGTCTGAGTACATGGAAAAACACTCCACTTCACGGCTTGTCGGGTCGCCTCCAGGATATGTAGGATATGATGAAGGCGGACAGCTGACAGAAAAAGTACGACGGAAGCCATATTCCGTCATTCTGCTGGATGAGATCGAAAAGGCTCACCCTGACGTCTTCAATATCCTGCTGCAAGTTCTGGAAGACGGGCGTCTGACAGACTCTAAAGGAAGAACGGTAGACTTCAGGAATACCGTCCTCATCATGACGTCGAATGTCGGTGCACAATCACTTAAGAGCAATAAGTATGTCGGGTTCAACATCCAGGATGGAAAACAGGATTACAAGGATATGAAAGGAAAGGTCATGGAAGAGCTTAAGAGAGCATTCCGTCCAGAGTTCCTGAATCGTATCGACGAGATCATCGTTTTCCACTCATTAGAGAAAGATCATTTAAAAGAAATTGTCACGCTTATGTCTGATCAGCTTACGAAACGCTTGAAGGAGCAGGATATCCATATCGAACTTTCATCTGCCGCGAAAGAAAAGATTGCTGATGAAGGATTCGATCCGGAATACGGAGCACGTCCGCTGCGCCGCGCGATTCAAAAGCACGTTGAAGATAAACTGTCAGAAGAGCTGTTAAGAGGGAAAGTCCTGACAGGCCAAAGCATTGTAATCGATGTAGAGGATAAAGAATTTGTAGTGAAGGTAAAAGAAGAAGCTAATTCTACTACCTGATCATCTATTGAAAAGAGGTACACGTATTTGTATGACGTGTACCTCTTTTTTAATCACTGGTATAAGAAGAGTATTGGGCATTTTTAAACGGCTCCGGCGGTTGATTGGAGTGCAGGACGAAGACTACAGCGGGAAAATCCACAACGGTAATTTTAGATAGAGTAACAGAAAGCATCTATACATAACCGCGAAGGGCTTTTCATTGAAAGCCTTACACAAAATCGTTACAATCAATCCATTAGTATTGGTATGAATCAACAATAGACAAAATAGAGTAGAAGAGGAGAAGAATTGATTTGGCAAAGAAAAAAACGAAATTTGTATGTTCCTCGTGTGGATACGAGTCGGCTAAATGGATGGGGAAATGTCCAGGGTGCGGTGAATGGAACACTATGGTTGAAGAGGTTGCAATCACTGGCAAGCAGCCAAGGGCTGCGTTTATGCACAGTGAGAAAACCGGACCTTCCAAGGCGGAGAAACTTTCATCCATCGAAACCCGGCAGGAACCCCGGGTTTTAACCGATTCCAGGGAATTGAACCGGGTCCTTGGCGGCGGGGTTGTTCCCGGCTCACTGGTTTTAATAGGGGGAGATCCGGGTATAGGGAAGTCTACTTTACTTCTTCAGGTTTCCTCGCAGCTTGCCCGGCAAAATCAGAAAGTCCTATATATATCCGGGGAAGAATCGATAAAGCAGACTAAATTACGATCAGATCGTTTAAATATTAAAGGCGATGAATTATATATCTACGCAGAAACCAACTTAGAGTCCATACATCAAACGATTGAGCATCTGTCTCCGGACTTCGTGATCATTGACTCGATACAGACGATTTATCACCCTGAAGTCACGTCTGCCCCGGGCAGTGTTTCGCAGGTGCGTGAATGTACTGCAGAGCTAATGAGAATCGGAAAAACGAAAGGCATTGCCATCTTCATTGTAGGGCATGTTACTAAAGAAGGTTCGATAGCAGGACCGAGACTGCTAGAACATATGGTGGATACCGTTTTATATTTTGAAGGAGAGCGCCATCATTCTTATCGTATTTTAAGGGCAGTGAAAAACCGGTTTGGTTCCACGAATGAAATGGGAATATTTGAAATGAAGGAGTTTGGACTGGAAGAGGTGGCCAACCCGTCAGAAATTTTCCTTGAGGAGCGCTCTGAAGGGGCAACGGGCTCCACCGTTGTGGCTTCGATGGAGGGGACTCGGCCGGTACTCGTAGAGATACAGGCTCTGGTCACGCCGACAAGCTTTAATAATCCGCGCCGTATGGCGACCGGGATAGATCACAGCCGGGTTTCTCTGATTATGGCTGTATTGGAGAAACGGGTAGGAATGCTTTTGCAGCAGCAGGACGCCTATCTAAAAGTGGCCGGGGGAGTAAAACTTGATGAACCAGCGATTGATTTGGCTGTGGCCGCGAGCATTGCCTCCAGTTTTCGTGATAAAGCTTCCAACCCCCATGATTGTATTATTGGGGAAGTCGGACTGACAGGAGAAATCAGGAGGGTTTCGAGAATTGAACAGCGGGTTCAGGAAGCAGCCAAATTAGGGTTCAAACGTGTAATCGTCCCTCAAAATAACTTGAGCGGATGGCATCCTCCGTCTGATATTAATGTAGTGGGAGTAGCCACGATAAACGAAGCACTGGCGCTGATTTTAAATTCATAGAGTGCATTGTAATGTGAGAAATGTCCAGCTACAGCGCCTGGCCCCTCGAGACGTTTCAACCCGCCGCTGAAGTCAAAGAACGACTTCACCAGTCGGTCCTGAAGCGTTTGTCGGGGCTGGACAAGGCGCTTGCGCTTTTCTTAGGAGGATAAGATATGGAAGAGAAAAAAACGGATAAGTCGATATCGGATATTTTACAATTTGTCGCTCCCGGTGCTCCGATCAGAGAAGGGATAGATAATGTGCTCAGGGCAAAAACGGGAGGGTTGATCGTAGTCGGATACAATGACAAAGTGAGATCCGTCGTAGATGGCGGTTTTCATATCAATTGCTCCTTTTCCCCGAGCTACCTATATGAACTTGCGAAGATGGACGGGGCCATTATCTTAAATGAAGCAGGTACAAAGATTCTTTATGCCAATGCTCAATTGGCTCCGGATGTTTACGTTCCTTCTACTGAAACCGGGATGAGGCACCGGACAGCAGAAAGGGTTGCAAGGCAAACAAATGCCCTCGTCATTGCAATCTCACAAAGGCGAAATGTCATCACCCTTTATCAGGGCAACTTCCGTTATGCGCTCAAGGATATATCGGTTATTTTAACAAAGGCGAATCAAGCCATTCAGACATTGGAGAAGTACAAGGTCGTACTTGATCAGAGTATTTCTAATCTGTCAGTCCTTGAATTTGAGGAGCTTGTGACTCACAGCGACCTTCTTCAGGTTCTTCATCGTTTTGAGATGGTTCTACGGATCAAAAATGAACTTTTGACGTATCTGAGTGAGCTGGGAACTGAAGGAAGATTGATCCGCTTGCAAATGAATGAACTGCTGGCAGACATTGAAGAAGAAGCGATGCTCATCATCCGTGATTATGCACAGGACCGGGACATCAAGCCGTTTGAAGTGCTATACAAGTTCCAGGAGCTTGTCCATTCAGAGGTACTCGATGATAATGTCCTGCTAAAACTTCTGGGCTACTATGGATATGTCCATCATGATGATGCTATTTTCCCTCGTGGATACCGGGTGTTGAATAAGATACCGCGTCTGCCGGTGGTCATCATTGAAAACCTGATCACTGAATTTGAATCATTGCCGAAGGTGTGCAGCGCTTCCGTTGCTGAATTGGATGAAGTCGAAGGAATCGGTGAAGTGAGGGCAAGAAAAATCAAAGAGGGCCTGAAGCTCATCAAAGAACAGACGTTTGCAGACCGTCAGTTATAAAGGCTAGTCAAAAAGACCCTGTTATGGTACAATGGAATCTTTTTCAAAAAATTGACAGTTGAAGCCGGACATGTTAGCCTTTTTTTAAAGACCATTAGTATGATAGGCCTTACTGTATTAAAAATATTTCTTTTGGGTTAAATTCATGAAGTTTTCCGATTTGAAACGTTTTAAAAATAGTAAATTGTTTATAATGAGTAGGAGGAGGTGAGGGAATGTTAAAAAATATCGTTAAAGCGTGCTTCCTTATAGTAGGCGGGACACTGGGGATCTTTCTGCTTCCCGAATTGTTAACCGTACTAAATTTATCTGACATTCCTTTGATTAATAACCCTTATATGACTGCCATATTTGGTGCCATTATCTTTTATATTCTTACGTTTTGGGCAGTCGAGTACGTGGTCAATTTCGTTAAGTGGTTTGAAGATAGTCTCGTGAAGGCGCCCGTCACAGATTTATTATTTGGCAGTTTAGGTTTGATTATTGGTCTCTTTGTTGCCTATTTATTTGGTATTCCTTTTAACCAGATGGAAATCCCGATCGTCAATACGGTTGTTCCCATTCTATTAACATTGATTCTTGGTTATTTAGGATTTCAGGTTGGTTTTAAGAAGAGAGATGAATTGATTAACCTTTTCCCGGCTGCAGGTAAGGGGAAGAAAAAGGGTGCAGATGATGAGCTTGAGGAAAACGGCGTAAAAACGCTGAAGATCTTAGATACAAGTGTGATCATTGACGGCCGTATCGCTGATATATGTCAGACTGGATTCCTTGAAGGGATTGTGGTCATTCCCCAATTCGTTTTAGAGGAGCTTCAGCATATTGCTGATTCATCGGATGTATTAAAACGAAACCGCGGACGAAGAGGTCTTGATATCTTGAATCGGATTCAAAAAGAGCTGCCAGTCGAGGTCCAGATTTACGAAGGAGACTTCGAAGAAATCCAGGAAGTCGATTCAAAGCTTGTAAAACTGGCAAAACTCACAAATGGGATTGTCGTGACGAACGACTTCAACCTGAATAAAGTCTGTGACCTGCAAAGTGTACAAGTTTTAAACATCAATGACCTGGCAAACGCAGTCAAGCCGGTGGTTCTCCCTGGTGAAGAATTAAAGGTGCAAGTGATCAAAGATGGTAAAGAACATAACCAAGGCATTGCGTACTTAGACGATGGAACGATGATCGTAGTCGAAGAAGGCCGGAACTATATCGGCAAATACATCGACGTCCTCGTAACAAGCGTCCTGCAAACATCCGCAGGCCGAATGATCTTCGCCAAACCAAAACAACTGGAAAAAGCACTTTAAACTACCATAACTAAGTCAGTCTGAAAGGTTTTCAATCTTTTAGGCTGGCTTATTTTATAACCTTTAGTGGCGGTGTGGGTTGCTGTGTGAAAAAATATTGCATTTTGAATATCGGACGGGATATCCATGCGTATCCAGCGGTTGATAAAATGGAGGACTTTACTTTTTGCGGGCGGCCGAGTAAATCTTAGGTAGTTTGCCAATTGGGTGGTTTAGATGCTCTATCCATTTGTTAACCCAGAGTGGATTGGAGCGGAAGGCACTTGACTCCGACGGGATTTAGAGGAAACGTCGAGACCCCACAGGAGCGCACGCGACGAGGAGGCTCGACTTCCTCCCCGCGGAAAGCAAGTGCCTGCAGCGGAAAGGAACGGTCTTTTTTCGCATGTATTTCGATTTGGATGTACATAACCATAACTTTGCCCTGACTCCACCAATACTGTAAGCTATAATAAAGATTGACAAACGAAAGAGCTAAAGGAGTTAAGGTATGGAGTATCAAGTCGTCATCCCTGCTGCCGGACAAGGAAAAAGAATGAAAGCAGGTAAAAATAAATTGCTGCTTGAGCTGAACAGCTGCCCTGTCATCATCCACACACTGCGTGTGTTCGATCATGACCCTTCTTGCAAAGGCATCTATTTAGCCATCCACCCGGGCGACCGGGAAGCACTCCAAGAATTGATCCAGCGCTTCAACATCCAAAAGGTTGTTAATCTGGTCGAAGGTGGAGAAGAAAGACAGCACTCTGTATATAATGCATTGCTTGAGATAGATCACGAAATCGTTCTTGTGCATGATGGAGCAAGACCATTTATTAAACCGGCAACCATTCACCATCTGGTGGAAGAGGCGGAAGCATCGGGAGCGGCGATTGCGGCAGTCCCCGTGAAAGATACGATCAAGAAGGCAAGGGATGGAGCGGTCGAAGAAACGATTGAACGCTCTAGCTTGTGGATGGTACAGACCCCACAGGCTTTTCGTGTTTCATTATTGAAGCGTGCACATACAGACGCCGCAGAGAGTGGTTTCCTGGGTACAGACGATGCATCCCTGGTAGAAAGGCTGAACATCAGTGTTTCAGTCGTTGAGAGTGACTACGATAATATTAAACTGACGACACCCGAAGATTTATACTTTGCAGAAGCAATCGTAAAGAAGCAAGAGGAAATGAGTGGAGGGAACTAACATGTTTAGAATAGGACAAGGTTTTGATGTACATCAATTAACAGAAGGCAGACCATTGATCATGGGCGGAATCACCATTCCATATGAAAAAGGGTTAATGGGACACTCTGATGCTGACGTACTGCTCCATGCGGTTGCGGACGGCTGCCTTGGCGCGATTGCAGCAGGGGATATCGGAAAGCACTTCCCCGACACAGACCCTGAATTCAAGGATGCGGATTCCGCCAAGCTTCTCAAGCATGTCTGGATGCTGGTAAAAGACAAAGGCTATGAGCTTGGAAACATCGATTGCACCATCATTGCCCAAAAGCCGAAAATGGCCCCATACATCGATGAAATGAGAGCGCGGATCGCAGAACTCCTCGAAGCCGACATCTCTCAGGTCAACGTCAAAGCCACAACCTCAGAAAAACTCGGCTTCACCGGCCGGGGAGAAGGGATCGCCGCCCAGACAACGGTACTAATCCAAAAGAAAGGCGTTTAACTCAGGTGGTAATGTAATGCTTTTTTAGATGTACCGTTTTTTTATAGAAGGTTTAGAAAAGGGATTAATGATTCCACCACTAAGTTGATTGGAGCGGAAGGCACTCGACTCCTGCGGGATGCGTGGGACAGGTGAGACCCCGCAGGAGCGAAGCGACGAGGAGGCTCACCGCCCACCCCGCGGAAAGCGAGTGCCTTACGTGGAAATCAACGGACTCATTAAGAAGTCCCCAAAAGAATTAACCACACAAAATCCGCTTTATTCCCTCTCACAACGGTGTTAAAATAAGCAGAGGATTCAAGCACGTATCTTAAGGAGGAAACAATCATGACAAACGAAGTTCGTGTACGTTATGCCCCAAGTCCAACGGGACATTTACATATCGGTAACGCAAGAACAGCCCTATTCAACTATCTATTTGCAAGAAGCGTAAACGGTAAATTCATCATCCGTATTGAAGATACAGATAAAAAGAGAAACATTGAAGGCGGCGAAGAAAGCCAGCTGAAATACCTTCAATGGCTTGGCGTCGATTGGGACGAGAGTGTGGATAAGCCGGGAGAATACGGACCTTATCGCCAATCTGAACGTAACCATATCTATGAGCAGTATTTGAACGAGCTGTTAGAAAGCGGACAGGCCTATAAGTGCTATTGCACCGAAGAAGAGCTTGAAGCGGAGCGTGAGGCTCAGACGGCTGCCGGTCAGATGCCGCGCTATTCAGGCAAATGCCGCAATTTGACGAAGGAAGACCAAGAGCGCCTGGCTGCAGAAGGCCGCCAGCCAAGCATCCGTTTCAGAGTGCCTGCAGGCAAAGTGTATTCTTTCAATGACATCGTGAAAGAAGATGTTTCTTTCGAATCCGATGGAATCGGCGATTTCGTTATTGCGAAGAAGGACGGAACACCTACGTATAACTTTGCGGTAGCGGTCGATGATTACTTGATGAAGATCTCCCACGTCCTGCGCGGGGAAGATCATATCTCGAATACGCCGAAGCAGTTGATGATCTTTGAAGCACTTGGATGGGAAGCACCTGTATACGGTCATATGACACTGATCGTCAATGAAAGCCGTAAGAAGCTGAGCAAGCGTGATGAAAGCATCATTCAATTCATCGAGCAATACGAAGCCCTTGGTTATCTGCCTGAAGCATTATTCAACTTCATTGCGTTATTAGGCTGGTCTCCTAAAGGAGAAGAAGAGCTGTTCTCAAGAGAAGAATTCATCGAAATCTTTGATCCTGAACGATTATCCACTTCTTCTGCTCTTTTCGATAACCAGAAGCTGACGTGGATGAACAATCAATACATGAAGAATCTTGAGCTCGACCAAGTAGTGGACCTTTCGCTTCCTCATCTGGTCAAGGCCGGCAAACTGGAAGAACCGATGACAGATGAAAAGCGTGAATGGGCAAAAGACGTCATTTCCCTTTATCAGGAACAAATGAGCTTTGGAGCAGAAATCGTAGAACTCTCTGAAATGTTCTTCAAGACGGACCTTGACTATGATGCTGATGCAAAAGCGGTATTGGATGAAGAGCAGGTGCCGGAAGTACTTCAGGCGTTCCTGGAAGAGATCGATGCGCTTGAAAACTACGAAGCGGCTGAAATCAAAAAATCAATCAAAGCTGTTCAAAAGTCGACTGGCCATAAAGGGAAGAAGCTGTTCATGCCGATCCGTGCAGCGGTTACCGGACAGACACATGGACCTGAATTGCCGAATGCGATCGAGCTTTTAGGGAAAGATAAAGTAAAGCACCGTCTTCAGAGTCTTTTAGGTTAACATTTTCGAATAAATGTAATATAGTAAGAGTACCAATTCATTCATATTGATCGCGTTGATGAGGAGAAGTAAGAAAAGGACGCTTATTAGAGAGAACCATCACCGGCTGAAAGTGGTTTAAGCCTCTCCATTTCTGAAATGCACCTCAGAGCCCGTTACTGAAATAAGTAGGTAATGGCGGTTTCCTGCCGTTAACAGGTCGAGGTGGAGAAGAAAGATTCTTCTCAATCAGAGTGGAACCGCGCTGCCTATGCGTCTCTGTCATGATGATGACAGGGGCGTTTTTTATTTTCCATGAAAGTATAACTTGAATTTAATGGCCAGCTTCAGCGCTTAGCCCCTCAAGACGTTTCGGTCCGCCGGGTGGAGTCAAAAAACGACTTCACTGGTCGGCCCAAGAGCGTTGGTCGGGGCTGAACAAGGCGCTTACGCTTTTCTAGATAGGAGGGGAGAAGATGTTTAAGACATTCAAAGAAGATATAGATGTTGTATTTGAGCAGGATCCGGCTGCCAGGAGTTACGTTGAAGTAATTCTGACCTATTCGGGGCTTCACGCTATCTGGTCCCACCGGATCGCCCATGCGTTTTTTAAACGCAAGTTCTTTTTTCTGGCACGCTTGATATCCCAGATCAGCCGTTTCTTCACTGGGATTGAAATTCATCCCGGGGCGAAGATCGGACGCCGTTTCTTCATTGACCATGGTATGGGTGTGGTGATTGGGGAAACATGTGAGATAGGGGATAACGTGACGATCTTCCAAGGGGTAACCTTGGGCGGGACCGGCAAGGAGAAAGGGAAGCGGCATCCGACCATCCATGATAACGCGCTGATTGCAACAGGTGCCAAGGTATTGGGATCCATTGTAGTTGGAGAAAATTCTAAAGTTGGTGCCGGATCTGTCGTACTGAAGAATGTGCCCCCAAATTCTACTGTGGTCGGCATTCCCGGCCGAATTGTGATAAGGGACGGAGTAAAGGTGCAGAAAGATTTGAATCACAGCAACCTGCCCGATCCAGTATATGATCGAATGAAACAAATGCAGGAAGAAATCGATGAACTGAAAACACTACTGAAGGATCAAGAGGGAAGGAGTCGATCATTGTGACGATTCGTTTATACAATACGTTAACAAGAAAGAAAGAGGAATTTCAGCCGCTGGAAGAGGGTAAAGTGAAAATGTATGTGTGCGGCCCGACCGTATATAATTACATTCATATCGGGAATGCGCGTCCGCCGATTGTTTTTGATACCGTAAGGCGCTATCTGGAATATAGGGGATATGATGTACAATATGTATCGAATTTTACAGATGTTGACGACAAATTGATCAAAGCAGCGAATGAACTGGGTGAAGAGGTTCCGACAATCGCCAAGCGCTTTATCGAAGCCTATTTTGAGGACACGGGGGCACTCGGATGCAAAAAAGCCGATATCCACCCGACCGTAACGGAGAACATCGATACGATTATCGATTTCATATCCGCACTTGTTGAAAAAGGATATGCGTATGAGTCCAAGGGCGATGTATATTACCGTACCAGAAAATTCGAAGGGTACGGCAAGCTGTCCCATCAGCCGATCGACGAACTCAAAGCGGGGGCGCGTATCGATGTAGGCGATAAAAAAGAAGATGCTCTTGATTTTGTCCTATGGAAAGCGGCCAAGGAAGGGGAAATCTCCTGGGCCAGTCCATGGGGGGAAGGACGTCCGGGCTGGCATATCGAATGCTCGGCGATGGCAAAGCGTTATCTTGGCGACAGCATCGATATCCATGCAGGAGGACAGGATCTCGCTTTCCCTCACCATGAAAATGAAATCGCACAGTCGGAAGCTCTGTCTGGCAAGACTTTCGCCAAGTACTGGATGCACAACGGCTACATCAATATCGATAATGAAAAAATGTCTAAATCACTGGGTAATTTCGTATTGGTACATGACATCATCAAGGAGCAGGATCCGCAGGTTCTCCGTTTCTTCATGCTGTCCGTGCATTACCGCCATCCGATCAATTACAATCTCGAACTCCTGCAAAATGCCGGGACCGCCCTTGACCGGATCAAGACGGCTTATGAAAACCTTAAACACCGCAAGGAATCGAGTTCAGACCTTACGGATCACAATCAGGAATGGCTTGATAAGGTAGCGGGGTTAAAAGAACAGTTCATCTCTGAAATGGATGATGATTTCAACACGGCAAACGGTATTTCAGTCCTGTTTGAGCTATCAAAGCAGGCGAATTATTATCTGATGGAGAAAAACACGGCTGTTGAGGTCATCGATTCTTTCCTTCACCAATTCGAAGATTTCTTTGAGGTGCTGGGACTCAGCCTGCAAGCGGAAACCGAGCTCCTCGATGAGGAAGTGGAAGAGTTGATTGAAAAACGCATCCAGGCACGTAAAGACCGGAACTTCCAGCTGGCGGATGAAATTCGCGACAGGTTGAAAGACATGAATATCATTTTAGAAGACACACCGCAGGGCACCCGCTGGAAGAGAGGGTCCTGATGATATACGGAACAAATGAACAAATCGATGCGAAACAAATAAATGCGCTTGCCCTTGCGTATATGGGAGATGCCGTCTATGAAACATATGTACGGCAGCTCCTGTTGACAAAAGGGAAAATAAAGCCGAACCAGCTTCACCGCGCCGCAACCAATTATGTGTCTGCGAAGGCCCAGGCTGCGTCATTGAAGAAACTGTTTGATGAAGATCTGCTGAGTGAGGAAGAAATCAATATCGTCAAGCGCGGACGCAATGCGAAATCTGGAAGCGTCCCAAAAAATACCGATGTACAGACGTATAATCACAGCACCGCTTTTGAAGCGCTGATCGGGTATTTATTCTTACTGAACAGGACTGAGCGGCTGGAAGAGCTGATCACCATCATATTCGAACAGAAAGGAAAGGAGGAGTAAGCGATGAGCAAAGATTTTATCGGTGGTAGAAACCCCGTCATCGAAGCACTGAAGTCGGGGAGGGAAATTAATAAGATCTGGATTGCCGAAGGTTCCCAGAAGGGGTCGATCCAGCAGGTCCTCGGCCTCGCGAAAGAAGCGGGCGTGATGGTCCAATACGTACCAAAAAAGAAAATCGAACAGATGGTAGCAGAGAACCATCAGGGAGTGGTTGCTTCGGTGGCTGCTTATAAATATGCAGAGATCGATGATATTTTCGATAAGGCTGCACAGAAAGGGGAGGATCCGTTCGTTCTCATCCTGGACGAGCTTGAAGACCCTCATAACCTTGGATCCATCATGAGAACAGCCGATGCAACGGGTGCTCACGGGATCATCATTCCAAAACGCAGAGCGGTTGGATTGACCTCCACCGTAGCGAAAGCTTCGACAGGGGCGATCGAACATATCCCTGTAGCACGTGTCACAAACCTATCGAGAGCGGTGGACGAGCTGAAGGAACGCGGCGTATGGGTTGCCGGGACGGATGCAAAAGGGAAGCAGGACTACAGGCAGCTTGATGGGACCCTGCCGATCGGACTCATTATCGGAAGTGAAGGAAAGGGTATGAGCCGTATCCTTCGGGATAAGTGCGATTTTCTTGTTCAGCTTCCGATGGCAGGCCATGTCACTTCATTGAATGCTTCGGTGGCAGCCAGTATCTTAATGTATGAGGTTTACCGGAATCGCCATCCGCTGGGAGAATAGGACAAAATGGATATTCTCCTCGTGGATGGATATAACATCATAGGTGCCTGGCCGGAGCTGAATGAGTTAAAGTTAAAGGATTTAGCAGCGGCTCGGGACCGGCTTGTCGAGCAGATGGCCGAATATCAGGGATATACCGGTTACCGGGTCATCGTGGTCTTCGATGCGTACTATGTGCAGGGGATCGCGCGCAAATACAATAATTATAAGGTGGAAGTATTATTTACAAGAGAAAATGAAACAGCGGATGAACGGATCGAGAAGCTCGCCATCGAGCTCAGTAACATTAAGACCCAAATCCATGTTGCGACATCTGATTTCACTGAACAGTGGGCGATTTTCGGGCAGGGGGCTCTACGAAAATCCGCCAGGGAACTTTTAACAGAAATAAAAGTGATTGAAAAAAAGATTGAGAGAAAAGTCCGCTCATCTACTGATAACAAGCCATCTTCGAAGATTCAGTTATCGGATGAAGTTGCTGAAATTTTCGAAAAATGGCGACGTGGTGAATGATGAGCGGTTGACGATTGAATTTTCTGTAATGTATAATATTTCTATCTATTGTTTTGCGCGGGGGGATGTGTGTGAGCAATATCATCAAGAAGGATACATTTACCAGTCAGTTTGAAGGCATGGATGATGAAGAAATAATAGAAGCCGTCCATCTGGGAAATAGTGAAGCGCTGGATTTTCTGATCAAAAAGTATCGGAATTTTGTGAGGGCGAAAGCCCGCTCGTATTTTCTGATCGGAGCAGATAAAGAGGATATCGTGCAGGAAGGTATGATTGGCCTTTATAAAGCCATCCGTGATTATAAAGAGGACAAGCTTACCTCTTTCAAGGCATTTGCCGAACTCTGCATCACGAGGCAGATCATCACGGCGATCAAGACTGCGACCAGACAGAAGCATATACCGCTTAATTCATATGTCTCATTGGATAAACCTATCTATGATGACGAATCGGACAGGACGCTGCTCGATGTCATTTCAGGTGCGAAGGTTATGGATCCGGAAGAACTGATTATCAATCGTGAAGAATTCGATAACATGGAAGATAAGATGGCCCAGCTGCTTAGCGATCTTGAAAGGAAAGTCCTGGCGCTTTATCTGGATGGACAATCCTATCAGGAAATCTCGGAAGAATTGAACCGTCATGTAAAATCCATTGATAACGCTTTACAGCGTGTGAAGCGTAAGCTCGAGAGATATCTTGAGGTGCGTGAAATAACGATGTAATTGTGTTATTGACACAAATTGGTGCCCGTGTTATTTTTGATAGGACTTACTATGTATATAGGTGAATGATATGGCTGCTAAAATAGTACTGGCCTGTTCGGTGTGCGGTTCAAGAAATTATAGTGTTCCAAGTAATCGCAATCAATCGGTGAGGCTGGAGATAAAGAAGTTTTGTAATACATGCAATGCTCACACCCTACACAAAGAAACAAAATAGTTGAGTGAGAAGTCTTGCGTATTGATACAAGTTGGAGGTTACAAAAGGATGGTTAATTTCTTTCGCAATGTTGCATCAGAGATGAGAAAGGTCAGCTGGCCAAAACGTAAAGAATTAACACGCTACACAATCACTGTTATCACAACAGTTGTATTCGTCGCTGTTTTCTTTGCTGTTATCGATTTAGGGATTTCCGAATTGATGCGTTTGATCATCGGTTCTAAATAGAAAGATAGAATTAAGTTGTATATAACATGTCAAAGCATGGTATAATGAACATTAATAGAGTACATGACCTTGAAGCCCGTTCACTTTTACGGGTTTTTTCATTTGGAGAAAAAAGTCAAATAGTATTCTTTAAATAGCGAGGAGGGACGGACGCTAAGTCCTATCAAATGGAGAAGAATTGGTATGTAGTTCATACTTATTCAGGATATGAGAACAAGGTCAAAGCGAACCTTGAAAAGCGTGTTGAATCAATGGGGATGCAAGACAAGATTTTCCGTGTGCTCGTACCTGAAGAAGAAGAGACAGATATTAAGAACGGTAAGAAAAAAGTAGTGAAGAAGAAAGTATTCCCAGGCTATGTCATCGTTGAAATCGTCATGACAGATGACTCCTGGTATGTTGTCCGTAACACCCCGGGAGTGACAGGTTTCGTCGGTTCAACCGGATCGGGATCAAAACCTACACCGCTGCTGCCTGAAGAAGTGACGTATCTTCTGAAACAAATGGGCATGTCCGATAAGAAGATAGAAATAGATTTCGAATTGGGCGAGACGGTAAAGGTGAACGAAGGGCCGTTTGCTAACTTCACAGGCACAATCGAAGAAATCGATTCTGCCAAATCGAAAGTCAAAGTGCATGTGAATATGTTCGGCAGGGATACCCCGGTAGAACTTGATTTCTCTCAAATTGATAAATTATAATGGAAAAGAACTTGAAATCACTCAAAAAAAGTGATAATATTTCATAAGTCAGTGCGTCTCGACAAGAGATACTGAAACTAATAAACGTTCTTTATGTTGATAAAGACATTTTTTACATTTGAGTGGGAGGGTGAAAAGCCCAATAACCACATCACGGACTTAAGGAGGTGTGTCTCGTGGCTAAAAAAGTTATCAAAATGGTTAAATTGCAGATTCCTGCAGGTAAAGCTAATCCAGCTCCACCGGTTGGTCCTGCATTAGGTCAAGCAGGTGTTAACATCATGGGATTCTGTAAGGAATTCAATGCACGTACAGCAGATCAAGCTGGCTTAATCATTCCTGTTGAAATTACGGTATTTGAAGACCGTTCATTTACATTCATCACAAAAACTCCACCTGCTGCTGTTCTACTTAAGAAAGCGGCTGGTATCGAGTCTGGTTCAGGCGAACCTAACAGCAAAAAAGTGGCAACACTTAAACGCGATAAAGTACGTGAAATTGCTGAAACAAAAATGCCTGACTTAAATGCAGCTAGCGTTGAATCAGCTATGCGCATGGTAGAAGGAACTGCGCGCAGCATGGGTATCGTCATCGAAGACTAATCCAGCTTCGCTTATTTGAATGTTCCTGTTGAACGAGGTTGCGATGATGAAATGTATTGTTTCACTCTCGCAACCTTATTTCGTGGGAGGTTATTCCGCTAAAACCACATCAAGGAGGAAATTATAAAATGGCTAAAAAAGGTAAAAAGTTTCTTGAAGCTCAAAAGCTTGTAGATCGTACTACAGCTTATTCAGTGGAAGAAGCAATCGAATTAGTAAAGAAAACAAACATCGCTAAGTTTGACGCAACTGTTGAAGTAGCGTTCCGCTTAGGTGTAGATACTCGTAAGAATGACCAGCAAATCCGTGGAGCGGTAGTATTGCCGCACGGTACTGGTAAAACTCAAAAAGTTCTTGTATTCGCTAAAGGCGAAAAAGCGAAAGAAGCAGAAGCTGCTGGCGCTGACTTCGTTGGTGATGCAGACCTAATCAACAAAATCACTCAAGGTTGGTTCGAGTTCGACGTAATCGTTGCGACTCCGGACATGATGGGTGAAGTTGGTAAGCTTGGCCGTGTATTAGGACCTAAAGGCTTAATGCCAAACCCTAAAACTGGAACAGTTACTTTCGATGTTGAAAAAGCTGTTAACGAAATCAAAGCTGGTAAAGTAGAATACCGTGCTGACAAAGCTGGTAACGTACACGTTCCTGTTGGAAAGATCTCTTTTGATAGCGAAAAATTAGTTGAGAACTTCACAACTATGTACGAAACAATGCTTAAAGCTAAACCTTCTGCAGCTAAAGGAACTTACATGAAGAACGTTGCTGTTACTTCAACTATGGGTCCTGGCGTTAAAGTTGATCCATCAACTTTTGCAGTTAAGGCATAATTTGGTATTGACTTAACATGAACTAGTCATTATAATTAGTTCTGTTGTTAAAAAACGAATACATTTGTACCGTAGACAGCAGGTGCTCATTCAGAGCTTAATTCCCCGCCGAGGTAATTGCGATAAAAAATGCGCGTGAAGCGTGTTAGCGATGCCCTTATGTCTACAATGATATAAGGGCATTTTTTATTGGATGACGGTATAAATGTTCATCAGTCAATCTACAGGAGGTGTAATGATGAGCAGCATTCTAGAACAAAAGCAACACATCGTTGGAGAAATCTCTGACAAGCTAAAGAACAGTGTATCTACAATCATTGTAGACTACCGTGGCCTAGATGTTTCTGAAGTAACTGAGCTTCGTAAACAACTTCGTGAAGCTGGCATCGACTTCAAAGTGTACAAAAACACAATGACACGTCGTGCTGCAGCAGAAGCTGGTCTTGAAGGGTTGAACGAATTCTTAACTGGTCCAAACGCAATCGCGTTCAGTTCTGAAGAAGTTGTAGCTCCTGCCAAGATCCTTAATAACTTCGCTAAAGAACACGAAGCACTTGAAATCAAAGCTGGTGTTATCGAAGGAACAATCACATCTGTTGAAGATGTTAAAGCTATCGCTGAACTTCCAAGCCGCGAAGGACTTCTTTCTATGCTACTCAGCGTGCTTCAAGCTCCAATGCGCAACTTCGCATTGGCTACAAAAGCCGTTGCAGACCAAAAAGAAGAACAAGGCGCGTAAGTTAAACAGAGTCGCTTGAATAATATTATGAACCAACACACTAAGGAGGAAATTTAAAATGAGTAAAGAGCAAATCATTGACGCGATTAAAGAAATGTCCGTTCTTGAATTAAACGATCTAGTAAAAGCAATCGAAGAAGAATTTGGAGTAACTGCTGCTGCACCTGTAGCTGTAGCTGGTGGCGGAGCAGAAGCTGCTGCTGAAAAAACTGAATTTGACGTTGTTCTTGAGAGCGCTGGTTCTCAAAAGATCAAAGTTATCAAAGTTGTTCGTGAAATCACAGGTCTTGGACTTAAAGAAGCGAAAGAACTTGTTGACAACACTCCAAAAGCTCTTAAAGAAGGCATTTCTAAAGAAGAAGCTGAAGAGCTTAAAGCTAAACTTGAAGAAGTTGGCGCTGGCGTAGAAGTTAAGTAATAATCGCATAGAAGAAAAGCTCGCTTTATAAGCGGGCTTTTTTCTTCTTTTGGTTATATACTCTGAAGCTGCTTAAAAGATGGAGGTGTAATAATGACTAATCACTACTATTCCAGTAAGCCTGAAGTAGAAAGTAATCCTCAAATCATACAATTTGAACTCAGGGGCCATTCCTTCAGATTCAAAACGGATCAAGGTGTCTTTTCGAAAAAAGAAGTGGATTTCGGTTCGCGGGCATTGATCGAAAGCTTCGAGCTGCCAGAAACAGAAGGTGACTTGTTGGATGTTGGATGCGGCTACGGACCGATCGGTTTGGCTTTGGCTAAGGATTTTGACGACCGGATCGTTCATATGGTCGATGTAAACGAAAGAGCCCTGTCGCTTGCGAGTGAAAATGCGAAAGCGAATGGTGTAGAGAATATAAGCATCTATCAAAGCGACCGCTATCACAACGTAAAAGAAAAGAGCTTTGCGGCAATCCTTACGAACCCTCCAATCAGGGCAGGAAAGGAAACCGTTCATTCCATTCTTTCCGAGAGTTATGACTACTTGGCGGATAAAGGTGAGTTATGGGTCGTTATTCAGAAGAAACAAGGCGCTCCATCCGCCATGGATAAAATGGAGGAATTGTTCTCAAATGTAGAAATTGCTGCAAGAAAAAAAGGTTACTACATTCTGAGGTCAGTAAAATAAATCCGTTGACGTAGCTATTGCGCTATGATAACATTATAAAATGCAAAAATATTATTTTCCGGTATTGTGTCCATATGTATACATATTGGATAAATTGGAAAAGATTATAAAATAATAGTTCGTCATATGAAAATGAGGTTTTATCATTAAAACCCTTTTTCTTTTTGTCTTGTGTAGAGTCAAATCTACTATGGGCAATATAGACACAACCAAAACGCTTGATTTGAGGGGTGAATCAGTTGACAGGTCAACTAGTTCAGTATGGACGACACCGCCAACGCAGAAGTTTTGCGCGTATCAGTGAAGTTTTAGAATTGCCGAATTTAATCGAAATTCAAACTTCCTCGTATCAATGGTTTCTTGATGAGGGGTTAAGAGAAATGTTCCGTGACATTTCTCCGATTGAGGACTTCACTGGTAATCTCTCTTTAGAATTTATTGATTATAGTCTGGGAGAGCCAAAGTACTCGGTGGAAGAATCAAAGGAAAGAGATGTAACTTACTCTGCGCCGCTTAGGGTGAAAGTCCGTCTTGTGAATAAGGAAACTGGAGAAGTGAAAGATCAAGACGTATTTATGGGTGATTTCCCATTAATGACGGATACAGGTACTTTTGTCATTAATGGAGCTGAGCGTGTAATCGTTTCTCAGCTTGTTCGTTCGCCTAGTGTGTACTTCAGCGGAAAAGTAGATAAGAACGGAAAGAAAGGGTTTACTGCTACCGTTATACCAAACCGCGGAGCTTGGCTTGAGTATGAAACAGATGCAAAAGATGTTGTTTATGTGCGAATTGATCGAACTCGCAAACTGCCGGTAACGGTTCTTTTACGTGCCCTTGGGTTTGGCTCTGATCAAGAAATCATCGATTTGATCGGTGATAATGAGTACATTCGTAACACGCTCGAGAAAGACAATACGGAAGGTATCGACAAAGCATTGCTCGAAATCTATGAGCGTCTGCGTCCGGGAGAACCTCCTACAGTAGAAAATGCTAAAAGTTTACTCGTTTCACGTTTCTTTGATCCAAAGCGTTATGACTTGGCAAACGTTGGACGTTATAAGATGAATAAAAAGCTTCATATTAAGAACCGTTTATTCGGTCAGACTCTAGCGGAAACTCTAGCAGATCCGGAAACGGGCGAGATTCTTGCAGAGAAAGGCACGGTTCTTGACCGTCGTACACTGGACAAAGTCATTCCTTATTTAGAAGAGGGAATCGGATTCAAGACGTATCAGCAGTCCGGCGGAGTATTGGAAGAAGATGTTCTTCTCCAATCTATTAAAATTTACTCTCCTAATGAAGAAGGAGAACAAGAGATTAATGTAATCAGTAACGCATATGTAGAAGAGGAAGTTAAATACATCACGCCTGCTGACATCATCTCTTCCATCTCCTATTTCTTCAACTTATTGCATGGAGTAGGATTTACAGATGATATCGACCACTTAGGTAACCGTCGTTTACGTTCGGTTGGCGAATTGCTGCAGAATCAGTTCCGTATCGGACTTTCCCGTATGGAGCGTGTGGTACGTGAAAGAATGTCCATCCAGGATACTAACACGATCACGCCGCAGCAGCTGATCAACATCCGTCCGGTCATCGCTTCTATTAAAGAGTTCTTTGGAAGCTCACAGCTGTCCCAATTCATGGACCAAACGAACCCATTGGCAGAATTGACGCACAAACGCCGTCTGTCTGCACTTGGACCTGGTGGTCTGACGCGTGAACGCGCTGGTTTCGAAGTGCGTGACGTTCACTATTCCCACTATGGCCGTATGTGTCCGATTGAAACACCTGAGGGGCCGAACATCGGACTGATCAACTCACTTTCTTCATTTGCGAAAGTGAATAAATTCGGATTTATCGAGACACCTTATCGTCGCGTTGATCCTGATACAGGTAAAGTAACGGATCGTATCGATTACTTGACAGCAGACGAAGAAGACAACTATGTAGTGGCACAGGCGAATGCACGTCTTGGTGACGATGGTTCATTCCTGGATGAAGAAGTAATCGCTCGTTTCCGTGGTGAAAACACGGCAATCAAGCGTGAACGTCTTGACTACATGGATGTATCACCTAAACAAGTAGTATCAGCTGCGACAGCATGTATTCCTTTCTTAGAGAACGATGACTCCAACCGTGCCCTGATGGGAGCGAACATGCAGCGTCAAGCAGTACCTCTTATGAACCCTGAGTCCCCGATTGTTGGAACTGGTATGGAACACGTATCAGCTAAAGACTCAGGAGCTGCAGTCATCTGTAAGCATGAGGGTGTTGTGGAAAAAGTTGAAGCGAAACAAGTTTGGGTTCGCCGCGTGAAAGAAATCGATGGTCAGGAAGTCAAGGGCGACCTAGATAAGTATCGTATGCAAAAATTCATCCGTTCCAACCAGGGAACATGCTACAACCAGCGTCCGATCGTGAGTGAAGGCGACCGTGTAGTAAAAGGGGAAATCCTTGCTGATGGTCCTTCAATGGAAAAAGGCGAACTAGCCTTAGGACGTAACGTGATGGTTGGTTTCATGACATGGGACGGTTACAACTATGAAGATGCGATCATCATGAGTGAGCGTCTTGTAAAAGACGATGTTTATACTTCCATTCATATTGAAGAATATGAGTCTGAGTCGCGTGATACGAAGCTTGGGCCGGAAGAAATCACTCGTGATATTCCAAATGTCGGTGAAGATGCCCTGCGCAATCTTGACGAACGTGGAATCATCCGCATCGGTGCAGAAGTAAAAGATGGCGACTTGCTTGTAGGTAAAGTAACGCCTAAAGGTGTAACAGAGCTGACAGCTGAAGAACGCTTATTACATGCAATCTTCGGTGAGAAAGCTCGTGAAGTAAGAGATACATCCCTTCGCGTACCTCACGGCGGCGGCGGAATCATCCTTGATGTGAAAGTCTTCAACCGTGAAGACGGCGACGAACTGCCACCGGGTGTCAACCAGCTGGTCCGCGTCTACATCGTTCAGAAGCGTAAGATTTCTGAAGGTGACAAGATGGCCGGCCGACATGGTAACAAGGGTGTTATCTCGAAAATCTTACCTGAAGAAGACATGCCGTATCTTCCAGACGGTACACCGATCGATATCATGCTTAACCCATTAGGGGTACCATCACGTATGAACATCGGTCAGGTGCTTGAGCTTCACTTGGGTATGGCCGCAAGATATCTTGGCATTCATGTTGCTTCACCGGTATTCGATGGAGCGCGTGAGGAAGATGTTTGGTCTACAATCGAAGAAGCAGGTATGGCGCGCGATGCCAAAACCGTTCTTTACGATGGTAGAACCGGTGAACCGTTTGACAACCGTGTATCAGTTGGAATCATGTACATGATCAAGCTTGCTCACATGGTTGATGACAAACTTCACGCTCGTTCTACTGGTCCTTACTCGCTTGTTACGCAGCAGCCGCTTGGAGGTAAAGCTCAATTCGGTGGTCAGCGTTTCGGTGAGATGGAGGTATGGGCACTTGAAGCATATGGTGCCGCTTATACACTGCAAGAAATCCTTACGGTTAAATCCGATGACGTGGTCGGCCGTGTGAAAACATACGAGGCTATCGTCAAAGGTGAAAACGTACCTGAGCCTGGTGTTCCAGAATCATTCAAGGTTCTGATCAAAGAGCTTCAAAGTTTAGGTATGGATGTTAAGATCCTTTCAAGCACGGAAGAAGAAATTGAAATGCGTGACTTGGAAGACGAAGAAGAAGTACAACAAGCTGACACGCTAAATATATCTGAGTCTAATGAGCAAGAATCCGAGACAGTAGGGTCAAAGGAATAAATTTAGAGCAATTAGGGTTAGAGCCTGTAGATTAAAAGGGAGGTAGGCCCCTTGCTAGATGTAAATAACTTTGAGTATATGAAAATTGGTTTAGCTTCCCCCGATAAGATCCGTTCGTGGTCTTTCGGGGAAGTCAAAAAACCGGAAACCATTAATTATCGTACATTAAAGCCGGAAAAAGACGGCTTGTTCTGTGAGCGTATTTTCGGTCCTACAAAGGACTGGGAATGTCACTGCGGTAAATACAAACGTGTACGCTATAAAGGCGTCGTTTGTGACCGTTGTGGAGTTGAAGTAACAAAAGCGAAGGTTCGCCGTGAACGTATGGGTCACATCGAACTTGCCGCTCCTGTATCTCACATTTGGTACTTCAAAGGAATCCCAAGCCGTATGGGGCTTGTTTTAGACATGTCCCCTCGTGCACTGGAAGAAGTCATCTACTTCGCTTCCTATGTTGTAACAGAACCTGGTGATACGGCTCTTGAAAGAAAGCAGCTGCTTTCAGAGAAAGAGTACCGTGCTTACCGTGAAAAATATGGAGTGAAGTTCCAGGCTGCAATGGGTGCGGAAGCGATCAAAAAACTTCTGCAGGATATTGACCTTGACAAGGAAGCTGACTTCTTAAAAGAAGAGCTGAAAACAGCTCAAGGCCAACGCCGTACCCGTGCAATCAAACGTCTCGAAGTTGTCGAGTCATTCAGAAACTCAGGAAATGATCCTGATTGGATGATCCTTGATGTACTTCCTGTCATCCCTCCTGAACTGCGTCCTATGGTCCAGCTGGATGGAGGACGTTTCGCAACATCTGACCTGAACGATTTATATCGCCGGGTAATCAACCGTAACAACCGTTTAAAACGTTTATTGGATCTTGGTGCTCCAAGCATTATCGTGCAGAATGAGAAGCGTATGCTTCAAGAAGCTGTTGATGCGCTGATTGACAATGGCCGCCGTGGACGTCCGGTAACAGGACCAGGTAACCGTCCATTGAAATCTCTTTCTCACATGCTTAAAGGAAAACAAGGTCGTTTCCGTCAAAACCTTCTTGGTAAGCGTGTTGACTATTCTGGTCGTTCTGTAATCGTTGTTGGACCTAATCTGAAAATGTACCAATGTGGTCTTCCAAAAGAAATGGCACTTGAATTATTCAAGCCATTCGTCATGAAAGAACTCGTTGAAAAAGGATTGGCCCACAACATCAAGAGTGCAAAACGCAAGATTGAACGCGTACAGCCGGAAGTATGGGATGTATTAGAAGAGGTAATCAAAGAACACCCTGTTCTTTTAAACCGTGCACCTACTCTTCACAGACTTGGTATTCAAGCATTTGAACCAACCCTTGTAGAAGGTAGAGCGATCCGTCTTCATCCACTTGTATGTACAGCATACAACGCGGACTTTGACGGTGACCAAATGGCGGTTCACGTACCATTATCTTCTGAAGCCCAAGCTGAAGCTCGCATGCTGATGCTTGCCGCCCAAAACATCCTGAACCCTAAAGATGGTAAACCTGTTGTTACACCATCACAGGATATGGTATTAGGTAACTATTACCTGACACTTGAACGTGAAAATGCTGTTGGTGAAGGCATGGTCTTCTCAGACGCAAATGAAGTACTGCTTGCTTACCAAAATGGATATGCACACTTGCATACCCGTATTGGAATCCATGCAGGAACACTTCATAATAAAACGTTCACTGAAAAGCAAAACAAACAAATGTTATTAACGACGGTTGGTAAAGTAATCTTTAACGAGATTCTACCAGACTCCTTCCCATTCATTAACGAACCGACAAAGAGCAACTTGGAAGAAGCTACACCTGAAAAGTACTTTGTTGATCCGGGAACTGATATCAAAGAAGAGTTTAAAAACCGTGAGTTAATCAACCCGTTTAAAAAAGGTTTCTTAGGAAACATCATCGCCGAAGTATTCAAGAAGTTTGCGATCACTGAAACTTCACGGATGCTCGATAAAATGAAAGATCTAGGATTCAAATATTCTTCGAAAGCAGGTATTACAGTTGGTATCGCCGACATCGTAGTATTAGCTGAAAAAGAACAAATCCTTGTAGAAGCACAAAGTAAAGTGGACAACGTATTGAAGCAATTCAAACGCGGTCTGATTACAGAAGATGAGAGATACGATCGTGTCATCTCCATCTGGAGTGCTGCGAAAGATACGATCCAAGGTAAGTTAATGGCGACGCTTGATAAACGCAACCCGATCTTCATGATGAGTGACTCTGGTGCCCGTGGTAACGCATCTAACTTCACTCAGCTTGCCGGTATGCGTGGTCTGATGGCCAACCCGGCTGGTCGTATCATTGAGTTACCGATCAAATCAAGTTTCCGTGAAGGTCTGACGGTCCTTGAATACTTCATCTCTACACACGGTGCCCGTAAAGGTCTTGCCGATACAGCACTGAAGACAGCTGACTCAGGATACCTGACTCGTCGTCTTGTTGATGTGGCTCAAGATGTCATTGTACGTGAAGAGGACTGCGGAACGGATAGAGGACTGCTGGTTGGTTCCATCAAAGAAGGAACAGAAATCATCGAGCCTCTTGAAGAGCGTCTGCTTGGCCGTTACTCACGTAAGACATTGCGTCACCCGGAAACAGATGAGATTCTTGTCGATGAAAATCAGCTGATCAATGAAGACTTAGCGAAGGCCATTGTAGATGCGGGTGTTGAACATGTTTCAATCCGTTCTGCATTTACATGTAACACACGCCACGGTGTATGTGAAAAATGTTATGGTACAAACTTAGCTACTGGTCAGAAGGTAGAGGTAGGAGAAGCAGTCGGTATCATCGCTGCGCAATCAATCGGGGAGCCTGGTACACAGTTAACGATGCGTACATTCCATACCGGTGGGGTTGCAGGAGACGATATCACTCAAGGTTTACCGCGTATCCAAGAGATCTTCGAAGCGCGTAATCCTAAGGGTCAGGCTGTCATCTCTGAAATTGATGGTGTCATTACTTCCATCAGTGAAGGAAAAGACCGTCAATACGAAATCACTGTTCAAGGTGATGTGGAAACAAGAAATTACACCGCTCCTTATACAGCGCGTCTTAAGTACGCAGTCAACGATAAAGTTGCCCGCGGACAAGAGCTTACAGAAGGTTCGATCGATCCAAAAGAACTTCTCAAAGTGCGTGACGTATCTGCCGTTCAAGAATACTTGCTGCGCGAAGTACAAAAAGTATATCGTATGCAAGGGGTTGAAATCGGCGATAAGCACGTAGAAGTGATGGTTCGTCAAATGCTTCGTAAAGTTCGTGTTATCGATGCTGGTGAAACTGAGGTACTTCCAGGTACTCTTATGGATATCCACCAGTTCAGGGACGCGAATGAGAACGCATTGCTCAAAGGAGATATCCCGGCAACAGGCAGACCTGTATTGCTTGGAATCACGAAAGCTTCTCTTGAGACGGATTCCTTCTTATCTGCAGCTTCATTCCAGGAAACAACCCGTGTGTTGACGGATGCTGCAATCAAAGGTAAACGTGATGAGCTTCTAGGATTGAAAGAAAATGTCATCATCGGTAAACTCGTGCCTGCTGGTACAGGTATGCAGCGCTACCGTAAGGCAGAACCGGTCTTAGCTGAAGAAACGAGCGAAGAAACAGTTACAGTAGAGTAATCTAATATGGCTAACTCTTAGATTGTTTCACTTTCTAAGAGTTAGCTTTTATAAATCTTTTGATTCTGTGTTGACATAGTAATTTTAAGATGATAATATATTCAAGGTTGCTCCTATTAATAACCTGCTACTTTGGAGGATATCAAATGTCTTATGAAAAAGTATCACAGGCGAAAGAAATTATTGTAGGGACAAAGCAAGCAGTGAAAGCTCTGAAGAATGGTCATGTACTGGAAGTTGTTATCGCGGAAGATGCTGATCCGAGGGTGATAGCGAAAGTAGTGCAGGCTGCTAAAGATCTTGATGTACAGGTCAATAAAGTGGATTCGATGAAGAAGCTTGGCAGATCGTGCGGAATAGATGTTGGAGCGGCAGCTGTTGCGATTATACAGTAAAATAGTTTTTGTAGACTATATCTGCAAAAACTTTACTTTTACCCAAAAATGAACCACCTGGATGTGTGGGCTTACCAAGTAAGAAGGGAGGAAAACAAAATGCCAACTATTAACCAATTAGTTCGCAAGCCTCGTCAGTCTAAATCTACAAAGTCTAAGTCACCAGCACTTAACAAAGGTTACAACAGCTTTAAGAAAGTGCACACGAACTTGTCTTCTCCACAAAAACGTGGTGTATGTACTCGTGTAGGTACTATGACTCCAAAGAAACCGAACTCGGCGTTACGTAAATATGCCCGTGTTCGTTTGACAAATGGAATCGAGGTTACTGCTTACATTCCTGGTATCGGGCACAACCTTCAAGAGCACAGTGTCGTGCTTATCCGTGGAGGACGTGTAAAGGATTTACCGGGGGTACGTTATCATATCGTACGTGGTGCGCTTGATACAGCTGGAGTTGAAGGCCGTATGCAAGGACGTTCTAAATACGGAACTAAGCGCCCTAAAGCAGCTAAAAAATAATCATGAAATCATAAATTCATTTCTCGTTGAAAGGAGGAAATCACATGCCACGTAAAGGTCCTGTAGCAAAAAGAGACGTTTTACCTGATCCAATGTACAATTCTAAATTAGTTACCCGCTTAATCAACAAAATCATGATTGACGGTAAAAGAGGTAAAGCTCAAAAGAAATTATACGCTGCGTTTGATATCATCAGCGAGCGTTCTGGGAAAGATGCAATGGAAGTATTCGATGCAGCTTTAAAGAATATCATGCCGGTATTAGAAGTTAAAGCTCGTCGTGTTGGTGGTTCAAACTACCAAGTACCTGTTGAGGTTCGCCCTGAGCGTCGTACGACTCTAGGTCTTCGTTGGTTAGTAAACTACTCTCGTCTTCGCGGTGAGAAGACAATGGAAGAGCGTTTAGCTAACGAAATCCTTGATGCAGCTAATAACACTGGAGCTTCTGTTAAGAAGCGTGAAGATACTCATAAGATGGCTGAAGCGAACAAAGCGTTTGCTCACTATCGCTGGTAATCTTTAATTAACAAACAAATTACACTCATATAAGGAAGGAGAAAGACCACATGCCAAGAGAGTTCTCCTTAGAAAACACTCGTAATATCGGTATCATGGCACACATCGATGCCGGTAAAACAACTGCAACTGAGCGTATCCTATTTTACACTGGTCGTATCCATAAAATTGGAGAAACTCACGAAGGCGCTTCTCAAATGGACTGGATGGAGCAGGAGCAAGAGCGTGGAATCACGATCACATCTGCTGCGACAACAGCTCAATGGAAAGGCCATCGTATCAACATCATCGATACACCTGGACACGTAGACTTCACTGTTGAAGTTGAACGTTCCCTGCGTGTACTTGATGGTGCAGTAGCAGTGCTTGATGCTCAATCTGGTGTTGAGCCTCAAACTGAAACAGTTTGGCGCCAAGCAACAACATACGGGGTTCCTCGTGTTGTGTTCGTTAACAAAATGGACAAAATCGGTGCTGACTTCCTTTACTCTGTAAAAACTCTTCATGAGCGTTTACAAGCAAATGCACACCCAATTCAGCTTCCAATCGGTGCTGAAGATGATTTCGAAGGTATCATCGACTTAGTAGAAATGAAAGCTTACTTCTATGAAGATGACCTTGGAACACGTGCAGAAGCTCGTGACATTCCTGATGAGTACAAAGATCAAGCTGAAGAATACCGCGGAAAATTAATAGAAGCAGTTTCTGAACTTGATGAAGAGTTAATGATGAAATACCTAGAAGGCGAAGAGCTTACAAATGATGAGCTTAAAGCAGCTATCCGTACAGCAACTCTAACTGTAGAGTTCTATCCGGTAGTTTGTGGATCAGCTTTCAAAAACAAAGGGGTTCAATTACTAATTGATTCAGTTATTGATTATCTTCCAGCACCAACTGATGTTGAAGATATCAAAGGTTTTATTCCTGAAACAGAAGAAGAAGTGACTCGTCCATCTTCGGACGACGCTCCATTCTCTGCATTGGCGTTTAAAGTTGCAACTGACCCTTATGTTGGTAAATTAACATTCTTCCGTGTTTACTCTGGTATCTTAGAGTCAGGTTCATACGTAAGAAACTCTTCAAAAGGCAAGCGTGAGCGTGTAGGACGTATCCTTCAAATGCACGCTAACTCCCGTGAAGAGATCTCAAGCGTTTACGCTGGGGATATCGCAGCGGCAGTTGGTCTTAAAGATACAAGTACTGGTGATACACTATGTGATGAAAAGAATCTTGTTATTCTTGAATCAATGGTATTCCCAGAGCCGGTTATCTCACTATCTGTTGAGCCTAAATCAAAGGCTGACCAAGATAAGATGACAACAGCGCTTCAAAAACTTCAAGAGGAAGATCCTACATTCCGCGCTCACACTGACCAGGAAACTGGACAGGTTATCATCGCGGGTATGGGTGAACTTCACTTAGATATCATCGTTGACCGTATGAAACGTGAATTCAAAGTAGAAGCAAACGTTGGTGCTCCTCAAGTATCTTACCGTGAAACTTTCCGTGATACGGCTAAAGTTGAAGGTAAGTTCGCTCGTCAATCTGGTGGACGTGGACAATTCGGACACGTTTGGATCGAATTCGCGCCTAACGAAGAAGGTAAAGGATTCGAATTCGAGAATGGTATCGTCGGTGGTGTAGTTCCACGTGAATACATCCCTGCAGTACAAGCCGGCCTTGAAGATGCACTTGAAAATGGTGTACTTGCTGGTTTCCCACTTGTTGATGTTAAAGCAAGATTATTCGATGGTTCATACCATGATGTTGACTCCTCTGAAATGGCGTTTAAGATCGCTGCTTCAATGGCACTTAAGAATGCCGCTTCTAAATGTAAGCCGGTAATCCTTGAGCCAATGATGAAAGTAGAGGTTGTTATCCCTGAGGAATACCTTGGAGATATCATGGGTGACGTCACTTCCCGTCGTGGACGCGTAGAAGGTATGGAAGCACGCGGTAACGCACAAGTCGTTAAAGCGTTCGTACCTCTATCAGAAATGTTTGGTTATGCAACGTCTCTTCGTTCTAACACACAAGGACGCGGAACGTACTCCATGCACTTCGACCACTACGAAGAAGTACCTAAGTCGATTTCAGAAGAAATCATCAAAAAAAATAAAGGTGAATAATTGATTTATTCCCTTCAATAAAGTATAAATACTATTGTAAGCTAGTACATTTTCAGGGGTGGAGCGATCCGCTTCTGAAAATAACCTAACAATATACTTATTTCTTTCAAAACTAAAGGAGGATTTTCAAATGGGTAAGGAAAAATTTGATCGTTCCAAGCAACATGCGAATATCGGTACAATCGGTCACGTTGACCATGGTAAAACTACTTTAACTGCTGCAATCACAACTACACTTCACAAGAAGTATGGTCGTGGAACTGCAATGGCTTATGACCAAATCGATGGTGCACCAGAAGAAAGAGAGCGTGGTATCACAATCTCTACTGCACACGTTGAGTACGAAACTGACACTCGTCACTATGCACACGTTGACTGCCCAGGACACGCTGACTATGTTAAAAACATGATCACTGGTGCTGCGCAAATGGACGGTGGAATCCTAGTAGTATCTGCTGCTGATGGTCCAATGCCACAAACTCGTGAGCACATCCTTCTTTCTCGTCAAGTAGGTGTACCTTACCTAGTTGTATTCATGAACAAATGTGACATGGTAGACGACGAAGAGCTACTTGAACTAGTAGAAATGGAAGTACGTGACCTTCTTTCTGAGTACGATTTCCCTGGTGATGACGTACCTGTAATCAAAGGTTCTGCTCTTAAAGCTCTTGAGGGAGATCCTGAGTGGGAAGCGAAAATCTTCGAACTTATGGAAGCTGTAGACAGCTACATCCCAACTCCAGAGCGTGACACTGAAAAGCCATTCATGATGCCAGTTGAGGACGTATTCTCAATCACTGGTCGTGGTACAGTTGCTACTGGACGTGTTGAGCGTGGACAAGTTAAAGTTGGTGACGAAATCGAAATCATCGGTATCTCTGAAGAGTCTAAAAAGACTACAGTTACTGGTGTAGAAATGTTCCGTAAGCTTCTTGATTATGCTGAAGCTGGAGACAACATCGGTGCGCTGCTTCGTGGTGTATCCCGTGACGATATCCAACGTGGTCAAGTACTTGCTAAGCCAGGTACAATCACTCCACACACTAAGTTCAAAGCAGAAGTTTATGTTCTTTCTAAAGAAGAAGGTGGACGTCACACTCCATTCTTCACTAACTACCGCCCTCAGTTCTACTTCCGTACAACTGACGTAACTGGTATCTGTAACCTTCCTGAAGGTGTAGAAATGGTTATGCCTGGCGATAACATCGAAATGACTGTTGAGCTTATCGCTCCAATCGCTATCGAAGAAGGTACTAAGTTCTCTATCCGTGAGGGTGGACGTACTGTAGGTGCTGGAGTAGTAGCAACTATCACTGAGTAATCAATGATGATATAAAACAGATGGACTTCATGTCCATCTGTTTTTTTTATGTAATTGAGTGCGAAGTGAATATTATTGGATTGTATCTATGTAAGGAAAAATAATTAGAATGCTAAGTTAAGGAAGATCTTGAGCTGATTATTTAAAGAGCAGCTGAAAGTTTTGTTCAAAATGAGTTATAGTACAAAGATTTCAAGGATTTAAGGTTCGATATGATGATATATGATCCTAATTGTAAAAAATACAATCCTAATCCGAATTTTACTATCCTAAATATAAAAATAAGATCCTATTTACAGATTGATGATCTTCTAAGAATAATTCAAAACAAACCTTATCTGTTTCTGATCAATTTTCAATAAATCACTACTCAAAATCACCAGCTAAAACCACATTAAACACCTCCCAAAAACGACTTTCTTCTATAGTATATAAACGATCCAAACTAAAAACATAATTCTTTCGCTCCAACCAATATTTAATATTGTGAAAACTCTACATACCCTTGCTATTCATCTGTCCGCTTTGTATAATAGAGAAAGTGTGCGAAACATATAGATTTTGTAAGAAACCCTTGCATCTTCTAGGTGTTTTAGTTATAATAGACAATGTTGGTCTTTGACTGCGATGAAATGGAAGGTTGCTGACACACCCGGCCGCTTTGCCATGGCGAGTGTGTGGGAAATTTCCATGGAGAATGTCTATTTAAAAATAGGCGAAAAAGGAGGGAAAATAATGGCAAAACAAAAGATTCGTATTCGTTTAAAGGCTTATGATCACAGAATTCTTGATCAATCAGCTGAGAAAATTGTTGAAACAGCAAAACGTTCTGGTGCGGCGGTTTCTGGACCGATCCCACTACCGACAGAAAAGTCTGTTTACACAATCTTACGTGCTGTGCACAAATACAAAGATTCTCGTGAGCAATTCGAGATGCGTACACACAAACGCTTAATCGACATTGTGAACCCGACACCACAGACAGTTGATGCGCTTATGCGTTTAGACTTACCATCTGGTGTAGATATCGAAATCAAACTTTAATCTTATAAAAACAAATTAACAGGAGGTGTGACTTATGACCAAAGGAATCTTAGGAAGAAAGATCGGTATGACTCAAGTTTTTGCTGAAAACGGTGATCTTATCCCGGTAACAGTTATCGAAGCTGCTCAAAACGTTGTTCTTCAAAAGAAAACTACTGAAGTTGATGGCTATGAAGCGATCCAAGTAGGTTTCGAAGACAAACGCGACAAGCTTTCTAACAAACCGGCGAAAGGCCATGTTGCTAAAGCTGAAACTGCTCCTAAGCGCTTCATCCGTGAAATCCGCGGTGTAAACGTAGAAGAGTACGAAGTTGGTCAAGAAGTCAAAGTTGATATTTTCGCTGCAGGCGATGTAGTAGATGTAACAGGAGTATCGAAAGGGAAAGGTTTCCAAGGTGCTATCAAGCGTCATAACCAATCTCGCGGACCTATGTCCCACGGTTCCCGTTATCACCGTCGTCCTGGTTCAATGGGTCCTGTCGATCCGAACCGTGTATTCAAAGGTAAATTACTACCTGGACGTATGGGCGGAGAACAAATTACGATTCAAAACCTTGAAATCGTAAAAGTGGATGCAGAACGCAACCTTATCTTAGTTAAAGGTAATGTACCTGGACCTAAGAAACAACTGATCAAAGTAAAAACAGCTATCAAAGCAGCTAAATAATAGAACTTTCCAGGAAAGGAGGAAATAAGAATGCCGAAAGTAGCATTATTTAACCAAACAGGTTCTAAAGTCGGTGATATCGAACTTAATGATTCTGTATTTGGTATCGAACCAAATAAACATGTACTGTTTGAAGCAGTATTAATGCAAAGAGCTTCATTACGTCAAGGAAATCATAAAGTAAAAAATCGTTCTGAAGTACGTGGCGGTGGGCGTAAGCCTTGGCGTCAAAAGGGAACAGGCCGTGCTCGTCAAGGGTCAATCCGTTCTCCACAATGGCGCGGTGGTGGTACTGTATTTGGACCAGTTCCACGCAGCTACAGCTACAAATTACCTAAGAAAGTTCGTCGCTTAGCGATCAAATCTGCTCTTTCTTCTAAAGTAGTGGAAGAGAACATCTTGGTATTAGAAGCATTATCATTTGATGCTCCAAAAACAAAGGAATTTGCTAACGTTCTTAAAGGTCTTTCACTTAACGCTAAAACATTAGTCGTTACTGATGGTCTTGACGAAAACGTAGCACTTTCAGCTCGTAACATCCCTGGTGTAACAGTCGTTCCTGCAGATGGAATCAGCGTTCTTGATGTATTAGGACATGACAAACTAGTGATGACTAAATCAGCTGTTGAAAAAGTAGAGGAGGTGCTTGCATAATGGATGTACGTGAAATCATTAAGCGCCCCGTAATTACAGAAGCTTCTACAGATCTTATGTCTGAGAAAAAGTATACGTTCGAAGTTGATACTAGAGCGAACAAAACTCAAGTTAAAGACGCTGTTGAAGAAATCTTTGACGTAAAAGTCGAAAAAGTTAACATCATGAACTACAAAGGTAAGTTCAAACGTATGGGCAAACACGCTGGTTACACTAACAAGCGTCGTAAAGCAATCGTTAAACTTTCTGCTGACAGTAAAGAAATCGAATTCTTTGAAGTATAATTCACTTAATTAAGAAGAGGAGGGAAAAACATGGCGATTAAAAAGTATAAACCTACCTCTAATGGTCGTCGCGGTATGACTTCATCTGATTTCGCTGAAATCACTACGGATTCTCCGGAAAAGTCACTTTTAGCACCCCTGCACAAAAAGGGTGGCCGTAACAACCAAGGTAAGTTAACAGTTCGTCATCAAGGCGGCGGTCATAAGCGTCAATACCGTATCATCGACTTCAAACGTGATAAAGATGGTATACCAGGACGCGTTGCTACGATCGAATACGATCCAAACCGCTCTGCAAATATTGCACTAATCAACTACGCTGATGGAGAAAAGCGTTACATCCTTGCACCTAAGTCAATCGAAGTAGGTATGGAAGTAATGTCTGGACCAGAAGCAGATATCAAAACAGGTAATGCGTTACCACTTATCAACATCCCTGTTGGTACAGTAGTACACAATATCGAACTTAAACCAGGTAAAGGTGGACAGCTGGTACGTTCTGCTGGTACATCTGCACAAGTACTTGGTAAAGAAGGTAAATACGTTCTTGTACGTCTAAACTCTGGTGAGACTCGTATGATTCTTTCTGCTTGCCGCGCTACAGTAGGTCAAGTTGGAAATGAACAGCACGAACTTATCAACATCGGTAAAGCTGGACGTTCTCGCTGGTTAGGCAAGCGCCCAACGGTTCGTGGTTCTGTCATGAACCCTAACGATCACCCACACGGTGGTGGTGAAGGACGTGCGCCAATCGGACGTAAATCACCAATGTCTCCATGGGGCAAACCTACTCTTGGATACAAGACACGTAAGAAGAACAACAAATCAGATAAATTTATTGTGCGTCGTCGCAAAAAATAACGGGGTTGAACTACGGTTCGTTCACAGAGCCGTAGACCAATCACGAAGGGAGGTTCAAACATGGGTCGTAGCTTAAAAAAGGGACCTTTTGTTGATGATCATTTAATGAATAAGATCGAAAAATTGAACGAAACTGAAGGCAAACAAGTTGTTAAGACTTGGTCTCGCCGTTCAACGATCTTCCCAGCATTCATCGGTCACACTATCGCAGTTTACGATGGTCGTAAACATGTACCTGTATACGTCACTGAAGACATGGTAGGACACAAGCTTGGTGAATTCGCACCATCTCGTACTTACAAAGGTCATGCAAGTGATGATAAGAAAACAAGACGCTAATTGAGAGGAGGGTATCCTAATGCAAGCAAAAGCTGTTGCTAGAACAGTACGTATTGCTCCTCGTAAAGTACGTTTAGTCGTTGATCTAATCCGAGGTAAGCAAGTTGGAGAAGCAGTTGCGATTCTTAATCACACGCCTAAGGCAGCTTCACCAGTCGTTGAAAAAGTACTTAAATCTGCTATCGCAAACGCAGAGCATAACTATGACATGGATATTAACAGCCTTATCGTTACTGAGGCTTATGTAAATGAAGGACCAACACTTAAACGTTTCCGTCCACGTGCGATGGGTCGTGCAAGTCAAATCAACAAACGTACAAGTCACATTACACTTGTAGTATCAGAAAAGAAGGAGGGATAATCCGTGGGTCAAAAAGTACATCCGGTCGGACTTCGTGTCGGTATAATTCGTGATTGGGAGTCTAAATGGTACGCAGACAAAGATTACGCTACACTTTTACACGAAGACTTAAAAGTACGTGAATATATTGCAAAACGTTTAGTAGACGCATCTGTTTCTAAAGTAGAAATCGAACGCGCTGCAAACCGTATCAACATTACTGTTCATACAGCTAAACCTGGTATGGTTATCGGTAAAGGTGGTACTGAAGTTGAAGCTCTTCGTAAAGCTCTTAACGAACTGACTTCAAAACGTGTACACATCAACATCGTTGAAATCAAAAGAGCTGACGTTGATGCTAAGTTAGTAGCAGAAAACATTGCTCGTCAATTAGAAAACCGTGTTTCATTCCGTCGTGCTCAAAAGCAAGCGATCCAACGTGCGATGCGTGCTGGTGCAAAAGGAATCAAAACACAGGTATCTGGTCGTCTAGGCGGAGCTGACATCGCTCGTGCTGAACATTATAGTGAAGGTACTGTTCCACTTCATACTCTACGCGCTGACATTGACTATGCTCATGAAGAAGCTGACACTACTTACGGTAAGCTTGGTGTTAAAGTATGGATCTACCGTGGAGAAGTTCTTCCTACAAGAAAGAAATCTGAGGAAGGAGGCAAATAATTATGTTATTACCTAAACGCGTTAAACATCGTCGCGAACACCGTGGTAAAATGCGTGGTCGTGCTAAAGGCGGTCAAGAAGTTGCGTTCGGTGAATACGGTTTACAAGCTACTGAAGCTTCTTGGATCACAAACCGTCAAATCGAATCTGCTCGTATCGCTATGACTCGTTACATGAAACGTGGCGGTAAAGTATGGATTAAAATCTTCCCTCACAAACCTTACACTGCTAAGCCTTTAGAAGTACGTATGGGTTCTGGTAAAGGGGCTCCTGAAGGTTGGGTAGCAGTAGTTAAGCCTGGAAAAATCATGTTTGAAGTAGCTGGTGTTTCTGAAGAGGTTGCTCGTGAAGCTCTTCGTCTTGCAGCACACAAACTTCCTGTAAAATGCAAGTTTGTAAAACGAGAAGAAATTGGTGGTGAATCAAATGAAAACTAATGAGATTCGTGACCTAACCACTGCTGAAATAGAACAAAAAGTAAAAACTCTGAAAGAAGAGTTATTTAACCTTCGCTTCCAACTTGCGACTGGCCAACTTGAAAACACAGCCCGCATCCGTGAAGTCCGCAAAGGGATCGCTCGTATGAAAACTGTAATCCGTGAAAGAGAGATCGGGGTTAACAATCGATAAATGAGAGGAGGTTTGCTTAAATGAGTGACCGCAACCAACGTAAGGTTTACACTGGCCGTGTTGTTTCCGACAAAATGGATAAAACAGTAACGGTTATGGTAGAAACTTATAAAAAGCATTCTCTATACGGCAAGCGCGTTAAGTACTCTAAGAAGTTTAAAACTCATGATGAGAACAACGAAGCAAAAGTAGGCGATATCGTACGTATCATGGAGACTCGTCCACTATCTGCTACGAAACGTTTCCGTTTAGTAGAAGTTGTTGAAAAAGCAGTTATTATCTAATATATTTGCTCGGATAATTTTTGATTCCGAAGGGAGGTAACCTACATGATTCAACAAGAATCACGTTTAAAAGTTGCTGACAACTCTGGTGCTCGTGAAGTATTAACGATTAAAGTTCTTGGTGGTTCTGGACGTAAGACCGCTAACATCGGTGATGTAATCGTATGTACAGTAAAACAAGCAACACCAGGTGGCGTTGTTAAAAAAGGTGACGTAGTTAGAGCAGTTGTCGTTCGTACTAAGTCTGGTGTACGCCGTCAAGACGGTACTTACATCAAATTCGATGAGAACGCATGTGTAATCATCCGTGACGACAAAGGACCACGTGGAACTCGTATCTTCGGACCTGTCGCTCGTGAATTACGTGACAGCAACTTTATGAAAATTGTATCTTTAGCTCCAGAAGTTCTTTAATAGATTAGCATTGGGCCATTCAAGGAGGTGCGATGAAATGCATGTAAAAAAAGGCGATAAAGTAGTGGTCATTACTGGGAAAGACAAAGGCAAAACTGGTGAAGTTCTTGCTGCGTTCCCTAAGAAAGACCGAGTGCTGGTTGAAGGAATCAACGTTGTAAAAAAACACGCTAAGCCTTCACAGATGAACCCGCAAGGCGGAATCATCAGCCAAGAAGCATCTATCCACGTATCAAACGTAATGCTATTAGATCCGAAATCTAACGAGGCAACTCGTGTAGGTTATAAAACGGAAGACGGCAAAAAAGTACGTGTAGCAAAAAAATCAGGTGAAGTTCTAGATAAATAGTTCTATAAAGAAGGGAGGTATTCTGGATGAACCGCCTAAAAGAAAAATTCCAAAGTGAAATCAGTCCAGCTCTTGTGAGCAAATTCAATTACAAATCAGTAATGGAAGTACCTAAAGTTGAAAAGATCGTTGTCAACATGGGTATCGGTGATGCTGTTCAAAACTCAAAGGCTCTTGATGTAGCAGTTGATGAATTGACACAAATCACTGGTCAAAAACCAGTTGTAACAAAAGCAAAAAAATCTATCGCTGGCTTCCGCCTTCGTGAAGGTATGCCAATCGGTGCTAAAGTTACTCTTCGCGGAGAGCGTATGTACCAATTCTTAGATAAATTAATTTCTGTTTCTCTTCCACGTGTACGTGACTTCCGCGGTGTTTCTAAAAAAGCATTCGACGGTCGCGGTAACTACACTCTTGGAGTAAAAGAGCAATTGATTTTCCCTGAGATCGACTATGATAAAGTATCTAAAGTACGTGGTATGGATATCGTTATCGTAACTACTGCTAATTCAGATGAAGAAGCACGTGAGTTATTGACTCAAATCGGAATGCCATTCCAAAAGTAATCGCTATATAAGGGAGGCGAAAATGTGGCTAAAAAATCAATGATTGCGAAACAAAAACGCACGCCAAAGCATAATGTTCAAGCGTACACACGTTGCGAACGTTGCGGACGTCCTCATTCAGTAATCCGTAAATTCAAGCTTTGCCGTATTTGTTTCCGTGAACTTGCATACAAGGGTCAGATTCCTGGCGTTAAGAAAGCTAGTTGGTAATACCCTATATTGGGAAGGAGGTAAATTATTATGACAATGACAGATCCAATTGCAGATTTGCTTACTCGCATCCGTAATGCGAACATGGTTCGTCACGAAAGACTAGAAGTTCCTGCTTCTAACATCAAGAAAGAAATCGCTGAAATCCTCAAACGTGAAGGTTTCGTACGTGACGTAGAATATGTCGAAGATAACAAACAAGGTGTTATCCGCATTTTCTTAAAATATGGAGCAAACAATGAGCGCGTAATCACTGGATTAAAGCGTATCTCTAAACCAGGTTTACGTGTATATGCAAAATCTACAGAAGTACCTAAAGTATTAAACGGATTAGGTATCGCACTTGTTTCCACTTCTCAAGGTGTTTTAACTGATAAAGAAGCTCGTGCACAACAAGTGGGCGGAGAAGTATTAGCTTACGTTTGGTAATAGTTTTTAAATGAATGGAGGTGCAACAGGATGTCACGTGTAGGAAAACAGCCTATCGAAATGCCATCTGACGTTACTCTTACAGTAGGTGAAGATAACCTAGTAACTGTAAAAGGACCTAAAGGTGAACTTTCTCGTACATTCAGTTCTGATATTAAAGTAGAATTAGAAGGTAACACAGTAACAATCACTCGTCCTTCTGATGCAAAAGAACACCGCGCGTTACACGGTACAACTCGTGCCCTGATCGCGAACATGGTTGAAGGTGTATCTAAAGGATTCGAAAGAAATCTTGAGCTTGTCGGTGTAGGTTACCGTGCTCAAAAACAAGGTGCTAAGCTTGTCCTTAACGTAGGGTACTCTCACCCAGTTGAGATCGAAGCTGAAAAAGGCATCGAGATCGAAGTACCATCAAACACTAAGATCTCAATCAAAGGTATCGATAAAGAACGTGTTGGTGCATTAGCAGCTAACATTCGTGCAGTACGCTCTCCTGAGCCTTACAAAGGAAAAGGTATTCGCTACGAAGGTGAATATGTTCGTCGTAAAGAAGGTAAAACAGGTAAATAATGCCGCGTAGGCAATAAGAAAGGAGTGACCGTAGGTGATTACTAAGCCAGATAAGAACAAAACGCGTAAGAAGAGACATGCCCGTGTACGTTCTAAAATTACTGGAACTGAAACTCGTCCTCGTCTGAACGTTTTCCGTTCTAACAAAAACATCTATGCTCAAATTATCGATGATATGAACGGTGTTACTCTTGCAAGTGCATCTTCTAAAGATAAAGATTTCGGATTAGAATCAACTAACACTGTTGAAGCAGCAGCAAAAGTTGGAGAACTAGTTGCGAAACGTGCAGCAGATAAAGGTTTAAAATCTGTAGTATTTGACCGTGGTGGATATTTATATCATGGCCGTATCAAAGCTTTAGCTGAATCAGCTCGTGAAAACGGCTTAGAATTTTAATAAAAAGGAGGGACAATCCAGATGCGTCGTATTGATCCAAGCAAACTAGAATTTGAAGAACGCGTAGTCACAATCAATCGTGTTGCGAAAGTTGTTAAAGGTGGACGTCGTTTCCGTTTCGCTGCTCTTGTAGTAGTAGGCGACAAAAACGGTCACGTTGGTTTCGGAACTGGTAAAGCTCAAGAGGTTCCTGATGCAATCCGTAAAGCGATTGAAGATGCGAAGAAAAATCTAATTGAAGTTCCTATGGTAGGAGGTACTACTCCTCACGTAGTAACTGGACGATTTGGTGCTGGTCAAATTCTTATCAAGCCTGCTTCTGCGGGTACAGGAATTATTGCTGGTGGACCTGTTCGTGCGGTACTAGAATTAGCTGGGGTACAAGATATCCTTTCTAAATCACTAGGATCCAACACTCCAATTAACATGGTTCGTGCAACAATCGAAGGTTTAAAACAATTAAAGCGTGCTGAAGACGTAGCTAAATTACGTGGTAAATCAGTAGAAGAACTATTAGGATAAGGGAGGGATAACGATGGCTAACAAACTAGAAATTACCCTCACTCGAAGTGTTATTGGTCGTCCGCAAGATCAACGTAAAACGGTTGAAGCTTTAGGACTTCGCAAAATGCACCAAACAGTTGAGCAACAAGATAATGCTGCTATCCGCGGTATGATCAACAAAGTTGCTCACCTTGTAACGGTAACAGAAAAATAATCGAGTTGTTTCGATAATAAGGAGGTGCCGACATGAAATTACATGAGTTACAACCTGCAGAAGGTTCTCGTAAAGTCCGCAACCGTGTAGGACGCGGAATTGGTTCTGGTAATGGTAAAACTGCTGGTAAAGGTCATAAAGGACAAAACGCTCGTTCTGGCGGGGGAGTACGTCCTGGATTCGAAGGTGGTCAAACTCCTTTGTTCCAACGTTTACCAAAGCGTGGTTTCACTAATATCAACCGTAAAGAATATGCAATCGTCAATCTTGACGCATTGAATCGCTTCGAAGATGGTACAGAAGTTACTCCAACTCTACTAGTTGAAACTGGTCTAGTAAGTAACGAAAAAGCAGGAATTAAGATTCTTGGTAAAGGTTCAATCGAGAAAAAGCTTACTGTAAAAGCACACAAATTCTCAACCACTGCTAAAGAAGCTATTGAGGCTGCTGGCGGTACATCTGAGGTGATCTAATGTTTCAAACTATCTCCAATTTTATGCGCGTGGGTGATATAAGAAATAAAATTATCTTCACCCTTTTAATGTTAGTCGTCTTCCGTCTTGGTACCTTCATTCCGGTGCCAAACGTTGACGCAAATGTACTAAAGATGCAAGACCAGGCAGGGATTCTCGGATTCCTGAATACATTTGGCGGTGGTGCGCTGCAGAACTTCTCCATCTTCGCGATGGGAATCATGCCTTACATCACAGCTTCGATCATCGTTCAGCTGCTTCAAATGGATGTAGTTCCTAAGTTCACTGAATGGTCGAAGCAAGGTGAAGTAGGCCGCCGTAAATTAGCTCAGTTCACTCGTTATTTCACGATTATTCTTGGTTTTATCCAAGCTTTAGGAATGTCCTACGGCTTTAACCGGATTTATGGTGGAATGCTTATCCAAAGTCCTGGAGTAAGCACGTACTTGTTAATCGCATTGGTATTAACAGCCGGTACGGCTTTTCTTATGTGGCTGGGTGAACAAATCACAGCTAAAGGTGTTGGAAATGGTATCTCGATCCTGATCTTTGCAGGTATCGTAGCTGCGATTCCTAACACTGTTAACCAAATCTATGCTCAACAAATCGAAGGAGCAGGCGAGCAGCTCTTCCTTCGCATTGTCGTTCTTGCACTTTTAGTATTGGCTGTTATTGCAATCGTAGTTGGTACGGTGTTTATTCAACAAGCACTTCGTAAAATTCCGATTCAATATGCAAAACGTCTTGTGGGACGCAGTCCGGTTGGCGGACAATCAACACATCTTCCTTTGAAAGTAAATGCTGCGGGTGTTATTCCAGTAATCTTCGCGATTTCTTTTATCATCACGCCACAGACCATTTCCACTTTCTTCGGTGAAAATGATGTGACAAGTACGATTCAGTACATCTTCGATTACACGAAGCCGGTTGGTATGATCATCTATGTAGCATTGATCATTGCCTTTACTTACTTCTATGCTTTCATTCAAGTGAATCCGGAGCAAATGGCGGAAAACTTGAAGAAGCAAGGTGGATATATCCCTGGTATCCGTCCAGGTAAAACCACTCAAGAGTATCTCACTCGCGTTCTGTATCGCCTAACATTTGTAGGGGCTATTTTCTTATCTGTGATCTCCATTCTTCCAGTGTTCTTCATTAATTTCGCTGGACTGCCGCCTGCGGCACAAATTGGTGGAACGAGTCTCTTGATCGTCGTTGGTGTTGCTCTTGAGACGATGAAGCAATTGGAAGCACAGTTAGTGAAACGTCACTACAAAGGGTTCATTAAATAAGAGGGTTTTCGGGAACGTTCTGTTCCTGAAGCCATTTTATAGACATTGAGGGGGAGTTCGAGTGAATATAGTTCTTATGGGCTTACCAGGCGCAGGAAAAGGCACTCAAGCTGAGAAAATCGTTGAAAAATATGGTATCCCTCATATTTCGACTGGTGACATGTTCCGTGCTGCTATCAAAGATGGCACTGAGCTTGGCTTGAAGGCTAAATCATTCATGGATAATGGCGATCTTGTCCCTGATGAAGTGACAATCGGAATCGTCCGTGAACGCTTAAGCAAAGAGGATTGTGGAAAAGGCTTCTTACTTGATGGGTTTCCTAGAACGGTAGCTCAGGCGGAAGCACTTGAAAACATTCTCGCTGATCTTGGTAAAAAGATGAATTATGTCATTAATATAGATGTAGATAAGGACATCCTGATGGGGCGCTTGACAGGTCGCAGAATCTGTAAAGAGTGCGGCGCTACTTATCATCTTGTCTTTAATCCACCAAAAGAAGAGGGCGTTTGTGATCGCTGCGGCGGAGAATTGTATCAGCGTGCTGATGATAACGAGGAAACAGTTCAAAATCGCCTGGACGTAAACATCAAACAAACTCAACCACTTTTGGCCTACTACGAAGATAAAGGCTATCTAAAAAACATTGACGGTCAACAAGACATCGATAAAGTGTTTGCTGACATCGATGTATTACTTGGAGGCCTTTCATAATGATCATTTGTAAAACTCCGAGAGAGATTGAGATCATGCGGCAAGCCGGCAGGATTGTGGCACTGACTCATGCGGAATTGCAAAAGTATATTTCACCAGGAATTACGACGAATGAATTGGATGCAATTGCTGAGAAATTCATTCGTAAACATGATGCAATTCCATCTTTTAAAGGGTATAATGGGTTTCGTGGCAGCATCTGTGCTTCAGTCAACAACGAACTGGTTCATGGAATTCCGGGAGATCGGGTGTTAAAAGACGGCGACATTATCAGCATCGATATCGGTGCGAAATATAACGGCTATCACGGCGACTCGGCCTGGACTTATCCAGTTGGGAAGATTGACGATGAAACCCGGAAGCTTCTTGATGTAACAGAGGAATCTTTATATCTGGGGCTTAAGGAAGCTAAACCAGGCGAACGTCTGTCGAATATCTCTCATAGTATTCAAACTTTTGTTGAAGCAAATGGCTTTTCTATCGTTCGAGAGTATGTAGGGCACGGAGTTGGTCAAGACTTACATGAGGACCCTCAGATTCCTCATTATGGACCGCCTAACAAAGGTCCTCGCTTAAAGCCTGGCATGGTACTGGCTATTGAACCAATGGTTAATGCAGGAAGTCGATATGTTAGAACGTTATCAGATAACTGGACAGTCGTGACAGTTGATGATAAAATGTGTGCGCACTTTGAACACACCATTGCAATTACTGAAGAAGGCTATGAGATATTGACGAAAGCCTAAGTGAAGGTGATTGGATTGATCGAGTCAGATTCGGCGATTCCGAGTATAGGTCAGATTGTTCTGCCTCTTAAGGGCAGGGAGGCTGGTACGTATTCGGTCGTTGTTCAGCAATTGGATGAACGTTTTGTACTCATAGCAGACGGAGATAAACGTAAATTCGATCGCGCCAAGCGAAAGAATATCGGACATCTTCAACTGTTTGACTATGTTTCTCCAGAAGTTCATAACAGTATTATCGAAACAGGAAGAGTTACGAACGGTAAACTGCGCTATGCTGTTTCAAAGTTTGTAAATGAAGTTTTAATTGATGAGAAGAAGGGAGACATGTTCGATGGCTAAGGATGATGTAATTGAAGTGGAAGGGAAAGTCGCTGAGACTTTGCCTAACGCGATGTTTAAGGTAGAATTAGAAAATGGTCATACAGTTCTGGCACATGTTTCAGGAAAGATTCGTATGCACTTCATCCGTATCCTACCTGGTGACAAGGTGACAGTTGAATTATCACCGTATGACTTAACTCGTGGTAGAATCACTTATCGTTATAAATAATTCATTGCACTCCGTACTATTAAGGAGGTTAGAATAAGATGAAAGTTAGACCATCTGTTAAGCCGATCTGCGAAAAATGTAAAGTTATCCGCAGAAAAGGTAAAGTCATGGTTATCTGTGAAAACCCTAAACACAAACAAAAACAAGGCTAAACTAAAAGGAGGTGCGCTATCACTATGGCACGTATTGCTGGTGTAGACATTCCACGTGACAAACGTGTTGTCATTTCATTAACATACATCTACGGTATTGGTAAAAATACTGCGACACAAATTCTTTCAGAAGCTGGTGTCTCTGAAGACACTCGCGTTCGCGATCTAACTGAAGACGAACTAGGAAAGATTCGTGATATCGTTGATAAATTAAAGGTTGAAGGTGATCTTCGTCGTGAGATCTCTCTAAACATCAAACGTCTTATGGAAATCGGTTCATACCGCGGTCTTCGTCACCGTCGTGGACTACCTGTTCGTGGACAACATACGAAGAACAACGCTCGTACACGTAAAGGTCCTCGTAAGACTGTAGCAAACAAGAAAAAATAATAGGTAAAGGAGGTTACTTCTTAACATGGCACGTAAAACAAACACTCGTAAACGTCGTGTGAAAAAGAATATCGAAGCTGGTATTGCACACATTCGTTCTACATTCAATAATACAATCGTAACTATCACTGATGTTCATGGAAACGCTGTTGCATGGTCAAGTGCAGGTTCACTAGGATTCAGAGGTTCTCGTAAATCTACTCCTTTCGCAGCACAAATGGCTGCTGAAACTGCTGCAAAAGCTTCCCAGGAACACGGTTTAAAAACTCTTGAAGTAACAGTTAAAGGCCCTGGAGCTGGACGTGAAGCTGCTATCCGTGCTCTTCAAGCTGCTGGTCTTGAGGTTACTGCAATCAGAGACGTTACTCCAGTTCCTCATAACGGATGCCGTCCGCCAAAACGTCGCCGCGTTTAATTTTTCTGTATAAATTTTGTATCGTTGTCTATAATGGGATATGATACAAAATGTTCATTCAGAAAAATGTAACCAGTTGTTGGTGCACAATAGGGAACGTAAACATGGGGAATTTCGGACTTCATATTATTTAGCCCGGAGTTTCGACGTTTTGAAGGAGGGTAAATATTAATGATCGAAATTGAAAAACCAAAAATTGAAACGGTTGAGATCAGCGATGATGCCACATATGGAAAGTTCGTCGTAGAACCACTTGAGCGTGGATATGGTACAACTTTGGGTAACTCCTTACGTCGTATCCTATTATCGTCACTCCCAGGTGCCGCTGTCACATCTATTCAAATAGATGGAGTACTGCATGAGTTTTCAACAATTGAAGGCGTCGTAGAGGATGTCACATCCATCATTTTGAATATCAAAAAGCTAGCGTTGAAGATTTACTCTGATGAAGAGAAGACGCTCGAAATTGATGTGCAGGGTGAAGGAGTCGTTACTGCTGCTGATATTACTCATGATAGTGATGTGGAAGTGTTAAATCCTGATTTGCACATCGCCACATTATCTAAAAGTGGTCACTTCCGTGTGCGTTTAAGCGCATCACGCGGACGTGGATACAGACCTGCTGACCAAAACAAACGTGAGGATCTTCCTATCGGTGTGATCCCAATCGATTCTATTTACACTCCAGTTTCACGCGTTAATTATCAAGTAGAAAATACTCGTGTTGGTCAAATGACGAACTATGATAAGCTTTCTCTTGATGTATGGACTGATGGAAGTATTGGACCGAAAGAAGCGATTTCTTTAGGTGCTAAGATTCTGACAGAACACTTGAATATTTTCGTTGGCCTTACAGATGAAGCGCAGAATGCTGAAATCATGGTAGAAAAAGAAGAAGATCAAAAAGAAAAAGTTCTTGAGATGACAATCGAAGAATTAGATCTTTCTGTTCGTTCTTACAACTGCCTTAAGCGTGCTGGAATCAACACTGTTCAAGAGCTTGCTAACAAGACTGAAGAAGATATGATGAAAGTGCGTAACCTAGGACGTAAATCTCTTGAAGAGGTTAAAGTTAAACTTGAAGACCTTGGATTAGGGTTACGTAAAGACGATTGATAATCATTTTAGATATATAGTTTCAACAAAGGAGGGAACCCTTAATGGCTTACAGAAAGTTAGGACGTACTAGTGCCCAACGTAAAGCAATGCTACGTGATTTGGCTACTGACCTAATCATCAATGAGCGTATCGAAACAACTGAAACTCGCGCGAAAGAGCTTCGTTCAGTTGTGGAAAAGATGATCACATTAGGTAAACGTGGTGATGTTCACGCACGTCGTCAAGCTGCTGCATTCATTCGTAAAGAAATTGCAAACGCTGAAAACAACCAAGATGCTCTTCAAAAGTTATTCTCTGACATCGCTCCTCGTTACAACGAGCGTCAAGGCGGATATACTCGCATTATGAAGGTTGGTCCTCGCCGTGGTGACGGTGCTCCAATGGCAATCATCGAATTAGTTTAATAATTCGTGACTACTAACATTAAGGGCGGGACAGTTAATCCTTAACTGCTTCTTTGCCCTTTTTGTATAAGTGCATGATTGATGATGAAAAGCAGAGCGTTACGATGAGCAGCGCTGCTGACTCGTCTAGCTCGTGCGCCCCTTCCGACTTCTATATCGATAGAAGCTGTTCAGTGGATGAACAAGAAAAGGTTTCTTTTCTTTGGTCGGGGTGCAGGCTTTTTTTTATTTATATGGATTTTTGCTATTATTTATTTATTGAATCATATAACACTTCTTTATACCGCTATTGATTTCCGTGCAAGACTTCGCTTTCCGCGGGCGGCTGGTGAGCCTCCTCAAGGGGAATGTCCAGCTGCAGGGCTTAAAAGCACATGTCATAAGCCAAATCGACCAAGAAGGCAAAGAACGCCTTCGTGGCCGATTCGTCTTATGCCACACGCTTCCTGAGCAAAGCCCTTCCGCTTTTCTAATAGGAGTCTTCGTCTTGCACTCCAGTCAATCGCTAGAATCAGTTGCAAATATAAATAATTGGTTAATGATAAAAAACAATCTGTTCTTAAAATACTATAAAAAGCCGAGCAGAGTTAATATTCAGTTGAGAATTGATGAGCATAGAGGAGGTATGTATTGTGCGAGAGATGATTAACGTTAAGGATGTCTATTTTCGTTATCCGGATCAGGAAGCCTATGCTCTTGAGGGAATCAGCCTTCATGTGGAGCAGGGTGAGTGGCTTGCGATTGTCGGGCATAATGGTTCTGGTAAATCGACACTTGCCAAGATGCTGAACGGTCTGCACTTTCCTGAAAAGGGTGACGTTACAGTAGACGGAATCGCTTTAGAAGAAGAGACGATCTGGGATATCCGCTCCAAGATTGGAATGGTCTTTCAAAATCCAGATAATCAGTTTGTCGGTGCTACAGTCGAAGATGATGTGGCTTTTGGGTTAGAAAACCATGGAGTACCTTATGAAACGATGGTACAGAGAGTGAGTGGCGCTTTAAGGCGTGTCCATATGGAAGATTTTCTTGATCAAGAGCCGCACCATTTATCAGGCGGACAGAAGCAGCGCGTGGCAATCGCCGGAGTGGTGGCCCTTCAGCCGGATATCATCATCCTGGACGAATCGACATCCATGCTTGATCCGAAAGGAAAGAAAGAAGTGCTTGAAACGGTCAGGATTTTAAAGGAAAAAGAGAATTTGACTGTCATTTCGATCACCCATGACCTTGAGGAAGCAGCAAGGGCCGACCGAATCATCGTACTGAATAAGGGGAAAGTCTTTAAGGAAGGGACACCACAAGAGATTTTCCTGCTCGAGGATGAATTAAAGAAATTGGGGCTTGATTCACCTTTTACCATTAAACTTTCAGGAGCGCTGAAGAATGCGGGTATCTCATTACCCCAAACCTACTTTACAGAAGAAGAGCTGGTGAACGAGTTATGGAAATCTCATTTCAACAAGTAGAATATCGATATTCCTATAAAACCCCATTTGAAAAGCTTGCTCTTGAAGATATCAATCTCTCCATTCCATCAGGTCAGTTCCTGGCGATCATCGGTCATACAGGTTCAGGCAAGTCGACACTCTTGCAGCATCTGAATGCACTGCTAAAGCCGACATCCGGAATCGTGAACGTCGGAGACTACGAGATCAGCCCCGAGAAAAAATCGAAGAGTCTGAAACCGATCAGGCAAAAGGTAGGGATCGTTTTTCAATTCCCAGAACATCAGTTATTTGAAGAAACGATATTGAAGGATATTTGTTATGGCCCTATGAACTTCGGAGTATCAGAGGAAGAAGCGAAAGAAAGAGCGAAGGAACTGATTGTGAAGGTCGGGCTTTCAGAAGACATACTTCAGAAATCCCCATTTGATCTCTCAGGCGGTCAGATGAGGAGGGTGGCCATTGCCGGTGTCCTTGCCATGAATCCGGATGTGATCGTATTGGACGAGCCTACAGCCGGTTTAGATCCGCGTGGGCAGCGTGAGATCATGGATATGTTCCACGATCTTCATAAAGAAAAAGGACTGACTACCATCCTTGTCACGCACAGCATGGAGGATGCGGCTCACTATGCAGATGAGATTGTCATCTTGCAGAAGGGACGCTTACAGAGGAAGGGTTCCCCGCAAGACATTTTTTCGAATCCAGAGGAATTGTTTGAAATGGGGCTGGATGTTCCCGATGTGGTCCGATTTCAGTTCAAGCTGGAAGAGCGTATCGGCAGGAAGCTCGGTATCACTTGTTTGACGGTTGAAGAACTGGCTGATGCAATTGGTTCCCTCGAAGAAGGGGGTGGACCGCTATGATGGAAAAAATGATCTTCGGCCGTTACGTACCGGCAAATTCCATTCTTCACAGCATGGATCCAAGGTCGAAGCTTCTCTTTATATTCGGTTTCATTTGTGTTGTATTTTTGGCTAATAATGTTGTCACCTATGCCATATTAGGGGCATTTACGCTTACTGCACTCATCTTTTCCAATCTTCCCATCCGGTTCATCATCGGAGGGTTGAAGCCCATTCTATGGCTGATCCTGTTTACGTTTTTCCTGCATGTATTCTTTACAAAAGAGGGCGGGGTCATCCTGGATCTTGGCTTCCTTAAGATTCATGAGGAAGGGCTGCGGCAGGGGATATTCATCTCCCTTCGATTCTTTTATCTGATCCTGATCACTTCTTTACTGACGCTGACGACATCACCGATCACCATCACAGATGGGCTGGAAACATTATTGAATCCGCTGCGTAAGGTGAAGTTCCCGGTCCATGAGCTTGCGTTGATGATGTCGATTTCGCTGCGTTTCATCCCGACCCTGATGGAAGAAACGGATAAAATCATGAAGGCGCAGATCGCGAGGGGAGCAGAGTTTTCCTCAGGGCCGATAAAAGATCGGATCAAGGCGATCATCCCATTGCTCATCCCTTTATTCGTCAGTGCGTTCAAGCGTGCAGAAGACCTGGCTACGGCCATGGAAGCAAGGGGCTACCGGGGAGGGGAAGGAAGAACGAAATACAGGCTTCTTTCCTGGCATAAAAAAGATACAGGCGCACTGGTTGTACTCGGCATCCTGACAGCCTTATTGCTATTCTTCAGAGGATAGGAGGAGTAATTCTATGAAGCGTGTAAAATGTACGATATCATATGACGGCACCCATTTCAGCGGTTATCAAATACAGCCAAACCAGCGTACTGTACAGGGCCTCCTTGAAGACACCCTCAGTGCCATTCATAAAGGAGAGCGGCTACGCGTCACTGCTTCAGGGAGAACGGATGCCGGGGTCCACGCACACGGCCAGGTATTCCACTTTGATACCACATTGGCCATTCCTGAAGAAAAGTGGCCGGTCGTCCTGAACACGCGCCTGCCTGACGAAGTGACCATCAAAGAGGCACAATTTGTCCCTGATGACTTTCATGCAAGATTTTCAGTTAAGAGGAAGGAATATCGTTACAGAGTCTATACAGCTGAATCGAGAAGTCCTTTCTATCGTCATTTTGCTCTTCACTATCCTTTCACTATTTCGGTAGGGGAAATGCAAAAGGCAGCGCAGGATCTAATGGGTGAACATGACTTTACAAGTTTCTGCTCTGCTAAAACGGAAGTAGCGGACAAAGTAAGGAATCTCCACAGCATCACCATCACGCAGCATGAGGACGAAATCATTTTTTCTTTTACCGGAAATGGTTTTCTTTACAACATGGTGAGGATCCTGGTAGGTACGCTGCTCGAGGTAGGTGCGGGGAATCTCCGCAGTGAGGACATGAAAAACATCCTTGAAGCCAAAGACAGGAACCAGGCAGGGAAGACTGCTCCGCCGCATGGATTGTATCTTTGGAAGGTGGAGTATGGGGAAGAAAATGAAGAGATTCAATCTGGAAAATAATTTTTTATCTAAAACAACTAATCCTGGTGTAACATTCCCTTGACATTCACTATAGAACAAGATATTATAGCATATGGTATGTTATTAACCCCACGATAAGCCCCGGAATCTTATTGTGATTAGAAAATAAATACTACGGATTCATTTAATAGGAGGTAAACTCATGCGTACTACGTATATGGCAAAAGCCAACGAAATCGATCGTAAATGGTACGTTGTAGATGCTGAAGGCAAGACTCTTGGTCGTCTGGCTAGTGAAGTAGCTTCAGTTCTACGCGGTAAACACAAACCAACTTTCACACCACATGTTGACACTGGTGATCACGTAATTATTCTTAACGCTTCAAAAATCGAATTGACTGGTAAAAAGCTTACTGATAAGATCTACTACCGTCACAGTAACCACCCTGGTGGTTTGAAGCAGCGTACTGCATTAGAAATGCGTACAAACTACTCAGAGAAAATGTTAGAGCTTACTATCAAAGGTATGCTTCCTAAAGGTTCTCTAGGTCGTCAAATGATCAAGAAGCTACATGTATACTCTGGATCTGAGCATCCACACCAAGCACAACAACCAGAAGTTTACGAACTTCGTGGATAATTAAAAAGAGGAGGTTATTATCTTGGCTCAAGTTCAATATTACGGAACTGGTCGTCGTAAGAGCTCAGTAGCTCGCGTACGTTTAGTACCAGGTAACGGTAACATTGTTATCAATGATCGTGAAGTAGAAGTATATATCCCATTCGCAGCACTAAGAGAAGTAATCAAGCAACCACTAGTTGCAACTGAAACTCTTGGTAACTATGACGTTTTAGTAAACGTACACGGTGGAGGTTACGCTGGTCAAGCTGGTGCGATCCGTCACGGTATCGCTCGTGCTTTACTTCAAGCTGATCCTGAGTACCGCGGTACTCTAAAACGCGCTGGATTGTTAACTCGTGACGCTCGTATGAAAGAACGTAAAAAATACGGTCTTAAAGGCGCTCGTCGTGCACCACAATTCTCTAAGCGTTAATTATTGCTTACAGAGACTCTCAACCTTTTGGGTTGGGGGTCTTTTTTATTGGTTAGGGATGATACTTGTTTGTGTTTGGTGTATTCGTTTCTATTGTAGCGGGCGGGTAGGTTAATCCTGTATTTCACCAAGTGACGGAATGATCCGGGAAATCGAAAGATAAAAGCGGAAAAGTAAAAGATTTATGGTCAAAATTAAAAGATTATCGGGCAAAACTCGAAGATTATACAATGAAAACGAAAGATACCTTCATCTCCCCATTCAACGGACCTGTCCCCGTGGTTCTTCCCCCCATTAAAAACTCTCAAAAAAGATCATTTATGACTAGTTTCCCCGCCACATATAGTCCATTATTCCTTTAAAGTAAAAGAGAATCTCTCTGATTGGCTGCCATTAAAGGCTGGAACATCAATATTTTACGTAAAAACTCCCTTTTTGATATGAAAATATAGGTAAGCGTTTCCAAATTTAAACTCGTGACCATGTACACAATTCATCTCGATAAAAAATCTGGATTCTGATTTGACAGATTATTTCGACTCCGTTATGATGATAAAAATTCAAACAACACAATTGCATATTTCCTTATCTAGAGCCGGGGGAGGAATCTGGTCCCGTGATCCCGCAGCAACCGTTACTTGTAACAAGGTGCTAATTCCAGCAAGCAGATGCTTGAAAGATGAGAGGATGGTATAGAAATGAACCTCTTCCTCATCGGGAGAGGTTTTTTTAGTTGTAGTAAATCGTTAAGGAGTCCTCGCTGTTTCTAAACCGAGTATAACGATAAGAATACTCAAACCTGACCTCATCCCCAAAAAACACATCAATCCACCCATCGCCACGGCCAAATCACTTTTAAGAAAAAGGAGACTTTCCAATGAAAAAACAAATTCATCTCAACGGCTTCATCCAAAACTCGCCTTCACCGCATTCGACCGGCTTATGGAAACATGAAAAAGATCAAGGTACTTCTCACAACAGTCTGGCTTATTGGGTCGAAACGGCAAAGACGCTTGAACGCGGGAAATTTGATGCGATGTTCATCGCTGATGTGCTTGGTACCTACAGCGTTTATGAAAACAGTCATGATGCGGCGGTCAGGGGTGCAGTGCAGCTGCCTGCACATGATCCGCTCATCCCGATCTCGGCCATGGCGGCTGTAACAGAGCATCTTGGGTTTGCACCGACGATCTCCACGACTTATGCCCAGCCTTATTCACTGGCACGGCAGTTATCGACGCTTGACCATTTAACCGGGGGAAGGGTGGCATGGAATGTGGTGACCTCCTATTTGGAAAGTGAAGCCATTAATCTTGGACTTTCCGGGAGGCTTCCAAAGGAACTCCGATATGACAGAGCCGATGAATTCCTCCAGGTCGCTTATAAATTGTGGGAGCACAGCTGGGAGAACGAGGCGGTCGTTTATGATAAAGAAAATGATACGTTTGCGAATCCGGAAAGAGTTCATTCCATCAACCATGAAGGAGAGTTTTTCAGTGTGCCGGGCCCTCATCTGGTGGAGCCTTCCCCTCAGCGCACCCCGGTATTGTTCCAGGCGGGGTCCTCTCCAAAAGGGAGGGATTTTGCAGCAAAACATGCCGAAGCAGTATTTACTAAAAATCATTCACTGGACGGATTGAAGCTGTATACATCCGATATCCGCAGACGGGCGGCAGAGCAGGGAAGAAACCCGGATGAGCTTCTCATCTTCCCGATGATCCTGCCAATCATAGGTTCAACAGAGGAAGAAGCATATGCCAAATATGAAGAACTTACAAACCACGTCAGCTATGAAGGCACCGCTTCTCTTTTATCCGGTCACACTGGGATAGACTTTTCACAATTCGACCCTGATCAATATATCGAGGACATCGAGACTGACGCCATGCAGGGGAACCTCGATATGTACGGAAAAGATCCGAACAAAAGGTGGACGCTCCGGGAAGCGATCAAAAATCACGGCCTGGGCAATGGAACGGTCAAGTTCATCGGCACCCCTGAGCAGATCGCGGATGAAATCGAGAGGTGGGCGGTTGTTGGGGATGCAGACGGCTTCAATATCGCCCAGACGTATTCACCGGGTACATTCACCGAGTTTGTCGAACATGTGGTCCCGGAACTGCAGAAGCGTGGGATTTACCGGATGGAATATGAAGGATCCACCCTGAGAGAAAACATGTTTGGCAGAGGCCGGAGACACCTGCCTGCAGATCATCCTGCCAAGAAGCTTGCACCCGTTTATTCATAAAACGCTTGTAAAAGAAGGGAGAAGAAAATGAGTCAAATCGCATTATATACATGGATAGGATTTGCCGTATTTCTTGCAGCAATGTTTGCCCTGGGATTTATCAGTATGAAAAAGACCAAGAGTGTCAGTGATTTTGCCATAGGCGGGGGAAACCTCGGCCCTTATGTCCTGGGGCTTTCCTTTGCCGCCACGTACTTAAGTGCCGCTACCTTCCTCGGGTACCCGGGCTGGTCCCATGATTGGGGACTATCAAATCTTTGGCTGTTCCTGGCGATGATCGGCGGGGGGCCGATCGGGGTATTGATGGTAGCCAAGAAAGTCCGGAAGCTAAATAACGGACAAAAGTCGCTGTCCTTGCCCGACTGGCTGGGGGATTTTTATAACAGCGATCTTCTCCGGGTCGGTACGGGGTTGATTCTTTTGTTCAACATCTTTTATATAGCCGCCCAGTTTGTCGCAGGTGCCCGCATCTTTGAATATCTTCTCGGCATGTCCTATCAGGGCGGATTGATTTTTATAGCCGTGATTGTCGTACTTTACGTCTTTGGCGGAGGGGCATTCGCCGATATTTATACGGATGCCGTCCAGGCAGTGATGATGGCAGTGGCCGGGGTCTTTATTTTCATTTCCGGGATCGTCGTGTTCTGGAAGGGGAGCATCTCAACGACCTTTACCAGCATCAGCGGAAAATTGGCGGCTCAGGATGGAAATCTGATTCAGGCTTTCAATCCGGATTCTGCTCATTTTTCTTCTTTAAGTTTAGTGACAGGTGCGATTGTGATTCAGTGGGCATTTGCCTCTGCCCCTCATCTGTTTAACAAGGTACTGGGTCTGAAGAGTGAAAAAGATTTGGGGAAAATGATTTTGACTTATGTGATCACTGCTGCATTTTCCGTTTTAGTTCTATTTGGAGGTATTTACAGCAGGGCGGCACTTGGAAATAACGTTGCAGCTCCTGATCTGGCACTGATGGAATATGCGGTATGGGCATTTCCTGCGGTCATTGTAGCGATATTGGGGGTTGTGATCCTTGCTGCCGCCATGTCGACAACGGATGGATTGTTTGTGTCGATTTCGACTGTCTTTGCCAATGATATCTTTTTGAAAGTACTGGTGAAAAGAGGAATCGTGAAAGTGAGCGACGCGAAAGCAGAGAAGATCGCGCTGCAGATCAGCCGGCTTTCAGTGCCCATTATCGGGCTCCTGGCCTATTTGATTGTCTTGAAGCCTCCTGCGTATATGGGAGATATCATGTGGATCGGCATTTCAGGAATCGCAGCCGGAACGATGGGGCCGATTTTACACGCGGTATATGGACGTAGAAAGGCATCCGCCAGGGCAGCGGAACTTTCCATGGTGATCGGACTCCTTTCCTATCTCATCCTTTACTTTGGCGGAATCGTGCCAAGCACCATGGCAGCGGGAGCCGTTTCAACTTTTATCGGAATCGCCGTGATTACAGTGCTTGCCCCTATCTTGAAAGAAAAACAACCGCAAACCAGCCAAAGACTCGAAAAAGTCTACAACATAAAGTAAAGGAAAGGGTGAAACACCATGTTCGTTAACGAAATGCTCTCCATCTGGCTCTACGGCTTCATCACCTTCCTCACCATCATCGGATTGTCGTTGTGGAAGTGGTATTTTACGAAATGATGCTGACCAACGGGACGAGGAATTATATCCTCCTCCTTTTTCATTGGTATGCTGTTGTTCTAGTCGTCAAATGAATGAAGCAGGTAATAGTAGTAGCGGTTATGGATAGGCTATCTTTATTTTGTGGATTTATCTAGATTTTTTCTATTCCACTGTTATTTGACCAAAACCAGCGGTTGATTGGAGTGCAAGACGAAGACTCCTATCAGAAAAGTGGAAGGGCTTTGCTCAGAGGCGTGTGGCATAAGGCGAAGCGGCCTAGAAGGCGCTCTTTGCCTTCTTGGTCGGTTTGACTTATGACATGTGCCTCTAAGCCCTGCAGCTGGACATTAGTTCCTCCCACCAACCGCCCGCGGAAAGCGAAGTCTTGCACGGAAATCGATAGCGATATTAGAAAGTCATCCCCATCAAAATTGGTAACAGTTACTCGAATGAAGACATCTCTTAAGAAGGAAAATACGTTCAAAGGGGTGGATTTACATTGAACGTTATTACAACCTTCAATACAAAGAGAAGAGAAAAACAAATCAAGACAGAAAGAAAACTGCTCAAGGAAATTTCGATTAAAATGCTCCAGGAAAGCGTACGGAAGCATTTTGGATATATAAAAATTCAAGGCGGCGTATTCATGCAGCAGGGTTTTGATGAAGCCTGCTTCGATGTCGCGATTGAAGCCTACCTCCTCGGAGGGAAAGTAAGCAAGTTCGGATACAGCGGGGAAGATAGGGAAGCAGTAAAGAAGCGGTGCAGGGAAGAATTAAAGCATTTCATCGATACGCTTTATAACTTCTGGCTGTATTGGTCCGAGATGGGCATCTCCAATCAAGTGGACGAATCCATTTTCTACAGCTGCGAACACTTTGTGGAGACATGGTGGTCAGAGGGATATGAAAAGGGAATCAAACGGCTTAAGCTTCGCCTTCACTAATTATTTTTCAGTTCTAAAAGTGTTTCTTGTCCCATATTTTTAGTAAAGAACAGCTTGATTGTATTTTTTACTGAAAATAGGGGGAGAGACATGAGACAGAAATTAAAACTTGCAGGGATTATTGCGGCCCTCGGGATCCTGTTATTTATAGTTCAATATAAAATAATGGACAAAGATACATGGGATTCATGGAATCTTCCCTTGTCAGGTAAGATTATATATATTGATCCGGGTCATGGGGGGCCTGATGGCGGAGCGGGGGATAAAGACGCTTTGGAAAAGGATATCGCATTGAATGTCTCCCTGATGATCAGAGATTATCTTCAGGAACAGGGAGCACTGGTCCTTATGACCCGCGAGGAAGACAAGGATCTGGCGGATGAACATACAAAAGGGTACAGTCGGAGAAAGGTAGAAGATCTGCACAAGCGCTTGAACCTGATCAATGATTCAGAAGCGGATATGTTTTTAAGTATACATCTAAATTCCATCCCTTCCCCAAAATGGAGCGGGGCACAGACTTTTTATAATCCGAAGTTTGAGGAAAACAAGGCTCTTTCAAAAGCCATACAAAAAGAGATCACCCGGAACTTAGAAAATACAAGCCGGGAAGCAAAAGGCCTTCAGAGTGTGTATATCTTAAAACACGCCAAAAAACCGGGTGCGTTAGTGGAAATCGGCTTCCTTTCAAACCCTGCAGAACGTTCGAACCTGCTTAAGGATGATTATCAGGAAAAAGTGGCTGCATCCATTTACCAGGGTGTCCTGAATTATTTAACCGAAGAGGATTAACGAAGAAAGCTTCTCCTAAAGCAGGAGCGGCTTTTTTGTTTTTAAAAAATTCAGTTGAAGATGGCAGTGCAAGACGGAGGCTTTCAGGATGATGTGAGACAGGCTCACCTACATGGAAAGCGAACCCTCGTCCGGTAATCAAAAGGGGGGACGGACACTAAATTTACATAAAAACAATGTTAAGAATGAACAGGAGAGGGGTATAGAGTATTAGAAGTCTCGAAGTGGTCTACACTTGAAATAGACAAGTATTCAGGATAGGAAGGGTTCAATATGAAAGTATCGATTATCGAAACACTCGAACATCATTATAATGATCTTTATACCAAATGGGTCCAGGATTTAGAAGAAACGACAGACAGGTTGAATATATCCTATTATCAGCATACCCAAGTGAAAAATGATTTGTTCGAATCAATCTATAGAAGCCTTAATCAGGATAATGAAAGTTTTATCAAAGACTTTGATGACTTATACAAAAAAATAGTGGAAAATAAAGAGGCTTTGGAATATATCTCTACCGGATATCAATCGTTTAGAAGGGTTGCGCTGTTCATTCTAATAAAAGAGGATTTATCCAAAGAGGAAGTATTGGACATTTATGATGAAGTCGACCGCTGGTTTGATCCCGTATTCAATAAAATGATCAGTAAGTGTACAGACTCATGGGAAGAGACGTTCAATGTCCAAAGGAAAACACTGGTTGAACTATCTGCTCCCGTCATTCAATTATTTGACCATATCTCGGTGATGCCCTTGGTCGGTCATATCGATGAAGAAAGGATCAATCGTATAAAAGAAAACCTCCTTGAAGGTGTGACCAACTTTCATTCATCGATTGTCTTCCTAGATATTACCGGAGTCCCGGTATTGGATACATTTGCTGCTCAAGGCATCATCGAATCCACAAGGGCGGCCGGACTGCTCGGTGCGGAATGTATCCTGGTAGGGGTACGCCCTGAGATAGCTCAGACGCTGATCAATCTGGGAATTGATTTAAAGGAACTGAAAACGTTCAGTTCCTTGAATAATGGATTAATGTTTGCGCAGAATCAAATGGATAATGGTTAACAAGCAAAAGGGCTGCCTGGATGGCGGCTCTTTTTTTATCGCATGTTCCTTGACGCACTGAGTGAGAACCCTCCACCATTCAGAATAATATACAACAAAAGTATTCCGACCCTTTTACACGTTATTTCTGATAACGATATGTTATACTGTTAGTAGTTGTAAACGAATACATAAAAAAGGGTGGTTATTCATGTTAACAGAACAGCAGACTCGCGATCTTTTATCTCAGTTAAAGGATCCTTTCTTACATAAAACGTTAAAAGAAACCAACGGTGTTGTTGAAGTTAGTGTGAAAAAAGAAAAAGAGCATGTGAGTGTGAAGATTGCACTTGCGAAGACCGGTTCAGGCGAACAATTGCAATTCCAGCAGCAGGTTGTCCAATTATTAAAAGACAATGGAGCAGGCTCTGTGGGAATCCGTTTCACTGAACTTCCCCAGGAAGAACTTGAAAAACATAGGGGAACAGGCGGAGAAGGTACGGATTTATTATCGCCTGCAAGTAAAACGACGTTCATTGCCATCGCCTCGGGTAAAGGCGGAGTGGGAAAATCCACTGTTTCCGTTAACCTGGCTGTGGCGCTTGCCCGCCAAGGAAAGAAAGTGGGACTGATTGATGCAGATATATACGGATTCAGTGTTCCGGATATGATGGGAATCGTAAAGCGCCCGGTAGTCCGCGGGGAAAGAATTATTCCAGTAGAACGTTTCGGGGTCAAAGTCATTTCCATGGGCTTTTTTGTTGAAGACAATGCACCTGTCATTTGGAGAGGGCCGATGCTTGGTAAAATGCTGAATAATTTCTTCTCGGAAGTAGAGTGGGGAGACTTGGATTATCTGCTATTGGACCTGCCTCCGGGTACAGGTGATGTGGCGCTTGACGTTCATACGATGCTTCCTCATTGTAAGGAAATCATCGTCACCACACCTCATCCGACAGCGGCCTTTGTTGCAGCGCGTGCCGGGGCAATGGCATTACAGACCGATCACGATATCCTTGGCGTCGTCGAGAATATGTCTTACTTTGAAAGCAAGCTGACCGGTGAGAAGGAATTCGTATTCGGACAAGGCGGAGGGGAAAAATTGACAGAGGAATTACGTACAGACCTTCTGGGTAAACTGCCTCTCCAGCAGCCTGATTGGAATGAGGAAGATTTCGCACCTTCGATTTATGCGGAAGACCACAGGCTCGGTCAGATTTATGGGGAAATCGCCCATAAAGTCATTGAAAAATTGTCATAACAAAATGAAAGGACAAATGGCGGGGATGTGTCCCTTGCCATTTGTCCTTTTTTCTTATGTGGACTGGGCTTAGCCGCCACCGCCACCGCCGCCGCCTTCTGAACCTTCAGAAGACCCGCCTTGGCCGCCGGTCTGACCGCTTTCACCACCGCCGCCGCCTTCTTCTTTTCCGCCGCCGGCTTCCTCGGCTGCTTTAAGAAGGATATCCTGTATCTTTGCTTTGAATAGTGGGCTTTCAAATGTTTCGAGGACCACTTTTTGAAGGTGTTCCCGGTACTCCTTGCTCTTTAAGGCTTCTGTCATTTCTTTTTGAAATTCAGGGTCTTTCATTAAATCCATCATCATACCTTGATACTCTGGATCCTTCATCAAATCCTTGAGCAGTTTCTCATTGCCATCTTTCATGCTTTTTGCCATGGATTCGGCAAACTTTGGATCTTCGATGGCTTTCTTCCAGAATTCAGTGCCTTTATCAGACGTAAGGGTTTTTGAAATGGTATCCTTTACAACTCCTTGGTCCATAATAAGCTCAGACTTCATTTTTTCATCCTTCATGACTTCTTGTATTGCCTTTTTTCCATCGTCGGTTTTTAGTATATCGACAACCATTTTCTTGGTCTCTTCATAATCCATTTTACTGCCGCCTGTTTCCCCTCCGCCGCCGCAAGCGGTCAAAAGAACAACAGTCAGTAGAAAAAGAAAGGAATATCTTTTCATGGTCAGGCTCCTTCCATACAAATTCCCTTACCTTTAATATGAGGAATTGTGAAAAAAATATACACATCCAATAGTGGAACCTAGATTTTTTAAAGAAGCGTTGGTACAATCAACAGAGTGTATATTTTATATTTGGAGGAAAAAAGAAGTGACCATCCGAAATTGGATTCGTTTTTTTGTACATACGTTAATTCTTGGCGGTGCAGTGACGGCTGCAGCCTCTCTTTTCATAAGATGGGATCAATACAGTCCTTACCTTCAAGATGGGAATGTAATCGGAATATTATCCAGCCTTCTATGGTTTTTATTTGTGGGATTCACTTTCAGTGTCATCAGCCAAATGGGGTACTTTGCTTATTTGACGATCCACCAGTTTGGAGTGGGGATGTTCAAAAGCTTTTGGAATTCCGTCCAGGTTGTGCTGATTGTGTTTGTGTTATTTGACCTTATTTACTTTCGCTTCCGGGCTTTTGCCGAGGAAGGGGCGTCTTATACCCCGTATATCCTCTTGGGAATCGGTATCCTGTTAGTGGGAATGCTTGTCGCATACTTGAAAAATCAACAATCAGAAGCAAAAACCAATACTTTTATATCAGCATTGTTCTTCATGGTTGTCGTCACGACGCTCGAGTGGCTTCCGGTACTGCTGGTAAACTCCATTAAATGGCTTTACCTCATGTTGATCGCTTTATTAGTATGTAATGCTTATCAACTGCTGAAACTCCCGAAATATATCGAACAATCCCAGCTGGAACGACAAAACAAACAGCAAAAGAAGTAGCAAAAAGCCCCGCAGCTCTTTACGGGGCTTTTTTGTTTATTGAATCAAACTGGATTTTGCATCACCATTTGAAATCATATCCGAAACGGACACAAAGCTTCCTTTTCCTTTCAAGGTCTTAACGATGGCAGGCAGGGCGTTTTTTGTCTGCTTTGCAGAATCGGATGCATGAAGAAGAATGATGTCCCCTTTTTTGGCATTACTTACATTCTCGATGATCGCCTCTCTCCCAGGGTTGGTCCAGTCCTTTGAATCCACACTCCAGTGAACAACGGTCAAGCCAAGACTATCTGCCACTTTTAAGGTTTCTTTGTTAAAGTGACCTGTAGGGACCCGAAGCAATTTTACATCTTTCACATTCAGCTTTTTAAAAACAGTATCAGCTTTCATGATATCCTGCCTTATTTTATTCGGTTCCATGTCGGTGTAGTCAGAATATGCATAGCCGAGATTTCCGATTTCGTATCCGTCTTTTACAATTTGCTCAACCAGATCAGGATGACGCTCAGCCCAGGAACCGGAAATAAAGAAAGTGGCAGACTGTACGTTCAACTTTTTCAATTCGTCTAAAATCGGTTTTGCTTTCTCATCTCCCCACCCGATATTGAAAGTCAGAGCAACGCCTTTTTCCCCTTTATAAATAGCCTTGGGTCCATCTTTCGTTCCAAAAACCGGAACAGAAGAAAGCGTACTGCTATAGACAAATAGAGCTGTAAAGAATGAGATGATGATGACCAAACTGATCTGTTTCAGTCTTTTCGCATTTACGGTATAGAACACATTCATTAAACAATCCCTCCGTAACGTATATCTCTATAAAAGATATGCATGTCCTCAGAAAAAATATCTAACTTCAGAAAAAAATGATTATAAAATCCCTCGAATGGAAAAAACTACAAATAACAACATAAAGGGGTGACTTACTTGCTGGGGTTAATGATTGATGACAGAGAAAGACAAGAACTAGAATATCTGTTGAAAAGAGAAATGGATGAAATCCTATTCGACCTTAAAGATACCCGGATTGATCAAATTGTGAAGCGGGCTATGGATGAACGATATAAATTATTGTTTTCTCTATTCCGCAGATTTGCAAGTCATAAAGAATGCCTCAAGTATATGAAGAGAAGTACTGATAAAAAAGAAAAATACTAAGACAATCTGCGGCTTTTTTAATGGACGGGCTTTCCGGTGCGATTGCCTTTACCCATAGAGAGCCGCTTTTAAATGCCGTGAACTTAACATGTTGTAAAAAAATCTTTAAAAATGTATTGACCATGTAAAAAAATCTTGGTATATTATTAATCGTCGCTGTTGCGCTATCGAATAACTCGAAAACGCACTGAAAAATAAATTTTAAAAAACAGTTGACTTCACACGATGATGTGTGATAAATTAATAAAGTCGCTTCAAACGGAGCGCATCAACAAATTGAACCTTGAAAACTGAACAAAACAAGACAATACGTCAACGTTAATTCTAGATTTACCGCAACGATTGAATCGTTGCAACAAGAGCTATTCAAACTTTTATCGGAGAGTTTGATCCTGGCTCAGGACGAACGCTGGCGGCGTGCCTAATACATGCAAGTCGAGCGGATCAAAGGGAGCTTGCTCCCTGAGATCAGCGGCGGACGGGTGAGTAACACGTGGGTAACCTGCCTGTAAGACTGGGATAACTCCGGGAAACCGGGGCTAATACCGGATAACTCAGTTCCTCGCATGAGGAACTGTTGAAAGGTGGCTTTTCGCTACCACTTACAGATGGACCCGCGGCGCATTAGCTAGTTGGTGAGGTAACGGCTCACCAAGGCGACGATGCGTAGCCGACCTGAGAGGGTGATCGGCCACACTGGGACTGAGACACGGCCCAGACTCCTACGGGAGGCAGCAGTAGGGAATCTTCCGCAATGGACGAAAGTCTGACGGAGCAACGCCGCGTGAGTGAAGAAGGTTTTCGGATCGTAAAACTCTGTTGTTAGGGAAGAACAAGTGCCGTTCGAATAGGGCGGCACCTTGACGGTACCTAACCAGAAAGCCACGGCTAACTACGTGCCAGCAGCCGCGGTAATACGTAGGTGGCAAGCGTTGTCCGGAATTATTGGGCGTAAAGCGCGCGCAGGTGGTTTCTTAAGTCTGATGTGAAAGCCCACGGCTCAACCGTGGAGGGTCATTGGAAACTGGGGAACTTGAGTGCAGAAGAGGAAAGTGGAATTCCAAGTGTAGCGGTGAAATGCGTAGATATTTGGAGGAACACCAGTGGCGAAGGCGACTTTCTGGTCTGTAACTGACACTGAGGCGCGAAAGCGTGGGGAGCAAACAGGATTAGATACCCTGGTAGTCCACGCCGTAAACGATGAGTGCTAAGTGTTAGAGGGTTTCCGCCCTTTAGTGCTGCAGCTAACGCATTAAGCACTCCGCCTGGGGAGTACGGTCGCAAGACTGAAACTCAAAGGAATTGACGGGGGCCCGCACAAGCGGTGGAGCATGTGGTTTAATTCGAAGCAACGCGAAGAACCTTACCAGGTCTTGACATCCTCTGACAACCCTAGAGATAGGGCTTTCCCCTTCGGGGGACAGAGTGACAGGTGGTGCATGGTTGTCGTCAGCTCGTGTCGTGAGATGTTGGGTTAAGTCCCGCAACGAGCGCAACCCTTGATCTTAGTTGCCAGCATTCAGTTGGGCACTCTAAGATGACTGCCGGTGACAAACCGGAGGAAGGTGGGGATGACGTCAAATCATCATGCCCCTTATGACCTGGGCTACACACGTGCTACAATGGACGGTACAAAGGGCAGCGAGACCGCGAGGTTTAGCCAATCCCATAAAACCGTTCTCAGTTCGGATTGCAGGCTGCAACTCGCCTGCATGAAGCTGGAATCGCTAGTAATCGCGGATCAGCATGCCGCGGTGAATACGTTCCCGGGCCTTGTACACACCGCCCGTCACACCACGAGAGTTTGTAACACCCGAAGTCGGTGAGGTAACCTTTTGGAGCCAGCCGCCTAAGGTGGGACAGATGATTGGGGTGAAGTCGTAACAAGGTAGCCGTATCGGAAGGTGCGGCTGGATCACCTCCTTTCTAAGGAATATATATGAAACGTTTGACAGTCGAAGTTTTGTTCAGTTTTGATGGTTCAACCATCAAAATGATATTACTTGTTTCACAACAAGTAATTCTTATTTTCTTTGCGCTTGCGGCAAAGCTGATTCGAAGATGTTGTCTTCACCTCAGCGCAAGGCAGCACGAAGGAAATTCACTGATGTGTTTCACGATGTGAAGCAAATCAGTAGCCTTGTTCTTTGAAAACTAGATAAAGATAAATTGATAGTCAAGAAATTACCGAGTATCGCCATTTTAGGTTTTAACACCTTGTAACAACCAATTCGGTTAAGTTATGAAGGGCGCACGGTGGATGCCTTGGCACTAGGAGCCGACGAAGGACGGGACTAACACCGATATGCTTCGGGGAGCTGTAAGTGAGCTTTGATCCGGAGATTTCCGAATGGGGGAACCCATTGTTCGTAATGGAACAATATCCATACTTGAATACATAGAGTATGGAAGGCAGACCCAGGGAACTGAAACATCTAAGTACCTGGAGGAAGAGAAAGCAAATGCGATTCCCTGAGTAGCGGCGAGCGAAACGGGATGTAGCCCAAACCAAGAGGCTTGCCTCTTGGGGTTGTAGGACACTCTATACGGAGTTACAAAGGAACGGAGTAGACGAAGAAGTCTGGAAAGGCTCGTCAAAGAAGGTAACAACCCTGTAGTTGAAACTTCGTTCCCTCTTGAGTGGATCCTGAGTACGGCGGGACACGTGAAATCCCGTCGGAAGCTGGGAGGACCATCTCCCAAGGCTAAATACTCCCTAGTGACCGATAGTGAACCAGTACCGTGAGGGAAAGGTGAAAAGCACCCCGGAAGGGGAGTGAAAGAGAACCTGAAACCGTGTGCCTACAAGTAGTCAGAGCCCGTTAACGGGTGATGGCGTGCCTTTTGTAGAATGAACCGGCGAGTTACGATCCCATGCAAGGTTAAGTCGATGAGACGGAGCCGCAGCGAAAGCGAGTCTGAACAGGGCGAATGAGTATGTGGTCGTAGACCCGAAACCAGGTGATCTACCCATGTCCAGGATGAAGTCCAGGTAACACTGGATGGAGGTCCGAACCCACGCACGTTGAAAAGTGCGGGGATGAGGTGTGGGTAGCGGAGAAATTCCAATCGAACTTGGAGATAGCTGGTTCTCTCCGAAATAGCTTTAGGGCTAGCCTCATGTGTAAGAGTCTTGGAGGTAGAGCACTGTTTGGACTAGGGGCCCTCATCGGGTTACCGAATTCAGACAAACTCCGAATGCCAAAGACTTATCCATGGGAGTCAGACTGCGAGTGATAAGATCCGTAGTCGAAAGGGAAACAGCCCAGACCACCAGCTAAGGTCCCAAAGAATACGTTAAGAGGAAAATGATGTGGAGTTGCTTAGACAACCAGGATGTTGGCTTAGAAGCAGCCACCATTTAAAGAGTGCGTAATAGCTCACTGGTCGAGTGACTCTGCGCCGAAAATGTACCGGGGCTAAACGTATCACCGAAGCTGTGGATTGACACCTCTAGGTGTCAGTGGTAGGAGAGCGTTCTAAGGACAGTGAAGTCAGACCGTAAGGACTGGTGGAGTGCTTAGAAGTGAGAATGCCGGTATGAGTAGCGAAAGATGGGTGAGAATCCCATCCACCGAATGCCTAAGGTTTCCTGAGGAAGGCTCGTCCGCTCAGGGTTAGTCGGGACCTAAGTCGAGGCCGATAGGCGTAGACGATGGACAACAGGTTGATATTCCTGTACCACCTCTTTTCCGTTTGAGCAATGGGGGGACGCAGGAGGATAGGGTAAGCGCACTGCTGGATATGTGCGTCTAAGCAGTTAGGCTGATGATGAGGCAAATCCCATCATCGTGAAGGCTGAGCTGTGACAGCGAGCGAATTATAGTAGCGAAGTTCCTGATTCCACACTGCCAAGAAAAGCCTCTAGCGAGGAAAAAGGTGCCCGTACCGCAAACCGACACAGGTAGGCGAGGAGAGAATCCTAAGGTGAGCGAGAGAACTCTCGTTAAGGAACTCGGCAAAATGACCCCGTAACTTCGGGAGAAGGGGTGCTCTTTGAGGTGCATAGCCTCGAAGAGCCGCAGTGAATAGGCCCAGGCGACTGTTTAGCAAAAACACAGGTCTCTGCGAAGCCGTAAGGCGAAGTATAGGGGCTGACGCCTGCCCGGTGCTGGAAGGTTAAGAGGAGTGCTTAGCGCAAGCGAAGGTGCGAATCGAAGCCCCAGTAAACGGCGGCCGTAACTATAACGGTCCTAAGGTAGCGAAATTCCTTGTCGGGTAAGTTCCGACCCGCACGAAAGGCGTAACGATCTGGGCACTGTCTCAACGAGAGACTCGGTGAAATTATAGTACCTGTGAAGATGCAGGTTACCCGCGACAGGACGGAAAGACCCCGTGGAGCTTTACTGTAGCCTGATATTGAATTTTGGTACAGCTTGTACAGGATAGGTAGGAGCCTTGGAAGCCGGAGCGCCAGCTTCGGTGGAGGCGTTGGTGGGATACTACCCTGGCTGTATTGAAATTCTAACCCGCGCCCCTTATCGGGGTGGGAGACAGTGTCAGGTGGGCAGTTTGACTGGGGCGGTCGCCTCCTAAAGAGTAACGGAGGCGCCCAAAGGTTCCCTCAGAATGGTTGGAAATCATTCGCAGAGTGTAAAGGCACAAGGGAGCTTGACTGCGAGACCTACAAGTCGAGCAGGGACGAAAGTCGGGCTTAGTGATCCGGTGGTTCCGCATGGAAGGGCCATCGCTCAACGGATAAAAGCTACCCCGGGGATAACAGGCTTATCTCCCCCAAGAGTCCACATCGACGGGGAGGTTTGGCACCTCGATGTCGGCTCATCGCATCCTGGGGCTGTAGTCGGTCCCAAGGGTTGGGCTGTTCGCCCATTAAAGCGGTACGCGAGCTGGGTTCAGAACGTCGTGAGACAGTTCGGTCCCTATCCGTCGTGGGCGCAGGAAATTTGAGAGGAGCTGTCCTTAGTACGAGAGGACCGGGATGGACGCACCGCTGGTGTACCAGTTGTCTTGCCAAAGGCATCGCTGGGTAGCTATGTGCGGAAGGGATAAGTGCTGAAAGCATCTAAGCATGAAGCCCCCCTCGAGATGAGATTTCCCATCACTTTATGTGAGTAAGATCCCTGGAAGATGACCAGGTAGATAGGTCAGAGGTGGAAGCATGGTGACATGTGGAGCTGACTGATACTAATCGATCGAGGACTTAACCACAAAGAGTCATTTTTAAATGAACACATTGGTCGATATTCGGCTTTCTTGACATCAATCCTTTATCTAGTTTTCAGGGAATAAATTTTTGAAATTTACCCTTGAAATTCATTGAAAATATTATATAATAATATTTGTCATTGTAAGCAATCAGTCTGGTGATTATGGCGAAGAGGTCACACCCGTTCCCATGCCGAACACGGAAGTTAAGCTCTTCAGCGCCGATGGTAGTTGGGGGCTCTCCCCCTGTGAGAGTAGGACGTCGCCAGGCTAAAATCATTCCGCAGTAGCTCAGTGGTAGAGCTATCGGCTGTTAACCGATCGGTCGCAAGTTCGAATCTTGCCTGCGGAGCCATTGCTTCCATAGCTCAGCAGGTAGAGTGCTTCCATGGTAAGGAAGAGGTCACCGGTTCGAGCCCGGTTGGAAGCTTTTATTTTTTAAAAGATAGACTGGCCCATTGGTCAAGCGGTTAAGACACCGCCCTTTCACGGCGGTAACACGGGTTCGAATCCCGTATGGGTCACCAAAGTTTTTTCGCGCAAGCGAAAAGAACTTACCTTTACATATTGGAGGATTAGCTCAGCTGGGAGAGCATCTGCCTTACAAGCAGAGGGTCGGCGGTTCGATCCCGTCATCCTCCACCATAGATTTTTGCGAAGCGACAGCGGAGCAAAAGATCTTTCCTTCCTTTACTAAGAGAGAAGGAAAAACGTCCTTAAACAGGACAAGCAGACAAACAATTTAACACGCCGGTGTAGCTCAACTGGTAGAGCAACTGACTTGTAATCAGTAGGTTGGGGGTTCAAGTCCTCTTGCCGGCACCATTTTCTCTCATTATGGAGGGGTAGCGAAGTGGCTAAACGCGGCGGACTGTAAATCCGCTCCTTCGGGTTCGGCAGTTCGAATCTGCCCCCCTCCACCATTGTATATTTCAAAATGAAATGGACATATTAGTAATGTCCCTTTTTTATGTCATAATATTGGGCTATAGCCAAGCGGTAAGGCATCGCACTTTGACTGCGACATGCGTTGGTTCGAATCCAGCTAGCCCAGCCATTATGAGCCATTAGCTCAGTTGGTAGAGCATCTGACTTTTAATCAGAGGGTCGAAGGTTCGAGTCCTTCATGGCTCATCACTATTTCTCACATCCTACCCATGGATGTGAGAAATTCCTATATCATGGGGCCTTAGCTCAGCTGGGAGAGCGCCTGCTTTGCACGCAGGAGGTCAGCGGTTCGATCCCGCTAGGCTCCACCATACATACGACATTAAGAACCTCAACTCTATTATAGGGTTGGGGTTTTTTTATGTGGCTGGTAAGGGGGCAGAAAAATGTGAAATATATTTTTAAAACTGCTGGCAGCTGGTGAAAAGTTTTTGTTTGTTCTTGAAGAATAGCGGCCATTATTTTTAATTTGTTAGCCGAATTTCATACAAAACACATGATGATTTTTAATTGTAAGCTGCCCCCAGCGTGAAATGGAGTCTGTACGGCGGATCATTGTGCCTCATCATTTTAATTAATTGCGCCGGAAACCCGATAATTCTATTTAGCCCCTTTACTCTTTTGGACACCTACTTCTATAGATATTAAGATAGAAGTATCAAAGGAGGAGCCAAAATGAGTAAACGAAATGGACCAATGGAAGAAGTGAAAAAACAATACGTTCGCATGGCGCTGGAATCAGGTAATATGGCTTTTATCGCTAGGAAAACAGGAGTCAATCAGTCCACTCTTAGTAATTGGGTAAAGCAGTATCGTGATGAGATTGAAGCTGAGATGGAAAAAGAGGGTGTAACTCCTCTATCCAAGTCTTCTTCTGAAAGTGATATCCAGAAGAAATACGATCATGCCATGAAATTACTCGGTGAGAAGGAACTTGAAGTTACGATGCTTAGAGAAATGCTAAAAAAAAAGTTTCCGGACTTTCCGAGCGAATAGCCTTTGCCCATGAATGGATCCAGGCTGGTTTTCCTGCCAAACGTGTTTTAAAGATTGCTTCCGTAGGACGTTCAACGTATTACTATAGGGTTTCTAACCCCACTGTGAAACGGGAAACCACGGGGGGAAGACCAATCCCTGGATTCTCCATGAACACCAAAGGAAAGAGAGTTAAAGATTCTTTAATAAAGAAGTACTTAATGAAATTGATTGATGGTGAATCAGCTGTATATGGGTACCGTAAGCTGACAAGGGCCTTAAGAAAAAAATACAAACTAATCATTAATAAAAAGAAAGTCTACAGATTGTGTAAAGAGCTAGATATCTTGATGCCTCAAAGAGAAAAGAACCCAAAATATCCTAGAAAACTAGCTAGAAACCGTTCTGTTAATGGTCCTAATCAGTTATGGCAGCTAGATATTAAGTATGGGTATGTGCTTTCTTCAAGGCGTTATTTCTTCCTGGCTAGTGCCATTGATGTCTACGATCGTACGATCGTAGGTCATTACAGAGGTACTGTGTGCGAAGCCAAACATATCACCAAAATGCTTCAGAAGGCTATTATGAAACGAAATATTCATATCCCCGACTCTGAAGATCAAATAGCTGATAACTCCACTAAACTAATTATCAGGACTGATAACGGTCCACAATTCTGTAGTCATCATTTTCAGGATTTTTGTAAGGAACAAATCGTGATTGAGCACGAAAGGATCCCACCGAAGTCACCTAATATGAATGCTTATATTGAGTCTTTTCATAGTGTACTGGAACGAGAGTGTTATCAAAGAAATGAGTTTATAAACTTTGAACATGCTTATAAAAAGGTCGATGATTATATCCAGTTTTACAATGAAGAACGATATCACGGCAGTTTGATGGACTATTCACCAAAAGAGTATTTTGAGAAATATATGGACAATCAAGTGAAACCAATCACATTAACCATGTGACCTCAATGTTTTTGAACAGGTTTCCTGTTTGAAAACATTGAGGCCAGCAAGCGAAAGCGCGGTAGAAAGATGAAAAACTAAGTAACCCTAAGAAAAGTGGAGTATGTGTCCAAACTTAGGGGGTTAAACCGAATTGCTCCACTTTCGAGATAATTGCGCCGGAAACCCGATAATTGCTCCACTTTCGAGATAATTGCGCCAAATCCCAAATAATTGCTCCACTTGTCGAATAATCTCCACGCAAGCAAGTATCCAACCGAGCCTTGACACCCCAATCCCCTTCCCCGCCCCTCATATTCTTCCAAAAACCCCTTCCCAAACCCACTTCCAACCGCATATATATACACAATCCTGTCCAGTTGAGTCATCGCTCGCTAACAGGCTACAATAGAGTGAGAGACAGATAATAGGGTTTAGGAGGAATATAACTATGAACAAGAACATATCAATTATTGGGGTACCTATGGATTTAGGACAGATGAGACGCGGGGTCGATATGGGACCAAGTGCCATCCGTTATGCAGGAGTGGTTGAGCGACTTGAAAATCTGGGTTATGACATGAAAGACCTTGGGGATATTGAAATTGGACAGGCAGAACGTGTACATAATAATCCGGATACTAATTTGAGAAATTTGAAAGCGGTTGCTGAAGCCAGCAGCAAGCTTGCATCTACCGTGGATGAAGTGATTTCAAGCGGAGATTTCCCATTGATTTTCGGAGGGGATCACAGTATTGCCATCGGGACGCTGGCGGGAGTTTCTAAACATTATGAAAATCTCGGAGTCATCTGGTATGATGCGCATGGAGATTTAAATACAGGTGAGACTTCTCCATCCGGCAACATTCATGGTATGCCTCTTGCGGTAAGCTTGGGGATCGGTCATGAAGACCTGACGAGCATCGGGGGGAATACGCCCAAAATCAAACCTGAGAATATCGTGATCATCGGTGCCCGCTCATTAGATGAAGGAGAAAGAGAGCTTATCAAGGAAAGAGGCATCAAGGTATATACAATGCACGAAGTCGACCGTATGGGTATGGCGAAGGTGATGGAGGAAGCGATTGGATACTTGAAGGATAAAACGGATGGTGTTCATTTGTCTCTTGATTTGGACGGACTGGATCCAAGTGACGCTCCTGGAGTGGGTACTCCGGTCCTTGGTGGAATCAGCTACCGGGAAAGTCATCTGGCCATGGAAATGCTTGAAGAAGCTAAAATCATTACATCCGCAGAATTTGTAGAGGTCAATCCGATCCTTGATGAAAAAAATAAAACGGCAACCGTAGCCGTTGCCCTGATGGGTTCCTTATTCGGGGAGAAACTGCTGTAAAAAACGGCTATTAGAGGCAGCCTTCATAATGAAGACATACACATAAATTTTTATGGCCCGGGCCACTAATAACTCACTTCTAATAATAAGATATAAAACAAATAAGGCTGAAAACCCCAAACAGGTTTTCAGCCTTTCTCTATCTTCTTTCAATTTTGTTTGACTAATTGGTATTGGTTTAACAGATTGTCCAACCGGGTACTCAAACTTACCACTTTTTCATCAGCGTATGATGACTCTTTTGCGAGTTCTACCATTTGACGCCGGCAGTCTTCAATTTGGTACAGCAACTCTTTATTAACCCTTCCACTCATGGTGAATCCCCCTGTACATTAAATATTAGTCCTTTTATACCCCTTTTCTATAAAATGTAAACATTTTTAGGTAAAAATTTGTTAGGATTATATTATGAAAAAATTGAAACCTTTTTAGAGGGTGAAACGTATATAAATATAGCCGCATAGAGCGGGGGTATAACAGAGATGGAAGCATTAGTGAAAAAACGGATAAAACAAGTGTTAAAAGGCGATCAAAGTGCTTTTGCAGAATTGGTTGAGCTTTATAAAGATAAAGTGTTTCAGATTTGTTATCGGATGCTTGGGAACCGGCATGAAGCAGAAGATATAGCACAGGAAGCGTTTATCAGGGCTTATGTGAACATTGAAACCTTTAATCAGAAACGGAAGTTCTCGACGTGGCTGTTTCGGATTGCTACGAACCTTTGTATAGACCGGATACGGAAGAAGAAGCCGGACTATTATTTGGATGCCGAGGTGGCAGGCACGGAAGGATTGACGATGTATTCACAGGTTGCAGCCGATGTACAGATGCCTGAAGATGAAGTGGAGAACATGGAGCTTCAGGAGACGATACAGAAGGAAATTTCCAAGCTGCCTGAGAAATATCGATCGGTTATCGTATTAAAATATATCGAAGAACTGCCGCTGCAGGAAATCAGTGAAATACTGGATATGCCCTTGGGTACGGTCAAGACAAGGGTACATAGAGGCCGGGAAGCTCTTCGTAAACAATTAAAATCTTTATAGAGAGGGTGAGTGAAAATGAAAACTTGTCCTGAAGAATTGATCGACTATATGCACGACTATTTAGACGGCGATATAACAAGCGAGAATGAACAGAAATTAAAGCATCATCTGCAGCAGTGTGAGGAGTGCCAGCATCACTTTCATGAGCTGAAAAAAGCGATAGCGTTCGTACAAAGCACTTCCCATATCAGTGCGCCGGATGACTTTACCAATAAGGTGATGGACAGATTACCGAAAGAAAAGAAAAAGGTAGGCGTAGAGAGATGGCTCCGCCACCATCCGCTGCTGACGGCGGCTGCTCTATTCATCTTCTTTATGACAGGAAGTGTGTTTGCCTCATGGAATGACAATCAGGATTTCTCATTCACCAAAAATGATGCGCTGGTCGTACAGGATCACACGGTCGTGGTTCCTGAAGGCAAGGTGGTAAATGGGGATTTGACCGTCCGTAATGGCGATGTGAAAATAGAAGGAAAAGTGACAGGCGATGTAACCGTCATTAACGGGAATCAATATCTTGCCTCCGCCGGTACGGTTACTGGGGAGATCAAAGAAATCGATGCGGCATTCGAATGGCTTTGGTACCAGGTCAAAACAGGGGCAAAAGATTTAGTTGAATGGGGAAATTCGCAACTTGATGAAAAGTAAGATATGATAAAAGGGATGCAGCGTTGCGTGTTCGTCCCTGATAGACTGACATGTAAGGTTTCATGTCAGTTTTTTTGCGGAATACTTTAATAGAGAATACATGCTTTATTGGTAATTATTAATATATAGAGCCATGGGCTTCTTTCCTGTAACAGAATGAGAATGTGCTATAATGGATTAGTTACGAAAAAAGAAGCCACATGGCGGCTTACGCTTTCGATTAAGCTATTGGAGGATGTAATATGCCGTTTATCGATCTATTTTCAGATTACTCTGCCCTGGATTATGTCTCGGATATCGTAGACATTCTTGTGGTATGGTTTGTTATCTATAAATTAATCATGCTCATAAAGGGTACCAAGGCAGTTCAATTATTAAAAGGTATCTTTGTCATTATCATTGTCAGGGGGCTCAGCAGTATCTTTGGTTTGGATACACTGGGGTGGATGATGGAGCAGGCGCTCACATGGGGTTTCCTCGCGATCATCATCATCTTCCAGCCTGAACTTCGCCGTGCACTTGAGCAGCTGGGAAGGGGACATTTATTCTCAAGGACCGGTATGCAGGAGGAAGAAGAACAGGAGCAAATGATCGAGTCCATGACGAAGGCGGTCAGTTATATGGCCAAACGCCGGATTGGTGCTCTTCTTTCTATTGAAAGAGAGACCGGGATGAGTGACTACATAGAGACGGGTATCGCGATTGATGCCAAAATCACTTCTCAATTGCTCATCAATATTTTTATCCCGAATACTCCGCTTCACGACGGGGCGGTCATTATCCAGAAACGTCAAATTGCTGCAGCAGCCTGTTATCTGCCTCTTTCGGAAAGTCCGTTCATTTCGAAAGAACTTGGAACGAGGCACAGAGCAGCCCTCGGTGTAAGTGAAGTGACGGATAGTATCACGGTTGTCGTATCAGAAGAAACGGGAGCAATCTCCATCACGAAGAACGGAGAGCTGCATCGCGATCTGTCATTGGAGCGCTTCAAGGAAATCCTGACAGTGGAGCTGATAGGAGATAAGACAAATGCTTCCTCATCAAAATGGAGCTGGAGGGGGAAGAAAGAAAATGGATAAATTCATGGAATCCCGTTGGTTTATGCGTGTGGTTGGGCTGCTTCTGGCATTCATCCTTTACTTATCAGTGAACTTTGATGATATCCAGAAGACTGCGAACAATAGCAGCAATCCCCAAACATCCTTTGACACCATCCAGAATGTGCCGCTCGAAGTTTTTTATGATTCCGAGAACCTTGTTGTTTCGGGACTCCCGGAAACCGTGAATTTGACGGTGGATGGCCCGAAGGCGATTGTTCAGCCGACCAAAACATTAAAAGATTTTCAAGTGTATGTCGACTTGAATGATGTGGGGATTGGTGAACATCAGGTTCCTGTGGAAATTGATAATATATCGGATAAATTGAAAGTGAAGATCAACCCTGAGTTTGTAACGGTAACCGTACAGGAGAAAGTGACCGAAGAATTTACGATAGAACCGGAGTTTAATTCAGGCCTCCTATCGAACGGATATGAAGCCGAAGGTCTATCAGTGAATCCGAAAACGGTCAAGGTTACAGGGGCAAAGGATCAGATAGAGCAGATTGCTTATGTAAAAGCGACCCTTGATATAGAGGGTGAAATAAGTGAAAATGTCACGAGGGAAGCGAAAGTCCAGGTCCTGGACCGGGAATATAACAAACTGAATGTCCAGATCGAGCCGGAATTTGTGGATGTCACCGTATCCGTGGTGAACCCGAGCAAGGAAGTTCCGATCGCTGTTAAGGAAAAAGGTTCCTTACCGGAAGGAACGACCCTCGAGTCCATTTCGGTTGAACCTGAAACAGCCGACGTATTCGGCAGGCAGGAAGTATTGGATACAATCAAAGAGCTTACAGCCGAAGTCGATTTAAGCAAAATCACGAAAGACACAACCATTTCCGTACCGCTTTCTTTGAAAGACGGCTTAAACAAAGTGGCCCCAGAGGAAGTAAAGGTCAATATTGACGTCAATACAAATTCCGAGAAAAAGTTATCTGGACTTGAACTGACCCCGGAGGGCTTGGGAGAAGAGTACGAATACACCATATTGACGCCTGAGAACGGAGCAGTCGATGCGACGTTAAAAGGAGAAAATGGTGTAGTTGAGAAAGTAACAAAAGAAGATTTTAACTTAGCCTTGGATCTGACGGGTCTCGAGCCCGGCGAGCATGAAGTGGAGATTGATGCCGAAGGTCCTGAAAATATTGATTGGACGCTATCTCAAGATACAGTGAAGATTCAGATTAAAGAAAAGAACACTTCAGCATAAGAGCTGTGAAAAGGAGAGAATGACAATGGGTAAGTATTTTGGAACAGATGGTGTAAGAGGTGTAGCGAATACGGAATTAACACCGGAATTGGCATTTAAACTTGGCCGATTCGGCGGTTATGTCCTGACGAAGGATGCGACACGTCCTAAGATCCTGATTGGAAGAGATACCCGTATTTCCGGGCATATGCTTGAAGGGGCATTGGTTGCCGGCTTGCTCTCTATCGGGGCGGAAGTGATGCGTCTTGGCGTCATCTCGACTCCGGGAGTTTCCTATTTGACGAAAGCGCTGGGAGCTCAGGCGGGAGTGATGATATCTGCTTCTCATAATCCTGTCGCGGATAACGGAATTAAATTCTTCGGTCCTGACGGTTTTAAATTATCCGACGATCAGGAACTCGAAATCGAAGAGCTGTTAGATCAAACGGAAGACAGCCTTCCACGTCCTACAGGCGCAGATCTTGGCCAGGTAAGTGATTATTTCGAAGGCGGACAGAAGTACCTTCAATACTTAAAGCAGACTGTAGACGAAGATTTCGATGGTTTACATATTGCATTGGACTGCGCTCACGGTGCCACTTCCTCATTGGCGACCCACTTATTTGCTGATTTGGATGCAGATATCTCAACGATGGGCGCGTCTCCGGATGGATTGAATATCAATGAAGGAGTGGGATCGACTCATCCTGAAGCACTTGCCGAAATGGTGAAGGAAAAAGGTGCGGATGTCGGACTGGCATTTGATGGTGACGGGGACCGTATCATTGCGGTGGATGAACACGGGGCGATTGTAGACGGCGATCAAATCATGTATATCTGCGGTAAATACTTGAAGTCTGAAGGCAGACTGAAACAGTCGACAGTAGTATCGACGGTCATGAGTAATCTTGGCTTCCATAAAGGCCTCGAAGAGCATGGGATTCAAAGCATCCAGACCGCAGTCGGGGACCGCTATGTAGTAGAAGAAATGAAAACAAACGGTTACAACCTCGGCGGTGAGCAGTCAGGTCATATCATCTTTCTTGATTACAATACGACTGGGGACGGCCTCCTGACAGGTATTCAGCTTGTGAATATCATGAAGGTGACAGGCAAATCATTATCTGAGTTAGCGGGAGAGATGCAGAAGTTCCCGCAGAAGCTTGTGAATGTACGAGTTACAGACAAGCATCATGTAACAGACAATGAAAAAGTGAAAAGCGTCATCGAAAAAGTGGAAGCAGAAATGAACGGAAACGGCCGGATCCTTGTCCGCCCATCCGGTACCGAGCCTCTTGTACGCGTGATGGCTGAAGCTCCGACGGAAGAATTATGTGCGCAATACGTTGATGAAATTGCTGAAGTGGTAAAAAGAGAAATGGGATTAAACGAATAACCGTTTTTATGCACAAGGGGTACAAAACATACTCCTTGTGCATATTTAATAATGTAGGATTATTTTATTTTACCTCACGTGTTTATGCACTATTTGTTTCGGGAAGATAACAATGTGATAACAACTTACTCCGGTGTTCATATTTTTATTGACGCAAGAGTTCCTGCTGGTGTATGATGATTTTGTTTTTGATTTCCAAGTAATTTGGAAACGGCACATTTGATTCAGATGTGGAAAGGTGGATTGTTTATTACACTTATTAAAAGCGCCAGGACTAAACGGGTCCGAGCCGTTTAGTTGACGAGGTGGAGGTTCAATCGAGTGTTCGGCGGATGCCTCCCGGTTCCATATAGTCACGGAGCCGTTAGATTCTTTCTCAAAACATCGAGGCAACTTGATGCACAAAGGGAAGATAAACAGTGACTTACTAAAAATAATGACAATTGAGATAAGGGGGCAGGCTGTCCCCAAAAGATATCTTGCCCCCTTTTCCATTCAGGGAGGATATTTATTTATGTGTGGTATCGTAGGATATATCGGAAATTCAGATACGAAGGAAATTTTGTTAAAAGGTCTTGAGAAGCTTGAGTACCGTGGTTATGATTCTGCAGGTATTGCCGTTCAGAATGCAGATGGAATCCACGTATTTAAAGAAAAAGGCCGTATCGCGGATCTTCGCGGAATCGTTGATGAGAACGTAGCAAGCAACACAGGGATCGGGCATACCCGCTGGGCGACACATGGTGTACCAAGCCAGGTGAATGCTCACCCTCATCAAAGTACTTCAGGGCGTTTCACGATCGTTCATAACGGTGTAATCGAAAACTACTCACAGCTTAAACGTCAATATCTTACGGATGTTGAGTTCAAAAGTGAAACAGATACAGAAATCATCGTTCAATTGATCGAAAAGCTTGTTGAAGAAGGAAACGCTGTAGAAGAAGCGTTCCGTCAAACATTGATGCTGCTTAAAGGATCTTATGCAATCGCGTTATTGGATGCTGAAAACGATGAAACGATCTTTGTAGGAAAAAACAAGAGCCCGCTGCTTGTAGGTCTTGGTGAAGGCTTCAACGTTGTAGCAAGTGATGCAATGGCGATGATCCAGGTAACGGACCAATTCGTTGAACTGATGGATAAAGAAATGGTCATCGTAACAAAAGAGAAGGTTGAAATCCAAAACCTGATCGGGGAAGTAATGGAACGTGCTCCTTACACGGCTGAAATTGATGCAAGTGATATCGAAAAAGGAACATACCCTCATTACATGCTGAAAGAAATCGATGAGCAGCCATTGGTGATGCGTAAAATCATCCAGGCATACCAAAACGAGAACAACGAGCTTCACATCGATGAGCCGATTGTCGGTGCAATGAAAGAAGCGGACCGCATCTACATCATAGCTGCCGGAACAAGCTACCACGCTGGACTTGTAGGAAAGCAATTCATCGAGAAGAGCGCAGGCATCCCTGTGGAGGTCCATGTTGCGAGTGAGTTCAACTATAATATGCCGCTTCTATCCGAGAAGCCATTATTCATCTTTATTTCTCAAAGCGGTGAAACGGCTGACAGCCGTGCCGTTCTTGTTCAAGTCAAAGAGATGGGCCACAAAGCGCTTACGATTACAAACGTAGCAGGATCCACTCTATCACGTGAAGCGGATTACACACTTCTTCTTCACGCAGGACCTGAAATCGCAGTAGCTTCCACAAAAGCTTACACAGCTCAATTAGCGGTATTGGCAATCCTTGCTCACGTAACGGGCCAATCTTGTGGAACGGTTCAGGACTTCGACTTGATCCAGGAGCTTGGAATCGTAGCGACTGCTATGGAAGCGCTGTGTGATACGAAGGAAGAATTCGAGGAAATCGCACGAGAATATCTTTCAACAACACGCAACTGCTTCTTCATCGGACGTTCACTTGATTTCTATGTAGGGCTTGAAGGTTCACTGAAGCTTAAAGAGATCTCTTACATCCAGGCAGAAGGATTTGCCGGTGGAGAGCTTAAGCACGGTACAATCGCCCTGATCGAAGAAGGAACACCGGTCGTCGCTCTTGCAACGCAGGAAGCTGTAAACTTAAGCATCCGTGGAAATGTGAAAGAGGTAGTGGCTCGCGGAGCGAACCCTTGCATCATCTCCATGAAAGGTTTAGAAGACGAAGAAGACCGCTTCGTCATCCCAGAGGTTAACCCAATGTTAACACCTCTTATCTCTGTCATTCCGTTACAATTAATTTCTTACTACGCTGCTCTGCACCGCGACTGTGATGTAGATAAGCCGCGTAACCTGGCTAAGTCGGTTACGGTTGAGTAAGAAAAGATAAAACCCCATACCGCTGACCTCAGCGGTATGGGGTTTTTTAATGCTCTTTGAAACCCTGCTCGGACGGCTGTGCATCCACCGCAATTTCATACGCATCAAGAATATTCTCTATTGTATTGGGATCCTCTATACTTTCCAGATACTGTTCACTGCCTTCATTTTCAACACGCATCACCAGCATATCCTGGATTTTATCCTGGGTTTTTAAGAGGGCATAGGTTTCATCGAACATATCGAATAAGGCTTCAACTGTTAAATGTAATTCATGGCCGTTTTCATCCGTTACGGTTATTGGATCTCTTATATTTCTCTCCATCATACACCTCCATTTACTCTTATCTTCTCTCCAAAAGACCGTAGTTATAAGCACTTTCCTTTACCTCCCATCCCAAAACCCGTATAATCGTAAAAATAACATAATGGAAAACGTTCCTTATGTTGCACCGACATAAAAAGTAACCTGCTGTTTCGACAGTCCAGGTTACTTTTTTATTGAGAAGGGTACGATATAAGAAATTACTTCAAGGGTAGAGGTATGATGATGAAATGAAACATTTACATAGACAACATGTATGGTTAGGGAGGTTCCTGGCTTCGGATCCCGGGCGTAAGAGGTTTCAGCAGGCAGGGAAGGCGACGATCAGTTTGATATCTGCCGTGTTTACGATGCTGTTTCTCCTCAATTTGTGGGAGTATCAGGCGATTACCCCTGCCATTGTGGCGGGGCTTGTCGGTATGCTTGGGGTCATGATCGTCATGGATGACACCGAAGCGAAGAAGAAAGTGACGACCGTCTTGATTGGGGTGTCGGTCGCTTTTGGAATAACGGTGGGTTCTTTACTCGCACATTATAGTCTGCTCGTGAATGGGCTGATGGTGCTTGTGATCTTCTCGGCCTTTTATTTTTCGCGTTTTCAGATCCGTTATTTTTCGATGGGGATGGCAGGGTTCATGGCCATTTATATGTCGTTCATTTTGCAATTGGATGCGGCGCACCTCATGTGGTTTTATATTGGGATCATCAGCGGAGTTGTATACGCTTATTTTTACAGCTTTGTCTTGTTTAAGGGTTCGGTTCATGTTCTGAGGAGAAGTATGCGTTCTTTCCATATCCAATCGAATGTGACATTTACGATCCTGATAAAAATGATTGAAGATCCTGACAGCAGTGAGAAGAGGAGAAAGATCCTTTATCGAAATGTGAATCGTTTAAATGACTATGCACGAATCGTTTCCTCAGAAATCAATGATGAAGATTTGAAAAAGCTGTGGCCTGGCATCGAGTCGTCTCAGCTAAGGTTATATGTGTTCGATACGGAGATGCTTGTCCAGACCTTGACGGATTCGCTCAGACGTCTGAAAGAGCTGGATGCGCTGGAATCTGCAGAAGTGAGGCGCTTGCTGGTCTGGGTCATACGTTCGCTCCGGGATGCTGAGGTGCTGGCCCATAATTATGACCCCCATTACTTGGAGGAAGCGGAGAAAGCCATTCAGGGACTGCGGCTGCTTCTGACAGAATTTCTTAGTAAAGAAGAAAAGCCTAAAGGAGTGTATCTCTTAAGAAGGATTGAATCGATTGCGAATCACGTGCTGGAAGCGGCACTGACCATCCAGGAGTCACTTAAAAAGCCTGGAGAGGACATAAAAGCAGCAGATGAAGCGGCTGAGGATGAACCGGATGAGAAGGAAGTTAAGCCGTTAATAGATCGGTCTCTTAAGCCGCAGACGCGAAAAGGCATTCAAGCGCTGGTCGCCGGGACCCTTGCTATCATCGTAGGCGAAATCATTTCACCGACTCAGCCTTATTGGGTGCTGCTGACCACTTTTATCATCCAGATTGGTACCGAGTCAGTGGGCAGAACATATATGAAGGGTTTCCAGCGGTCTGTCGGCACGGTCATCGGGGCCATCATCGGGTTTGGTGCGGCAAAGCTGGTATCCGGACAATCCGAGCTTGAAGTCTTCCTGCTCTTTTTCGTTTTATTCATGGCCCTCTATTTGTTTACCGTTTCCTATACGATGATGAGCTTATTCATCACGATGCTGATCGCGTTTATGTATGATTTATTGTTGGGCGGAATCAGCATGCAATTAATGGGAGCGAGGGTGCTGGATACAATTGCAGGAGCGGTGATTGCCTTAAGTGTGTCCGCTCTTGTACTGCCGAAGAAAACAAAGCACAAGGTGGGGGATGCGCTTGATGATTTCTTTAATGAGCTGGAAAGCTATGTTTCTGTTTATTTAAAAGGGTTTATGAAAAGTGACAATCCACCTCTTACTGATCAGGCATTTGATCTCGATCAGAAGCTTCAGGCAGTGAAGGACGAAGCGGCATCCATTCTTCAAAGGCCCGGTGCACTCACTCGTTCCGGAATCGGAAGATGGATCACGGTGACCACGGCAATCAACTATTATGCGAAGCATCTATTAGCCTCTTCCAATAGAAAAGCTGATCCCCAGGTAACGAATCATTTGTATGCAGTTTTAGGGGAAACAGAGGAGAAGCTTACACACAATATCAAGTCCTTGCGTGGACTGATGAAGGGATCAGAGGGAAAAGCTCATTTCTGGAGCCTTAATGAGGAGCGTGCGGAAGTCGAGAAGCTTGCGCCAAGCAGGCTTCACTCTCAACTGGATATCATTCATCACCTCTATTATATCTGGCGGATCAACCAGTCGATTCTCGCAATCGGCAAGGAAGTGGGGGCAGATGTAAGAGAAATGAAAGGAGAAAGCGGCTAAGCCCGTTTTCTCTTTTTTTATTTGGCAAATCATTAAGAAAAGAATGATCCCATAAATATTGGTTGTTTCAGATAGTCTGCCGAAGGGTACAAAACTACCATCTGTAAAAATTGTGAGGTGGCAGTTGTGTCAGACAAAAGAAGCTATTTATTCACGAAAGAAGATATGACCAACCCGGAGCTCGTGCCGCAGTGGGTCATAGAGGAATATCAACGTTTTCATGAAGTTGTAACGGACAAAACGTTCCCTTGTTATTTCGGGATGACCGGAGAGAAAAAAGGGGAACTTCGCTACTCATATATCAGCCATGACAACTGGGAGCATCTGCCCCAGACATTAAAAGAATTCAACGAATTATTTGATATACCGGAAGGGCAGCGTCTCATTCGGCACGGTTTCTTTCTATTTGTTGAACCTGAGAAAGAAGAGAGAGATATCCCGTATTACCGCGAATATTTCTGGAACATCCTTCAGTTCCTGCATGAGAATGATGACAAACCATGGCCGGCGGATTATCCAAAAGATCCAGATCACCACTTATGGGCGTTTTCATTCGCGGAAGAGCCGTATTTCGTTTTCGGTAATACGCCTGCCTATAAGCAGCGGAAAACCCGCGATCTTGGAAACAGCCTTGTATTAGGTTTCCAGCCAAGAAGAATATTTGAAGGTCTAGAAGGTACCTCCAAAGGAGGCATCATGTCACGTGAAAAAGTAAGGGAACGGGTTGAGAAGTGGGACGGCCTGCCGAAACACCCCAATATCAGCCACTACGGAGATCCTGATCACCGGGAGTGGAAGCAGTACTTCATAGGGGATGATATTGAACCGATTGAAGGGAAATGCCCGTTTCATCATAAATAGAAAAAAGGTGTCAGACCTTATCTTAAATGGTCTGACATCTTTTTTGTTAGTTAGTAAATATCCACACTGCCGCTTGAGACAGAAGCCTTCACGTTATACTTTCCGTTCCCCGCTGTGCCGCTGAGATCGCCATCCTCATCTTTTTTATCCTTGAGTGGGAAGGTTGACGAAACATCTCCGCTGCTTGCACGCCCATCCAGGGTGAAACCGGCATCATCCGGGAGGTCCAGATTTACTTCGCCTGAACTGACATCAAAGTCTATGTCCCCTGTCAGCGACTTCATCATGACCGTTACATCACCGGAAGAAACATCGCCGCTTAGCGGACCCTCAAAGTTCGAGATCTCGACATCTCCTGAGCTTAGATCCACCTTCCCGTCTTTAGTGGTTAAGTTGTCAATGGTTAAGTCACCTGATGATCCCTTGTGATCGAATACATTTGTATCGAAGTGTACCAGTTCCATATCACCAGAGCCCATCCTTACTGTGAATGTATCAAGCTTCATGGGGGTGGATGTTGACCCGCCTGTAAATACAACTTCACCAGAACCAAGTTCAATATTCATATCCCGGTCATAATCTTTCGGAACATACACGGTGATATCTGATTTTTGATTGAAGGCAATCCATTGATACCATTTATGCTTTACCTCCACTTCAATCGTATTTCCTCTCTCCTTCAGAGTGAGTTTACCATTTCCATCAATTTCGACTTTCACTTCATTCTCATCCCAAGGAATAATTTCCGTCTCGCCGCTTTCTAAAAGCAATTCAATTGAATCCACATCATTTGACACTTTCACTGAATCACCTGATTTATTTTCCTTGGCAAACAAAGATGTTTGATCATTTAAAATGGTGTAAAGAGCCCCTAAAGCCAATATCGCAATGATGATTGCAAAGATATTCTTCATCTGTATCCCCTCGCTTTGGTTTGTTTTTCCAATTTATAATTTTATTTTACTTGAAGCCCCTTATTCCAACAATGACGCTCCAGGATTATTTTTCACTCAGTCCTGAGACGTATGAGACAGTGACGAAAATCCTGATTCCGACACCCTGTTCACCGAAGCAAAAGGATATTCCTTTCAAATTATTCTGATTTATAATGTAATATGAGACAATTATTATCAGAGGAGAGGATCAGTGATGTCCGTTATTGTAGGAAGAGCTACTGAAGAAGAAATTACCGAAATATATGAATTGGCTGGGATTAATCGAGAAGAAGCAACAGGGATCCCTTTTGAAAATCATAAAGAAGAAATGATTAAGGCTTATGAGCATTCAAAAAAGTTTGGTGCTTATTTTCTTGCAGCCAGAATAAGCGGGGAACTGGCGGGCTGGGTGCAGGTGGATAAAAGCACAGACTGGGTAACAGGAAAAGAAATTGGCTGGATCAATGATGTGTATGTAAAGAAAACGTTTCGGGGCAATGGCTTGGCGACTGCCTTATTGAAACAGGCACTGAAAGAATTGAAAGAGATGGATTATGATGAAGTTCGTTTGAATGTATACAGCAGCAACGAGCAAGCGATAAAGCTTTATGAAAAATTGGGGTTCCTGGATCTAAATAAATTTATGAAGCTAGACATGTAAAAAAAGAAGGACGCGATTAAATCGGCCCTTCTTTTCATCAGATTTATTTTGCAATGAACATCTGTGTCCAGTAAATCCCTTGGCTATTGTCTTTGGCGATTCCTACACCGATGTGGGTCAATTGCCCATTCAGGATATTTTTACGGTGACCCGGACTGTTCATCCAAGCGTTTACAACTGACTGAGGTGATTCTTGTCCAACTGCAATATTTTCTGCAGCAGATGAATAATCAATCCCGAAGTTTTGCATCATCTCAAATGGAGATCCGTATGTCGGGGAGGTATGGGAAAAATAATTCTTATCTTTCATATCCTCTGATTTCATTTCAGCTACATTGGATAGTTCTCCGTCTGCTTTAAGAGCACCAAGTCCATTCTTTTTGCGTTCTTGGTTTGTTAAATCAATTACCTGCTTCACAAACCCGCTTGCCTCTGACGGTTGAGTATTTTCCTGAGGCTGGTTTGCCGGAGGCTCCGGTTGTGCAGTATTTGGTTCTTGCGCTTTGTTATCCCCGTTTGGAGCGGGCGCATCACCTGGATCTAAATGTGTAAACTCGCGTAATTGTCCGTTGGGATCGAGTGGTGCCATAAAACGATGAAGGGCCGTTTGGTTTCCTTCGTTTACATTATACCCGCCCATGTCTGTCGTTCTATTACGGTTTCTATCTAGGTCAGTTCGAGGTTTATCAGCATTCCCGTAGCTTACGGGATCATAGGTGACGTCCTGGGTACCATTGAGATTATCATTCCCATTATTTGTGTTACATGCAGTTAAGAGCATTAATGGGATGAGTGTACATATGCTTAACAGTCTAAGATGTTTTTTCAAATTCATATCCCCCAATTGATTTATGGTGCATTCTCCCTGACCAAAATTGGTCAGGGTTGATGACAGTTATTAATATTTGCACCTTCTGCAGACGGTATCCTCTGAAATATGTGGGAGAATTGGGGAGAGCGACAGAGCGGTGTGATACGTGGAAGTCTGGATAGGGTGCCTGGCTCAAAATGGCTAATTTGAGCCAGGCACAAATCGATGGAATTGAGCCAGGCACAAATCAGTGTAGGGTACTTCATTGCATCAGACGATCAATATTTCCGTTCCATAAAAGGAACTAGCAGGTTCAAAATCGAATTGTAAATGCAGCATGTTAAATAGGAGTGTTCAATCAATGGGGAGAAAAAGACTGCGTGATCTGGGAGTGGAGATTGGTTCCTATGCTTGCGGGCAAGCTAACAGCATTACCGATATTAAGGGTGTTAAAGTGGGACACCAGACACTTCATTATGAAGAAAATGGGAGAACGGTGCGTACAGGAGTTACGGCAATTCTGCCCCATGGGGGAAATCTTTTCAGGGAAAAAGTGTTCGCGGCGAGCCATGTGATCAACGGGTTCGGCAAGACGGCGGGGACCATTCAAATCGAGGAACTGGGCGTGCTGGAAAGCCCGGTCATGCTCACCAATACACTGTCTGTGGGGGATGTCATGAAGGGGACGGTTCAATTCCTCATGGAGGAAAGCCCGGAGATTGGAGATACCACAGGGACGGTCAATGTATTTGTCGGAGAGTGCAATGATGGGTATCTGAATGACATCAGGGGACTTCATGTGACCCCTGAGGATGCCGGGGAAGCAATAAATAAGGCTCACTCGGGATTCGTCGAAGAAGGGTGCGTCGGAGCTGGAACCGGAATGCTCTGTTTAGGTTATAAGGGAGGCATCGGCACGAGTTCCCGGCAGCACAGATTTAACGATGATTTATATTCTGTGGGAGCCCTAGTGGTAACGAATTTCGGCAGGCGGAGCGATCTCCGCGTACCGGTAAAAATTGAAAAGGACGAACGGGAGATACCTGATGGATCGATTATGATCATCTTGGCCACAGATGCGCCGATGAATGAAAGGCAGCTTAAGCGGCTGGCAAAGCGAGCCTCATTTGGCCTTTCCCGAACCGGTTCTTATGCAGCGCACGGAAGCGGTGATATCGTCCTTGCCTTTTCAACAGCCCACAAAGTGCCGCATGAACCATCTGAAGCCAACATATTAACATACTCGTTCATTAAAGAAGATGGGGAGATGATGTCTACCCTTTTTGAAATGGCCGTGGATTGTGTCGAGGAAGCAATATGGAATGCCCTGGCGGGTGCAGAAACAACGACAGGAAGAAACGACCGGCGAGTGGAAGCCATTCCGTTGGAGTGCCTGACCGGTTTAAAGAAATAAGGGGAAAAGGTTTGCTGAATTAAAAGGTTTTTTCCTGCAGGTAAAGAGGAAATATATAAGGAAGGAATTAGATAAGGATGTGAAATGATGAACTACACACCTCTGCCTCTCTCTTTTTACGAAAGGCCGACCTTAGAGCTTGCTCAATCGCTCTTAGGTTGTGTGCTCGTAAAGGAAACGGAGGAAGGAATTGCTTCAGGCTATATCGTGGAAACTGAAGCTTATCTGGGTCCTGAAGACAGGGCCGCCCACAGCTTCGGCAATCGACGGACAAAGCGGACGGAGATTATGTTCCATGAAGCAGGCCGGATATATACATATTTGATGCATACCCATTGCCTGGTCAATGTGGTATCCGCTGAAATCGGGGTGCCTAATGCCATCCTGATCAGGGCGGTCGAGCCGCTTGAGGGTCTCGACTTAATGGAGGAAAGAAGAAAAGGACATCCGATGAAAAACTGGACGAGCGGCCCCGGTAAATTGACGAAAGCTTTAGGGATTACCATGGAGGACTATGGAAGATTTTATACTGAGCCGCCGCTTATCATAACAGAGGGATATACCCCATTGGAAATTGCTTCAGGAAAAAGAATCGGTATTGATAACACCGGGGAAGCAAGAGAATATCCATGGCGTTTTTGGGTGAAGGGGAATCCATATGTATCCAGATAGCGGTAACGGATTCTAAATTTTCAAATAAATAATGAAAAAATACTCCCAATGTACTAGTTTTATGGTATATTTTACTTATTAAGATTTTTTTCTACATAAAATGATAAATTTCGCATATTGGGAGCTGTGAACCTGAATGATAGATGGGCGCTTACATTCTGGGGAGCTAGTAGCGCAACCGACCACATACGAACGTATTCATACGTTCTTTCATGTGGTCTTTTTTGTTTCAAATAAAGAATTCCATTCCAAAAAACTTACGATAAGAGAGTACAGGGGTTTTATGAATATATTTACGATTTTTCAAGATGACTTTATCTATCATGATTATCAGCCATTATATACAATTGATCACTGTCAATCGCTTTACGGGTATGAAGCTTTGCTGCGGAATATCTATAAGGAGAATCCAGAGACGCTTTTCCAGACGGCCATGAAGGCTAACATTTTGTATAAGCTTGATACCCTATCGATTTCAAAAGCGATTGAGGGGTTCTTGCATAATCAGAACCAGAATGGAAAGCTGTTCTTGAATGTGTATGTGACCACGCTCTTACACCCAAGCTTTCATAAATACTTCGACCATCTCATGGAGACCTATCCTGAACTCTCTGGACGGCTTGTATTTGAGCTGAATGAATCGACTTCAGATGAGCTCTGGCAGAATCCCTTATTACTGAAGGCTCTAAAGAATCTTAAACAATACAATGTTTTATATGCCATTGACGATTTTGGACAAGGGACTGCTTCTATAAAAAAGGCCATCGAATTCGAACCGGATATCATCAAGCTTGACCGCTATTTTGCAAAAGATTTAGCTGTATGTGAAAGAAAACAGCGTTTTATCTCTTTCTTTCATCAATTCTACGGCAGGGATACACTCATCATATTAGAAGGAATAGAACAAGAAGAAGATATGCTTGTGGCAAAGGAACTTGGCATCACGATTGGGCAGGGCTATTTTCTCGGCCGTCCGAGTCGGCTGCTGGCATGAATAATGAAAGATAGGGATGCTTGGTTATATTCATGACTGAGTGTCCCTTTTTGTTATGCTTACATTTTTCCATGAGCCGGTTCCGCTGCTTACTTGAAATTGAATTGTTGTAATTGAAATAAAATTGAAAAAATTTACAACATCAATTAAACTGAAGAAAAAAAGAAAAAGGGGATTACTATGAGATTTTGGAGGTTTCCGCTTAAATTCGTGTTCTATTATTTTCTTGGATTTCTCGGGATCATTGCCATCAGCGTTGCTCCACAAGCAATGAGAGAAAGGGGCCTTTATAACTTCATCGGGTATTCCGAAGAAGTTGTTAAGTTTTTCTTTGCATTTTGGGATAAAGAAAATTGGAGTTATACATATAAAGGATATACGGAACATTTCATGGATATGCTGTGGGATCCTTATCTGTATTCTTTACAAGTATTAGGCGGGGCTTTGGCGATCGGACTCGCAGTCGGGTTTATTTTGACTGTCATCACGGTATTTCTTCCCCGTTGGTTGTCTTCACCTTTAAAAAAGCTGTTGAACCTCCTGGAAACGGTCCCTGACCTTATGTTTGCTTTCCTGCTCCAGCTGTTCATTGTCTTCATCTTTAAGAAATTCGGCTTTGAGCTGATGCAGTTCACGGAATTGGGAGACGAAAAAATCTACCTTGCACCTATGATTACCCTCTCGATCATCCCGATGATCTCGTTCTTTCGGATTCTGCTTTTAATAACTGAAGAAGAACTCTTAAAACCTCATATAGAATTTGCCCAGAGTAAAGGGATGTCCAAAGGGAAGATTCTATTGTCACATGTATTTAAAAATATTTCACCAAGCCTTTTCTATCACGGGAAAATCATCATTTGGGGAATGCTTTCAAGTTTATTTGTCATCGAGACCATTTTTAATATGAGAGGGATCACATATTATATCGTGCAGGATTTCAGGCCGATGGTCATCGCCATTTCGCTTATTTTGATTTTCACGCCTTTCTTCATCGTTTATCAGGGAGTTTATCTGTGGGTGAATACATCCGCCAATGAAGATGACACCCAATATAAGAAAGATAAGACAAAGTGGACGGAATGGAAGGTTTGGGGATGGCTTAATTCACTCAGAAGATTGTGGTGGCAGCATATGCACAATCCTAAGTTTGCTTTAGGGTGCAGTGCGCTGTTTATCATGATTATCTATAGCTTTTTTTACCCTTTATTTAAAGAGAATCCAATCCACCACATTAAGTATCTTAAAAATGATGAAGGCCGGATTGTGTCAGGTCCTCCACATAAACCGTCTGATCAAATGATCCTCGGTTCTGATATTTATGGGTACAGCATTATGGACCAATTGATTGTCGGGGCGAAATATACGCTGCTGTTTGCTTTGATTGTCGCCCTGTTACGGGTCATTGGAGGATTTTACTTAGGAGTGTTTTATCATTTTCACTTAAAGGAACGGAGAAAAAACTGGCTCGATCGAATGGTTGATTCCATACATTTTCTCCCGCTGAGTTTGATTGCATACCTGCTTCTTAGACCTGTATTATGGGGATTGCCCGTACTTGGATGGGATAACTCGATGTTTGAACGACTTGTGTTTGAAGCAATGGTCCTCACGATACTGGTACTGCCATTAACTACGGTATTGATCGGGAATGAATTGAAATTGATAGGAAGAAAAGATTTTGTGCTTTCTGCCAAACTGTTGGGAGGGAGCAATAAGCATTTGCTTTGGACCCACCTTTTCCCTCATCTGGCCCCGAGATTGTTCATCATCTTCGGTCACCAGTTCATACAGACGCTATTGATTCTGGTGCATTTAGGCTTGTTCCATCTATTTCTTGGAGGGACCATCATTACGGGGGGAGATATGCCGGACCCGCCTAAATCAGGGACTTTTGAATGGTCAGGCTTAATCAGCTCAGCCAGATATTCTCTGATGACGGGTAAATATTGGATCGTTCTTGCTCCGCTGGCGGCATTCATGATTGCCATCATCGCGATGCAGCTCATTGTTCAGGGAGTAAAGGAAATCCAGCAGCAAAAGGTTGGTGTGTTGATCAACAATGCCCCGATCAAGAGCAAACACAAATCAGTGAAAAAGAAAGCGTACCGTCCTGCAGTGGGAGATTTTCAATTGACCAAACAACAGACCTTTAAGGGATAGAAGAAGTGGAGTGACATGAGTGGTAAGAGCCCAAAACTTCCTTTGACAGATGACGAAAGGTCATCACTTCGCAGGGCAAAAATAAAATTGAGCGATGTAAATCATATTTCTCCTGAAGAATTGAGTGAGAGGCTGGAAATCCCGTTTGAAAGAGCCAGATATTTGGTGGGGATGTCCATTTTTCAACAGATTCCTTCCATCGGTCCGAACATGGCCCATAACGTAGTCGAAGACTTGCAGTTTTATTCTTTTGACGATATCAAGCAAGAAAAGGGAGAAGACCTGATCATTAAACTGGAAAAGAAGTACGGGGTGTGGATGGATCCATGTGTAGAAGATTCCTTGAGATGTGTCGTCCATCATGCGCGGTATCCTGACAGTGAGAAGAACTGGTGGGACTTTACGGCTGAAAGGAAAGCATACAGGGAGAAATGCGGATATCCTTCAGACCGGCCGACAAAGGCCTGGGATTCGGTGAAGAGATAAAGAAACAGAAATGGAACATGTCTTTTAAAGGCATGTTTTTTTCTATGGGTCAATAAGCAGAGAACCCTTACTGACTTACGGACTAAATAATCTAAAAATTACAAAAATAGATAGTTCTTTTCATCTGTTTTTACAAAAACATACTGACAAGCTGTAAGCCTTATGATAAAACATATAAAACCATAAAAAGAAATTAATGGGAATAAAGTCAGGGAGGCTGTTTACGTGAAAGGTAAACTACTATTAAAATCATTTTTTATTGGAGCATTAGGTCTTGCCATGATGACACCAAGTGCAATCGCCCATGATGTATTAGATGACATTTCCATAGAAAAAGGGGAGGGTGCAGGATCAGAAGCAGTGATTCCTCAGCTTGAAGGCAGCAAGAACCTTAGTGGATGGCATGAAGCAGCAGCGGTTCAATTGAAGGAGAAAGACGGGGTTCAAAATAACACGGCTGATGTCTATGCACATAAAGGCTTTGCCTACGTTGGTACTCATACTCAGAATGGAGGCAACGGGGGGGTTCGTGTATTTGACCTCAAAGACCCGTCCAATCCCGAAGAAGTAGCGGTATTTGCAGATGAAATTCCAGGTACATGGACAGAGAAGGTCATCGTGAAGAAGGTAAATACGAAAGATTTTAATGGAGACTTGGCCGCAGTCAGTGTACAACAGCTTGATCGCAGCAACCCCGACTCTGTAGGGGGCGTCCTTCTTTATGATGTTACAGACCCAAATCATCCTGAAAAGCTCGGATTCTGGGCGGTGGATAAAAGAGCACCGGGAACCCATGAATTATATCTGACCAAACAGGGAGACCGTGCTTTTGTCTTGGCGGCAAGCAACTATGCTGACTATTATACACACGGAGAGAAGAAGGATTTCTCGTTAATTGATGTGAGCAATCCATCCAATCCTGAAACCATCTATGAATTTGATCCCCGTCAGCTTGAAGAAGTATCAGATGACTTTAACGGCTATCACTGGGAAGCTCCGGATGGAAAGACTCGTCCAGTCTTCAATCATAGCGTGATGACAGATGAAAATGCCCAGACAGCTTTCTTATCTTATTGGGATCTCGGAACGATCATATTGGACATCAGTGATCCGGACCATCCAGAATACTTGGGAAGAACGGAGTATGCATCAGATCAGCAGGGGTCGGCACATTCAGCGCAAGTTGCCAAGGGAGGCACGGTTCTGGTTGAAACGAGAGAAGTATACGCTCCAAAAAGGGAAGGATATGAAGAGTCCTATGGATACACGAGGATCTTTGATATCAAGGACAAAACAAATCCTAAGCTCTTGAGTAACTTCAAGACGGATCTTGTTGACAATGTGGAGGACGGGGTGACATTCGCCAATACCGTCCATGACCCGAAAGTGGTCGGGAATACCCTTTATTTGTCTCACTATGCAGGCGGCGTGAGAGCGGTGGACATCACCGACCCGGCAAAACCGGAAGAGATTGGACGTTACGTTCCGGAAAACTCGTTTATCTGGGGTGTGTTTGCCGACCGTAACTACATTCTTGCATCAGATATGGGATCTGGATTAAAGGTGCTTCAAAAAAATAATAACGCTGAGTAATTTTAGCTAAATGGCTTCACGATATCGTATCGTGAAGCTATTTTTTTGAGAAGGTTTGTATTTGAAACGAAATTTTTTGTAATTTATAACGTTCCTTATATAATCAATCATATAAGAAAGGGGAGGTACATATGGATTACGCAATTGTAACAGGGGCGACAAGAGGATTAGGTGAGGCGGTAGCAAAGCTTTTTGCGCAGAAAGGCATTTCCCTTATTAACGTTTCCCGAACGGATAATGGCGGGCTAAAGAAGTTGTGTGATGAAACAGGCGTCTCATATGAGTACGTTCAGTGCGACCTTTCCAATCCTGCAGAAACGGAGAAAGCAATTAAAAAGATAGGCAGCAAAGTGTTTGATGACGGTGCCGGCCAAATTTATCTTGTACAGAATGCAGGTGTGGTGACACCCATCAATCCTTCCGGTCAGGTAGAGAATGCAGACCTTGAAAAGAGTGTGAATGTAAATCTGCTATCGCCCATGATTGTGACGAATGAAATGCTGAGAGCCTCTCAAAGTTCGGAAAGTCAGCTTATCATGGTCAATGTGAGTTCAGGAGCAGGGAGCAGACCCGTTTACGGATGGAGTACGTATTGTTCCACGAAAGCGGGGGTCAATATGCTGACGGAAACCGTAAGTCTGGAACTTTCAAAGAAGGAAAGCCGGCATAAAGTCATTGCGTTCAGTCCAGGGGTGATGGATACGGATATGCAGGGAACAATCCGTTCATCTTCAGAAGAAGCCTTTGCCGATGTTGAAAATTTTAAGCGTTACAAAGAACAAGGAATGCTGAGGGACACGGATACAGTGGCAGAGGTTCTCGTGAAGCTTGTGACGGAAACAGATGTTGAATCTGGGAAGCTGTATCATGTAAATGACCTGCTGTAATTCAGAGTAAAAGCAAAATGTACGTCTGAAAAATAGAAACCAATAGAAGAAAAGCGGGTCCTTAAGGGATCTGTTTTTTTTATGGGGATAAGAATCGGGTTGTCTTTCTTAAACAGAATATCTCTAGGTACCTCCTTCTTTTGGTTGAAATGGTTTTTAATATTTTATCCGTTAAAGACCAATTATAAAAAGTAAATGGAAAATCGATTGATAATTCAGTCTATTTGGGTTGGCATGAAAATTGCAACTGAAAGAGATGAAACCTAAATAGGAGGGAGAAATAACAAAGATGAGAAAGCTTTTGCTTGTGTTCAGTTTTATGTTGTTATTCGGCGGTATGGGAAACCTCAGTACATATGCTGAAGGGGAAGAGAAAGAGATCAAAGGGAACTTGGTGATTGTCGGAGGCGCACTCGGAAGCAGCAATGCAGAAGTGTATAACGAGTTCATCAAGTTGGCAGGGGGAAAGGAGAAAGCAAGGATCGGTATAGTCCCTGCCGCATCAAGTTCATTGAAGTCATCGAATAGGTTTAAAGAGGACCTGGTTGGCTATGGCGTAAACGAATCTTCCATAGAAATCCTCCCAATCTCCTCACATGATTTTAGCGGAACCGATGAAAACGAAAACAAATGGAAAGGGAACGTAAATAAAAAAGAGGTGGCTGAGCACATTAAGGGCCTTACAGGAATCTGGTTTGTAGGCGGGGATTAGCTGAGAATCACAGATGCATTGTTAAAAGGAGATGGAAAAAAGACTAGAGCGCTTGAAGCCATCTGGGAAGTTTACCGAAATGGTGCAGTACTCGGGGGGACGAGTGCAGGGGCGGCCATTATGAGCGATGTCATGATCACAGGAGGAGACAGCTTAGGGGGATTCAACCAGGAATTCACCGATAAAGATTATGCGGATGCTTCAAAGGAATATGCTCCAGTCTACATTGAACAAGGTCTTGGTTTCTTTCAAGGCGGCATCATTGACCAGCATTTTAACGAGCGATCACGCTTAGGGAGGCTCGCGGCGGCTGCATTTGAATATGGCGATGAAGGAGAGCTTGCGTTCGGGATCGATGAAGATACGGCCATGGTTGTGAATAATGAGGAGCAGGTGGTCAGCTTCCTGGGAAGAAGCGGAGTCGCTGTAGTCGATATTAACGATGCCGTTCTTTCTGGAAAAGAAATGAAAAACGTCGATATCAGTTACCTGTCGCCAGGAGACAAGCTGAAACTCGAAACGAACGACATTATGATCTCAGAAGATAAGCTTGAAACAAAGGGATATGAATACTATGGCTTCAATCCTCTGCCGGCAACCGGGGTCCTGACTTCGTATGGGACACTTCAGGATTATCTATCTTATTCTTTGGTTGATAACAGCCGGACTGATCGCATCCAAAGCTACCTCTACGACAGTACAGGGAACGGGTTCGCATTATCATTTCATCAGGCCGGGGATACAAACGGCTACTGGGGTTATCAAGATGGTCAGAAGGATTCGTATTCCTTTGTCCACGTGAAGATGGACGCCAAGCCAGTGAATATTTCTTTTGAAGAAGATTCTTTTTTATTCCCTGAATATAAAGAGTCCACCTTTTCTTATCAGAAACAACCTTTCAATAAAGAGACAAAGGGAAGTCTGATCATGGCAGGAGGGGCTCTGGGCAGCAGTAATGAAGAGGTATATAAAGCCTTCATTGACAGAGCGGGTGCTAATGGAAAGATTGGAATCATCCCTGCAGCAAGTTCAAGTCTGAAGTCTTCCCTTGCATTCAAATCGGACTTGGTCTCATATGGAGTATCTGAACATACGATTGACATTCTTCCTTTGGCAAACCGGGATTATAAGGGTACCGAAGCAGATGAATCACGATGGGTGAAAAACAAGAACGATGAGGGTTTTACAGCTAAACTATTAGACTATGATGCCATATGGTTTGTAGGAGGCGATCAGACGAGAATCACCGATACCCTTCTCAACGAAGATGGAACGAGGTCTAAGGCACTGGAGAGTATTTGGGCGATCTATGAAAATGGGGCGGTACTTGGAGGGACGAGTGCAGGCGCAGCCATTATGAGTGATGTCATGCTTGCAGGCGGCGGCAGCCACGACGGCCTTGTTCAAGGATTCACTGAAGAATATGACAGTATGACTCAGCAGGAAGGAGGAGCTGTATACCTTGAGCAGGGCCTTGGATTTTTCCCGCATGGAACCATCGATCAGCATTTCGATAAGAAAGCAAGGCTGGGAAGGCTCATCACAACTGCCTCTACTCATGGTACCGCTGGGGAATACTCGTATGGAATCGATGAAGATACTGCTTTGATTTTTGATAATCAGACAGATTCCCTGACAATCAAAGGGAAGGGCGGGGTATCCATTGTGGACCTTTCTAAAGCAGAAATGGATGAAGCTGTTCCTAACAAGTATAGAAATATAAAATTATCCTGGATCAAGTCGGGTGATTCACTCAATGTAAAAACGAAAGAATATAAGATTAGTGATCATAAAGTGTCTACTAGTGGAGCGGAATATTACGATTATGAAGCAGCTCCCCATTCGGGAGTGCTGACTCCACATGGTTCGCTTGGTAACTTCATATCCTACAGTCTGGTCGATAACGCACTTGAAGAAAGTGTGAAAAGTTATAGCTTTGATCAAGGAAAAGGATTTGAGCTGACCTTCAGAAAAGGACAGGATACGAGCGGGTACTGGGGCTACAAGGATGGTAATAAAGATGATTATTCGTTTACAAATGTTGAAATGGATATTATCCCTGTCCGGGTCGGAATTAAGTGATTATTTGTTGATCTAGTGGCACTGCCGGATCATCCTGACGCTTTTACGTGAAGACATAAAAAAGAGACAAACCCTCGAGGGTTTGTCTCTTTGCTATTTATGACCGTGCGGTGCTCGGCTTAGGTGCTTTTGAACGGGTAAACTTCGGCAGTGCAAATCGGATCGCAACCAATCCGGATACTGCTGTCAGAATCGGATAGAACGCATATGGAATAACACTTAATGGCGAGATTCCTGCCGTTTCTGCTACTAATAACGCTTGTGCTCCATATGGTATCAAGCCTTGTACGGAGCAAGAGAATATATCCAGGATACTTGCAGACTTACGGGAATCGACTCCGTAATTTTCACCGATTTCTTTCGCAAGCGGCCCTGCAATGATGATTGAGATCGTATTGTTTGCCGTACAAAGGTTGGTTGAACTGACAAGTCCTGCTGTTGCCAGCTGTGCTCCTTGTGGAGAGCGGATCTTGCGGGTGGCAAGATAAAGCAGCGCCTGTATTCCACCATTATAACGGATAAGTTCAACCACACCTCCGATAAGGACGGTCAAAATCACGATTTCAGCCATGCCGGTCATTCCATCAGCAACACTTCCAAAATAGCTGGAAGGTGTGAAGCTTCCATCGGCAAATCCGATGATTCCCGATAGTACGATTCCTCCGAATAAAACAACAAACACATTCAATCCTGCCAATGCACCTATGATGACTCCAAGATAAGGAAGGATCTTCACCCAGTTAAAGGCATCGGCATCCACCGTTGACTGGTTGCCTGCCGTAATAAAGTATAAGATCACCATCGTTAGGATGGCTGCAGGAAGAACGATAAAGAAGTTCACCTTGAATTTATCTTTCATTTCCGTCTTCTGGGTACGGACGGCAGCAATCGTTGTATCAGAGATGAATGAGAGATTGTCGCCAAACATCGCACCACCGATGACCGTTGCCATCGCAACAGGCATGGCGATATCCGTACCAGAGCTGATTCCGACACCGATCGGGGCAAGTGCCGCGATCGTACCCATTGAAGTACCCATGGATAATGAAACAAATGCAGCAATTAAAAACAGTCCAACAATAACAAGGTTTTCTGGAAGTACAGAAAGAGCTAGATTCACCGTCGAATCTACAGCGCCCATTTTCTCAGCGACTCCCGAGAATGCTCCAGCTAAAAGGAAGATGAACACCATGATCATAATATCTGGATGTCCAGCTCCTTTGGCAAAGCGCTCCACTTTAGCATTCAGGGAGTCCTTCCGGTTCATGAGCAGCGCCACTACAGCAGCGATGATGATGGAGACTAATACCGGGAATGCGTAAAAATCTCCTGAAATGATTCCCGCCCCGAGAAAGAGCGAAACAAATATGAGTAATGGCAGTAAAGCCAGAAGATTTCCTTTTTCTTTAATCATATGAACAACTCCTTTGACAATTGGTTATTGATGAATGGATTGCGATGGGAAATATGTCACCAGCGACAAATTCGCTATCAGGTCAACTTTTTCAACGTAACCCGCTCCCAACGATAAGGGTATTACCTCGCTGGATAATAATAAAAACCTCTTCTCGACAAGAAGAGGTTTCCAATAAAAGAAACACTCTTCTTATCTTTCAAGCATCATGCTTGCTGGATGTGGCACAGCACTCGTAAAGAGTCCGCTGCCGAGACATCATAGGGCCAGTCCCTCCGTCTCTCTGGATAAGAAGAATACGTTATATTCATTTGAAATTATACTTACATACTTTAAGGCGTTTAAGAAGAAAAGTCAATCGGAAAAATGTTCATAGGACTATAAAAAGTTTTCCAGCCAATATGATTCATTCAAATGGAATCCCATGCTAATAAGATTTCTTAAAGATTGAGCCACAGATGCATAGTCTTACTTTATCCATAAAAAGGATTTACAATCTTCTAGAATAGGTCTAGTATTATAGGGATAAAAAATCATCTGGGGGATACAGAAGTGGAAAAAACGGTACGTAATCAAGTCTTTACTTTACAAGGCTTTTATTTTTTGACGTTTTTTGGTGTGGGGAGCCTGTACCCGCTGTTAAGCGTGTATTTAAGTGAAAGTGTTGGGTTGAATGGGTACCAAATCGGGACGATCATGTCGATCGGCCCCATTATGATGATATTCTTTCAGCCTATCTGGGGAATGGTGAGTGATGCGACGAATCGACCGACCCAGGTGCTGGCCTTCACTTCATTGGTTGCCGGGATGTTTGCCCTTGGGTATCTCGTGACCGACCTTTACTATGGAATTCTTCTGATTGCGATTATGGTCGCTGTTTTCCAGAGTGCGATCATACCCGTTTCAGACAGTATCAGCCTGAAGTATACAAGTAAAGTCCGTTATAACTATGGAAATATACGATTATTCGGATCATTGGGCTTCGGTGTTGCCGTGTATGTGATGGGGAAATTATCGGAAGGTTTCATCGGCCCGACGATCATTTTCTACGCATTCTTCGGTTGTCTGGTTCTGTCGGCTCTGTTGGCTTTCCGGTTTCCAAAGGAACGCGCATCGGCCAAGCTGGACCTGAAAGCCGGAATGAAGGAGTTGTTTACGCTAAAGAAGTTTTTGATTTTTCTAGCCGTCACCTTCATGGTTTTTGGTCCAAACCTGGCCAATAATACGTACTTCGGTTTATTTGTGGAAGACTCAGGCGGGACATATGCCGGAATTGGTCTCGCTTTCCTGATTGCAGTACTGTCTGAAGTGCCATTTATGAGAGTCGCAGGGAATTGGATTGACCGGTTCGGTTTGCTGTCGGTAGCGGCCTTGGCAGGGGCGGCTTCCATGCTCCGCTGGCTGTTCTACTTTACTGAACCAAGTCTTTGGCTCGTCTACAGTTCTGCAGTCATGCAGGGCCTTGCCATCGGGCTTTTTGTTCCGGCCGGCCTGCGTTATATCAGGGAAATAACGCCTGCTCATATTACGGCGACAGCTGTCACCATTTATTCTGCCATCGGAAACGGCCTCGGAAACTGGTTCAGCACGTTTGTCGGCGGCTTCATTCTTGAAACCTTTTCAATCTATGCGGTCTACTTGTTCTTTGCCGTTCTGTCATTAATAGGCATTCTCCTATGCTTTGTATTAATGAAAGAAGAGAAGAGGCAGGCTCTAGCCTATTAATCTATGAGACGTTTTTTAAAGAGAGATCTTTAGAGAGCGTCTTTTTTGTGGCTATGTTAAAACTTACAATTGTTTTTAACTGGTTTCTAGCGGTTGATTGGAGTGCAAGACGAAGACTCCTGCGGGAGAAGTGGCCAATGTGAGACCCCGCAGGAGCGGAGCGACGAGGAGGCTCACAGGTCACCCGCGGAAAGCGAAGTCTTGCACGGAAATCAATAGCGGCGTTGATAGAGAAATTTTTGCAGGCAAGAAAGGTCTTTACTCAGTGAATAGCTAATTAATAGGTTAGAAACCGATAAAGATGCTTAGTAAAAAGGAGAAAATCATGGAAGACAAAATCAATCTTATTAAAGAGAAGATCCCTCACCTGGATATCAAAGAATACCATCAAAATAAGCAGGGTCAGAATAATGATGTACTGATCATCAACAACGAGTGGGTATTCCGCTTTCCAAAATATAGAGCAGGAATAGAGCAACTGAAGAAAGAGACAGTGATACTTGATTATGCATCTTCAAAGCTCTCCATCCCTGTACCGCAGCCGGCCTATCAATTCTTTTTTCCTGAGGAACCGGGAATGGTCTTTACGGGTTATCGCATATTGCCCGGATCCCCTCTGTGGAAAAATGACATGACCGATCTTGACAGAACCCGGAGGCAGCAGGCAGCGGTGGACCTGGCTGTATTCCTGAAAGAACTTCACAGTATTTCCCCTGACTCCTCGCTGGGCTCTATTCAACAGAGTGAACCAACATGCTTTGATGAAATGAAAGACTTGCATGAAAGACTAAAGACGAAAATCTATCCGTTTATGAAGCAGGAATCGATTGATGAGGTGGATGATCGTTTTACTGAGTACTTTGGGTCCTGCCAATCTGTGAGTGCATGTATCATACACGGGGATTTTGGCTGCTCGAATATTTTATGGGACAAGGATAGGGTCTCCGGAATCATCGACTTTGGGGGGGCTGGTTTCAGTGACCCCGCTTATGATGTTGCGGGTTTATTGGCAAGCTATGGGGAAGAGTTCATCCAAATGATGATTCCTCATTATCCTGAAATAACTTCATTTCTGAACAGAGTTCATTTTTATAAAAGTACTTTCGCATTACAGGAAGCGTTATTTGGAATAGAAAACGGAGACCAAGAGGCTTTTGAAAATGGGATGGCAGGATATAAAAAATAATTTCAAAAAAATTTTCTCGTTAAAGGTTTGAATTTTCTCAAAAAGTGGTACAAGAAGGAATAAGAAATGACAAATCAATCAACTATACACTTTTTATAAATGCCAACAAACTATAAACCATAAAGGAGATCATTCCAATGAATAACAACTTCGTGTACTCAAAAGATTATGCAAACCTTGGAGATACAATTGAATTTAAACGAAAGAAGCAAATCGTGAACGGTGTGGTGACTTCTTTAAGAGAAAATACAGTCATCGTCAAAGTGAACAATGATGCTGCCAAAAAGCTGGATCTTCCTGATAACCAGACGGTTGTCGCTCATAAAAATTATATCATCGTTGAACGTGCTGAAAATGATACACAGCCGGTATTCGTTTATGACGGCTGGAACAGTGCATTAAAAGCATAAAACAGTAAAGGCTGACCTCCGATAATCCGGGAGGTCAGCCTTTTTTCATTGATTCAATCTATTTACGTACTCCTCGACCATTTCGTTGGTCACTAATTTCCGCTGGGGGACAACTCCCTGCCGTGCAAGGGTATTGATTTTCTGTGTTGCCTCATTGATCCGGTACGTTGTAAAAGCCTCGCCCGCCTTACACAGCTTTATAGCTTCTTCGATGGCTTGTTCTCTTTCCTCGTCCAGAATCATGAATTTCTGTACAAGCTGATTTTGTTTGCTTGAATGTTTGGTGATGTCTTTATGTACACTCATGTTCTCATTCCTCTCAGTCCGTTATTTTCTATGTCTTTATTATGCTTTTGTATGATGGAAATGGCAATGCTGTTTTTTCTAAGGTGGTATAGCCGTTGTTGATTTCCGTGGGAGACTTCGCTTTACGCGGGCTGGCGGTGTGCCTCCTTGGCTTCGCCTCAGGGGTCTCACCAGCACTGTTTTTCCCGTAAAAGTCTACGCCTTCCACTCCAACAGCTGGAACGGGCTGTACTAAACAGTACTCCCCACTCAACCACTACCTGGGTATATCTGTCTTTCAAGGCGAATATGAATGAAAAACCACCTACCCATACTAAAATATACCAATTATGTTATTGACTTGTACCTATTGTTTTAGTAGTTTCAAAGTAAGTGAGGGGAAGGGGGAGTCTGGTGGCAGCTATTATCATACGTACAATTTTTCTCGGCTTGCTTTGGAGTGCATATATTTACGATTCTTCGCAGGATTCCATATCCATGATCTTTTTGATGTTACTTTGCTCTCTTTCGTTTGCCTGCTTTTTCATCACACCTGTATCGAGGAATCGGCTGTTCTTATACATATGCCAGACCCTGCTGCTCTTGATTTCCAGCTTAGTAAGTCCGGAACCTTTGCTGGCCTGGGGAATTTTCTGTTATTTCCATCTTGAAGCAAGTACCCAGCTCTCTCCGGAAAAATACCAGATGTTCATGTATACTGCCATTCTCTTCTCTGGCATCGAAGCCTTTCTTTTTTGGGATTCCTATTCTCCCGCTGTCATCCCTTTCTTTGCCATGTTTTTCTTTATGACGTGGAAGTTGAATGAACGCTGTCATGATTTAAAAGAACAAAGGGTCCTGTATGATGAGCTGATCGGGGAATACAGAAAGCTGAAAAGGATCCTGTATGTTACGGAGCGGAATTCAAAAGCCGAGGAAAGAACGAGAATCGCAAGGGAAATACATGATTCTGTCGGTCATAATCTGACAGCACTCCTGATGAAGATCCAGATGTTATCCATTGAGCATGGACATTCTCTTTTCAAAGAGATAAAAAACCTTGCAGCAGAGAGCCTGGATGAAACAAGAGAAGCGGTAAAGGCCCTTAAAGAAGGAGAGGTCGAAGGGATTCAATCCGTCATTCACCTAATCAGGAAGCTGGAATCAGAAAGTTCCGTCATGGTTGAACTGACGACCCAGCAGGGGGTGCTCTCCACCCGGCTGTCGAATAAACAGAACATTGCAGTGTACCGCTGTATTCAGGAAGGGATCACGAATGCGATGAAACACAGCTCCGTTAAAGAAGTGAAGGTGACGCTCGGCAAGACAGCACTCGGACATCTGCATTTTAAAATAATCAATCAACTCAATCAACTCGATAACATCCGTCCCTTCCAAATGGGCTTCGGTTTAACCAATATGAAAGAACGGATTGAGGAGCTTGGAGGCAACCTTGAAATCCATCAAACAGATAAGGAATTCATACTGGGAGGGGCGTTCCCGGTGGAAGAGGTGGCTAAGGCATGAACAGAATTTTATTGGTTGAAGATCAGGGGATCGTACGACAGGGGCTAAAAATGATGATTGAACAGGACGATTCGTTAAAGGTGGTTGCGGAAGCCGAAAACGGATGTGAAGCCATCGACCAAATGGAGGCCCATGTCATCGATTTGGTTGTCATGGATATACGCATGCCTGAAATGAATGGACTTGAAGCAACCAGAGTCATTAAAAGACAGTGGCCCCATGTGAAAATCCTCATCCTGACTACCTTCAATGATGATGAATACGCATTGCAGGCGTTAAGGGAAGGAGCGAACGGCTTCCTGCTGAAAACCTCTCAAGGAGATAAGCTCATCGGATCCATACACAGCTGCATAAAAGGCGGCATGAGCCTGCAGGATGAAGTGGCAGCCAAAGTGGTTCCCAAACTGCTTTCCCATAAGAAGAAACCTGAAGCAATACCTCCTTTGACGCAAAGGGAACTATCGATCACCCAGCTGGTGGGGCGGGGGAGGACGAATAAGGAGATAGCAGGTGAGCTTCATTTATCCATCGGGACCGTAAAGAATCACCTGACCCAGATCCTCCAGAAATTAGAGCTCCGTGACCGGACGCAGCTGGCCATATATGCAGTGAAACATGACATCGCCTGACTGACTCGTTTGTGGGTCGGTCATTTTTGTGTCTTTTTTGAAAAAGTGACGGAGGTCATACTGATTCTGATCGAATTAGTGACAGAGGTAAGTGTGAGGGACCAAATTAACGAAATATAATGAGAGTATAAGTGAAAGAGGGGGCGGGTTTAATGCTGGAAGTAGTAAATCTATCAAAGCGTTTCAAGAAGAACAAAGCGGCGGACGGTGTGAATCTCTTTTTGGAAAAGGGGGAAACGGTCGGGCTGCTCGGCCCTAACGGAGCCGGTAAATCAACGACCATATCCATGATTTCATCTCTCATTTCCCCGAGTGAAGGAGATGTAAGGCTGCTTAATGAAAGCATCCTGCAGCAGCCGGGGAAATTGAGGAAGGTGCTTGGGGTGGTACCTCAGGAAATAGCATTATACACAGATTTAACTGCAAAAGAAAATCTTGAATTCTTCGGAAAGCTCCACCGATTGAGCGGCGATGAACTAAAGGAGAAAATAAAGGACATTTTAGAACAGATCGGTCTGACCGACCGGCAGAACGATGTAGTCAAGACATTCTCGGGAGGAATGAAGAGAAGGCTTAATATTGGCGTGGCGCTCCTGCATGACCCCGAAATTCTTATCATGGATGAACCGACGGTGGGTATCGATCCTCAATCGAGAAACTATATACTGGAAGAGGTAAAAAGACTGAATAAGGAAAAAAACATGACGATTTTATACACGAGTCATTACATGGAAGAAGTGGAATTCCTGTGTGATCGTATTTATATCATGGATAAAGGCACCATCATCGCCTCAGGAACAAAAGATGAAATCAAATCTATCCTTTCATCTGAATCGACCATTCTCATCAAGCTGGATAAGAACTCTCCTGCATTTGTGGAAAAATTACAGGAGGTTGCAGTCTTCAAGACGGTCACCTCCCATGAAAAAATGGTCACGATCGTCATTCCAAAAGAAGTGCACCCTTTCAATCAAATCTTTCAAATCGCTGACGAAACGGATGCCATTATTGTCACGATCGACCGTCAGACGCCGACCCTTGAAGATGTGTTCCTGCATCTGACCGGAAGAGCACTGAGGGATTAGGAGGGGTTAAGATGATTATTGTTCAATTCATTAAAAAACAGCTTCTCTTGATCATGCGGAACCCGCAAATCCTCCTTATTCTCATTGGGATGCCGCTCATACTGATCACCATTCTCGGGTTTGCCCTCGGGAATGTGATGAGCGGGGAGGAAGTGAGCGTGAAAGCAAAAGTTGCAATCATTGAGCATGGGGACAGCGAACAGGAACTCAGCCTATTTTTAAAGGAGTTGGAATCTTCAACGCTTCCCCCGGAAACTTGGGAGGCCGTCTCCCAATCTGCCCAAAGGCTCATGCCGGTCGAACTTTTAAGAAGTGAGGTACTAAAAAATCCGGAACTAAAAAAATATATATCCGTCGATGAGGTAGAACCTGGTGACTTGGAAAAGACGAAAGAGGATGACTCCTACTCAGCCATCATCGAAATTCCAGAGGGATTCTCCGCGCAGATTCTTTCTTTCATGTTCCTGAAAGGAGAAGTGAAACCGGAGCTCAAGCTTTACCGAAATGAAGGGAGAGAATTGACTTCCAATCTTGTAGAAGACTTACTCACGGGTTTTCAGGAACAATACTCGCTTGCAGCCATCATCGGCAGGTCCAGTGATTCTATGCTGAATACTGAATCGAGGGAAACAGAGGTAGAGGGGGCGGTGGCGAGTGTGGAAGATCGTGAACCTCTTACCTCGATGACCTATTATGCGGTGGGCATGAGCGTCATGTTCGTTTTATATATTGCATCCAATATGGGTTCGTTCGCCTATCAGGAAAAGGAAGATCACGTGTTCGACCGCATGATACTGGCGAACGTCCCGGTCTGGAAGTACTTTATCAGCATTCTGATGACCACGGTCATTCTCGCGTTGCTGCAGCTGGGGATTCTCTTTGGGATATGTGCCCTGTTTTACGGTGTGACATGGCCTGATATAAGGTCATTTATCCTGGTGACCATTGCACTCAGTCTGGCTGTAGGGAGCATTGGGGCACTGTTGACATCTTTAAATTATCGGGCAAATTCAGAGGCGTTCTCTAATTTTTTCTCGACTGTGGCTGTAACGATATTTGCCTTTATTGGAGGTAGTTTCGGAGAATTGTTCTCCTCTGATTTCATTCAAAGCATCGGTGCTTTCACCCCGAACGGCGCAGGTATGGCAGCGTACTTCAAGCTATTCCAGGGCTATACCTTATCGGGCGTATACAGTGAAATGCTCACGCTGCTGGTTTTAAGTCTCATCATTTTGGGTGTGGCTGCCTTACTATTCCCAAAGAAAGGGGGAACGGCGAAATGAGGGGAATCCTTTATGCGAAAATGAAAATGTTCCTGCGAAAACCATGGCTCTTTGTCATCATGTCAGCGGTCTGTGTGATGTTTGCATACTTTACAAGTCAGGGTGGAACGAACACGATCCCGATTCCATATAGTGTGGCCGGTGGGTCTGAACAAACGGATTTGATTGTAGAGGAGTTATCGAAGGAAGAAGCCTTCCATTTCACTGAAGTCACGCAGGAAGAATTAAAAGAGTTGGTGAGTGAAGGGAAAAGGGATGGGGGGCTGATTTTAAAAGAAAATGAGTTCACGATCATGATTTCTTCCCGTACCGGTACGACTTCCTTGATGCAGCAGGCAGTCGGTAATGCGTATGGTGTGGTGGGCAATAAAGAAGCATTGAAAGCATCTGCAGAATCCGAGGGGATAAAAGCCGAAGAGGTAGAGAAGTGGTATTCTGAAGCTCAATCGTCACCGGTATTTTCAATCAATCAATCATCATTCAAGGGCAGCGACACGTTTGTGTATGATCCCAAACTGCAATCACTCTTTGGTTTTTCTTTATTCTTCGTCATCTATACGATTGCTTATAATGTAGCGTCCATTCTCTATGAAAAAAGGGAAGGCGTTTGGGACCGGATGATTCTCTCGCCGATCCGCAAATGGGAAATGTATGCCGGGAATCTGGTTTACAGCTTTATTCTTGGGTATATCCAGCTGGCATTGATTTTCTTTGTATTCCGTTATATTACGAATGTGGAGTTTTACGGAGGATTCTTCACCGTCTTACTGCTGCTGATACCATATGTATTTGCTATCGTGGCGCTTTCTATGTTGATCACGGGACTTGTAAAGAAGGTTCAGCATTTCAATGCGGTTATACCGATTGTAGCGGTAAGCATGGCGATGATTGGCGGAGCATACTGGCCCCTTGAAATTGTTGAATCAGAGATTTTATTGACTCTGTCAAAAGTGGTGCCGATCACTTATGGAATGGAGGCTTTGAAAGGAGCGACGATTAACGGATGGGGGGCAGAACAACTGATGCTTCCGGTTTCGGTCCTGATTTTAATGGGAGTCCTCATGATGGGGATTGGAATTAACTTTATGGAGAAGCGGCATAATTAATTTAACGTAAGAAAGAACAGGTTCCCTTACAGGGAGCCTGTTCTATTTGTTCATGATATTTACATTACTCATTCACTGCCTTCTTACGCATATCCTCTCGCTTAGGCCAGCTTTCCACTCCTTTTAAGCCTGGAATGTCATCTGCATAGAAGACAGGATCTAATCCTTGCCTGCGCTGGTCCATATAGTGGTTCAATGCTTTAAAGGCAATCGGAGCCAGGATTCCAATGGCAATCAAGTTAGTGATCGCCATCAAGGCCATAGATAGGTCAGCAAGGGCCCAAACGATATCAAGGCTTGCCATAGAACCGAATATGACCATACCTAATGCGATAAAGCGGTAAATCAGAAGTCCGGTTTTGCTTCCATTAATAAACGGAAGGTTGGCTTCTCCATAATAGTAGCTTCCAATGATTGAGCTGAAGGCAAATGTGAAGATCGCAATTGCCAGGAAGATACCTGCCCATGATTGGAAATGTTCAGACATGGCTGCCTGTGACAGCTCGATACCTGTCAAACCTGATGAGTAAGCATCGGAAGTCAGGATGATGAATGCTGTTGCAGAGCATACAAGCAATGTATCAAAGAATACTCCAAGTGCCTGGATGAAACCTTGCTTTACAGGGTGGGAAACGGATGCAGTGGCAGCTGCGTTAGGCGCACTACCCATACCTGCTTCGTTTGAGAATAGTCCGCGTTTTACACCGTTCATGATGGCAGCACCGATTCCTCCGCCTACCACCTGTTCAAATCCAAATGCACTCTTGAATATAAGAGCGATAACACTTGGCATCTCAGTGATATTCGTAATGACCACGAATAATGCCAATACAATGTAAAAGACCGCCATGATTGGAACAATTGCAGATGAGAAGCTTGCGATACGCTTCACTCCGCCAAAAATGATAAGAGCCGTCAAAGCAGCTAATATTAGTCCTATTGCTAACGGGCTGATCCCGAATGAATTATTGAATGCTGTAGAAATCGTGTTACTTTGTACGGCATTAAACGTTGTCCCGAATGAGAGAATGATGGTTACGGCAAAAATGGAACTCATCCAGCGTTTCCCTAATTGTTTCTCCATGTAGTAGCCAGGGCCGCCTTTAAATCCAACTTTGTCTTTGACCTTATAAATTTGTGCCAAAGTGCTTTCTACAAATGCACTGGCGCCTCCCAGAATGGCTACAAGCCACATCCAGAATACCGCTCCAGGGCCTCCAAGTGCTAAGGCAATGGCTACTCCCGCTAAATTACCTGTACCAATTCGAGTACCTGCTCCGATAAAGAAGGCCTGCAGAGAAGAAATCTGTTTCTTGCCTTCCGCTTCTGTAACATCCTTATCTCCTAATAACCTGAGCATTTCGCCGATATGGCGAATTTGAACAAATTTAGATCCTACCGTGAAGTACAATCCTAAAATGATCAGTAAACCAATTAAGATGTAACCCCATAATAGTGAATTTGCCTCATTTACCAAACTGTTTAAAATATCCATGATAACCCCCTCGAAAATTTGAATCGGTTACGCTAACTATTATCTGAAAATTGAAATCCCTTGTCAAGTTATTATCTGAATATTTAAATATTACCAAAAAACAATTTAGAGGGACGAAGTATACCATCATAATGAATACTTGATATTTATGGGGTTGAAGAAGGAATGGGGAGACCTAAGCAGGAAAGAAAACATTATTTTAAGATAGAGAAAAACAAAGTGTAAAATAATATTATTTTTTATCGTTGAAAAGAAAAAAGCCATGGGAATAATCATCCATGGCAGAGGCCGGTTCATATGTTGAATATCGAGTGGTACAGAAAGGGTAAAAGAACCATTTTGGGATCAGTAGTAGTTCCAATAGCTTAAGACAAACAGTAATATTCCAGTAATCATGGAAATACCAAATAGCATAAATAAGAAATCAAGAATCCCGTCCACAAACACTTTCTTGCGGCTTTCCCGTTTGAAATTCCTTACTTCTTTACGATAATAAGCTGAACGACTCATCCCGATACCTCCTACATCCTCACATTCAAGTACTATGGCTTTATAAAGATATTCTCGAAAAATAAAGAAAATCCTGCCTGAATGTGAAAATATTGTCGTTTGGAGTCATGAAAAAACAAGAGGCTGAACAAATTCAGCCTCTTTGTTTTTGTATAAGGTGATTATCGTGTGTGGTTTTCGGAAATCTGACTTAGTGCACCGCCGGCGCTTTGGTCAGATTTCTGTTGTACTGCTAAGTCTCCAAGAGCAAGCATCCCGACAAGATTTCCATTTTCCACTACTGGAAGACGGCGGACTTGATGCTGGGACATTAATGCCGCAGCTTCTTCAGCAGATGCATCTGGTGAAATGGTCACAACGTTTTGAGACATGACTTGAGATACATTATCCTGCGTACCGTTCGTCAGTCCGCGAGTGGCAATGTCACGGTCCGTTACCATACCGACAACCTGTCCGTTTTCCACTACAGGAACTGAACCAACATTCTTTGATTGCATTTTTGAAGCAACATTCGTTAAAGAATCCTGGTTAGATGCAGCTTCAACATTTGTCGACATAAGATCGCGTACTTTCATTCAAATTCCCCCTCAATTGTTGTGGCAGTACAATCATTATTATTTGAAGAATTGCCTGCAATATTCTTTGTATACGGAGGAAGTTAATTGAAAAAGGTGTGCTGCTGTAATGGGGGCAGTACACCTTATGCATAAATCATCTTTCCGAGGAGGGTCTGTGGAACGCCATGGTCAGGAAAGGTCCTGCGATTACGAATGAAAAGATGAAAAACAGAATCAGGAATAGGGAAGGACCGTTGATTGAGCGGTTCAATTCATCCTTATGATCGTCTATGAAAGCTTTCAGTTCATCATTTAAAACCACTGAGGACGAAGGTAATAATTCGTTATGATCCAGGTCATAGTAGTAAATCTCTTTATTGGTAAAATGGAAAAATCGGTCTCTTTGTTCTGTATAGCTGATGTACAAAGCTTTTATTTTTACACTCTCCGTTTCATCTTCACTCATCATGACTTCCCCTGAAGTATCAACGAAATCCCTGACAGTTACCGACCCTTTTTTGAAATACGCTTCTTCTTTGTTTAGATAGTCATCAATGGAATCGATGATCGGATCGCTTGCGAATACCGCATTCCCTAAACCGCAAAAAAGAAAAAATAAAACAAGGAAACAATAGAAATATGGTTTCTTAAACAGCATAATCTTCCCCCTTCGAAAGAGCCCGTCTTATTTCATTCTTATGCTCTCTTTCTGGGGATTATGGCTGAAAAGAAAAAACCCCCGGAATATCCGAGGGGATTGATTACTTCGAAATGAACATTTGCGTCCAATATGTTCCGTATGAACCGCCTTTGGCATAGCCAACCCCGATATAGGTGTAGGTGCCATTGAGGATGTTTTTCCGGTGACCGGGACTGTTCATCCATTCTCTTACAACTTGCTCGGGACTGGTCTGTCCTACTGCAATATTTTCACCGGCTGAACTGTATTGAACATTAAAGCTTTTCATCATCTCAAAAGGTGAACCATATTGAGGGCTTCGATGTGCGAAATATCCTGTATCCCTCATATCCCGGGATTTGTAGCGTGCAACTCTGGACAGCTGCCAGTCTAATTGAAGTGGGGCGAGTCCAGCTTTCTGTCTTTCCTGATTTGTAAGATCAATCACTTGTCGTTCAACAGACTTTATTGATTTGATGCTCGGGATATGGATTTTTTGACTTGGATAAATCAAATCCGGGTTAGGAATTTGGGGATTTGCATCAATCAGTTCAGATAAACCAACTTGAAACTTTTTGGAAATTTTCCAAAGAGTGTCTCCTTCCTTAACATGATAAGTTTGGGCTGCTTGAGCCCCTTCGATTCCTGTAAGACTAAAGGCAAGGGACATGGCGACAATGATAATAGCTATTTTTGTTTTCATACGTTTAAAATGTGTATTTCAAGGTGAAATATTCTTAGAAAAAAACAAAAAATAGGATTATTGTTTCATTTATGGGGAATAGGTAAACCATCTAGAATAAAGTGAAACCTTTTTTTATTTCATACGTACAAATAGATAACGAAATTTAATCAAAGAGGTGAATAACGTGGTAAAGGAGAACGATCGCTTTAAGAAAGTGATAACCAAATTATCGAAGGTCGGCGTCAATATCTCTAAAACAAAGTCCAGACGTGAGATTCTACATTCACTAAAGCCATATCAGCCATTACCTAAGACGTTAACTCAGGATTCATAAGAGGTTGGCCACACATATTTCTCTTTTTTTCACGATATACTAAATAGTAGTGAAAAGGAGGGAAAGGTATGGAGAGAGTGATGTTTGATGTCCAGACATTAATGGAAATCAGGAAGAAGGCGGATGAGATTTCATACCGTTGTATGAGTGGGAATCGACCTTCTGATCTTCACAGCCTTAACATGGCATTGGACCAGGTTTCACGTGCACTGGCCATGTTTGCAGAGATGGAAATCCATCGGATGCAGAACACGCATATTGCCTGTGACGGTCAAAGCTATATTAAAGGCCGGCTGCGGATAGCGCATCGATCGATCCTTCCTCAACAAGAAGAATCGAATACAGCATAATAAAGAGGTTGACCCAAGAATAACGAAAGTCTAAACGATATTCATTTATTAGTACCAATGGCTCATTAAAGACTGATCCTTTAAGGGTGATCATTTCATCTTTTTGGGTCAGCCTCTTTTTTTTCGGAAAAATATTCTTATTAAGTTGGTGACGTGATGACTATTTTCTACTCAAAGATATTATTGGTTTGTAATGGAAAAGCAGGTCGCGGAGAGTTGGAAATACAATTGATGGAAGTCACCGCGCCCCTATTGGATATTTGTGATACGTTAACTGTGCATAAGACAAAAGACAAAGGTGATGCTGAAAAAATCTGCCGTGACAAAGGTCACGAATATGATCTTGTCGTCGTATTGGGAGGAGACGGTACAGTACATGAGGCGGTCAATGGTTTAGCACGTCTCTCAGTGAAACCTACGCTCGCGATCCTTCCCGGTGGAACATGTAACGACTTTGCACGCTCCCTGGACATCCCGATGAATATGAGACAAGCCGTGGAAACCATCACTGAATCCCGTCATGAAAGGGATATTGATATTGTCAAAGCAGGCGACCGCTATTTCAGTAATTTCTGGGGGACGGGCTTGGTCTCAAAAGCTAGTGACAATATCGATACAGGATCCAAAAATGTACTTGGAAAGCTCAGTTATTATATCAGTGCTTTTCAATCCATTCAGGATCCTCAGTTATTGAATGTCACCATCACGGCCAACGGCAAGGTATACAGGGAAGAGGTAGTGATGCTGCTCGCAGCAAACGGACGTTCAATCGGTACAAACCCGCTGCCTGCCAGCATCAACCTTGAAGACGGATTGATTGATATTTACTTGGTGAAAAAATCGGGCTTTCCCTTACTGAAGGAATTTTTCATGCTAAGAAGTACAGGGGAAGTAAGTGACCCTTCCAATGACATTATCCATATCCAGGCTCCTGAGGCAGACATCCAATTAGAAGATATAGAAAAGGTGGATATGGACGGAGAGCTTTATGAAGAACAGAACCAAACGTTGGAAGTGCTGAAGCACCATTTGCGATTGATTGTAGGGGGAAATAAATAAGAGAGTATTGGGGTTGCCCAATACTCTCTTTTTCTTGGAAGGAGGCTTATCAAGCCGCCTCCGCTTTTGATTCGTCCAGCTCCGGCGGCTAGCCCCTCGAGGTCATAAGCTAAATGGTCCAAGAAGGCAAAGAACGCCTTCCCGGCCCATTCATCTTATGCTTGTCGGGGCTGAGCAAGCCGCCTCCGCTTTTGATCGTCCAGCTCCGGCGGCTAGAGGCTCGAGGTCATAAGTCAAAAACCCCAAAAAGGCAAAAGAACGCCTTTCCGGGGTTTTTGACTTATGCTTGTCGCCTCTGGGCAATCCGCCTCCGCTTTTGAGGTTTAAACTGTATGTTTTTTCTTCCTGATGATCAGGTAGATGATGTAAGCTAGTATTAAGACTCCGCCTGCTGCGAGTGTGAGCATAGTGAAGTTTTCTTCGATGAACGGTTTTGCTTTGGCACCAAGAGCTAAAATGATCGCTCCTTCAAGGAAGAAGCGGATGCCTCGTCCGATAATCGACCAAATGACAAGAACTCGTATTTTCACCCCGGACACACCGGCAAAGATGGTAAAAATTTTATAAGGAACGGGTGTTAGACCCGCAATCAGCAATGCCATTGGACCGTATTTCATAAAATATTCTTCTACCTTCTGAATTCTTTGTTCAGAGAATAGATAGACCAATATCGGACGTCCGAGCTTTTTACCGATCCACCAGCCAAATAACGCACCGATGACTGAAGCAATGGTAGTATATAAGGCATAAAGCAGGGCATTTTCCGGGTTGGCAATGGCAAGTGGTATTAATAGAACATCCGGCGGGATCGGGAAGAAGGATGAATCGGCAAACGATACAAGAATAAGTCCCCAAATCCCATAATCCAGCAGCCAGGCTTCAAAAGAGTGAAGTAATTCAGACATAAGATATCTCCTTTATCATCTTGCAATATAGTCAATCGTCATCTTGTTTTAAATAACATAAGAAAGTATATCATTTTTTAAGTGGAGCGTCATGAAATATCTGTTTGATCACCATCCCAAGGGAGAATGGGGGAGGAAGTATGAAGAGAGTTGCTGCTGCAGTCGCACTTTTAGCGTTTTTGTTCGGTTTTCCTTTAAACGGTATAGCCTGCAAATGTGCAGATAGAAGCCCCGATCTATTGTATGAAGAAGCTGATGCGGTATTCAGAGGAAAAGTAGTGGACCTAAAGGAAGACTCTACCATTGGTGCCGTTGAAGTGACGGAGATTTGGAAAGGAACTAATAAGAGCGCTGTATATGTATACACCGATCAATCTTCCTGCGGTTTTCATTTTAAAGTAAACAAAGAGTACGTATTTTATGCTGATAAGGATAAAGGAAATTACCTGATTACAGCATGCAGCGGTACTTTTCCAATGGATGTAAAAGTAGAGGAAGAAAGGTCCCTTGGAAAAGGAATTCCCCCTTCTCAACAAGTCACTCTAGAGGAACTGGATGAAGGAGTGACTGTAAAGAAGTGGGGAATGGTTGGTTTGGTTGGTATAGTACTAGTGTTTTTTGTGATTTTGCTGATTCGTATTGAAAAGAGAGTGAAAAAGAGTTAAGTCATTTCTCGGGAAATAATGACAAGATTTTCAGGATTTCTACATTTCGTCGAGCGAGCCGATACCTAAGATGTTCAGTCCTTGCGCTAAAACCGACGCAACGATGTAGACAAGTGTTAAACGAGATTCTTGTTTTGGATCTTCATGGATGATCTTTGTATTTCCATAGTAGCTGTTAAACGACTTGGCAAGTTCAAGCAGATATTTAGCAAGGATGGAAGGAGAATAGTTCTTCCATGACCTTTCCACCGTTTCAGGAAATAATCTAATCTGTTTGATTACTTCCCAGCTGGCTGAGTCGTTCAGACCATCAAACGCTAAAGGCGAGGGGGCTCCCGCTTTTCTCAAGATCGATTTTGCCCTTGCATGCGTGTACTGCAAATAAGGGCCGGTTTCTCCTTCGAAGGTGAGCATATGTTCGAGGGAGAACTCTATATCGTTCATTCGGTCATTTTTCACATCATGGAAGATCACAGCCCCAACCCCGACATCCCGTGCAACTTCTGCTGCCTCTTTAAGATCGGGGTTTTTCTTCTTGATGTTTTCCCCTGCCATATTGATTGCTTCCTGAAGCACTTCTTCAAGTAAGATGACGCGGCCTTTACGAGTCGACATTTTCTTACCGTCCTTCAGGTAGAGGCCAAATGGAATGTGCTTCATGGCATTTGCCCAATCGAATCCCAGCTTTTCAAGCACCCCTTTCACTTGTTTGAAGTGGACGGTTTGTTCCTGTCCCACTACATACAGTGCTTCATCAAATGAGTATTCACGCTGACGGTATAGGGCGGCTGCCAAGTCTCTTGTAGCATAGAGGGTGGCCCCGTCCGTTTTTTTGATTAAACAAGGAGGGAGCGTTTCATCTTCCATCCTTACGACTTTTGCACCTTGAGAGGTTTCGAGAAGTTGGTGATTTTCAAGCAGTTCAACGACTTCTTCCATCTTGTCATTAAAGAAAGCTTCACCATTATATGAATCGAATTCCACTCCAAGCAGGGAATAGATGGTCTTAAATGCTTCGAGTGATTCATTTTTGAACCATCTCCAAAGCGTTGTGATCTCTTCATCTCCATCTTCGAGAAGTTTAAAGGCTTTTCGTCCTTCATCTTCGAGGGAAGGGTCTTGAACGGCTTCCTCGTGAAATTTTTTATATAGGGTAAACAATTCAGCAATCGGGTTTTCTTTTACCTTCTCCTCATCGCCCCATCTTTTGAATGCAACGATCAGCTTCCCGAACTGGGTGCCCCAATCACCGATATAGTTGATTTTTACTGTTTCATACCCGCATTTTTCTGCTAAATTGGCTATCGCATTTCCAATCACAGTGGAGCGGAGGTGGCCCATGGAAAAAGGCTTTGCAATGTTGGGTGATGACATGTCTAATACAATGGTTTTGTCTTTCCCGAATGAATGGGAACCGTAATGAACTCCTTGCTCAAGGACGGAAGAAACGATTTCCTTCCCAGTGAGTATGGGATCAAATCGTACATTCACATAAGGCCCCACCGCTTCCACATTGTTAAACATAGGGGAATGGAGTGACTGGGCTATTTCTGAAGCAATCACTCCAGGAGCTTTTCTCCATTCCTTTGCTAATCTGAAACAGGGGAAAGCAAGGTCGCCCAGATGGGCATGCTTCGGTGTTTCGATTAACGTATAAATTTCTTCTTCGGACCAAGAAGAAAGAACTTGGAAATTTATTTCTTTGGCTAATACTTTCTTTAAATCCATCGTTTCCACCTCCGAATAATAATTGGTTCTGTTAAAGTTTAGGGTTAGTTTAACTAGTTCTAGCTGTTGATTGGAGTGCAAGACGTAGACTCCTGCGGGAGAAGTGGCCAATGTGAGACCCCGCAGGAGCGGAGCGACGAGGAGGCTCACGGGTCACCCGCGGAAAGCGAAGTCTTGCACGGAAATCAACAGCGGTGATTAACAAAGGAAAAAATAAAAAAGCCCGTCTCTATTAAATATAGAGACGAGTTATAGCTCGCGGTACCACTCTTTTTCCCGAAGGGCGCTTATAGATTAACGGTTTTTAGCCGGTCTTTCCCTAATGATTTTCAAGAAAGACTTCTCAGAAGTGCGGTTCATTCCGGGTTTCACACCAGGCTTCCACCAACCCTGGCTCGCTATAGGGATCCACGTCAGAATTACTCTCTTCATCGTCGAATATCCTGTATATGATTAGATATTATTTTACACATATTGGAGATAAATACAACACTTATTGTTAAGAATCTTCTGAAGAGAACATATATGTTTTATGATGGAATCTCATACTGAATACAATTCCGAGAGCCAGCATATTTCCCATCAAGGAACTTCCCCCGTAACTAATGAACGGAAGCGGAATTCCCGTGATCGGCAGTAATTGAATCGTCATTCCGATGTTTTGGAAAACGTGGAATGTAATCATAGAGATAATTCCTGCGCATACATAGGCATTGAAAGGTTCTTTCGTATCCAAGGCTGTCTTGGTCAAGTGGTAGATTAACAGGAAAAATAAGCTGATGACGACACTTGCGCCGATGAATCCATATTCCTCACCGATGACACTGAAGATGAAATCGGTGTGGTTTTCAGGGATATATACTTCTCCGTCGCTATAGCCTTTTCCGAAGATCTGTCCGGATCCAATGGCATTCAAGGAGTTGATCAAGTGGAACCCTTCCAATTTGGAGTAGTTATAAGGGTCGAGCCAGGCATAAATCCGTCCAAATTGATAAGGTTCGAAACCTGTGTACTTTTCCAAGAATTCAGGAGCCCAAATCACGAGTGATAAGAGGATGCCCCCGACCACTCCGAGAAAGGCATAGATAGGAACGATCAGTTTCCACGTAATCCCTGAAACTAAGATAATACCTGTCATGATGGCTAAAATAACAAGGGATGTCCCAAGGTCTGGCTGCTTCATGATAAAAGCAAGGGGGACAAGGGTGGTAAAGCCGATCTTCAATAATAGTTGAAAGTCTGTCTGTAATGTTTTCCGGGTGGTGACTTCATTATGGTTCGTAATCACCCGGGCAAGAGCAAGAATCAGAAATGTCTTCATGAATTCTGAAGGCTGGATGGAACCGAGAGGCCCCAGCATGAACCAGCTTTTGGCTCCATTTCTATATGGTGCAATGCTTTCCGGTGAAATCAGCAGTACAAGCAGCAGGAGGATCCCCGCGCCGTACATATACCAGGCAAGGCGCTTATATTGTTCTGAATCGAAGAATAACGCACCTGCGATAATAATTCCCCCGACAACATACCAAAAAGCTTGTCGAATAACAAAATTTGTTCCATATTGACCTGAGGTTTGAGCACTGCTTATTCCAAGGGCACTGACGATAAAGAACATCATCAATAAAAAGACAAGACCCCAGTCAAATTTATCAGCAAAACGCTGGCGAGTTTCCATAATCATTTCACCTGAATTTCGTAAGATTTCACATTCCTAGTCTAATAGAAACGAAGGAAAATTTCTACTGGCTGCCATCCTGTTTTCCCTTCTTTTTCAACTCCTTATATGGAATGTTCGTTAACAAAGAAGAATTTGTTAAGGTATGTAATAAATGTTTTTCCATATATTACATGACCATTCTTGGAAGTCAAACCAGAAAGTCCCGATTTCAAATGTAACATTTCCTCTACTATTTAGCTAGAATAGTCACATCTGTAAAAAACAAGCATTTCTACACTATAGTGAAGGCTCATGTGCATTCTCTCTAACTGTATCCTATATAGTTTGGCAGGCATAATAAGTTTCTGTTCCTGTCAAATGACTTTTTTCGACAATTTCCTGCGACTTTTGTCATCATTTTGAAATGAAATAGAAAAGAACGATATCCTTATTTCTTTGCTAAAATAGATACATTAGATACGCATCGTGGAAATCAGATGGAGGGAATGTTTTTGAAGAACAAGCAAACAAAAGATATCATCTATGTGCATAAAAATATAGATCGGCAATATGTTGTTTCCTACGGGATTAATTTTCAGGAATTTGCTTTGAATACACCGCAGCCTCTGAAGAACCTGCTGTTGATCAAACATCAGTATGAGCATGGGGCCTTTAACATTCACACTCATCTTGAATATGTTGAACAGGAAGAAATGAACAAAATCATTCATGACAATGTGGACAGCTATGGTGACTTCTGCTGGATCGATTTCGACGAAGAAGCGGGTGTCAATGAATTAAACGGACAGGAAATTGCAGAGCTGCTCTATATGGGTCATCTGAAACAGCCGCTGGATGCCCCGTTTTATTCGAAATTGAATAACCGATACGCTTACCTCTCACACGACGATGGCTGGTTTAATAAAATTTATTACCGCGACTTTGATGATTTTTATCAACTATTAGGTTCAACGGTAGCGGCGAAGTTGGGAAGTGTCAAAGGCGGAAAAGGGTTATTCGGCATGAAAAAGGAAAAGCAGTATCCGGATGTCGGTACTCAAATCATCACTTCGTTTAAGGAAAAAATAAAAGAAGGGATGATCATTTCCATCGAGAAGGCCATTGTAAGCAGAGGGAAGATAGAAATCCCGATCTGGGTCATCGGAGACTATTTCAATATGGATGAAATGATAGAAGACTATCAACAATTCAGCAAATCCCCTGCAAATGGTTTGCTTGTTTTTGATCGTAAAACAAAGAGCTGGAGTTCCTCGATCCGTTAGGCAGGCACATGGGGAAAAAGCGGGGAATAAAGTATAGGGATGAAATCCGGGGCCACAGCCAGTTTACCCTATATCCCATCCTGAATAAGAGAAGGATTAATCTGCGTAAAGGACTTCATCAACCTTAGGTGTTGAATGAACTTCTTTACTTGGATTAATCCTTTTTATTATGGAACAAGAATGTCCTCAACCACTTTGTACTGACTTTCTCCCTTGGCTGTCAGCCATACTGTCAGTTTGTATGAACCGCTTTCAAGCTTGGGCAGAACGAGATTCCGGGAAAATTCCTCTCCTTGCTTCAGCGTGATTTCTTGAATGGCCTGCGTATACATCTTGTTTTCAGAATCCCGGTAAACGACAGCTCCATCCTTATCTCTTACTTCGAAGTCGATTGTTTGACCGGACGAAAACACAAAGGTCTTTTCTTTTTCTGTCTGATTTTTAATCTTGTACTCATAGACGGGCTGGCCGTTTTTTTCCTCTTGCTTGATTAAAGAAGGTTCCATGCTGCCTGCAACAATTCCTTTCTCTGATTGATTTGAATCAGGGGTGCCGCTTGTCTCTGTCTCGTTTTGTTCCGGTTCCTGGGAGGTTCCGCATCCGGCTAAACCGCCAAGGACGAGTGCCCCTGTCAGTGCAATGATCAGCTTCTTCATGTCCTATCACCTCTATTCTATTAGACTTCAGAAGATCAGAAAAGTTTCACTACTTTGTACCTTATTATAAAAGTAAGAACAATCACCCAGAAAATAGCCGATTGAACGGTAGAGTTGGTTTTATAGGGAGAGGGCAGTACAATGGAAGAAAGTAAACACTCGGCAGATAAAATAAACGCCTGAAAAGGATGGGAGGTAAGGCAATGAAGAAAAAAGAAATAATCAAGATGCTTGGATTCTTTGCCCTGCTTCTTATCCTTATTTGGGTCAGCCGCAGCTTTTGGGAGGTAAGACCGCACGACATAAGAGATTGGATCGTGTCGTTTGGATTGTGGGCACCTGTCGTTTTCATTCTTATCTTAACGTTCCGTCCGTTGGTGCTGTTTCCCACATCCATCTTTTCAATCGCGGCCGGGTTGGCATTTGGCCCTTACAACGGGATTGTTTTCATATTCATCGGAGCACTTGGAGGTGCAACTGTTGCGTATGCGGCTTCAAGCTTCCTTGGAATGACGATTTGGAGAAAGCCCTCTCCCAAAATGAATGCAGTCCGTGAAAAAATGACCGAGAATAGCTTCTTTTATATACTGATTCTCCGTTTGCTGCCGTTTTTGAATTTTGATCTGGTCAGTTATATAGCGGGTGCCGGAAAAGTACGCTACTTTCCTTACATTGCTGCCACCGCCATCGGGATCATCCCCGGGACGATCGGATTTGTTTTTTTCGGTTCCGGATTGAGCGGGGAAGACCGGATGCATCTCTATGTGGCTGTAGCAATGTTTATCATCCTTTCACTGCTTGTTTTCTTCACGAGAAAGAAATTGAAGATGTGGTTTGGCGATTCGAAGGATGATCAATAAAGAAGGGAGGAGGCCGGCACCATTGTCCTCCTCTTTTTTAATGGTTTGGTTTTTGATCCCATTCTTCCCGGATCATGCCCATCCTGATCGAGTCATAATAAATCCCATCGTAATATCTGCATTTTCTCATCCTTCCTTCAAGCTTCATGCCGATTTTTTCAGCTGCTCTCATCATCCGCTCATTACCGGACCAAGTGGTGATGCCGACCCTGCCGATCTCCTTCGTTTCAAATAGATGATCGACCCACAGGGATAAAGCCTCAGTCCCAAAGCCCCCATTCCAATAGGAAGGGTCATAAATGATAATGCCCGCTTCGAGCCACCTTGTCGGTTCATATTCCCAGTAGTAGCCTACGGTTCCGATGATTTTACCTTGTACTTCGATGATCCGCTGGTGGTCACTGTTTTTATCGATATTGGTAAGGAAAGAGCGTCTGTATTCTTCGAAAGGCAGTTGTTTGTGTTCGAAATAGGGGGCGTCCCACTTTTTCCACTGAGGTGACGCTTCTTTATGTATGTAATTCCATAGCGATTCGAGATCACTTTCTTCTATTTTTCTAAGGGTTACCCTTTGATTGGTTGAGTTCAAGATGTCGCACTCCTTTATTCTGGCTTACATATTTATTCTACAGAAGGGTGTTAGTTTCCTGTTACATACGAAAAAGGCCCGTCCCGCATCGCTTTAAAGCGATGCGGGACGGGCCTTGGATATCAGCTTGCTTTTACGTTTGTAACAGCTGCTTTCTTCTTGTTTGTCAGTTTGTCGACGATGGAAGTGATGGCACCGTCACCTGTGACGTTGCACGCCGTTCCGAAACTGTCTTGTGCAAGGTAAAGAGCGATCATGAGTGATGTCATCGTCGGACCGAATCCGAGCATGGATTCAAGAAGACCGAGGGCTGCCATCACGGCACCGCCTGGAACTCCCGGTGCAGCAATCATGGTAACGCCGAGCATGAGGATGAATGGGAACAGCTGCGAGAACTGCAGTGCTTCACCCTGGATGAACATGACCGCCATCGCACAGCTCACTAATGTGATCGTACTCCCTGATAAATGGATCGTTGCCAGCAGCGGCACCGAAAAATCAGAGATTCGTTCCCTGACACCTAACTTTTTCGTGCGTTCGAGTGTGACGGGGATCGTGGAAGCGGATGACTGCGTGCCGAGTGCTGTGAAATATGCGGGCAGCATTCCCTTCATCATCACGATCGGATTTTGTTTGCGCAATGTGCCGGCAGCTGTGTATTGGACTGCCAAAAAGAAAATATGCAATAAAATGATCATTACAAAGACTTTGGCGAACACAGACATGATGGCACTGACTTGGCCTCCCTGCGTCATGTTGGCGAAAATACCAAGGATGTGAAGCGGTAATAGAGGAATGATGATTTTTTCGATCACCATCTCTATGATGCTTCTAAACTCATTCATTCCCTTTTGGAGGGCGTCCCCTTTAATGGCAGCCATACCAAGACCGAGGGTGAAAGCGATCAAGAGCGCCGTCATGACACCCATCACCGGGGGCATGTCCACTGTGAAGAACCCTTTTAAGAGAGCTTCTTCCGGATTTTCAAATGATTGAGAAGTTTGATTTGCCAAGAGAGATGGGTAAATACTCTTAGCGACTGAATATGCAAGCAGTCCTGCAAGAACCGTGGAACCATATGCAAGTGCTGTAGTCAGTCCCAGCAGCTTTCCGGCCCCTTTACCCATTGACCCTATTCCAGGGGCAATGAAGCCTATGATGATCAATGGAATCGCGAACCCTAAGAAATTACCGAAAAGTCCATTAAACGTAGCGAATAATTTCACGATCCATTCTGGTGCAATCGATCCGATGACAATACCTAAAGCGATCCCCAACAGGATCCTGGGCAGTAAACCAAACTTTCTCATCTGGATGTCCTCCTTAAATGTACAAATGTTTTCGTTAGAAGGATTATACACCCGGAAGAATAATATTTTAAGAGGAAAGTGAATAGGCGGAATCTTAAATGTATTCTGATAAAATAAACCCCATCTCACTGTTGCGGGACTAGGCTGGGTGAACATACATATATATAGACGGAATCCCGATGAAGGATGGCTTATGAAACAAGGACAATGGAGGTAATTTTTATTTTCCATCTAATCATTCTTTCCCTTTGAGATGAAAGTGATAAAATAGAAACATCTATTGTTAATATTGGAGGTAACTCATTCATGAAAACCAAGCTTTGTTTATTGTACGGCGGTAAATCAGCCGAACATAATGTATCCCTGCAAACAGCCAAGGCGGTTATCGGAGCCTTGGACTTAAATAAATATGAAATTCATCCTGTTTTCATCTCAACAGAAGGCCAATGGATCAAAGGTCCTCAATTGAATGCTCCTGTTGAGGATGTAAAAGCACTGCAATTCAATAATGGAGAAGAAATCTCCCCTAATGCATTAAGTACAGCGATCACCCCGGCTTACTCCAAGGACAGCGAAGGCTACGATATGATCTTCCCGCTTCTCCACGGTCCCAATGGTGAGGACGGAACGGTCCAGGGGATGCTTGAATTATTGAACCTTCCTTACGTGGGTAACGGGGTCCTTGCATCTTCTGCCGGTATGGATAAAGTGATCATGAAGAACCTGTTTGCACAAGCTGGGATCCCTCAAGTGAACTACTCGTGGTTTATCCGCAGTGCTTGGAAGGCAAACCCGGAGAAGGCCTATCAACAAGTGGAAAACGAAATCGGATACCCTTGCTTTGTAAAACCTGCCAACCTCGGCTCATCCGTTGGAATCAGCAAATGTACATCCAAGGAAGAACTGGCAGCTGCCTTCGAGGAAGCGTTCCAATTCGACCGTAAAATCATCATCGAAGAAGGCGTTAAAGCACGTGAAATCGAACTTGGTGTGCTTGGCAATGATCAGCCGGAATGCTCGGTAGCAGGTGAGATCGTTCCGAAGAAAGATTTCTATGATTATAAGGCAAAATATGAAGACGGAGATACGGCACTGATCATCCCTGCAGAGGTGGATCAGGAAACATACGGGAAAATGAAAGAGATCGCGATCCAATCCTTCAAGGCCCTTGACTGCTCCGGACTCGTGCGTGCAGACTTCTTCCTTACTGAAGACGGCCGCATCTATATGAACGAAGTGAACACAATGCCTGGCTTCACGCCATTCAGTATGTTCCCGCTCCTATGGAAGCATACGGGTGTCGACTATCCTACACTGATCGGAAAGCTGGTCGAGCTCGGCATGGAGCGTCATCAAGAAAAACAGACAATCAAACATACGATGTAACATTTAAACACAGAAGGGACTGACTGGAGGATCAACATCTAAAAGCAGTCCCTCATCTGTTGTATTAACCACTCATAAAGGAGAAAGAAAATGTTTGAAAAAAGTATAAAAGAAACCTGTGAAATGCTTCACGTACAAAACGACCTTGCAGCATTCGAAGACCTCGTCATAAAAGGTGTAAGCATTGATACACGTAAAATTGAAAAAGGGAATCTGTTTGTCCCGTTCAAAGGTGAAAATGTCGACGGCCACCAATTCGTAAGGCAGGCGATCGAAAAGGGAGCGGCAGCAGCGCTTTGGGATAAGTATGTGCCAAACCCGCCGGCAGATATCCCTGTACTTGTCGTAGATGATCCACTTCTTGCCCTGCAGTCACTGGCAAACCAATACCGTCACCAGCTTGATCTGAGAGTGGTGGGCATCACAGGCAGCAACGGAAAGACAACCACGAAGGACATGGTCGCAAATCTTCTCAGCACGAAATATAAAGTGCACAAGACACAGGGGAACTACAATAACCATATCGGTCTGCCACTTACGATCCTCGCGCTGCCTAAGGATGCAGAAGTGGCCGTATTGGAAATGGGAATGAGCGGCTTTGGTGAAATCGAGCTGTTATCTGAGATATCCCAGCCGGATGCTGCGATCATCACAAATATCGGTGAATCTCATCTTCAAGACCTCGGTTCCCGTGAAGGCATTACCAAGGCAAAGCTCGAGATTGTCCAGGGGTTGAAGGAAGACGGGCTGTTCGCCTACTTCGGAGACGAGCCCCTTTTACAGGAGCGGGTAAGAGATTTACCGCTTAAACGCGTCGAGACGTTCGGCAGAAGTGAAACGAATTCCATTTATCCTGTCAAAATCGAAATGGACAACGCCGGCAGTCATTTTGAGACGTCTCTTTATGACGGGGAAACATTCTTCCTTCCTGTACTCGGCCAGCACAATATCCACAACGCCCTCGCAGCCATTTTGATTGCCAGGGAATTCGGTGTCTCTGTCGAGGACATGAAGAAAGGCATGGGGTCTCTTAAGCTTACACAGATGCGAATGGAGATGACGGAAGGAAAAAAGGGCGAGAAAATCATCAACGATGCCTATAACGCAAGTCCTACTTCCATGAAAGCGGCAATCCAGCTCGTTTCTGAACTAGGGGGCTTCAATACAAAAATGCTCGTACTCGGAGATATGCTGGAGCTTGGGGACAACGATGAGGAGTTCCACCAGGAAATCGGAAGAATGATCGACCCTGAGCAGATTCACCACGTATATACCTACGGAAAACTTGCTGAATTCATCGCAAAAGGTGCACGTGACAGGTTCACACCTGAAAACATCCATTCCTTCGAGGATAAGAAGGAACTTGCCGCTGCGCTGAAAAATCAGACAAAAAGCGGAGATCTGCTCCTATTCAAAGCCTCCAGGGGAATGAAACTTGAAGAAGTCATCGAAGCTTTGCAATCGGATGACACTGAGTAAAATCCAGGAAGAATGGCCAAAATGACATTATGCAGGTAGAGGGAGGATGTACTCCTTCTACCCTTTTACAAGAAACGATCTTAGGCAGTATGAGCATTTATTTTTGTTATGAAAGAGAAATCTTGCATGGAAATCACTAGCGGGGTTGAATAGAATTTTTATAAAAACAGTCTTCAAGTAAGTGGGGATCAAGATGATTGGATGTTTACTTATTCACGGCTTCACTGGCGGTCCTTATGAAGTCGAGCCTTTGGCAGAATATCTAAAAGAACGAACCGATTGGAAAATCGCTGTTCCTACTTTACCCGGTCATGGAGAAACGCTCGCTTTAAAGGGGATCAAGCATGTTGAATGGATCGACCACGCAGAAGAAGAATTGAAGAAACTCATCTCAACATGCGACAAGGTATATGTCATCGGGTTTTCGATGGGGGGCCTGATCGCCTCTTACCTATCCGTCAAATACAGCATCGACAAACTCGTGTTACTGAGTGCCGCTGCCTATTATTTGAATTTCAAGCAGCTGGCAAAAGAGATTGGTAATTTAATCAAGGAAGGGCTCCAGGGGAAAATACTTGAAAATGAACTCTACAATCGCTATAAATTTAAAATGACCAATACTCCGATTCTTTCTGCCTACGAGTTTAAAAAGGTGGTGCGTGTAGCCCGTCCTCTCCTTGAAAAAGTGGATATCCCAACTTTTATAGCACAGGGAGAAAATGATGGGATAGTCCCGCCTAAAAGTGCGAAATATATTTATGAGACCATTTCATCTGAAGAAAAAAACCTATATTACTCCTCAAAAGCCCAGCATTTAATATGTCACAGTGAAGATAAGCACGAATTATTTGGAGAGATCTACCATTTTCTGCAGAGTGAATAGATTGACTATTTTACAATAGATTGAAATTCATCTCTATAAGTGGTAACATAACTACAACATTGTTCTATTTGTTGGACGTGCGAGCTCTTCGAATTAGAAGAGTGTATTTTTTTGCATTAAGGTTGCAAAAACCGCACCGCGCCTTACAATAAGGTGTAATACACATTGCAGCAGACATTCCAATGGACATTGCAATATACATTAAAATAAACATCTCATATAGACGATTTTAGATTAGATACCGAAGTCTTTCGGTGTGTAAGATTTCGTTCCGATTTAAAAATATAATCAGCATAATTGATTAGTTATAAAAGATGTAAATCAAAAGGAGAATGAATAGCATTGACAAAGTTTTCAGATTTAAACTTAAGCGCATCTACGTTGAAATCAATTAAACGTATGGGCTTTGAAGAAGCAACCCCAATCCAGGCAAGTACAATCCCGGCAGGTCTAGAAGGTAAGGACATCATCGGTCAGGCACAAACGGGAACTGGTAAAACGACAGCGTTTGGTATCCCGATGATCGAAAAGATCGATATGAAGAACCCGAACGTCCAGGCTCTTGTCATCGCTCCGACCCGTGAACTTGCGATCCAGGTTTCTGAAGAATTATACCGCATCGGATCAGATAAGCGTGCACGCGTATTATCTGTATACGGCGGACAGGATATCCAGCGTCAAATCCGTGCGATGAAAAAGAACCCTCATATCATCGTAGGTACACCTGGACGTCTTCTTGACCACATCAAGCGCCGCACGCTGAAGCTTGATAACGTTGAAACATTGGTACTGGACGAAGCAGACGAAATGCTGAACATGGGCTTCATCGAAGACATCGAAAGCATCCTTGAAACTGTGCCAAGCACAAGACAAACACTTCTATTCTCTGCAACAATGCCGGATCCGATCCGCCGCATTGCAGAGCGTTTCATGACAGAACCTGAACTGATCAAGGTAAAGTCCAAAGAAGTAACGGTTTCAAATATTGAACAGTACTTCACAAAAGTAACGGAAAAAGAAAAGTTTGATGTATTGTCCCGTTTGATCGACGTACAATCACCTGAACTTGCGATTGTATTCGGTCGTACAAAGCGCCGTGTAGATGAACTGTCACGTGCCCTTAGCATCCGCGGTTACCTTGCAGAAGGAATTCACGGGGACCTTTCCCAGGCGCGCCGTATGACGGTTCTTAAAAAGTTCAAAGAAGGGCGCATCGACATCCTGATCGCAACGGATGTTGCAGCACGCGGACTTGATATCTCAGGCGTAACTCACGTATACAACTTTGATATCCCACAAGATCCTGAAAGCTACGTTCACCGTATCGGACGTACTGGCCGTGCAGGTAAAAAAGGTATGTCCATCACGTTCGTAACACCAAGAGAAATGGGTTACCTGCGTGTAGTGGAACAAACAACGAAGAAGAAAATGATGGGCCTTAAGCCACCAAGCCATAACGAAGCACTTGAAGGCCAGCAGCGCCTTGCTTTGGATAAGCTGATTGAAGCGGCGAAAGAAAGCGACATTAAGGATTACTCTCAATTTGCAGAGGAATTCCTGAATGACCACGATCCAATCCAGGCAGTCGCAGCAGCGATCAAAGTCCTTACAAAAGAGCCGGACACAACTCCTGTGGAAATCACAGAAGAACGTCCATTGCCATCAAGAGGCGGCGGCAATCGCGGCGGCTACAAAGGCGGATCACGCAGCGGCAAAGGCGGCGGACGCGGGGGCAGCGGTCCACGTGGCGGCGGTTCACGCGGCGGATCATCCCGTGGCGGCGATCGCCGCGGCGGCGGAAGACCACAATCTTCCGGCGGCCGACGCAAGTCTTATAACAATAACTAATATGGTTTGATGAGAACACGATGACCCTTTTGTAGGGTTGTCGTGTTTTTTTGTTTTTGTGGGGGCTGGCGTTGGCGTTGGACGTTCCTGTTGCGGTTCTGGCTGGGAGTGGAGCCCGGGCTTTGTGTAGGCAAAGAAAATTCGACAGGATGCACGTATTCTTTTGAAAGTGGAATGTATTTTTAAAAATTGGTTTGTAAATCTGAAATCTTGCATGAAAATCTCAAAACCTGCACGTAAACCTCTAAAAGTGGAATGAAACGCTTATAACAAACAGGGAACTAAGGACCTTTTTAGATATTTCATCTCCCAGAACCGCACATCTCCTATTGAATTCTTCAGACCTGAAAATCCTAGGTTCCGGAAAAGGAACAACCTACCACAAAGAATTTTCATAATAAACATGAATCGCACCCTCCCCGCACATACTAACCAATAAAAAAGGAGCCCCATCCACCATGACTCTCATCCGACTCGGCTATGTGGCCATGAGCATGAATCTTCAGAATGCCTCGCCGTCACAGACGATGACATACAAGCAATTTTCATCGATAAAAGATCGGGAAGCGGCAATCGCCAAGCTTGAGCGCATCGCCCGTTCCAATCTGGAGAATTGCCTGCGTCTTTTAAAGCATAATGTTCTTCACGACATTCACTTTTTCCGTTTCAGTTCGAAGCTGATTCCGCTTGCGAACCATCCTGAACTTAAGGGGTGGGATTTTATCTCGCCCTTAAAGCCAGAACTGATCAAAATTAAAGAATATTTACAAGCTCACCCGATGCGTGTTGATTTTCATCCTGATCATTTTGTGCTTCTGAACACCAGCGACGCGGACGTGCTCAAGAATACGTTCAATACGCTCAAGATGCACAGAGATCTGCTGAAGGGCATAGGGGTCGATCCGACGCACCGCTGTGTTTTGCATGTGGGAGGAGCCTATGATGATAAGGAAAAGGCGCTTGAACAGTTTATTCACAATTGGGGTCTTACACCCCCTTCTCTACAGGAAATGATCATATTGGAAAATGATGATACCGTGTTCAGTGCTGCGGATGCGCTATATCTTTGTGAAAAGCTGGGTGTTCCCCAGGTTTTCGACTATCATCATCACCTTGCCTACCATGAGAGGGATTGGCAAGAGGATTGGGAGAGGGTCGTATCGACGTGGAGTCAGTCTCCATTGCCCGTCAAAATGCATATCTCCAGTCCGCGTTCTGACAAGGATTACAAAGCACACGCCGATTATATTGACCCTGATATGTTCCTGGAATTTTTAAAAGGCATCAAGGGGTCGGTCGATCAGGTGGACTGCATGATTGAAGCCAAGAAAAAAGATGATGCATTGTTCCGGCTGGTTGAGGATTTGAAAGATGTCAAGGACACTGAATGGGTCGATCAGTCGTCCTTTGTCATAAAATAAATGTCAAATGTCTGCAAATAACGATTATGTCGGAGTTTGCAGTCGTTTTTTTGTTGGAAGCACACTTTTTAGTTTATAGAACGTCCTCAAATTTAAACTTTTCACCCCGTCGGCTGAAACCAATCCTATCCACAAACGTAAACATACTGTAAGATTTATACATAAGGATATAGACAAAAGGAGGATGGGTATGAGAGGAGAGCCCCAGAAACGGATTTCCCCGAAGGCACTGAAGGTGTGGAGGCTGCATGGTGTGATGCAGACTGTGGTGCTGGCTATAGTGGTGGCTGGTGTCGTGGTGTTATCAACGATATTTGATTGGCCGGTTTGGATCATGGTCTCAGCGATCGGTGTGCTGCTCTTGTTTACATATATGATGATCTTTTTTCTTCCGTCGATTCGCTGGAAGCGGTGGAGGTATGAAGTGAGGGAGCAGGAGATCGAGCTCCAAAGAGGGTTTATTTTTGTAAAGCGGACGCTGGTGCCGATGGTCAGGGTTCAACATGTTGATACGGTACAGGGTCCGATTTTAAAGAGATACAATTTATCTACGATCACGATTTCAACTGCTGCCACGGTTCATGAAATTCCTGCTCTCGATACAGGGGAAGCGGATGAACTGAGACATTCCATATCCTTACTGGCGAGGGTGGCGGAAGATGATGTCTGAATATAAACGACTGCATCCGATTTCTGCGGTAGCAAGTTTTTTGAAACAATTAAAAGAATTGATCATCCCGTTCGTCCTGTTGTTTGTTCTGAACAGCAGGGGAGAGAAGAGCGGGTTCTGGGATTACATGCCCCTCATTTCAATGGGGGCGGTACTGGTGATCGTGCTTGTAGCAGGGGTGATCAAGTGGCTGCGGTTCACTTATCGTTTAGAAGAGGGTGAACTGAGGATCGAATATGGACTTTTTGTAAAAAAGAAGCGCTATATCCCGTTTGACCGGATTCAAAGCTTGAACTTTTCAGAGGGAATCATCCACAGGCCCTTTGGATTGGTCAAGGTCAAGGTGGAGACAGCGGGATCATCGAATCCGAGAGAATCGGAGGCTGAGCTGACTGCCATTTTGAAAGAAGAAGCCTTGGATCTTGAAAGAATCATTTACAGTGAGAAGAAGAAGGATCAACAGCCGATGCAAGCGGATGAAGAGCAGTCCATCGATGTAGCGGCTATGCCAAAAGAAGAAAAATGGGTTTTTAATATGAGTGCCAAGGATATTTTGGTGCTAGCTTTGACCTCTGGAGGAGTCGGTGTTATTTTATCGGGGGCGGCCGTCTTTTTATCGCAGTTATCAGATTTCATACCGTATGAAATGATCTTTGACGAAATCATGGTGTTCGTGAAAAGTGGATTGGTGATCATTGCCGTGATGTCGTTTGTCATCCTGCTCGTCGCCTGGATTTTTTCAGTTGCATGGACATTCGTGCTGTATGGTGATTTTAAAATCAGGCTGAGCGATGAAAATATCGTCATTACGAGAGGCCTCTTGGAGAAAAAACAGATCACCGTCCCGCTGAACCGGGTGCAGGGAATCAGAGTTGTTGAGAACCCGGTGCGTCAGTTGTTTGGCTACTGTACCGTCGTGATTGAAAACGCTGGGGGATCTGTGCTTGAGAAAGACAGTTCGACGATCAAGCTGATGCCTGTTGTGAAGAAGAAGAGAGTTCCGGGGCTGCTTAACGAAATATTCCCTGAATACATTCTGACTGAGGATTTCCAGCGCCTGCCGAAACGTGCACTCAGAAGATATATCTTTCGTGCGGCGGATTGGGTGATCATCCCGGTTATCATCATGGCGATCATGTATTGGCCGCTTGGTCTTTTCAGTATCCTGCTCGCTGTTCCTTTCGGCTTGCTGGGCTTCTTTCAGCATCGTACCGGGGGATGGAGAATCAACGATAATCAATTATCTCTGAGGTACCGGGGGATTTTAAAGCATACCGCTTATATGAAAAAAAGCAGGATTCAATCGCTTGACTCCAGGCAGAGCTGGTTTCAGGCAAGAAGAAATTTGAGCAGCATCTCCACTACGCTCAAGTCCGGACAAACGGGTTATTCAAGTGAAGTGAAGGATTTAGAATTAGAAGATGCAGCTGAAATTTATAAATGGTTTTCACATGAATAGTTTAAAAAGGTGATCCGCTGAAAGAATAAGCGGGTCACCTTTTTTTATGCTCAGTCAGTATATGAAACGGAGCATGACAATCATTTCTTTCCGGAAATCCAACCGATGATAAATCCGCCAAGCAAACCGAAAATGTGAGCGGTGATGTTAATGCCTGATTGCATGAATGTCATCACCACGCCGATCACGATGATCGGGAGAATGACTTGGCGGCTTTCTCGGGTGATGAACTGTTTTTTCAGCAGAATCATGGCGATGTAAAAGCCGAACAGTCCGAATATCGCACCTGAAGCCCCGACATGACTGTAGGTTAAAGGCTTTATGAGATAGGTAATAATATTAGCGAAGATCCCGCTGGCCAGGTAAAGAAGGATGAACCTGAATTTGCCCAGATAATGTTCCAGCGGCGGTCCGAATAAGACGAGTGAAAAAGAGTTGAATAGAAGGTGGGCGAAACCGAGGTGAACGAAGATTGGCGTAACCAGCCTCCACCAATCACCTTCTTTGATGAACAGATTCACCCCTGCCAGCTGCTCATACACCCAGCGCTGCGGGAAAATGGGAAGGGAACTCACTAAATAAAGAACAATATGGATGAACACGATCAGTGAAATGACCGGATATAACCGTAAAAATTGCGGGAAGCTTTCCGTTCTGACAAACATAGTGTATCCTCCTAATAGAAAAGTACCGTACAACATGAGTTCATTATACTATAAACTATATGAGAAACAGGACAAGAGTAGAAGGAGATCTGCATATGATTACAGGGATCGGGTTAGATATAATCGAAATCAAACGTATACAGCAAACAGTCGAGCGGCAGCCGAAACTGATCAAGAGGGTGCTGACTGTGAATGAGCAGGATGAGCTGGCGGCGCTGACCGGTTCCCGGTCCGTTGAATTCATTGCCGGGAGGTTTGCTGCGAAGGAAGCTTTCGCAAAAGCCAATGGAACGGGGATCGGCCATGACCTTTCTTTTCAAGATATCGAAATAAGCAAGGATGAGAACGGCAAACCGTTTTTTTCAAAGCCTTACGGAGTGAACGCGCATTTGTCGATCACCCACAGCAGGGAATACGCCGCAGCGCAAGTTGTGATTGAAAAATAAAAAAGTGTGAGCTTGTCATCTTCACTAGCATATTAGCCGAGGTTGTCTCATATATTCAGTAGTGCAATAGGAGAGACAAGGCTAGGTATAACTGTCGGTGCACCCGATTGTAAGAGAGACAAAGATAAAGAACGTCTTATTCTTATACCGTCTAGCTTTCCCCTCTCTCAATTACGTTTATCTTGAGACAAAAGGGGTTGAAAAAATGAAGAAAAAGCTAGTGATACTAGTGATGGCCATGCTTGCAGTGCTGATGCTGGCTGCTTGCGGCGAGAAATCGAAGGAAGACGTGACAAAGGATCTTAAGTCAAAGGTAGAGGACATGAAGGGGTATAAAGCGGACGCCAAAATGACACTTCAGGTTGGCGATGAACCACAGACCTATGACGTGGAAGTTTGGCATAATAACCCTAATTACTACCGGGTGGCTCTTAAAAACGCCGCGAAGGATCAAAGTCAAATGATTCTCCGTAACGATGAAGGAGTATTTGTCCTGACCCCTGCACTGAATAAGAGCTTCCGCTTCCAAAGCGAATGGCCTAATAACAGCAGTCAGGCTTACCTGTACGAATCTCTTGTTCAAGATGTACTCGAGGATAAAGAAGCGCAGTTCAAAGAAACGAAGAACCATTATGTATTTACAACGAAAACACGTTATCAGAACAAGCAGATGCTTCCGACTCAGGAGATTGCTTTTAACAAGAAAGATCTTTCCCCTGCAACCGTCAAGGTGATGGATGCGGATAATAACTCTCTTGTAAAAGTGGAGTTCTCCAAGATGGATATGAAAGCTGCGTTTGATAAAAAAGACTTTGATATGAAAAAGAACATGACAGGCGCCCAGCTTGAAGTTCCGGTTACAGCAAACGTGGAAGACAAGGAGTTCACTGTCCTCTACCCTATGTCTGAAATTACGGGAACTGAATTGGTTGAAGAAAAAGAAGTGGCGACTGAAAACGGGAAGCGCGTCGTCCTGACGTATGACGGTGAGAAATCATTTACGATCATCCAGGAAAAAACCACAGTGGTCCCTACCATGACGGTTTCGACATCACTCAAGGGAGAGCTTGTTGATTTAGGGTTCACAGTGGCGGCAATGACCGATACGTCCATCAGATGGACAAATAACGGCATTGACTACATGCTTGCTTCGAGTGACCTGACTCCTTCCGAAATGGTGATGCTTGCTCAGTCGGTTCAAGGATCCATGGTGAAATAGAGAGTAAATAAACGGGGCAGACCTTATTGGTTTGCCTCTTTTCTTTTTGTTGTGTTGCTTATGGGTCACCGGCAAGTAGGGGAATGTCGGACATTTTTTTAGCATTTATGCCTTCGATTTTTTAAAAACAGGCAGTTTTTAATAAGATAGGCGCTTTACTAAGTCGTCATAAAACTGCTTTTAGGTTAGATTTACAACCTGAAATAAGCCGCCGGTCATTAATTGTGCCGGTTTCAGGATTATTGTGCCGGAATCCCGGTAATTGTGCCGGTTTCAAATAATTGTGCCAAAACCCCAATAATTGTGCCGAAATCAAAATAATCGTGCCGCTTTGTCGAATAATCTTGATAGATCTCCTCCGTCGCCCCCATGTTGTCTCAATCGGCCCCCGCACCGGTACACCCCGACTATCACACCCCCACAAAGATCCTTGCCACCCGAAAATTAATTTGACACAATAAGAGAATAGATGAATAATCAAAGATATTCTTGAATAGACTGACAATGTTTTGTTGATATGAGGAAGTGACCATAGTGGAAACACAGACGCAGTTCTTTCGTGATACATGGGCAGAAATTAATCTCGATTATTTAACGGAAAATATTAAAAATATCAAGCAGCATATCGCTTCTGATGAAGTGGAGATGTTTGCGGTCGTAAAGGCAAATGCATACGGACACGGCGATGTCCAAGTCGCATTGACTGCTTTGGAAGCAGGGGCCCACGGCCTTGCGGTTGCTTTCCTTGATGAGGCCATTTCGTTAAGAAAAGGAGGGGTCCAAGCGCCGATACTTGTGCTCGGTGCCACACGGGCGAAAGATGTGAACCTGGCATCTTTCCACAATATTTCATTGACGACCTTCAGTTTGGAGTGGCTTGAAGAAGCGGCAAATGAATTGGAAGAAACGTCTTCATTAAGGCTTCACATTAAATGTGATACCGGGATGGGCAGAATAGGGGTCCGTTCTGCAGAAGAGCTGAAGAAGATGGAGACATTCATTAATTCATCCAGCAGGCTTCATTTAGAGGGGATTTTCACACACTACGCTACTGCTGACGAACTGGATGATACCTACCTTGACCGCCAGCTGGAAATGTTCGAAGAGATGCTTGGTGTGCTGGATGAACGTCCCCGATACGTTCACTCATCCAATAGCGCTGCAGCCTTGCGGAAATCAACTACCCATTTCAATGCCGTCAGGGTAGGGATTGCGATGTATGGTCTTTCTCCATCTCAGGAAATGAAGGGGGTACTGCCCTTTCCGCTTAAGGAGGTTTTTTCCCTCCACTCAAGGTTGATTTATACGAAAGAACTTAAAGCGGGGGATAAGATCAGCTACGGAGCCACATATGAGTCGTCTGGCAATGAATGGATCGGGACGATACCGATTGGTTATGCAGATGGCTGGCTGAGAAAGCTGCAGGGGCAGCAGGTCATCGTGGATGGGAAAAGGTCTCCGATAGTCGGCAGGATCTGTATGGATCAATGCATGATCTCACTGCCTGGGCCGTTGAAGCCGGGCGCGAAGGTCACCCTTATCGGGATTGAGGAGGATGAAGCGGTTTCAATTGATGAGATTGCTGAAAAACTCGAGACGATCAATTATGAAATTCCTTGTATCATTTCTACAAGAGTTCCAAGGATTTATATAAGGAACGGAAGGCCTGCGGAAGTATCTAATAAACTATTATCTACAGGCGGGGAAATGAAAAATTGAAAACATATGAATTTTAATGAATAATTAGCATTTTATATGGCGGATACTAGAAGAGATTGATAAATTGTCTTTTCATTCCCGTTATTTAATGGTATGATTAGTATGTTATTGAACAGAAACGGTATGTAGTGATTGGTGGAGGTGTAGTTTGTGTCTGAGTCCAGCGCAACAACAGAAATCTTAATTCGTCTGCCGCAACAGCTCGTTACAGAACTAGACGGCTTTGCAGATCAAGAGAATGTGAATCGCAATGAGTTTATTTATCGTGCAACCAAAATGTATTTACGAGAGCGTAAAAAGCGACAACTACGTGAATCTATGAGACGCGGCTATATGGAGATGGCTAAGATCAATCTTGCAATCGCTTCTGAAGCGATCCAAGCAGAATATGAGGCAGAACATACAGTCGAACGCTTAGTAAGCGGAGGTTAATCCTTTGATTGTAAAGCGTGGTGACGTATATTTTGCGGATCTTTCTCCTGTTGTAGGTTCAGAACAAGGCGGAGTTCGACCGGTACTTGTTATTCAAAACGATATTGGGAATCGGTTCAGTCCCACAGTGATCGTTGCTGCTATTACCGCACAAATTCAAAAAGCAAAACTGCCTACTCATGTTGAAATTGATGCAAAACGTTATGGCTTTGAACGTGATTCTGTTATCTTGCTTGAACAAATTCGAACGATTGATAAACAACGTCTGACAGATAAAATTACACACTTGGATGATGAAATGATGGAAAAAGTGGATGACGCCCTCCAAATAAGCGTCGGCTTAATCCAATTTTGATTTTCATCCCAAATTTGTGGTTTTTAGGTAAAACAATAAATGATAATACAGCTACGAAATCGAAGGCTTGCTGATCAAGAAATGAAATTGATCAGCAAGCCTTCTGTTTTTATATCTGACATCTAGACATGAATGGCGGGTTTACCTGGTTATCCATATCTATCCCAGTGAGATGAATATAACCTGAGGTAAATATAGTCATTTTTATGACAAATAACTCTTAACAATTTATAATAAAAAGGAACATGGGAAAAATACCCGAAAAGGCATTGTTTTTTTCAATTTGGCCATTTATTTGTTACTATATTAATAAATGTGAAAAAATATAAGCATAAGAACGGATTAAATTAAATATACGTTACATCTTTTGGTATATACAGTTGGTGTAAATTTCTTATGGTAGAATGGGGAGAGTTATATGTTCACTGAAATCACGGATTTTATCCAGAGCAATAAATCAGATCTAACGCACATTTGGATGGAACGGATGAAGGAAGAAGCGGATGAAAAGTTCCTTCAAGTAGTTTCGGATCAAATTTTTACCAAGACAAGCCATGAGTTTGTAGAAATGATTGCGTCCAATCTGAGGGATTCCAAAGAATTCTCATCTCGGCTGGAGGATTTCGCCGAAAAAGTTGTACGATTCGGCTGGCCGCTGACGTTCGTTACCACCGCATTGAGCACATTTGCCAAAGTGGTTTACGAAGCGATGAAGAAAGAAAATTTGATTTCCGATGAAAACCAAGCGGAACAGGTTGAACTATTCGATAAATGGGTTACGCCTATGTACAATAAAGTAATCAGCGCTTATACAGAATCTTGGGAAAGAACGGTATCCCTTCAAAAGATTGCCCTGCAGGAGCTTTCCGCGCCGCTGATTCCCGTATTTGAGAAGATTTCAGTGATGCCTCTCGTCGGCACCATCGATACGGAAAGAGCCCGTTTAATCATGGAAAATCTATTGAATGGTGTAGTGAAGCATCGGGCGGAAGTCGTCCTGATTGATATTACAGGTGTCCCTGTAGTGGACACGATGGTTGCCCACCACATCATCCAGGCAGCAGACGCGGTCCGTCTAGTGGGAGCTAAATGCATGCTGGTAGGTATAAGACCGGAAATCGCACAAACGATCGTAAACCTGGGTATCGACCTTAATCAATTCAGCACGAACAGCACATTAAGAAAAGGCATTGAAAAGGCTCTTGAAATGACGGATAGAAAAATTGTTTCAGCGGAGGGATCAGAGTGAGAATACCGATTTTAAAATTGCATGATTGCTTGTTAATTTCAATTCAATGGGAACTTGATGATCAAACAGCCCTTCAATTTCAAGAAGATCTTTTGCATAAGATCCATGAAACAAGTGCAAGAGGGGTAGTCATTGATATCACATCGATCGACTTTATTGATTCCTTCATCGCCAAGGTACTTGGTGATGTTATAAATATGTCCCGATTAATGGGGGCTAAGGTTGTGATAACAGGTATCCAGCCTGCTGTAGCGATTACGCTGATTGAACTCGGCATCAGGTTGGACGATGTGCTAACCGCTCTAGACTTGGAAAAAGGTTTAGAGAAATTACAGACGGAACTGGGGGATTAGTGAATGGATAGCCAATCCTGCGTGAAGATCACGAATGAATGGGACATCGTTGCTGCCCGCCAGTTAGGAAGAAATGTAGCGAAGGAGCTGGGGTTTGGCACTGTCGACCAGGCTCGAATCACTACTGCTATCAGTGAATTAGCACGAAACATCTATCTTTATGCTGGTCATGGTCAGATATGTATAGAAAAACTTTTCGACGGTGGAAAGAAGGGCGTTCGCATCATTGCACTGGATGATGGGCCCGGTATAAATGATTTAAGAAAAGTGATGGAAGATGGATATTCCACATCAGGTGGTTTAGGAGCGGGTTTGCCTGGAGTAAAGCGTTTGATGGATGAATTCAACGTAGAATCTGCACCTGGAGAAGGGACAGATATTCGGGCAACAAAATGGCTCCGCTAGGGGGAGTTACATGAACTTTAGAGAATTGATGGATTCAAAATATAGAGAAATCATAGAGCATTACCTGAATGAGCAAGATGAAAAGGCGTTGTATCTCGGGCAGAAATTCAGCCGGAAATCAATTGAGCACCATGTGTCGCCTGAGGAGATCATCAGTCTCCATAAAAGTGTCATGCTCGAAATGGAACCTAATATTCCGCATCATGTCCTTCATGCTTTCGATATTCTTCTGGAAGTCATGATCGGATATGGTTTTGCCTATCGCGAGCATCAAAGCCTGCGAAGCAAGCAGCAGGAATTAAACAATGAAATTGATATTGCTTCCAACATGCAGCAAACCTTGCTCGGGACAAGCATCCCGGTAGTGGAAGGTTTGGATATCGCTGCTGTCAGTGTCCCTGCCAAGAAGATGAACGGTGACTATTACCACTTTGTCCAGGATGAGAACGACAGTGTCAGTGTCGCCATTGCAGACGTCATCGGAAAAGGGATACCCGCTGCACTGTGCATGTCCATGATCAAATATGCCATGGACAGCCTTCCTGAATACCGCAATGAACCCAATGCTGTTTTGGAAAGCCTGAACAGGGTAGTGGAACAAAACGTGGATGCCAGTATGTTCATTACAATGTTTTATGGTGTCTATAACTCTCGTAAACACTTGTTTTCTTATTCATCAGCCGGTCATGAGCCCGGCTTCTTCTATAATGCCCATGCCGACCAATTCGAGGACCTGGATGCAAAAGGGCTTTTATTAGGTGTAGATAAGAAAGCGAAGTACAGACAGTATGAAAGACGTGTGGAAGTTGGAGACATGATGATCCTCCTTTCTGATGGGGTGACGGAGTGCCGCACCGAGGAAGGCTTTATTGAAAGGGAAGATCTGGTTGAGCTGATCAGCCAGCATAAGCACTTGACCTCGGATGAAATTGTTACCAACGTTTATAAAGAATTAGAGAAACTGCAGGACTTTGAACTGCGAGATGACTTCACCCTTATTATTATAAAAAGAATTTCCTAAAACTTGTTTATCTTACATCGCAATAGGGTAAACGAATAGAGACTTTATTATAATGCTCTTAAAAAAAGGTGGTCGTTTTATGAACTTGTCAATAGATATGCAAGAGAAAGAGAACGAATTATTTGTAAAAGTAGCTGGAGAAATTGATGCATATACAGCACCTAAACTTAAAGAAACTCTTCTTCCTTCTGCCGAAGCTGAAAGTGATAAAGATATCGTTGTAGACCTTTCAGAGGTTTCCTATATGGACAGTACAGGACTGGGTGTCTTTGTAGGGTTATTCAAGACCATTAACGCACGCGGCGGTCAGCTCAAACTGGTTGGTTTATCTGATCGTCTGCAAAGATTGTTTGATATTACAGGTTTAGGGGATATTATGAATATAAATTCCAAGGTAGAAGGTGGAGTTGAATGATGCAAGCTTTTGATTACATCGAGATGAAAATTCCTGCAAAGCCTGAATACGTAGGGGTTATTCGTCTGACGCTGTCAGGGATATCCAGTCGTATGGGCTTTGATTATGATGCGATAGAGGACCTGAAGATTGCAACAAGTGAAGCAATCACGAACGCTGTTCAGCATGCCTACAAAGGTGATGACGGTGAAGTGGTTGTGGGTTTTGCTCTATATGAGGACCGTTTAGAGGTAATGGTAGCGGATCACGGGGAGAGCTTTGATTTTAAAACGATCCGAAGTGCCGTTGGTCCTTATCATGCCGACCATTCCGTAGAATTCCTTAGAGAAGGTGGGTTAGGACTTTACCTTATTGAGAGCCTTATGGATGACGTGAAGGTTCATCATAAAGAGGGAGTGACGGTCTTTATGACCAAATTCCTATCAGGAGAGCAGGTGGAGAGGGATGAAAAAACTATCTCAACCTAATCAGCAGGATCAAAAAGAAAAAGTTCTTCAATGGATCAAAAATTATCAGGAGCATCAGGATGATGAAGCTCAAAGTCAGCTTATCCTGCACTACCAGAATCTTGTGGAATCCATTGCCAGAAAGTACTCAAAAGGCAGGTCTTTCCATGAGGATATCATCCAAGTAGGGATGATAGGCTTACTGGGAGCCATCCGACGGTACGACGAATCATTCGGAAGGTCCTTTGAAGCATTTGCCATTCCGACCATCATCGGGGAAATCAAGCGTTTCCTTCGTGATAAAACTTGGAGTGTTCATGTTCCTCGCAGAATCAAAGAGCTTGGCCCGAAGATTAAATCAACTGTAGAAGAGCTGACAAACAAATTAGAACGTTCTCCGCAAGTTCATGAAATTGCTGAATATCTTGAAGTAAGTGAAGAAGAAGTATTGGAAGCAATGGAAATGGGCAGAAGTTACCAAGCCCTCTCAGTGGATCACTCAATCGAAGCGGATTCTGAAGGAAGTACCGTTACCATATTGGATATTGTAGGGAATCAGGATGAAGGGTTTGAGAAAGTAAATCAGCGCCTTGTCCTTGAGAAAGTGCTGCACGTTCTTTCGGATAGAGAGAAATCGATCATTCAATATACGTATCTGGAAAACTTAAGTCAGAAAGAAGCTGGTGAAAAACTTGGGATTTCACAAATGCATGTATCCCGTTTGCAGCGCAGAGCTATAAAGAAACTGCGTGAAGCTATCCAGGAAGAGGCTTTTGATTCGGAGAGTCATTATTAATGGGTTATTTTCAACAAAATGAAATTGAGTTGTATGCAGAACAAGTTTCAAAAAATGGAAACCCATATTGTGGAGACAGTTATTATTACGTCTCTACGAATGACTACTTTGTCTGTGTTTTAGCCGATGGTTTGGGAAGCGGAAAATATGCATATGAATCATCGCATGTAGTAGTGGAAATCGTGGAAGAAAATCATCATGAAGATGTGGAAACCCTTATGGCCCTTTGCAATAACGCGCTTCAAAGGAAACGTGGAGCTGCAGTGGCCATTATTAAAGCGTATTACCACTCAAAGGAATTCGTATACAGCTGTGTGGGAAATATCCGGTTCTACATGTATTCACCAGAAGGGAAGATTACATACCCTTTGCCGGTGACAGGTTACCTATCCGGTAGACCCCAAAAGTATCAGACTAAGCGTTATACGTATGAATCTAACTCGAGGTTTCTGCTGCATTCAGATGGATTAAATATTTCAGGTGTTAAGTCGGTCCTTCAAAGATATCCGACTTTGCACAGTACCATGCATGATATTCAATCATTGGTCGATGAAACCGCTGATGATACCACATATATAGTAGGAAGCTTGCTCTAGACTTGGGGTAAGCTTTCTTTTTTTGCCTTTTCATATGGTAAACTTAAGGAGAACCCTTTTAGATGGAGGTCGTGAAATTGACTGTAACAATGATGAATCAAGAAAATCTGCTGCAAATCGTGGCAAAGAAAGTAAATGTCTCTCTTAAAAACGTAAAAAATGTTATTTCATTATTAGAAGAAGGTAACACCGTACCGTTCATCGCCCGTTATCGAAAGGAACAAACGGGAGCATTAGATGAAGTCCAGATCAAAGATATAATGGAGCAATGGAACTACCTGCAAAATCTCGAACAGAGAAAAGAAGAAGTCCACAGACTGATAGATGAACAAGGCAAACTGACAGATGAATTGTCCCAAGCGATCAAAAAAGCTGACAAATTGCAAAAGGTAGAGGACTTATATCGACCTTATAAACAAAAGCGACGGACGAAAGCAACTGTAGCCAAAGAAAAAGGGTTGGAACCATTAGCTGAGTGGATCATGACTTTTCCAGCAGCGGCAGATGTGGAAAAGGAAGCGGCACGCTATATATCTGAAGAAAAAGAAGTGTCTTCTGCAGAAGAAGCGCTTGCGGGTGCAAAGGACATCATAGCCGAGTATATATCCGATGATGCGGCTTTTCGAGAATACATAAGAAATCAAACCTTCCGAAAGGGTGTTATAGAGACGAAGGTGAAAAATGAAGAGAAAGATGAGAAAAACGTCTTTGAGATGTACTACGAGTACAGAGAGCCGGTAAGTAAAGTCGTCCCGCACCGTGTGCTCGCGATGAATAGAGGGGAAAAAGAGGATATCATCAAAGTGAATATCCAGCCGGATGGAGATTCCATTATTCACTATTTACAAAGACAAGTGATTAAAAATGTACACTCTCCAGTGGTAACTGTGGTGAAAGAAGCGATTGAGGATGGCTATAAGCGGTTAATCCAGCCCTCTGTAGAAAGGGAAATCCGTAATGAGCTGACAGATAAGGCCGAAAATCAAGCCATTCATATCTTCTCGGAAAATCTCAGAAAGCTGCTGCTGCAGCCACCTATGAAAGGGAAAATGGTTCTTGGAGTAGACCCTGCATACAGGACCGGATGTAAGCTTGCCGTGATCGACGAAACGGGCAAGATGCTTGAGGTGAGTGTCATCTATCCGCATCCACCTAAATCTCAAAAGGCTGCTTCAGAAGAAGTGATGAAAAAGATGATCGATCAACATTCGATAGAGGTCGTGGCAATTGGAAACGGTACAGCTTCCAGGGAAACGGAGCAATTCGTGGCAGATGTCCTGAAAAGTATTGATAATGAAATCTTCTATCTGATCGTGAATGAGGCAGGGGCAAGTGTATATTCCGCATCGGACGTAGCCAGAGAAGAGTTTCCTTCTCTTCAGGTAGAGGAAAGAAGTGCTGTATCCATTGCCAGAAGATTGCAGGATCCACTTGCGGAACTGGTGAAAATCGATCCGAAATCTGTAGGTGTAGGACAATACCAACACGATGTCTCCCAGAAAAAATTGAACGAGTCATTGACGTTTGTGGTAGAGACTGCCGTTAACCAAGTAGGGGTAAACGTGAATACAGCTTCTTCTTCATTACTGCAATATGTGGCAGGCCTTTCAAAAACGGTAGCGAATAATATCGTAAAAAAGAGAGAAGAAGAGGGTAAATTCAAGTCCAGGGCGCAATTAAAGAAAATCCCTAGACTCGGTGCCAAAACATATGAACAAAGTATAGGCTTCCTTCGCATCATGGAAGGAAATGAACTCCTTGACCGGACGCCCATTCATCCGGATAACTACGGAGATGTAAAAAAGCTTCTTTCCAAAACCGGATTCAGTGAAGAAGCAATCGGAAGTGATGATCTAAAGCAGGCAATCAATCAATTGAACCTCGAGGAAGTATCTGAAGAACTGGGGATTGGTAAGTTAACACTGAAGGATATTATTGATGCCTTGATCCGCCCTGGTAGAGATCCGCGTGACGAATTCCCTAAACCACTTCTGAAAAAAGATGTATTGAAGCTGGAGGATCTAAAAGAAGGAATGGAACTGCAAGGAACCGTCCGGAATGTAGTCGATTTTGGTGCGTTTATCGATGTTGGCGTGAAGCAGGATGGACTCGTCCATATCTCTAAGCTCAAACAAGGCTTCGTCAAACACCCGCTTGATGTTGTGTCGGTTGGAGACGTGGTAACCGTTTGGGTTGACAGTGTCGATGTGAAAAAGGGCAGAGTTGCGTTAACGATGATTCAGTAATTGAATAGAATAAGCTCAATAAATAAAAGCTGACTTGAAGATAACGATCAAGTCAGCTTTTTGTCGAGCTCCGGCGGCTAGAGGCTAGAGTTCATAAGCCAAGCATACCCAAAAGGCAAAAAACGCCTTTCCGGCTGACTTATCGAATGAGAGGCCTGGGCATTTCGATTATTATTGTTGAGGGAAGTTTTTCTTCCTATAAAAATTCCAGCATTGATTAAGAAGTTTAATCTGATATCGATTCTTCTCAAGATATGCCTTCCTCATCTGATTAACGAGCCAGTTTGGCATAAGGTACCCTCCTTATTCCAATCTCCAGAAAACATTCTTGAAACGACAGCCGGTGTCTATTCTTTCAGGATGTTATATAATCTATGTGTATGCTTCAAACGATTGTCCTGTGCTGGAAAACGAGTAAAGGTAAGGAGAATGAGGATGACAAACGAAGAGCTGCAAACCCTGGTAGAAGAAATTTCACTTCAATATTTTCATAAACCATTTCAGCATAAAGCTTATTTCAACCCCAGGCTCAGGACGACTGGCGGAAGGTACATGCTTGGGAGCCACAATATAGATATTAACGAGAAATACTTGAAGGAACATGGGGTATCGGAATTGATTGGCATTATCAAACATGAACTCTGCCATTATCACCTTCATATTGAAGGAAAGGGATACAAGCATAGAGACGCGGACTTCAAAAATCTTCTTCATAAAGTCGGGGCCCCTAGACACTGCACCGCGTTATCAACCCCAAAACGGGCCCGGAGAATACTGATTTATTCCTGTTCAAAATGCAATCTGACATTCAAGAGGAAAAGAAGGATCGATACAAAAAAATATGTATGCGGACGATGTAAAGGGAAGCTTATTTTTCGTGAAGAACTAAAGCAGGGTTCCTAGCTGCCGGTCAACCCAAACAGGGTAAGAAAAAAGGGATAACACAGTTAAAAAACTCTATGAAAAATAGTTGACAAGAAGCGGCTGAGTCATTATAATCGAAAGAGTCGATAAGACATTTTACAAAGCGTTAGAATACTTCACGTTCCGCAGTAGCTCAGTGGTAGAGCTATCGGCTGTTAACCGATCGGTCGCAGGTTCGAATCCTGCCTGCGGAGCCATTTTTATGGAGAAGTACTCAAGTGGCTGAAGAGGCGCCCCTGCTAAGGGTGTAGGTCGGGCAACTGGCGCGAGGGTTCAAATCCCTCCTTCTCCGCCATTATATTTTATTATCCTGGCCCGTTGGTCAAGCGGTTAAGACACCGCCCTTTCACGGCGGTAACACGGGTTCGAATCCCGTACGGGTCATTTTTTTATTTTTATTTCAAAATTGAATGTGAGATAAACGCACCGTTTTGTGGTGAGGTTGTTTCGCAGAAACAATTTAAGGTAAGTTATTTCGCTCTCGCAAGTTAATGACAGTTATTAAAGCAAAAAACTTTGGTCCGGTAGTTCAGTTGGTTAGAATGCCTGCCTGTCACGCAGGAGGTCGCGGGTTCGAGTCCCGTCCGGACCGCCAGAATATTTTTTAGAAAAGTGGTTGACGACCACGAGGTGGACATGTTATTATATAAACCTCGTCACTTTTCGAGGCATTGGGCTATAGCCAAGCGGTAAGGCATCGCACTTTGACTGCGACATGCGTTGGTTCGAATCCAGCTAGCCCAGCCATTATGAGCCATTAGCTCAGTTGGTAGAGCATCTGACTTTTAATCAGAGGGTCGAAGGTTCGAGTCCTTCATGGCTCACCAAAGATTTTTGCGACAGCAAAATATCTTTCATTTACATGCGGGTGTGGCGGAATTGGCAGACGCACCAGACTTAGGATCTGGCGCCGCAAGGCGTGGGGGTTCAAGTCCCTTCACCCGCATTATTATTTTTAAAAAACTGTTGACACAGCAGTGAATCCTAGTTATAATAGTGTTTGTCGCTTTAAACGCGGTCGTGGCGGAATGGCAGACGCGCTAGGTTGAGGGCCTAGTGGGGGCAACCCCGTGGAGGTTCAAGTCCTCTCGGCCGCACCAAAAGGATCTAACATACTGCGCCCGTAGCTCAATTGGATAGAGCGTTTGACTACGGATCAAAAGGTTAGGGGTTCGACTCCTCTCGGGCGCGCCACTAATTCTTCTACAAGCGAGTATGAAAGAATGAAAAGAACTAAATGCTTCTGAAACGGGAAGTAGCTCAGCTTGGTAGAGCACTTGGTTTGGGACCAAGGGGTCGCAGGTTCGAATCCTGTCTTCCCGACCATCACAATACATATTATATATGCGGGTGTAGTTTAATGGTAAAACCTCAGCCTTCCAAGCTGATGTCGTGGGTTCGATTCCCATCACCCGCTCCAATTTAACCATTTGAACCTTGAAAACTGAACAAAACAAGACAATACGTCAACGTTAATTCTAGATTTACCGTAACGAATATCGTTACAAAAAAGAGCTATTCAAACTTTTATCGGAGAGTTTGATCCTGGCTCAGGACGAACGCTGGCGGCGTGCCTAATACATGCAAGTCGAGCGGATCAAAGGGAGCTTGCTCCCTGAGATCAGCGGCGGACGGGTGAGTAACACGTGGGTAACCTGCCTGTAAGACTGGGATAACTCCGGGAAACCGGGGCTAATACCGGATAACTCAGTTCCTCGCATGAGGAACTGTTGAAAGGTGGCTTTTTGCTACCACTTACAGATGGACCCGCGGCGCATTAGCTAGTTGGTGAGGTAACGGCTCACCAAGGCGACGATGCGTAGCCGACCTGAGAGGGTGATCGGCCACACTGGGACTGAGACACGGCCCAGACTCCTACGGGAGGCAGCAGTAGGGAATCTTCCGCAATGGACGAAAGTCTGACGGAGCAACGCCGCGTGAGTGAAGAAGGTTTTCGGATCGTAAAACTCTGTTGTTAGGGAAGAACAAGTGCCGTTCGAATAGGGCGGCGCCTTGACGGTACCTAACCAGAAAGCCACGGCTAACTACGTGCCAGCAGCCGCGGTAATACGTAGGTGGCAAGCGTTGTCCGGAATTATTGGGCGTAAAGCGCGCGCAGGTGGTTTCTTAAGTCTGATGTGAAAGCCCACGGCTCAACCGTGGAGGGTCATTGGAAACTGGGGAACTTGAGTGCAGAAGAGGAAAGTGGAATTCCAAGTGTAGCGGTGAAATGCGTAGATATTTGGAGGAACACCAGTGGCGAAGGCGACTTTCTGGTCTGTAACTGACACTGAGGCGCGAAAGCGTGGGGAGCAAACAGGATTAGATACCCTGGTAGTCCACGCCGTAAACGATGAGTGCTAAGTGTTAGAGGGTTTCCGCCCTTTAGTGCTGCAGCTAACGCATTAAGCACTCCGCCTGGGGAGTACGGTCGCAAGACTGAAACTCAAAGGAATTGACGGGGGCCCGCACAAGCGGTGGAGCATGTGGTTTAATTCGAAGCAACGCGAAGAACCTTACCAGGTCTTGACATCCTCTGACAACCCTAGAGATAGGGCTTTCCCCTTCGGGGGACAGAGTGACAGGTGGTGCATGGTTGTCGTCAGCTCGTGTCGTGAGATGTTGGGTTAAGTCCCGCAACGAGCGCAACCCTTGATCTTAGTTGCCAGCATTCAGTTGGGCACTCTAAGATGACTGCCGGTGACAAACCGGAGGAAGGTGGGGATGACGTCAAATCATCATGCCCCTTATGACCTGGGCTACACACGTGCTACAATGGACGGTACAAAGGGCAGCGAGACCGCGAGGTTTAGCCAATCCCATAAAACCGTTCTCAGTTCGGATTGCAGGCTGCAACTCGCCTGCATGAAGCTGGAATCGCTAGTAATCGCGGATCAGCATGCCGCGGTGAATACGTTCCCGGGCCTTGTACACACCGCCCGTCACACCACGAGAGTTTGTAACACCCGAAGTCGGTGAGGTAACCTTTTGGAGCCAGCCGCCTAAGGTGGGACAGATGATTGGGGTGAAGTCGTAACAAGGTAGCCGTATCGGAAGGTGCGGCTGGATCACCTCCTTTCTAAGGAATATATATGAAACGTTTGACAGTCGAAGTTTTGTTCAGTTTTGATGGTTCAACCATCAAAATGATATTACTTGTTTCACAACAAGTAATTCTTATTTTCTTTGCGCTTGCGGCAAAGCTGATTCGAAGATGTTGTCTTCACCTCAGCGCAAGGCAGCACGAAGGAAATTCACTGATGTGTTTCACGATGTGAAGCAAATCAGTAGCCTTGTTCTTTGAAAACTAGATAAAGATAAATTGATAGTCAAGAAATTACCGAGTATCGCCATTTTAGGTTTTAACACCTTGTAACAACCAATTCGGTTAAGTTATGAAGGGCGCACGGTGGATGCCTTGGCACTAGGAGCCGACGAAGGACGGGACTAACACCGATATGCTTCGGGGAGCTGTAAGTGAGCTTTGATCCGGAGATTTCCGAATGGGGGAACCCATTGTTCGTAATGGAACAATATCCATACTTGAATACATAGAGTATGGAAGGCAGACCCAGGGAACTGAAACATCTAAGTACCTGGAGGAAGAGAAAGCAAATGCGATTCCCTGAGTAGCGGCGAGCGAAACGGGATGTAGCCCAAACCAAGAGGCTTGCCTCTTGGGGTTGTAGGACACTCTATACGGAGTTACAAAGGAACGGAGTAGACGAAGAAGTCTGGAAAGGCTCGTCAAAGAAGGTAACAACCCTGTAGTTGAAACTTCGTTCCCTCTTGAGTGGATCCTGAGTACGGCGGGACACGTGAAATCCCGTCGGAAGCTGGGAGGACCATCTCCCAAGGCTAAATACTCCCTAGTGACCGATAGTGAACCAGTACCGTGAGGGAAAGGTGAAAAGCACCCCGGAAGGGGAGTGAAAGAGAACCTGAAACCGTGTGCCTACAAGTAGTCAGAGCCCGTTAACGGGTGATGGCGTGCCTTTTGTAGAATGAACCGGCGAGTTACGATCCCATGCAAGGTTAAGTCGATGAGACGGAGCCGCAGCGAAAGCGAGTCTGAATAGGGCGAATGAGTATGTGGTCGTAGACCCGAAACCAGGTGATCTACCCATGTCCAGGATGAAGTCCAGGTAACACTGGATGGAGGTCCGAACCCACGCACGTTGAAAAGTGCGGGGATGAGGTGTGGGTAGCGGAGAAATTCCAATCGAACTTGGAGATAGCTGGTTCTCTCCGAAATAGCTTTAGGGCTAGCCTCATGTGTAAGAGTCTTGGAGGTAGAGCACTGTTTGGACTAGGGGCCCTCATCGGGTTACCGAATTCAGACAAACTCCGAATGCCAAAGACTTATCCATGGGAGTCAGACTGCGAGTGATAAGATCCGTAGTCGAAAGGGAAACAGCCCAGACCACCAGCTAAGGTCCCAAAGTATACGTTAAGTGGAAAAGGATGTGGAGTTGCTTAGACAACCAGGATGTTGGCTTAGAAGCAGCCACCATTTAAAGAGTGCGTAATAGCTCACTGGTCGAGTGACTCTGCGCCGAAAATGTACCGGGGCTAAACGTATCACCGAAGCTGTGGATTGACACCTTTTGGTGTCAGTGGTAGGAGAGCGTTCTAAGGACAGTGAAGTCAGACCGTAAGGACTGGTGGAGTGCTTAGAAGTGAGAATGCCGGTATGAGTAGCGAAAGATGGGTGAGAATCCCATCCACCGAATGCCTAAGGTTTCCTGAGGAAGGCTCGTCCGCTCAGGGTTAGTCGGGACCTAAGTCGAGGCCGATAGGCGTAGACGATGGACAACAGGTTGATATTCCTGTACCACCTCTTTTCCGTTTGAGCAATGGGGGGACGCAGGAGGATAGGGTAAGCGCACTGCTGGATATGTGCGTCTAAGCAGTTAGGCTGATGATGAGGCAAATCCCATCATCGTGAAGGCTGAGCTGTGACAGCGAGCGAATTATAGTAGCGAAGTTCCTGATTCCACACTGCCAAGAAAAGCCTCTAGCGAGGAAAAAGGTGCCCGTACCGCAAACCGACACAGGTAGGCGAGGAGAGAATCCTAAGGTGAGCGAGAGAACTCTCGTTAAGGAACTCGGCAAAATGACCCCGTAACTTCGGGAGAAGGGGTGCTCTTTGAGGTGCATAGCCTCGAAGAGCCGCAGTGAATAGGCCCAGGCGACTGTTTAGCAAAAACACAGGTCTCTGCGAAGCCGTAAGGCGAAGTATAGGGGCTGACGCCTGCCCGGTGCTGGAAGGTTAAGAGGAGTGCTTAGCGCAAGCGAAGGTGCGAATCGAAGCCCCAGTAAACGGCGGCCGTAACTATAACGGTCCTAAGGTAGCGAAATTCCTTGTCGGGTAAGTTCCGACCCGCACGAAAGGCGTAACGATCTGGGCACTGTCTCAACGAGAGACTCGGTGAAATTATAGTACCTGTGAAGATGCAGGTTACCCGCGACAGGACGGAAAGACCCCGTGGAGCTTTACTGTAGCCTGATATTGAATTTTGGTACAGCTTGTACAGGATAGGTAGGAGCCTTGGAAGCCGGAGCGCCAGCTTCGGTGGAGGCGTTGGTGGGATACTACCCTGGCTGTATTGAAATTCTAACCCGCGCCCCTTATCGGGGTGGGAGACAGTGTCAGGTGGGCAGTTTGACTGGGGCGGTCGCCTCCTAAAGAGTAACGGAGGCGCCCAAAGGTTCCCTCAGAATGGTTGGAAATCATTCGCAGAGTGTAAAGGCACAAGGGAGCTTGACTGCGAGACCTACAAGTCGAGCAGGGACGAAAGTCGGGCTTAGTGATCCGGTGGTTCCGCATGGAAGGGCCATCGCTCAACGGATAAAAGCTACCCCGGGGATAACAGGCTTATCTCCCCCAAGAGTCCACATCGACGGGGAGGTTTGGCACCTCGATGTCGGCTCATCGCATCCTGGGGCTGTAGTCGGTCCCAAGGGTTGGGCTGTTCGCCCATTAAAGCGGTACGCGAGCTGGGTTCAGAACGTCGTGAGACAGTTCGGTCCCTATCCGTCGTGGGCGCAGGAAATTTGAGAGGAGCTGTCCTTAGTACGAGAGGACCGGGATGGACGCACCGCTGGTGTACCAGTTGTCTTGCCAAAGGCATCGCTGGGTAGCTATGTGCGGAAGGGATAAGTGCTGAAAGCATCTAAGCATGAAGCCCCCCTCGAGATGAGATTTCCCATCACTTTATGTGAGTAAGATCCCTGGAAGATGACCAGGTAGATAGGTCAGAGGTGGAAGCATGGTGACATGTGGAGCTGACTGATACTAATCGATCGAGGACTTAACCACAAAGAGTCATTTTTAAATGAACACATTGGTCGATATTCGGCTTTCTTGACATCAATCCTTTATCTAGTTTTGAAGGAACAACCCCTTCAATTGAATATTCGTCTGGTGATTATGGCGAAGAGGTCACACCCGTTCCCATGCCGAACACGGAAGTTAAGCTCTTCAGCGCCGATGGTAGTTGGGGGCTCTCCCCCTGTGAGAGTAGGACGTCGCCAGGCGGATATGAAATTTTTTTTGCACAATCTAACATCGGTAACATATAGTGTGGTATAATCTATATATTACCAATATTATCGTCGCGGGGTGGAGCAGTTCGGTAGCTCGTCGGGCTCATAACCCGAAGGTCGCAGGTTCAAATCCTGTCCCCGCAATACCATTGGTCTGGTAGTTCAGTTGGTTAGAATGCCTGCCTGTCACGCAGGAGGTCGCGGGTTCGAGTCCCGTCCAGACCGCCATTACTTTACACGTAAACGAAACTTTGGTTTCGTTTTTTTATTTGTCTTAAAGGGTTTTATTCGTGAATGATGTGATGAGATGCGGTATTAGGGGCGGCTTATTTAGAATAAGTATTAAAAGATCATAAAAGTGTAAACAGGATCATAAATCCGGAATTAGGATCGTAAAATTTCAGGGAGGATCATAAATATGGAATTAGGATCGTAAATTCCCAAACAGGATCATAAAACTAGATAAAGGTTCATAACTGGTTTTCTCCTGACAGAAATATCCCAAGAAAACACACTTTTCACCTTTTCAAAAGTCAAGTCCGCAATATTGTGTAAAATTCCTTACAGCTGTTTTCAACTATTTAGGGTTATTTGTTGTAGCCCCCACATTTTTTGGCGAAACTACCATGAGTTCCTGATCTCATAGCCGGTTGGGTCTGTCAAAGGTTTTTCACTTTGACAGACCCAACCGGCTATGAAAAAATCCATGATGGTAGTTTCTCAAAAATCGTTATTAACTACTGAACTTTCTTTTGGAATATACGGTTTGTTGATAGTGAAGTAATACGGCTCCCACCAAGCGAAATGCAGACTGGGTATTAGGGAAAATCCGAATCACTCTTTCTCGCCTACGTACTTCTGGTTTAAACGTTCCAAACTATTTGTACTCCGAATGTGTGGACGAATTGTTTCAGGATGTTCCATATATTGAATGGTATCTTCGAACCCTTCATCTAGTACCTTTAAAGCCTTCTCAAATTTTGGTTGTTCACTAAACTTATTCATCAATTCTTCCTTGAAATTCCTCATGTCTTCTATCGTGATTGCCTCAAATATTCGTTTGATCATTGTTCTTACTTCAATGGAATCTTTCTTTGGGAGCTTCTCGAAAACATTTCGCTTAAAGTGAACGTTACATCGTTGCCAGCTTGTACCGATGAATTCCCTCATTATGGCTTTTTGTAGACCCTGATGGGCATCAGAAATGACAAGCTTAGGAGATTGTAATCCCCTAGATTTGAGCTGCTGGAAGAAGCGACACCAGCTTTCGTAGTTCTCCACGTGGTCCACCATCAACCCCAAGATTTCACGCTTGTTATTCTCGGTAAGAGCTGTGGCAATATAAACAGCTTTTGAGACTACTTTATTGTGCTCACGCACCTTTATATACATGGCGTCTACAAATACAAAAGGAAAATAAGCACCATTCAAGGGCCTCCTGGCCCAATCATTGACAATGGGATCTAACTTTTGTGTCAGTGAAGAAACAAAAGACTTTGATACATTTTCTCCGCAAAGCTGTTCAACGATGTGCGTTACCTTACGAGTAGACACGCCATTAATAACCATCTCTATCATGGATAAGACAAAGGCTTGATCACATCTTGAGTACCTCTCAAATACCGTCGGGGAAAATTCACCATTTCGAGTTCTTGGAACTTTGAGTGTCAGCTTTCCAATACTCATAGTGAAATCACGTTCATAATACCCGTTTCGATAATCTAGTCGCTCAGAAGAGCGTTCATATGCCGATGCTTGTAGGTAATCGTCTCTTTCTTTTTCCATGTAGTCATTTAACACAAGTACAATGGCTGACTTGACCACGGTTTCAATATTAGAACTGATCACTGCTTCTTTTAAAAGGTCCAAATCTAGGTTAAACTGTAAGTGAGTCATATTTATTCCTCTTTTCATTGTTTATCGTCGCTGAAAACAGTGTTGCCAAGTAGGAATAAAATGACTCTTTCTTTTTACACAATTATATGGACTTAATCTTTTCAAACGTATATCTAAATAGAAATCACATTAAAATATGGTTTTTCCAACTACAAATCATCCACAAGCCGTAGAAAACCCAGAATATATCCTTTTTTCCTTACATCCTTACACCTGCACTTTACTCAAATGCCCCAAAAAGGGTAAACTACATATATACATTCTCCCTTAGGTGCTATCCTAGGGGTTTTTTATACTCTACTTAAGTTGAGGAGATAAATATGAATCAGTTTGAAATGATAACGAAGACTCCTGAGGAAACGGGTGCGTTTGCTGAGAGACTGGCAAATTACCTTCAGGCTGGAGATGTGATAACATTAGAAGGTGATTTAGGGGCCGGTAAGACGACTTTTACTAAGGGCCTTGCAAAGGGGCTTGGTGTAAAGAAAACGGTGAACAGCCCTACGTTTACGATTATTAAAGAATATAAGGGGCGTCTGCCTTTTTATCATATGGATGTGTACCGCCTGGATGATTCCTTTGAAGACTTGGGATTTGATGAGTATTTTGAAGGTGAGGGAGTGACGGTGGTCGAGTGGGCACACTTGATTGAAGACCAGCTTCCATCGAAGCTATTGAGTCTGTCTATATACAGAGAAGGCGATACGACCCGGAGGATTGTGTTAAAGCCTTACGGGGAAAGGTATAATGAGTTATGTAAGGAGATTGTTTCATGAAAATATTATCGATTGATACCTCCAATTATCCGCTTGGGGTTGCGTTAATTGAAGAGGGGAAAGTGGTTGGCGAGTATATCACCAATTTTAAGAGAAATCATTCTGTGAGGGCCATGCCTGCCGTTGAGCAGCTTCTGAAGGAGTGTGAGACGGAACCGAAAGAGCTGACGAAGATTGTGGTGGCGAATGGACCAGGTTCATATACAGGTGTCCGCATAGGCGTAACCCTGGCCAAGACGCTCGCATGGTCGTTGAATATTCCTCTTATCCCTGTATCGAGCCTGGCTGTACTTGCGGCTTCGGGTAGGAATTTTACCGGTTATATCGCACCGATATTCGATGCGAGAAGAGGACAGGTGTATACGGGATTGTATAAGTTTGATGGGGACCGTATCACTCAGGTGGAAGAGGACCGGAATGTTTTACTGACGGACTGGGCGAATAAGCTGAAAGAATATGACGGTGAGATTTTATTTATCGGAAATGATGTAAGCATTCATGAGGAAATGATAAAAGAAGTGCTGGGAGATCAGGCAAGGATTGCTCCTTTTGTTAGCCATAATCCCAGACCATCCGAGCTTGCTTTCATAGGGGCGGAATTGGAAGAACATACGGCTCATGAAGTCGTGCCTAATTATATTCGCTTGGCCGAGGCGGAAGTGAAGTGGTTAGAGTCTCAAAAAAACTCTTAAATGAGAAGAAGGATCGTTCGAAATATGGAAATTCGGTTTATGACGGTTGATGATTTGGATGCTGTGATGGAGATTGAACATCGTTCGTTCAGTATTCCCTGGAGCCGGGAGGCCTTTTACAACGAAATTGAACAGAATCACTTGTCTACTTATCTCGTAGTGGAAGACGGGGAGCGAGTAGCCGGTTATTGCGGTGTGTGGCTTGTTGTCGATGAAGCGCATATCACGAACGTGGCGGTGCTTCCTGATTACAGGGGCCAGGGACTCGGTGAAGCCCTTATGCAGAGGATCATGGATATTTCAAAAAAGGTCGGGGCTCGTGTAATGACACTCGAAGTCAGGGTGAGTAATAAGGCTGCGCAAGGTTTGTATAGAAAGATGGGTTTTCAGGACGGCGGAATTCGGAAACGGTATTATTCAGATAATCAAGAAGATGCTTTAGTGATGTGGGTGAATTTATGATAAAAGATACGTATGTGTTAGGTATAGAAACCAGCTGTGATGAAACTGCAGTTGCCGTTATTAAAAATGGCACGGAGATTGTGACGAATATTGTTTCTTCTCAAATCGAAAGTCATAAACGTTTTGGCGGAGTGGTTCCGGAAATCGCGTCCCGTCACCACGTAGAGCAAGTGACATTTGTGTTGGAAGAAGCATTGGAACAAGCTGAAATGACAATGGAAGAGATCGATTGCATTGCGGTTACGGAAGGTCCCGGGTTAGTGGGGGCGCTTCTGATTGGTGTGAATGCGGCCAAGGCTTTGGCGTTTGCTCATAATAAGCCCTTGGTCGGCGTCCATCATATTGCAGGTCATATTTATGCGAATCGTCTGGTGAAAGAAATGAAGTTTCCTTTGCTGTCATTGGTTGTCTCGGGCGGCCACACTGAGCTTGTTCTGATGAAGGAGCATGGTTCTTTTGAGGTGATCGGCGAAACAAGGGATGATGCTGCAGGTGAAGCGTATGATAAAGTAGCGAGAACGTTGAATCTCCCTTATCCGGGAGGTCCTCATATCGATCGGCTCGCACATGAAGGTGAGCCGACGCTGGATCTGCCACGGGCCTGGCTTGAAGAAAGCTCATATGATTTCAGCTTCAGCGGCTTGAAATCAGCCGTTATCAACACTTTGCACAATGCGAAGCAAAAAGGCAAAACGATTTATCCACAGGATCTTGCCGCAAGCTTCCAGGCGAGTGTGATTGATGTGTTAGTAACTAAGACAGTAAGAGCAGTAAAAGAATATAATGTGGAACAATTGTTATTAGCGGGCGGTGTCGCAGCCAATAAAGGACTGCGTGCTGCTTTGGAAGAAGCATTCAAAGAGCTGTATACAGAACTGGTCATCCCTCCGTTATCACTATGTACAGATAATGCAGCGATGATTGCGGCTGCAGGAACGATTTTATTTGAGCAGGGTAAAAGAGGCGACATGGCAATGAATGCCCATCCCGGGTTGGATATTGAGAATTTCTAATGAAATAAAAGCTTCGGTGAGGTTAGAGTTTAACCTCCACCGAAGCTTTTTTAAGCAGAACATACGTTTTATCAACAGTCTGTGGATAAGTTGTTAATAACTAATGAATAGATGTGAACACCTTGTGAAAAAGGTATGAGTAATTCAGTGTTGAAATGTGTATAACTGCCAGTTAGGTTGTGGATAATGTGGAAAACTCCTGTGAACAACGATTGGTCAACATTTGATCTGTGGATAATGGTGTGGAATAAAGAAGGTTTGGATAACGAAATGTTATCCAAACCTGTGGATTACTGTTCTTCTTGGAGAAGCTCTTCTAATTCTGTCCATTCTTCCAGCAGTTCATCGAGTTCTTCTTTGGAAGAATTGAGTTTGTCATTGATCTCCTGGACCTTTTCATGATCCTGGAAGATGTCCGGATCACAAAGCAGTTCTTCCTGTTCTTCGATGACAGCTTCAAGTGCTTCCATTTGAATTTCAATTTCTTCCACTCTTCGTTTACGCTGGCGCTCAAGCTTTTTCGCTTCTTTATCAATCTTATGACTTTGTTTCTGCGGGGTTGCCGAGCTGCTGGTTGAAGGCTGTCCTTTTTCTGCCTGCTCAAGGGCGGCCAGTTCTTCTTGCTGCTGCAGCTTTTCCATATAATAGTTATAGTCTCCGAGGTATTCGGTCGAACCATTTTTAGAGAGTTCAAGCACTTTGGTCGCGATCCTGTTGATAAAATAACGATCGTGTGACACGAACAAAATGGTGCCTGGATAATCGATGAGTGCATTTTCCAGCACTTCTTTACTGTCTAGATCCAAATGGTTCGTTGGCTCATCAAGGATAAGGACATTCCCTTTTTCCATCATCAGCTTTGAAAGGGCGAGTCTTGCTTTCTCGCCGCCACTTAAAGTAGAAACCGGCTTCAGCACGTCTTCACCTGAGAAAAGGAAGTTGCCGAGGACGGTCCGGATTTCTTTCTCATTTTTCATCGGGTATTCATCCCATAGTTCATTGAGGACGGTTTTATTTGATGAAAGATCGGCCTGCTCCTGGTCATAGTAGCTGATTGATACATTTGAGCCGAAACTAAAATTGCCGGATAAAGGCTTAAGCTTATCCACAAGTGTCTTAAGCAAAGTGGATTTTCCAGTTCCATTGGGACCTACGAGCGCAATGCTGTCACCCTTTTTTACAGAAAAATCGATATGACTGGAGATTTTTTCATCCTCTTCATAACCGATTGAAAGGTCGTTAACTTTCAGCACATCATTTCCGCTTTGTCGATCGATTCCGAATGCGAAGGTAGCGGATTTCTCATCGCCGAGCGGCCTGTCCATCAGTTCCATACGCTCCAGCTTTTTTCTGCGGCTCTGCGCCATTTTTGTGGTGGACGCACGGGCGATGTTCCGCTGGATGAAGTCTTCCAGTTTTGCGACTTCCTGCTGCTGGCGTTCATAGAGTTTTACATCTTTCTCATAGTCTTCTGCTTTTTGCTGAAGATATTTACTGTAGTTTCCTATGAATTTCTTGCTCCGTTTACGGGAGATTTCATATACTTGATTGACGACGTTGTCCAAGAAGTAACGGTCATGGGAAACAATCAGAACAGCGCCTTCGTAGCTTTGCAAGTACGTTTCAAGCCAGGATAGAGTCTCTATATCCAGATGGTTGGTCGGTTCATCAAGGATGAGAATATCAGGCTTGGTCAAGAGAAGCTTACCCAGTGCCAGTCTGGTTTTTTGTCCTCCGCTTAACGTGGAGATTTTTGTCTCATAGTCAAAATCAGCAAAGTTCAACCCGTGCAGGACGGACCGGATGTCTGCTTCGTATTGGTAGCCGCCGGATTCTTTGAAGCTTACCTGAAGCTGATCGTATTCTTTTAAAACACGCTGATAGACGTCGTCGTTTTCGTATACGGACGGGTCGGCCATTTGTTTTTCGAGAATACGGAGCTGCTCCTCCTGAGCTCGCAGACCCTCAAATACGGTAAGCATTTCTGCCCAGATGGATAAGTCGGATTCCAGTCCTGTGTTCTGGGCAAGGTAGCCGATCGATACGCCTTTAGGTTTTGTGATGTCCCCGGCGTCATGCGATAGCTGACCGGCAATTATTTTTAATAGAGTCGACTTCCCTGCACCGTTGCGGCCGACGAGTGCGACTCTGTCCCTTGTCTGTATTTCAAGCTTGATGTTCGATAATATATTATCTGCACCAAAGTTTTTGCTAAGTTGATTCACTTGTAGTAGAATCATGACGTTTCACCTCTATTTCATAGTGCTAGTGTACCGTATTTGAGAGGGTAACGGCAATCATACATACCTATGAATGACTATTAATCTTCACACATATAGGATAGAATATAGTGTATGATGGGTAGAGAGACTTAAAAATGTTTATCTGTTATTTTGGAAGCGTTCACAGATGTGTGGGCGTTCAATGCAACGGGCTTTTGAATAGATGTGGGGGAATGCAATATGAATCAGGATACAACGAAAATTCCACAGGCAACGGCAAAGCGGCTGCCGCTTTATTACCGTTTTATCAAGAATTTATACTCATCTGGCAAGCAGAGGGTGTCATCGAAGGAATTAAGTGAAGCAGTAAAAGTTGATTCGGCCACGATCCGCAGGGACTTTTCCTATTTCGGTGCATTAGGGAAAAAGGGTTATGGATATAATGTTAACTATCTTCTCTCTTTCTTCAGAAAGACGCTGGATCAGGATGCCCTGACCAAGGTAGTGCTGATTGGTGTCGGAAACCTGGGAACTGCCTTTCTTAATTATAATTTTATAAAAAACAATAATACGAAGATCGAGATGGCGTTCGAGGTGGATGAGTCAAAGGTTGGTACTCAGGTCGGCGATGTGCCGGTATTCCACCTGGATGACCTGGAAGAGAAGCTTGAGGATCAGAATATTGAAGTGGCCATCCTTACTGTGCCGGCTTCTTCTGCTCAAAACATCACAGACAGATTGGTCTCTTCAAAGATCAAGGGAATCCTCAATTTTACGCCGGCAAGGCTGACGGTACCAGATCATATCCGGGTGCATCATATTGATCTGGCTGTAGAGTTGCAATCACTGGTTTACTTTTTAAAGCATTATTCGGAAGATGACACGGAAATGTCACAAGATGGAATTATAACGGAATAGAAAATTCTGTCGCTTTACGTTATGATAGAAGAGTACAAGAGGAGGTGTCTCATTATGCCAGTAGGTCCAGGTAGCCTCATAATCATTTTAATTGTCGCTTTACTAGTTTTTGGCCCGAAGAAATTGCCTGAATTAGGGAAAGCTTTCGGTAATACATTACGTGAGTTTAAAAACGCAACAAAAGGCTTAGCTGATGACGACGACGATAAAAACAAAAGTGCTAAGTGAGTAGAGTAGGATGAATGCCATGAGTCAAAGTCAAAAAGACATGACAATGTATGAACATATAGGAGAATTGCAAAAACGACTCATGATTGTAGTCGTTTTCTTCTTGTTAGCGTTTGTAGCAAGCTTCTTTCTCGCGGAACCGCTGATTCGTTATCTGCAGCATGCAGACGAAGCCAAAGAGCTTACGATGAATGCATTTCGTCTGACAGACCCGCTCAAGATTTATATGGAAATGATGGTATTCATTTCGCTGATCCTCACCGCACCGCTCATTTTATTCCAGGTCTGGTCATTTATCAGTCCGGGATTATATGAAACGGAGCGAAAAGTGACCCTCAGCTATATTCCTATCTCGCTATTATTATTTCTAGCCGGACTGTCCTTTTCTTACTTCATCCTATTCCCGTATGTCGTGGAATTCATGATGACGTTATCTGACAGTCTTGAAATACAACAAGTCATAGGAATAAACGAATATTTTCATTTCTTGTTTCAATTAACCATTCCATTCGGTCTTTTATTCCAGTTGCCAGTCGCGATGCTGTTCTTAACGAGACTGGGAATCATCACACCGATGATGATGGCAAACGTACGTAAGGTTGCTTACTTTATTTTGTTGGTCATCGCAGCCTTCATCACGCCGCCTGACGTCGTTTCACACTTGATGGTGACCGTGCCGTTATTCATCCTTTACGAAATCAGCATCTGGATTTCGAAGATCGGCTATAAAAAGGTGCTTGAAGCGGAGCAGAAGCTTGAGATGGAACAATATGAAGAAGATATAAATAAGGATTGATCCCCGAGGGGACCAATCCTTATTTTTTATTATTGATTTGTTTTTTGATCTTGAAATGAATCATGATCATCCTGAGTCCGGACCCGAAATCAAGGGTGGCCAGAAAGACCAGCATATAAGTGAAAAATCCCCAACCATCATCTCTTACATTCTGAATTGCAAAGTATGTGAAAAGTATTCCGAGCAGGAGATAGATCACTCCAGAGAAAAGCGGTGATCTTCTCATGAAAATAATCCTCCAATAAATCCTTGAATTTGTTCTGCTTCTTTCATGATTTTCTGAATTTCGTCCTTATAGATAGATTGTATCAGCACGACAGATGTATTCATCGCCACATGAGCAAAAATTGGCACGAGTATTCTCTTGGTTTTTACATAAAGAAAAGCGAATGTAAAGCCCATTGCTGAATACAGGATGACATGCTCCGGTTCGAAGTGGGCGAGGGCAAAAATGATCGAACTTACAAGTGCCGCAAAGAAGAAATTCATCTTTTCATAAAGGACACCAAAGATGATCTTCCTGAACACGATTTCCTCCAATATTGGCCCGATCACTGCTGCCACAAGCATCGTCAATGGAACTTTTTCAATGATCCCGATGATCATCTGTGTATTTTCAGAGCCCATCTTAATGCCAAGTGCATATTCGATTTGAATTGCAATGGATTGAGCGAAGAAAGCAATGAATATTCCAGCAATCGCCCAGCCAATGGAGCTGCCGGCATTGAGGGGAGCACTTCGCTCCAGGTTTGTGCTCGTTTCACTTTTGCGGAGAATCGCCCACACCACGATAAGCGTCAGGGTAAAGCTGATCATCAGCCAATATCCCGGCACAAGCTGTTTCACCTGATCTGCAGGCTCACCAAGCACGTCCACTCCGATTTTATAAAGAAGAGGAACTCCTACTATACTCGAAAGCTGCATCACAATATATGCAATCAATATATATCCAAAATGTTTTTTCAACGTTTCGTCTCCTTTAACCGTCATCTTGTTCAATTCTACTAAGAAATCGGGGAGTGTTCAAATGGTAGGGTTATTATGTTGTTTTCTAATTGAAGCCAGAAGAAAAAACAGAATAGTTCCATTCTGAATATGAAGATGAAAAACTAAAACAGGAATACAAAGACAAACCCGGACATAGGATAGAGAGGTGTGAAAAAAAGAGGAAAATGACGAAAAAAATTTTAAGCAGGACTCTTGCAAAATGAAAACGAATTAATTATTATAATAATTGTGTTAGCACTCACAGCGAACGAGTGCTAATAAAAAACTATTTACATAATTTCAAGGAGGTTGTTTCACTTGTTAAAACCACTAGGTGATCGCGTCGTTATCGAGCTAGTCGAATCAGAAGAAAAAACAGCAAGCGGTATCGTTCTTCCGGATTCCGCAAAGGAAAAGCCGCAGGAAGGTAAAGTTGTTGCTGTAGGTACAGGTCGCGTTCTTGACAGCGGTGAGCGCGTTGCTCTTGAAGTGTCTGTCGGCGATCGAATCATCTTCAGTAAATATGCTGGTACAGAAGTGAAATACCAAGGCGCAGAATATCTGATCCTTCGTGACAGTGACATTCTGGCTGTTGTTGGCGAATAATTAAATAATCGATTATAAAACATTACTTTAAACAATAAGAGGAGGACTTTGAATATGGCTAAGGATATTAAATTTAGCGAAGAAGCACGCCGTTCCATGCTTCGCGGGGTAGATCAATTAGCAAACGCAGTAAAAGTAACTCTTGGACCAAAAGGACGCAACGTGGTACTTGAGAAAAAATACGGTTCACCGCTTATCACAAATGACGGTGTAACCATTGCGAAAGAAATCGAACTTGAAGATGCATTCGAAAACATGGGTGCTAAACTTGTTGCTGAAGTAGCAAGCAAAACAAACGAAATTGCCGGTGATGGTACAACAACTGCAACGGTTCTTGCACAGGCGATGATCCGTGAAGGTCTTAAGAACGTAACTGCGGGTGCTAATCCTGTAGGCGTACGTAAAGGGATCGAAAAAGCGGTTCAAACTGCAGTTGAAGAATTAAAAGCTATTTCAAAGCCAATCGAAGGCAAAGATTCAATCGCTCAAGTTGCTGCGATTTCAGCTGCTGATGAAGAAGTCGGCCAACTGATCGCTGAAGCAATGGAGCGCGTTGGAAACGATGGTGTCATCACAATCGAAGAATCCAAAGGATTCACAACTGAGCTTGATGTAGTGGAAGGAATGCAATTCGACCGCGGATATGCTTCTCCATACATGGTAACAGACTCTGACAAGATGGAAGCGGTTCTTGAGAATCCATATATCTTGATCACTGATAAGAAAATCGGAAACATCCAGGAAGTACTTCCTGTTCTTGAGCAAGTGGTACAACAAGGCAAGCCATTGTTGATCGTTGCTGAGGATGTTGAAGGTGAAGCTCTTGCAACATTAGTGGTAAACAAACTTCGCGGAACATTCAATGCAGTGGCTGTTAAAGCTCCTGGATTCGGTGACCGTCGTAAAGCAATGCTTGAAGACCTTGCTATCCTTACTGGCGGTGAAGTCATCACTGAAGATTTAGGTCTTGACCTTAAATCTGCAAACATTACTCAACTTGGCCGCGCAGCGAAAGTTGTAGTAACAAAAGAAAACACAACAGTTGTAGAAGGTTCTGGAGATCCAGAAAAGATTGCAGCACGTGTGAACCAAATCCGTGCTCAACACGAAGAGTCTACTTCTGAATTCGATAAAGAAAAATTACAAGAGCGTCTTGCTAAGCTTGCAGGCGGTGTAGCAGTCGTTAAAGTCGGTGCTGCAACTGAAACTGAGCTTAAAGAGCGTAAACTACGCATCGAAGACGCATTGAACTCTACTCGTGCAGCGGTAGAAGAAGGTATCGTTTCCGGTGGTGGAACTGCACTAGTGAACGTATACAACAAAGTCGCATCAATCGAAGCGGATGCGGATGTAGCAACTGGTATCAACATCGTGCTTCGTGCACTTGAAGAGCCAATCCGTCAAATCGCTCACAACGCAGGACTTGAAGGTTCTATCATCGTAGAACGCCTGAAGAAAGAAGAAGTTGGTGTAGGATTCAACGCAGCAACTGGCGAATGGGTGAACATGATCGAAAAGGGTATCGTAGACCCAACCAAGGTTACTCGTTCTGCACTTCAAAACGCAGCATCTGTTGCAGCAATGTTCTTGACTACTGAAGCAGTAGTTGCAGACATTCCTGAAGAAAATGCTGGCGGCGGCATGCCTGATATGGGCGGCATGGGTGGAATGGGCGGCATGATGTAATCTGCCCCCGATAAACCCAAAGGGTAAAAAATGGGTAACATTTTCTAAAATAAGGGTTTGAATTAGAGGTTTTCCATGAGTTCTTTGAACTTTTGGGAAACCTCTTTTTTCATCTCTTTTGTTACATGTAAATAAACATTTTTAGTTGTGTCCTAATCGTTCCATTATTTGTGGAAGACTTACCCCAGCCTCAGCTAATAAGGAGGTATGAGTATGGCGTAACGAATGAGGGGTAAGTTGAAGATTCAATTCTGCTATTTTTAATAAGCGTCTCATACGATTCTCTATTTTTTTTCATAAAGTGGATAACCAGGTAATTCCTCATCAATGCTTGCAAAAACAAAATCTTCATTATGGTATATATCACGGTGTTTCATAATTGCTTTCTTTTGGACGTTAGGTGTTTTTTAAATTCATTAATTAATAAGATTCTAAGAAACCTTGTTCTATTATTTGTTCGCTGTTTACTTGTTTATTGTCCGGAGGGTCTATTCCAAGGTGGCACCGATTTTTTCAAATTGATTACCAGTCTAGCAAAATATCAACGTAGCCCTCAGATCCGTTTGCGTCTCAACTTAAAAACTTTCTCTTTAACAATTTAACGCAGTATGGTATTATTGTGCTAATATTTTAAAAATTCATAAGAAACTTCTTATCCAGAGAGGTTGAGGGACTGACCCGATGAAGCCTCGGCAACCGCATGAGTCCATGTAAGGTGCCAATTTCAGTGTGGATGTGTTGCACATTTCGAAGATGAGAAGGATTTTTTCTTTTTGATGAATCCTTTCTCTTATTTGGAGAAAGGGTTTTTATTTTTCACCAAAAATTTTTAGGAGGTATGATTGTATGAGTCAACAATTGATCAATGTAGCAACAAAAGGAAAATGGGTAGAAGGTATGAAGACGAATGTTCAGGCAAGGGATTTTGCATTTATTGTTGACGAGCCAGAAGCATTGGGCGGTACCGATCAGGGCGCAAACCCGGTTGAATACGTATTAGCCGCTTTATCTGGATGCACGTCGGTGGTCATCGCGTTGATCGCCAAAGAGCTTGATTTCAAATACGAGGATGCAACGTTTGAAAATGAGGGTACTTTGGATCTTCGAGGATTGAATGGCGTTGAAGGTGTTTCTCCACACTTTCAAACCGTGACGTTCGACGTAACGATCGTAACTGACGAAAGTGAAGAGCGATTGGATGAGCTTAAATCCAAAGTCGAAAAAAGATGTCCTGTATATAATCTCTTGAAGGATGCAGGTATTGCATTAGAATCAAATTGGGTGAAAAAAGCAACCGTCTCGGCTTAGAATATAACCCTATAAATAAAGGACGCTTCCCCATATTGGATAGCGTCCTTTCTATTCTTTTACAGAAGGTCAGTCCGTATTGGCTGCAACCATTTTGTCAGCATATTCTTCCTCCCACCCTTTACACACATCAACCCACTCTTTGGCAGATGAATAGTGGAAAAGTTCCCCTGGCGTCAATTTGATTGCAGAGTTGGTGCTTCCACATGCAGGGAAAAGGTTCTCGAAGCGTTTCATCGAAACATCCAGATAGACGTCCATTTCATTCGCTAATCCGAACGGACAGACGCCACCGACGACATGGCCGGTTTGCTCCAATACTTCATCAGGTTTGAGCATGCGTGCTTTTATCCCTGTGAAGTGACGGAACTTCTTGTTATCGATCTTCGCATCTCCTGCCGCAACAATCAGGATATCTTTGTCTTCCGGTCCCCTGAATGACAGCGTTTTTGCAATCTGCGCAGGCATGACACCGATTGTTTCTGCTGCTTCTTCAACCGTAGCACTCGATGTTTCGAACTCCATCACGTCATTTTCGCGGTTCCACTGTTTAAAATGGGCTTTTACACTTTCCAATGACATATTTATGTATCCTCCTTACCGATATTACGTTAGATGATACCATCCTTTAACACAGTAGAGCAATGATCTTGTATCATCCCCTCTGATGAATAAAACCGGATACCCCCTCTTTCAAGAAATACCCGGTATCTTTTGTTTATCCTTTAAACCGTCTCCATTTCAGTCTTAAGCATTGTACCATTCTCGGCAAGGTTCGAATGCCAGGATAGTGCTTTTTCTAAGACATGCGGGGTTTGTCCACCTCTTGTCAACGCTTCCTGATAATACTTACGAAGCTGGTCGCGGTATATAGGATGAGCACAACGCTCGATGATCAGCTCTACACGCTCTCTTGGTGCTAACCCGCGCAGGTCGGCATAACCTTGCTCAGTGACGATAACGTCGACATCATGTTCAGTGTGGTCGACATGTGAGACGAACGGGACAATGCTTGAAATTTTGCCGTCTTTCGCTATAGACTTTGTCACAAAGATCGCGAGACGGGCATTCCTCGCAAAATCACCGGAGCCGCCAATTCCGTTCATCATTTTCGTACCGAGTACGTGAGTCGAATTGACATTGCCATAGATATCTAATTCCAATGCTGTATTGATCGAAATCAATCCAAGACGGCGAATGATTTCAGGATGGTTGGAAATTTCCTGAGGTCTCATGATCAATCGGTCCCTATATTTATCAAACTCTGAAAATACCTGTTTCATTTTCGCATCCGATAGTGTAATCGAGCAGCAGGAGGCAAATCGTACTTTTCCGGCATCCATCAGGTCGAATACCGCATCCTGCAATACCTCCGAATAGACTTCCAAATCATCGAATTCAGAATGAAGCATCCCATGAAGGACAGCATTTGCGACTGAACCGATTCCTGACTGCAGTGGCGCAAGACGTTCGGTCAACCGTCCTGCTTGCACTTCCGTGCGCAGGAAATCCATCAAATGCTGAGCCATGATCACTGTTTCCTCATCTGGAGGTACGATCGTCGAAGGCGAATCTTGTTGATGCGTAAAAACAATTCCTTTTATCTTATCTGGATCCACCTTTATTCCAACGTCACCAATTCGGTCATCTGGTTTTATTAATGGAATCGGATCCCTCTCCCCTTGTTTCCCAGGCGCATATAAATCATGCAATCCTTCCAGCTCTGAAGACTGGGACAGATTGATTTCGATGATGATCGATTTGGCGTGCTGGGCAAAGTTCAACGAGTTACCGATAGAGGTGGTTGGAATGATCATGCCGTCTTCCGTAATCGCAACCGCTTCCAAAATTGCGACGTCTACCTCCATTACGTTTGCTCGCAGCAGTTCAGCCGTATGGGACAAATGCTGGTCTACAAATAAGAAGTCACCATGGTTGATCCCTTTTCGCATAGTCGGATCGGCTTGGAAAGGAAGTCTCTTACCTAGGATTCCAGCTTCAGCAAACAATTTATCAACATCTGAACCTAAGGAGGCTCCAGTATACACGTTCACTTTAAACGACTCTTTTTCGGCACGGTCGACCAGGGCGAATGGAACCGCTTTCACATCGCCTGCACGTGTAAAGCCGCTTAATCCTAAAGTCATTCCATCTTCAATCCAGGATGCTGCTGTTTTTGGTGTTACCACACGGTCTCGGAGACGTGGGTCTCTAATGCAATCAAGTTTATTCTCCATAAATCCCATCCCTCTAAAAATAATGAATATTACAATAATTTTAACGTTGATCGGGGGTGGGATTGGTGTTTTTAGACTAAGATACAAGAACTTCGGATGAACGACCGGATTGTGAGACTGAAACAGAATCGTAAGGAACCACCCTTAGCTTTTTCGGCTTCGCTTAAAACCCGAGCAATTTACGAAAATAGCTAGAATAGGTTTGGCTCACTGAAACCTGGGCACCATTCTTCATCGAAAGCATGAACGTAGAATGGGTATCCGGGTAGATCTCCCTAATATGATTTACATTCACAATGAAGGAACGATGGCAACGTATGAATGATTCCTTCGGCAACAAGTATTCGAATTCTTGTAACGAATACTTATGAGTACCTGAAAACCCTTCAGTATACACATAAGTTTTTTTGTCCTTTGCCTCAAGATACATTACTTGCGAAAATGGAATCGGAATCCATCCATCAGGAGATTTGACGGTCACCACAGATTTCCCCTCGGTCAATGCAGGGAAAATTGCGGTAACACATCCTTCCAGCTGACCTTCATGGAGAAATGGAACCGCCATGCCGTGATATGGGACACCAAATATATCCCGATCAATGAATTCAGAGATTTTTTGTTTTGTTACCAAAGCTTTATGAGCAATCGTACCGTTTTTTACAGGATCTCCTGGCTTGATCTTCAAATCAATCCGCTTACTAGGCCGATAATAAATATATTCCTCTGTATTCGATACAGCGATTGAGATTTCATCAGAAAACAATTCCCCGATCACATCTAAAAGAGAAACGACAGTTATACTTTCCATCTTCACACATCCTTAGCAAATCTACTCTCACCTTATTTTATCCCTAATCTTGAATGTTTTCTATGGTTACAGAGTACCTCGGTTCACCATGAGGCTTCTTATTTCCCGTTTCTTCCGTCCACAAAGGAATAATCCTTCTTTTCTAGAAAAAGAAATGCATGTACTTTTTTAAAAAGTCTCTCTTAATGTTCATTATTTTTAGTGATATGCGCTTAAATGTTTATAATAAAAGTGATGTTCTTTTTACGTTAGTTAAAATGTTAGAAATTATAGTAATTTTACAAACAGGAGGTAAAGAATATTTTGGATACTATTAATATGGGCTTACTGACAATGAAAGTTATCATAGGTTTTTTCACACTTTTTTTCATTATAATCTTAACAGGAAAAACGTCCATTTATCAGCTAACACCATTTCATTTAGTATTTGTGCTATTGCTTGGAGGGTTTTTAGAAAATACTATTTATGAGGACGATATCGGAATTTTGTCTTTTTTATATGCTGTCGGTTTGTGGACATTGCTGATGTTGGGTGTAGAATTTCTTACTTTGAAAATAAAATCGACACGCTCTGTATTAGTAGGGAAACCTGCAATAATCATTCGAGATGGTGTCATTGACCGAAATATTGCGAAAAAAAACAAATTAGATATGAATCAAATATTAAGCTTACTTCGACAAAATAATGTTTTTTCCGTACGTGAAGTCCAATACGGCACACTCGAACCTAATGGTCAAATCAGCACACTGCTAAAATCTAAATATCAACAACCAGACAAGCAAGATCTCAACCTGCCAGAAAGCTTTGTAGATCTACCGATCAGCTTAATTATTGACGGTGAAGTTTTATGGGACAATTTAAGTGAGTGTGGATTTGATGAAGAGTGGCTAAATAATGAACTAACAGCTAATGGGTATAATGATAAAACCAAGATTTTCTATGCAGATTGGAGAAAAAGTGAGGGTATTCATATAAGTCCTAAATAAAAATACATTGTGTTTATCAATGCTAACATGTGAAGAGCCCGGAGTTTCTAGGAGTGGAGGCTGGACATCTGCCTCCTAATCCCTGACACGAAACAAAAGAGGCTTCTCATTAGTAACCAAACTAATGGGAAGCTTCTTTTTTTCATTTCTTATTTTTTACTAGAAAATAAAAATCTAACTTTACTTTTCCTCTGCCTTTCCCTTGCTTTTTATAAATAATTTCCGATTGTGTTCTTTTAAGGATTGCCATTCTTTTTAAGGAATTGGATCGCCACTAAGCACAAGCGAGTCTTGCACAGAAATCAACTGCGGTGATCAAGGTTTATTTTCCGAAAATTCAGGTTTGAAGAATAAGGTAAAATGGGAAAAAAGAATCAGGAACCAAAAAATGTATAAAACGTACATATGAGAGATGATGCAAAACGGAGATGATTAATAAGCCTGGGGGAGAATCTTATGAAACGTAACAATCCAATAGCTTTCATAATGCTTTGTTTTATGACCGGTTTGCTGTCCCTGTCCGCATGCAGCAGTTCGGCTGATACGAAAGCTGAAAAAGAAGAGACGAAAGAAGAAGATAAATACGAAAAGCTCGTGAAAGAGAAAAACGGTGAGTTTGAGCTCGAACCGATCGAGCTGACCTCCTACAGCGAGGAAATAGGTGCGACCATGGAGGAGCCTTCACACAAGGAATTCGCCGCGAATGGGGAAGTGGTGATCAAAGGGGCTATCGAGAAGCATTCCGGATTGAAATCGGACTATGCCTGGATCAAGGTTCGCTCAACGGAGGAAGGACCGGCTGGCGACCAGCTTGAATATTACACGCCAATCGGGGATGGCAAGTTCAAGCAATCGATCCATTTCTTCAACGGCGAGGGAGAATACAGCGTGAAGGTGCAGCTGCCAAGTAAGGATCAAGAGAATTATTTTTATGACACGGCCTCCTTTATCGTCCATAATGTAAACCCTGAAATGAAGCGGGACGTGACATATACTCCGTTTGGCAGGGATGCCGAATTGAATGTGAGTCTCGATTCCAGTTATACGAAGGAAAGTGAAGTGTTCGCCCTGCAAGGTAAGGCGGGCCAGTTGACGGATAGCGATACCATCATGCTGAAGTTGAAAAAGGACAGTGAAACATGGACGCATGTCATTCCTGTTAAAGATGGAACATTCTCCTATGACGTGCCTTTATTTTATGGAAAAGGGGTTCATGAGCTTGAAGTGCTTGTTCCTGATGAGGAGCGGGAGAATTACTATCAGACAGCAACAACGATTTTAATCGATAACGAGTCTGAACGAATGATGAGTCCGGTTGAATACTCCGAGACCTACATGGAGCGTGGGGTCACCTTGGAATCCCCGCAATATGGAGGGGAAGAGACAGATGGATTGTACACGGTAAAAGGGACAATCGATCCGAAAGCCGAGTTCGGTCCGGAAACCGATCATATCTATATCAAGACGAAAAAAGGAGAGGATGAAGCGCTTGACGTCATTCCTGTGGAAGACTTCACATTCGATGATTCCTTCTACCTCCGATTTGGTCCCGGTACATACGAGGTGACCTTGAGTGTACCGGAAATCAAGGAAGAAAACAGTGATTCCTTCAGGTTCTACGGCTTTGCCAAGTTCGAAGTGGAATCGACCGGTGAAGATAAAAGGGATCTCCTGCCTTCAAGAGGCGTGGAATCTGATCATCCAACAATTGAAGAATTAGCTCAAAAGCTGACAGCCGGGAAGAAGACAGACCGTGAAAAAGTGAAGGCAATCTATGATTACACAGCGAAGAATGTCAGCTATGATGTAGAAAAGCTTGAAAATGAAGAATTCGAGTGGGATGATAGTGCCATGAAAACGCTCGACGAGGAAACGGGCGTATGCCAGGACTATGCTTATCTTGCCATCGCGCTCTTAAGGGCAAGTGACATTGAAGCGAGATTCGTTGAAGGGATGGCCCGGGGCGGATGGTGGCCGCAGCGGCATGCCTGGGTCGAAGCAAAAGTGGACGGTAAATGGCTGACGATGGATCCGACTTGGGGCTCCGGCTACATCAAGGATGATAAGTTTGTAGCGGATTTTAATGAGAAATATTTTGACCCGGATCCGGCCGAATTTGAAAAGACACATACTCGTACGGGGATATCCTATTAGTCAAAGAAAAAGGCATTCCTTCATTCTTAGAATGTGGAAAGCCTTTTTCTTTATTTCTTCAGTAAATCGCGGATCTCCGTCAAAAGTTCAACTTTCGGATCTACCACGGGTGCTTTTTCAGCAATTTCTTCTTTTCGTTTTAAACGATTGAATGCCTGGATGAATACGAATAGGGATAGGGCGATTATAATGAAATCAACAATTGCTTGAATGAATAGTCCATATTCGATCACTGCATCCCCAACTGTAGCCGTTAAATGTTCAAAGCTGATGCCTCCAAGGAGTGTACCTACCAGCGGCATGATGATGTAGTCCACTAACGCGGATACAATCTTCCCGAATGCAGCAGCAATGACCACTGCGACGGCTAAATCGATTACATTTCCTTTTAGGGCAAACTTCTTAAACTCTTTCAACATTTTGGACACCTCCTTCTTTAAAAGAGTATAAACAATAATTGATAGAATAAACAGATTGGTTATTTTTACTACATTGCTTTAAGAAGAGGGTTAAGAGACTTTGAAATAACAGTTGTATGATAAAGTCATGAAAACGTGGAAAAATAAATGCAGCTAACCTTATAAAGGTCAGCTGCATTTATTTTTTATTGGAGCCCAAGAAGTTATGGCTGCCAAAGGACCTCGAGCAAATCCTCATCGAACAAATTCGTATCGATATTACATGCCTCGGCATCGATGCCGTACTGCCAGCCGAGAGCAAGAGAGTTGTCAGGGGCTTCAGGGGCAAAATCAGGAGCATCAGCCTGGGTGGTGATTCCCACACTCGGTGAAGACGTCCAAATATAGTTCTCTTTCAAAATATCATTATTGCTTTCCACCGCTTGATTGTATTCTTTAAAGAGAGCTCTTTCCGTATCGAATATTCCATAAATACCAGATTCATATTTAGAAGAAGCTATTGTTTCATACCAGCCCCGGATAAACTCTGAATCCACCGGATAGGTCGGTTCAATATCTGCAAATAACGCGACACCTTCCGGGATCCCCAGCTCATCAGCAGCCTGGATGGCAGCCTTCGCTTGATTCACGCCATTTTCAAATCCGGTCGCATCACTGAAATTATTATAGATGGGAAGGATCGTATCCCCTTTGGAATGGATTAGTTCTACCTGTTCAGGGGATAAGCCGATCGAGACCCCATCCCGTGTTTTGATGTAGCGTCCGAACACTTCCGGGTCACCGAAATTATCCCTCACGCATGCATAGAACCCTTCCGTCGTTTCACTGGCAGAATCGATACCCCAGACGACTTCCGGGTTTGGATCCTGATTGCCATCACTTCCATCGCCACCGTTTCCATCCTCTCCCCCGCCGTTATTACGGCCGCTGGTTACGTTCCCTACATCATTGGTGACCTTCACATCCACATTGACTCCAAGATTGTTCAGTACGTTGTTATCCAAACCGTAGCTTCCGCTTCCGTTTAGGTAGTTTTTAAGGGTATTGGAAAGTGTGCCTTCTGCCTTTCCTTCAAATTGGTTATCAATCGAGTTAGAGAACGTCGATTTCCCACTGCCTTCTGCCTGGTTGTCGATCTCATTTTGTATGTCATAATCCGTATCACTGGTCATGTCATTCACAATGGTGGTTTCCACATTGGAGTTTCCGTAAATATTATTTTGTACATTGGTATGAATGGTGATGGTTGCATTGGATTGCCCAGTTGAAGGATTCATTCCGGCGGATTTTCTTGTTTCATCGCTTCCATCCTTAAGAAAATAAATCAGTGTCCCTAAATAAAGGATGATAAAGACAGAGACGATGGTCATGATCATGTTTTTGCCCAGATTCATATTCTCACCTTTTCACATTGATATCACAGGAATGACGCATTCTTCCCACTTGAATTCCTGATATTTTATGAAGGACTGGGTGTTTGTGTGCGGGCCCTTGGTGTTGGATATGATAAAGTAATAGAAAAAGGAGAGGAAAGGGAATCCAATGACGACAAAGTTATATTACGAAGATGCGTACCTGACAACATTTGGGACAACCATCCACCATCAAGGGCAGGAAGAAGACGGCCGCTGGTATGTTGTATTGGAGCAGACAGCTTTCTACCCGACTGGCGGGGGACAGCCGTATGATGAGGGAAGCCTTAACGGTATCAAGGTGCTAGATGTAGAAGAGGCTGCCGGGGAAATCCGGCATTATATAGAAAGGCCGTTTGAAGAACTTCCTGAAGCGGCCATGGGGAAAGTGGATTGGAAGAGACGGTTTGATCATATGCAGCAGCATGCCGGACAGCATATTCTATCCGCAGCTTTTGCAGAAGAGCTCGGATATGAAACGATCAGCTTTCATTTGGGAAAAGACATCCTGACCATCGATCTCGCCGTCGAAAAAATCTCTGGGGAAGATGCACTTAAAGCAGAAAAATTGGCCAACCTCGTGATCAGGGAAGCAAGGCCGATCGAAACGAAATGGATGACGGCAGAAGAAGCGGCTGCATATCCATTACGTAAGGCGCTTGCCGTATCCGATGATGTACGGCTGGTCATCATTCCGGACTTTGATTACAACGGCTGCGGGGGCACACATCCCCGCTCAACTTCAGAAGTGGGGGCCGTTAAAATCCTCGATTGGGAAAAGCATAAAGGACACATACGTCTCCAGTTCGTGTGTGGAGACCGGGTCCTGGAACAGCTTCATCAAAAGAATGAAGTACTAAAGGATCTGACAGCCCTGCTTCAATCCCCTCAAGAAAAAATGAAAGACGCAGCCCGTCAGCTGATCGATAAAGTCAAACTGCAAGAAAAGCAGATGGACGAATTGAAACAGGAACTGATAAAGTATGAAGCGGCAGAACTTTGCGGTAAAGTAATCCCGCTTGCAGAGGGCACCGGATTCATTAAAGGGTCCTATCAGAACCGCCCCATCCAAGAGCTTCAACAACTTGCCCGCCAGGTCATAGCCGAAAAAGAAGAAGCGGTTGTATTCCTTGCAGTCCAAAATGATGACAAACTTCAAGTTGTCGGAGCGAAAGGGAAGCAAGCGGACCAAAACCTAAAAGAACTCGCTCCCGAAATCTTCGCCCTGATCAACGGAAAAGGTGGAGGGAAAGAAGACTTTATCCAGGGCGGGGGAGAACCGGCCGTTTCCCCTGAAGCATTGCTGGATGAGATTGAAAAACTCCTTAAATAAGAAAGAAATGCTCCTCGTCAAAAGACGGGGAGCTCTTTTTATGGGGCGGGGTATTTAAACAGACACCCCTTCACAAATAATTACAATTACCTACTAAATTTAACATTTGTAATAAATCACCTAAAACTTACCATTTTTACCTCTGCTTCGACTGTTGATTTATATCTGTTGAAACTTTTGGCACGGAACTTAATGCCTTATATCCTGTGCTTTTCGCTTGTGTGTATAGTTCTAAAATAACAGACAGGATTCGACAAATCCCTGCGGTCATTGACGTTAGTAGTATGGGGTGATAATTAATATATAGGAAAAAATCATGAACAAAATATGACAATCAGGTTTTTAAACCTGAAATTGGTGGTAAATAAGAGTTGATTAAATTCCAAAATATTGAAAAGTGATACATTTGTATCATTTATGGGTGGAATTGACATCATGTTTATTTTTCATTCGTATATAGGTCTAGTGAAAAGGATTTGAATGGATACATAAGCAAGCAGAATGTAAATCATCCAGACCAAAGGAGAGAGAAGCATATGAGGAGATTGGCATCACTATTGATCAGCTGTTCGTTCATTGGCCTCCAGTGGAATCGAAATCACTAACAGATCCGTAGACCCTTCAACAGCAGGGGGATGTCCTGGCAAAAGAAAGACGATTTCACTGAAGAACTAGAAAGTGAAGAGTGAGAGGGAGAGTTTGTTTGAGGCGATGGAATGATGAATTTAATAGCTAGAACCATACTTGTAAGAATGTAGTTAATAACTCGGACAATGGAGTGAAGATGGAATGATTGAGTCCAAAAAAAGGGCATTTATATTTTTATTTTTAGCTTTTCTTTTAGCGCTTGTAGCTGGTTACTTAGTTTATGACAAGGTAAAAGATCTTAATTCCGAACTGGGCGGAATGACTAAGGTGTATGTTGCAAAAGGAGACATACCTTCAAGAACTTTGATAAAGGAAAACCAAATTCAAGCAATGGAAATACCGAATAAATTCGTAACAGAATCCCATGTTACAGGAAAGCTTGAATTAAAAGATAGGGTTTCTGTAGTCCCTCTAAGTGATGGAGACATTATTACAACAAATATGATTAAACCTGCCTCAAATCTAAATAATGAAAACGATAGAGTAGTAGCTATTTATAGGAATGACAAAATTCAATTTGATCAAGTAATAGCAGCCTTAGATAGAATTGACATCATAGTGTCCAGAGAGGTTAATGGCGAAAGAAAAACAGAATTATTTATGGAGGACGTTCCCGTCTCTTACGCTGAAGGTGATGAAAAAAGTTTTGCCGGGGTTGCCGTGGTAGTACCGAAAGAAAAAGCGTCTGAATTAATCCATGTACAAAACTATGCCGAACATATAAGGATATTAAAAGCAAATGTAGGAAAAGAATCAGAACCGGCTCAGACAGAAACTACTTCTGAAGCCAAACCTGAGGAAAAACCAAAAGAGGAAACGAAAAAAGAAGATAAACCAGCTAGTCAGGATAAACCAAAAGAATCAAATCAAGGAGATACAACAAATGGAAAAGAATCTTGATATTCTACTAGTTAGTGAAGATGAAATCATTACAAACCAAATACTCAATACATTAGAACAGGAAGAGAGTACCGTAACAGTTATCAGTCCGGAAGATACTGTAAGGGAAGTGAACAGACAGACCAGGGATATCATTGTGTTTGTTCAGTCAGATAATGATAATTCAGTAGAGTTGATTCAATATATTAAAACGGTTAACCCTACTACGTATGTGATCTTTCTGGCTGTAAGTTCAGAAATTACGGTTTTGAGAAATGTAACAAGAGCAGGAGCGGAGGATTTCTTCGTCTTACCGGATGAGATGTCTCTCTTCTTGAGCAGGTTTCCGACGATTAAGAAAAATTACGCATTGAAACAAAGCAGTCAAGAAGATAAGCAAGTGGTCTTTGGAAAAGGAAGGGGTCAAATCTTTTCCTTTTATAGTGCTAAAGGGGGGAGCGGAAAATCCGTTATCTCCTCGACATTTGCGCAAACCTTAAAGCTTGAATCAGCAGCAGAGGTCATTCTGCTTGATTTTAATTTTCAATATGGGGGGATAGAGACCATCATGTCCATCGAATCGAACCGGTCAATAGCAGATTTGTCACCGGTTATAAATGAGCTGAATGAGAACCACGTAAGAAACGTTTCTCAAACTGAATCTCACTCTCAAATGGAAATCCTGGTCAGCCCTTGTGATGCGGAAGTAGGGGAAACGCTGGATGAACAATTTATTGCTAAGTTATTAAGAACATGTCGAAGATCGTTTGATTACGTTATTATCGATCTACCTTCCGAAGTGAATAATTTAATGGTCACCACCTTAGAAGAATCAGACAAAATATATTATGTACTTTATCCGGAAACATCCTCGTTGAAGGTGTTAAAGCACTATGAAGAATTATGTACCAGGCTGGGGATCGATCTGCAGTCGCGTATGGAAATCATTCTTAATGAAGTTTCTAAAGAAAACGAACTTCAAGAAGGTGATTTAAAGGATATCTTGAGATTCCCGATTTCAGCATCCATTCGCAGAGATCTAAAAGGGCTGCAGCCATATGTAAATAAAGGAGAACCAATCAGAAAGTCTCCTAAGGAGAAGCGACTTATTCCTTTTGCTAAGGATGTCAGAAAGTTTGCTAAGTCAGTCTTAAACTAGGAGGGAAACGATGTCGTCTCTATTTGATAAACGAAAAGAAAAAATGAGTAAGAATCGACCGACTTCCTATGAATATGAGAATCACCTGGTGGATGATCTTGTAGAGCATTATAAATCCAGGTTATTAAGAGATACAAACCTCGAAGCCCTAACACAACTCACTCAAGGTGAGATGAGACTAAAGATTGAACAACTTGTATCACAATTCATGTCGGAAGAAAGAGTGATTATTTCACGGAATGACAAAGAGTTACTAATATCTAGAATTTTAGATGAGTCTGTGGGATACGGGCCTCTAGAGCCTCTGATTAATGATGAAACGATTACAGAAATCTTAATTAATGGATATGAAGAAATCTATGTTGAGAGGCTAGGTAAGCTAGAAATCAGTCATGTGAAGTTCAGGGATGATGAACATGTTAGGCACGTAGTAGACCGTATTGTTGCACCTCTTGGCAGGAGAATTGATGAAAGCTCACCAATGGTAGATGCAAGGTTACCAGATGGAAGCAGGGTGAATGCTGTCATACCTCCGATTAGTTTAAACGGTACGTTGGTTTCCATAAGGAAATTCAGAGCTGAACCGTTCAAAATGGATGATCTGCTTAACTTCAACACGTTAAATTCCAATATGTCTAAGTTTCTTGATGCCGTAGTTAAATCCAAATTAAATACATTGATATCGGGGGGGACAGGATCAGGTAAAACCACGATACTTAATGTCTTAGCTGCTTCTATACCATTTGGAGAACGCGTCATAACGATAGAGGATTCTGCAGAGTTAAGGCTGGATAGACCGAATGTAGTAGGGATGGAAGCAAGACCTGAAAATGTAGAAGGAAGAGGAGAGGTTTCTATCAGGAACTTGGTGAAAAATGCTCTTCGTATGAGACCCGACCGTATTATCGTAGGAGAGGTACGAAGCGGGGAAGCCTTTGACATGCTTCAGGCCATGAACACCGGTCATGAAGGTTCCATTACTACAGTCCATGCCAATTCACCTGAGGATGCGCTTCGACGTGTGGAAGCCATGGTCGTGATGGCGGGGATGGACCTTCCTTCTCATATTGTCAGAGAATATATAGTCGGTGCTTTGGATATCATCGTACAAGCAACTCGTCTAACGGATGGTACCAGGAAGATTATTTCAATCTCAGAAGTTATGAAAAATGCGGATGGAAGTCATGAAATGAAAGAAATCTTCACCTATAAACGTACAGCTATGAAAAAAGATGGCACGATCGAAGGATACTATACAGCTACTGGTTATGTTCCGAAATGTCTAGAGCGTTTGAAGGTATTTGGGAATGAAATATCCGAATCTGCCTTTAGCCCTCTATATGAGGAGGTGAGCACTTGATTGCAGCTTTAGTCACTACTCTGGCTACATTGGTATTTATAATTGCATTGAATTTTTTCCTCGAGTACAGGAAAGAAAAGCGGGAGTGGAGGAAGCAAGTTCACGACTTTTATAGTAATGGCGAGAAGAGAAAAAGTTACATTGTACTTTTGGGAGACCGATTTGATCGTACAGAGACAGCCAAACCCATTTATGAAAAGTTAAGATCTGCCAATATTCCATTGACGCCATCTGAGTACTTTGGAGCACAGGTAGTAGCCGCTATGGGGTTTGTTATCGTACTTGGCAACTTCTTTAACCTTAATTTTCTTATTAGCATTTTCGTATCGCTTATGTTTCTTGAGGGCGGAAAGAGGCTTGTCTTCTTATTAAGGAAAAATATAATAAAGCAGCGTCTTGCCCAGCAATTACCGGAAATATGCAGGCTTCTTGCAAACGCAACAAGGTCGGGGATGACTCTTAATCAGGGTGTCCAGCTTGCAGCTCAAGAAATAAGTGAACCTGCAAAGAGTGAATTTAAACGACTGGCTCAAGAAATTTCATTAGGTATTGATTTCAACACTGCAATCAGATCTATGGAGAAAAGGATCGATAATCGAGAATTCAAGTTATTTGTCGCTACCATACTCATTCAAAAAAAGGCAGGGGGTAATTTATTTTCTGTGCTGGATGAAATGGGTCAGACACTGGAAGAAAGGAAGATCCTGATGCAGGAAATCAAAACAATGACTGCGGAACAAAGATATGTAGCATATATCGTCCCTGTCATTCCAATATTTCTTGTTTTAATGATGAATAACATCATTGAGGGTTTCCTTGATCCGTTATTTACAGGTCTAGGTGTTATACTTTTGCTCCTATTCATAGGAGGGACCTTTTTGACATTCTTCTTAGTGCGAAAGGTTACCAACATTAGGGTGTGATGGCATGGATGGATTAATCGTAATTTTTTTAGTACTGACTCTATTATTTTTAGGCCTAAGCTTAAAAAGCTTCTATTCTTATATAGTGACAAAAAACGAATTGAAAAAAGAAGTAGCTCAAAAAACCTATATCTATAATTCTTTCGAAAAAAAAGCTACTAGAAAAGAAAAGATCTTAACCAAAATCTTTGGGTATGCGGATGATTTCACAGCAATCGGTCAGCGGGTTAATTTTTTCAGTGAAGATCACGAAATTAATAAGCTATTAATCAAAGCGGGACATCCATACGGATTGACTGTTGAGAGATTCCAGGGGTTAAAGATGTTCTTTCTGGTAATCGGACTGATAATAGGTGGAATATGCCTGGTTTTGCAGCTGCCGTTTTCGCAAGTCGCTGTTATCCTTTATCCCATTGCAGGTTATGGAGGGGCAATTCTCTGGTTAAATGGTAAAGCCAAGAAGAGACAGGAAGATCTTTCATTCCAGCTTCCTGACTTCCTTGACACGATGAGTGTCACACTTCAAGCAGGAGTAGGGCTAAATCAGGCTTTGCAAGATATAGTACCCTATTTTGAAGGACCAATCAAAGAAGAATTTGGTCGGTTCATCCAAGAATTAAGTGTAGGGGTTCCCAGGGGAGAAGCATATCAAACTCTCTTGGAACGGAACGACAGCAGGGAGTTCCAGCTCCTTATTAAATCATTGATTCAAGGCGAACGCCTTGGTGTTCCAATTTCAAAAACATTTAAACTGCAAGCTGAGGAAATGAGAAAAATCAAGAAAGAAATGATCAAAGAAAAAGCGGCGAAAGCATCACCGAAAGTAACGCTTATAACAACCTTTCTCGTTCTTCCATCAGCCCTAATACTTATTGGCGGTTTAATGATTATAAATATGTTTAGTGAAAACCGAAACATCCTACAGATGTTTCAGTAAATAAAAAATAAAACAACTTAAGGAGAGAAAAAATCATGATGAACAAATTAACAGCTCTATATGTAAAATTAACAACACCGGTGAAAAATGAAAGAGGTGCACAGTCACTTGAATGGCTTGGGCTCGCTGCATTACTGATCCTGGTATTAGGAATTGTTTCTACTGCAGTAAGTGATAGCAAAGGAAGCATTACAACGATAATCAGTAACATCTTCCAAAAAATCACTGACATGGTAGGCTAATTCACAATAATTAGGAGGCAGAAAAATGTACTTAAAGAGAATACTGCCTGTAGTACTAGGGGTATCGATATTTATTATCGGTTGTGGAAATGAAGAGAATGAAAAAGCAGATACTGCATCTCAGAAGGTAGAACAAACAAATGATGAATCTACTAAAGACAATAATGAAGAAAAAAACACTGAAAAGAATAAGGAAGAAGTTAAGTTAGATGTCAAACCACTGCCGTCTTCTTATGAAGAATTGGAAGAAATGCCTGTTGGTGAAGAATCCAAGCATATTCCCTTATTAACGCAAGAAGATAAAGAAAAAGCAGTGGAACGATTTAAAGGCTTGCCTGATGTTAAAAATAACCCATCAGAAGAGGAACTTGATTATTATTATCAAGAATTACTAAGTATGGTTCAAAGAGACTTTAAGGGCCCGGAAGAAATGATGAAACAGCTAAAGTTTCAGTCTTTTGGGAATCCAGAAATTGAAGACTCACGTTACCAATTCAAAGAAAATCTTAATGTTGAGATTATTCTTGATGCTTCAGGGAGTATGGCTCAAAACGCAGGTAATAATACGAAGATGGAGTCAGCCAAAGAAGAAATCCTGAATTTTGTAAAAGAGCTGCCAGAAGGAACAAAAGTAGGGATGAGGGTATACGGACATAAGGGAAGCAATGCAGATTCTGATAAAGAACTCTCTTGTAAAAGTTCTGAAATCGTATATCCAATAAACACCTATGAAACTGCCAAATTTCAAACAGCTCTGGACCAAGTGAAGCCGACAGGATGGACACCAATCTCTCTTGCTCTAAAAGAAGCTCAAAAAGATTTATCAAAGTTTAATGGAGAGAACAATACGAATATTGTTTACCTTGTAAGTGATGGGATTGAAACGTGTGACCAGGACCCGGTAGAGGCGGCAAAAGATCTGTATGATTCCAATTTAAACCCTATTATCAATGTGATTGGTTTTGATGTAGACGGTGAAGGTCAAAGGCAGCTAAAGGAAATTGCTGATACGACTGAGGGGATTTATTCTAATGTTGAAGATCAAGCAGGGCTAAAGGCAGAACTTAAAAAAATAAATAATGTTGCGGAAGCATGGGATAAATGGAAAGAAAAAGGTGAGGAATCAATCGAACTGAAAGAAGTCCAAAACAGTTTGGATATCTTCGAATATATAACCAAGGAAGATGTAAAGGCAACAGATGAAAGAGTTCAGATTAATTTATTACTCTCAACTTTCACTGAATTTGATTATATGAGTAAAGAATCAAGGGATTATTTACAAAATAAGAACAATGAGTACCATAAGTGGATCAGTGGAGAGATTGATGAATTTAAAAATCAATTGAAGGTATTAAACGAAAAGAACTATCAAGAAGCGAAAAAAGCACTGGAAGAGAAGTATCAACTTAATAGTCAATAGAACTGGGGTGATTATATGAAAAAAGTAAATAGCACAAAACTATTCAGCTTGATGTTAATTAGCATTCTTTTATTCTGGAATGTATTCCCGCTGGTTGGTGTGGCCGGTTCGTTTATCACCCCAGGAACACCCATCAAACCTGGCCAGGCAATCAGCCCAGGGGATCCTATTAGCGGAGGAGATTTTCTTGTACCAGGTGATGTCTATCAGCCGGGAGATGCAATAGTTCCGGGAGATTCATATAATGATGGGAAGAACATAAGCTCCGGGACACCGATTTTAGAAAACTTCCCATTGACTAACGGAACTTTCATCATTCCCAATGCTCCTCCGCTCCCTCCTAATTTTGTTTTTATTGGAGATAGCTTTACCCCTGGGGACCCGATTTCCCCTGGAGATCCATCGGGAGCCGGTGAAACCAGTTCAGGAAACGTGGATGGTAATGGTAAAGCTATTGAAGGCGGGGATCCAGGAAGTAACGGTAAAGCCGTTGAGGGAGGAGACCCTAATGGAGATGGTAAAGCCGTTGAAGGAGGAGACCCCAATGGAGATGGTAAAACTATTGAAGGCGGTAATCCTGATGGAAACGGTAAGGCTGTCGAAGGCGGAGATCCAAGCGGTAACGGAAATGCTGTAGAAGGTGGAGATCCGGACGGAAACGGTACAGGGTTCGAAGGCGGAGATCCCGATGCAAGTGGGAATTCTGTGGAAAATGGAAACCCTGACGGAGAAGGGAAAACTTCCGAAGGTACTGCCGACGAATCTAATCCATCTGTATTAAATTTGTTTGTTAGTAGCACCGATACCAATAGAGGTCCAGCGGGAGTTATGGTAGGTCTTCTTAAAGACTACAAAAGGTACGGACTAAGTGTTTTTGACAAAATTGCGCAAGCCGGCGCCTCTTATTATGCAGGTTTTAATTTTAAAGACTTAGGCAACGGAAAATACTCCGTTTATGGAAAGAATAAGTTAAACAATAAAATTTCAGATTGGTTTTATCAAAGATATAAAACGTATAAATTTGATGGGAATGAAGCACACTTTGGTCCCAATTCAAGACATATTGGAAAATCTAGGTTTGACAGTTTCTTTGAAAGTAAATCGATTGGTGGGGGCGCAGGCTTTTGGGGTAATACAAAAAATTCATTAGTAAAGTCCCTTAACGAATCATGGAATCCCGCCTCTAAGAGTTTTTGGAAATTTAGTAATTCATTAAAGCTGGGTGGGCCTGTAAATGCAGTTTTATCTTCGTTTAATTCAATTTACGATTATGGATTTGGCGATGATCCGATCAAACGATCAAAAGGAATAGGAAGTACAGATTTTGCAGCAACTCTTACTACTGATGTTGCAATAGGCGTTGGATCTACAGCTATTGGCAGTGTTGCTTCTAGTATGGCTGCTGGTGCACTGGCAGGCTCAGCTGTTCCGGTTGTTGGAACGGCCGTAGGAGCAATTGTGGGATTAGGAGCAGGGTTAACTACCACTTACTTAATTAACGGCACAGCTACTGGAAGAAGGCTTAAAGCAGGGGCTACTAAATTAATTAAAAATGCCTATGATGGTGGGGTTGATTTAGCTAAAAAAGGGGCGAAAGCTGTATCTGATGGTGTTTCATCTGCTTTTAAAAGGATAGGTGGTTTATTTGGCTAAAGAAGTTGTATCGTTTAAGAAGAGTAGAATAGTCCAAACTACATTTCTCTTACTCTTGATGGGATTTTTGTGTAGTTTTGTTCCTGAAGAAAATTGGACATTGTTAGGGTTTAATGTGGTTCTCTCATTAACAATTGGCTTTGTTTTCTACTTGCTGTGGAGGTATAACCGTCAAAACAGCAAGAGGTATTTTTCGCTACTATCATATTTTATGTTAGTAGCGTTATCGGTCTTTTTTTCAATTCCGTTATTTAGGGTGTTTGCTGATAGTTTTATTTTTTGGATAGCATTATTTTTCCTTATAGCTATGGCAGCGATCCCTTATTTTATATCTGAAAGAATTGCCAGAGGAGTACAAAACCCTACTAAATCTGCCCTGGGACGTGTCTACATGATTACTGTCCCCCTTATTATAGTTTTTGGCACAATATTATTTCTAAATGCGAACCTAAGCGCGAATCCTGATGCGTTTACAATCTCTATCTTTCTATTCTTTGGAGCTGTGTTTTTTCTTTTCATTGCTCCCATTCTTCTTATAACACCAGAAAGAATGAATGAATTAAACAAATAATTTTTATGCATAAGGGGTTGTATTTTATGTTTAGTTTAAAAGGACTGCTTCAAGCAGTCGGTATTACTTTGCTATTTACTATTATCATTTCGTTTATTATCGGTTTGTTTAATATGCCGTCACTGCCGGTAATCATTTACTTCCTATTTTTATTTTCCAATGTAGTTATAGGAATTGTAGCACCACTCAAAAATAAGCATACCCCTTATGCTGCAGCTTTTTTGGGAAGTGTATCATTAACCGTCTTGAACTATTTTGCTGCTTACTACATGTTTAATGTCTATGTTCTGGCTGATCCGGTGCAAATTAATAATAATCTATTGTTAAGTACTTCCTTATCACTTATAGCTGCGTTATTTGTTGTGAAAATAGTATATAGAAAGTTAGGTAGAGAAAATGTTTAAGGATAGCTTAGATATTTATAATCGGAATCTCCTTAAAATAATTCTATTAGGACTGGTTCTCGTTGTTCCAGTTTCAATATTTTGCTTTCAGGCAATTTTTTATGTATTTCAAGAGGTGGACACTCAGTATGCTAATATCTATGCAGCCTTAATCACATTGATTAATTTCACCTTGCTTTATCCGCCATTTATTAGAATTGCTTTATCAGAGGTGAATGACGAAGAATCTAGTACACTTAGGGAATTAATTAAAGAGTTTGTTAATGGTTTTGGGATGATTATATTATTTACTTTAGCTCTTTTTACTATTGCCGTTTGGGGGATTGTACTAATAGTCCCCTCTATCATTTGTGTAATTCTTCTTATCTTATTTCCACTATTTATAGATCAAAAGAAAGTTTCGCATATTTTCAAGAGAATTGGCAACGTGTTGATTAAAGAGAACTTCTTCATACTGATAGATTTGCTTATTATTCTTAGTATTAATCTTTTAGCATGGTCGGGCATCACTTTTCTCTTAAGCTCGTTTGATAATAACTTCTATGTTTACGTTATTTCCAGGTCATTGATCAACGCGGCTCTTTTCCCTCTTATCTATATTTACTTGACATTAAAATATAAAAACGGAGGAGAAGAATTGTATGTCTAAAAAACCAATGAAAAAAGTAAATGTTTTTCTTACGGTGTTTTTAACTGTAATAACTGGCGGGACTTATTTGGCTTTTTGGTTTATTAATAGAAAAAAAGAGATCAACAATATTACATCCGAAGATAAAATTCCCTATAAGTGGTGGATTGTTTGTGCAATATATTTGATTCTTTCATTGGTCATTAACTTCATTGGGGGAGCATTCCTAACACCTTATGGAGAAACTACCATTGAATCCATCAACCTGATATTATCGTATTACTTCTTAGGCTTATTGTATTACTCTGCTTTTAGAACTAAGGAAGTTATAGAAATGAACAGTCAGGATGTAGAAATAAAACCTGTATTATTGGTTTTATTTCACGTTTGGTATTTACAATTCAAGATTAATAAGATTGAAGAATTTGGGAGAGGTTAAAAATGAGTAAACTCTTTTCTAAGAGAATGAAAAACGAAAATGGTGCTCTTACGTTTGAGTTTTTAGGTATTCTACCTTTCTTCTTTATGTTCTTCCTGCTTTTATGGCAAGTCGTAGCCACTGGTTATGCTGTTTATACTGTTAAAACAGCTGTAAATGAAGGAGCCAAGACTTATTCAGCTACTAAAGACAGTATAGAAGCTGAAAATACGGTAAAAAATGCACTTGGATCAAGTTCAGTAATCTCATACAAAGGGGTTACTATCTCCCCAATGGATGCTAACGGGAAATTTGAAATGAATGTATCAGTTGACCATCCACTTGTGTTCATCCCGAAGCAATGGAAAGATAAAACAGCCCTTTCGTTTGATCAGTCAGCTGTAGGTCAGGTGCTTGTAAAATGAAGAAGTATATCAATAATGAAAAGGGAAATTCCATCTTCTTTATTTTATGGTTGTTTGGAATCGTGGCAATTGTATTTTTAATTGTAGCTAATGTTTCGAAGGTATATATAGTCCAGGCACAGGCTGATAATTCAGTGGAACAAGCAGCATTTGCGGGGACATCGGTATATATCACTGAAACGACCAAAACCATTGAGGAATTTGATAGAAGCCCCTTCTCAACTGCACAGAAAGTCTTAGATTTAGGGAAATCAATTCAAGAACAAGTAGAAGATAAACAAACTGAGTTTGAAAATTCAGGTCAGTCTTCTGATATTGCATATTTAAATGCTTTGAATGAAGTATTGACTAAGGAATTGGAAGAACATCCTCAACTGAAAAAGACATTTAAAGACCACTTTTCTCAAATTTCTATAGAGAACAAAGTTAAAAGTGCAGCTCAATCAATGATTAATGCAAACGGAGCTAATTCTGAAGAAACCGAAGTGAAACTGTCAGAGGATGATTGGAGAGTGGAAGTGAAATCTACAGCTACTTTTGAAAGCATCAATGATAATAAATTCGTAGAATACTTTGAACGGAAAATTCCTCAAAAAGGGTATGGACCGAAATTAAAGTACTTGGAAAATATCTATAACTGATCAAAGGTGGTTTTAAAATGGCCATAAAAGAAAAAAGCTGGAGAATTTTTTATTTATTCCTGATGATTTTCTTCTACGTGATATATGTACCAGTGTCTATTATAGAATGGCTGGCAGGGGATGGCGGTCTTCCTTTGACAGCAGTTGTGGTGGGAATAGCATTGCCCTATATGAGAAAGAACCATATTCATCAGATTCAGATGAAAGAAAATACGGGAGCTTGAATAAATCAGTTCAAGCTCTTTTTAGTAAAAATTAATTTCCAAAATAAGTAATATTAGTAGGTTGAAATACTTAATCTTGGTAGGGATAAAAAGAATAGATTAATAAGGAGTTAGTGCTTTGAACAAAGTAGATGCGAAGAAACGAGTGAATTTAATGGGGATTATCGCCTCAATAAGTCTGGGGATACAACTTTTGCTAGTTGTTATTACCATGGCGATAGGACAGTCTATTATTCCTGGTTTGAATATATGGAGCTTTATTGATTTAATAGTTGGTCTCATTTTGGTGGTATGGCTGTTTGTGAAAAAAAGCAGGACTGCCGCAGTTGGGCTGCTCGTTATGTATTTATTGGCTCAAATTATCATGTTGTTTTCAATTCAAAATGCAACTGCAGGCTTCTGGACTGGCAGATTAATCATGATGGCCTTGTTTATCACTGTTTATTCTCGAGGAGTCCATGCAGCTTTTGTGTTTCACAGATTAAAAAATGATAAAGAGACAAATAGGACAACGGATTCAATTTCTATATAGTTGTTAAAACTCAAAGTGTATTTATGGAGAGCCTACTTTAATCATTATAAATCATAATTTAACCAAGGAAATGAATGAAATAAATTAAATAAGCTAGAAATCAATATGTGTTTCCTTGGTGTACATAATTATTTTTAATATTCAGGGGGAAAAGAATAAAGAAAACCATAATAACAATTTTAATTGCAGCTCTCCTGGTTCTAAGTGGTTGTATAGAAAAAGAAATTAATGAAAAGTATAACTCCAACGTCTCTTAAGAATAGTATTGTTGATAAGCACACCGCTTATAATTAATAAAATTCTAACAAGACACTTCTTATTTTTACTATATAAAGGAGCTATTCATTTGAATAAAAAGTATATAAAAATAACAATGGTATTATTTTTATCCCTAATAATTATGGGATGCCAATCTCATAATGAAAAAACCGAAGGCAATAACCATGATCCAAAGGTAAAAACTGAACCCAAAAAAGAGAAACAACAGAATGATAATATGGACCAACTTTCGAATTTTCCAGAGTTAGTATCAGCCACGGATGCTCCTGAGACGTTAGAAGAAGTCATAGATTACCCTGCAGGACCATTTGCAAATTCAGATTTTGATGAAGGAAATAAAGAAGTCATTGACGCGGTAGAAAAACTTCCAACAATTGAAGGTGAGGTAGATGAAGAATTCCTTGAAGCTTATTGGAATTATCTACTTTCACTCTTTGCTGTAGATTACAAGGGCCCTGAAGTCATGTTAGATAAAATGAAAGTGAAGTCATTTGGGAGTCCCGACATTGAAGACCCCCGCTACCAATTCAAGGATAATCTAAATGTAGAAATCATACTCGATGCTAGCGGCAGTATGAAGACACAGATAAATGGAAGAACTAAAATGGAATTAGCGAGAGAAGCAATTAATACCTTTACATCTTCCCTTCCCAGGGAGGCAAAAGTTGCGCTTAGGGTATATGGTCATAAGGGCACAGGAAGCGATGCAGACAAAGAGATGTCATGTAAAGCAAACGAAAAGATTTATGATTTTCAAAGCTATGATAATAGCAAATTGAACAAAGCTCTGAATAGTATAAATGCTAAAGGGTGGACCCCGGTTGCAGCATCACTGAAGAAAGCCCAAAAAGATCTCTCGCAATTTCCTTCAGAACAAAACACGAACATCATTTTCCTAGTCAGTGATGGAATAGAAACATGCGATGGAGATCCAGTTGAAGCAGCTCAGTCATTACATAACTCAAAGGTAAATCCAATTGTGAATATAATTGGTTTTGATGTAGATGCTGCAGGTCAAAAACAGTTGCAGGAGGTAGCTGAAAGTGCTTCTGGTTCTTACGCCAACGTTTACGATTTAGATGAATTAAACGATGAATTCAATCGAGCAGAAGAAATTGCGGATAAATGGGAAATGTGGAAAAAGAAAGCACATAATGAAAATGATCTCCAAGAATATCTAAACACAAGTGAGATATTTGAATATACAAGTGATTGGTCTTCTAAGCACATAAAAGAAAATAACAACCTTTTGGGAGCCATTCTCTACCTTAAAGCAGAAGGGAAATTAACTAATCAAGCTCATAAATATTTATCCGATAAAGCCAATGGAAGACAATCGGATATAGTAAAATACTCGAAGGACATTGAAAGTGATCTCCATAAAATGAATCAAGCTACTTACAAAGAAATGAATAGGTTGATTAATGAGAAGTTTAATTCTATAAGTGAATGAAGAGTAATTCTGTTCAAAACAAAGATGGGATGAATGAGATTTTGAAGCGGCCTATTACACCTTGATTACACCGGGGTTTTTAGGAAAATGAAGGTTAAAGAAGATTGCCATTGGTTTTTAAAGCTAATCTTGCTCCAAACATTAGAAACTAGAAGAAAATGAAACTACTAATAAGGAGAGATCTAAATGTTCAACAAACAAAAAAAGGCGCTGAGCAATGCTAAGTTCAAAAAACTGATTACAAGAACAATCGGACATATATCCGTAGATACCGTATTAACCGAAGAAGAAGTGACTCCAGGGGATACAATGATGGGGGAAGTCCGGCTCTCAAGTAAGAAAGGGTTCAAAGAGGTAGAGAAAGTAAGTGTTTCTCTTATGCAGCAGTTTGCCACCGGAGAGGACCGCATTGGCAACTTGCCGTTGAATACGGTGGTGATGAAGTTGACGGAGGATCAGAAGGGTGAAAATGAAGTCATATTGCCTTTTGAATTGAAGGTGCCTCTATATACACCAAATAATGTGTGGAACAGAAAGTGCTGGGTCCAGACGGATATCGATCTTCCATATAGACTTGATCCCAGGGATATGGATTTTATCAATGTCCATGAACATCCAATCGTGACGCATGTGAACAGGGTACTGACTGAGGAAATGGGCTTCCGGAAAACAAACCGGGAAGAAGTCATTAATTATCCAGGATTCAAGGTCTCCTGGCATTCAGATAAACGAATACTCAACCACCCTCTATATCCAGCACTGTCAAAGAGGAACGTGGCATTGGCACATGAGCTCGAATATTTTGCACCGGAAGAATTCAAGGACAAGTACAAAGAAGTGGAACTGGTTTATGACATCAAAGAAGACGGTCTGGACCTTTATGTTGAAATCCAATTCTTCGTTCCTAAAGAAATTGGGGGAACCATGCAGCGTTTTGCTTTGAGGGAGAAAGGGTTGGACGAGCAAATCCATAAATTAAGCTTCACTTTGGAGGAACTGGAAGGATCGGAAGCTATTAAAGATAAAATGCTGGATCTCCTTAGAAACACCGAAATACCTGAAGAATTAAGAGTTTAATCAAACGTTTGTTTAAAAAGATTGAAGTCTTATTTTACTGAACTACAAAACTTCGAAAAAACCACTCGTCGTTGAGTGGTTTTTTCAAATAGGTCAATAATTTTTTTCAATCTTTTGTTTTATCGTTTCAATTTTTTCAGGAACAACATAGAGATAGTCAATCAGAGCTTCTAACAGTTCTATCAGCAGTTCTGCTGTTTTATCATCGATCTCCTTTTCCAGCTCAAGCATTTGGAAAAATGGGCTTTCCGGGCGGGTGAGCTGGCTTAATGTTTGGATGGGTGATGATAAATCAACATTCTTCGGCAGCTGCTCAAATTGCTCTGCTAAAGTCTGGCTTTTAGCTTTTTCCGCGTTCAGGTTTTTGACTAAACTTTCAAGAACCCGCTTGGTCATGACCGCCGTGGCTGAATGATCATTCGACTGGTTCACATTTAAAGCGGAGCGATAAGATCTCACTAGATCCTGCGAAATTCGCTTGTTATCTTGTATTTTATCGAGAGGACCATTTGTAACATGTGGATCATATACATGGACGGTGACTTCTTTCGTCTGGTTTGTTGAATTTTCCTTGATCATTAAAATAAAAGTAGAGGGTTTTTTGCACGCAGAACATATACCATCTGAGAAAACCCCGGTTTTAATCTGATAAAAATTCGCTTTTAATGAAAATTCTCCTTGTTTGCGACAAAGCGGGCATTGCGTCCGGACCTTTTTTGGGACTTTTAAGTATCCATACTGAGTAGATGATAATATCGACCCTGGCGTAATTTCTCTCATTTCAACCTCCTAAACAGCAAAGATTTTTCGTTTTATTGTAAAAGTATGAAAAATCATACAATTACTTCTATATAAAATTATAACTTTATAAAGCTGGACAACAAGCTTCAATAAATGGAAAATGAAACCAGTTTTTATTCAGGACAAGAACTATCGAGATAAGTGTCTATTAAAAAGATTCGAAGAAGTAGCCCAAAATATTGGGGTACTCTCTATTACAGTTAGTATAAAACTCTCTTTCGATGGCAGTTTGCAGAAAACAGCTAGGGAGGCCTTTCTAATCAAACGTTTGTTTAATAATATTTTTGTTATTTTGGCTTGTTCCAGCAGTTGATTGGAGTGCAAGGCGAAGACTCCTGCGGGAGAAGTGGCCAATGTGAGACCCCGCAGGCAAAGCCGAGGAGGCTCACGGGTCACCCGCGGAAAGCGAAGTCTTGCACGGAAATCAACTGCGGTGTTCAGTGGGACCCTTCAAGTTAAAAGAAAAAGAAATATTACACTTTTGAAATCCTTCCCCAACCAAAACATTCGGAAAAACCGCTATAATTGGGTAGAATAGAAACAATGGTTTTATTGACTAACGGTTGGAATGTAGAAGGAGAGAAATCATGACACATTTTACAGATGATAGCTTAGCATTGCATACAGATTTGTATCAGATCAATATGACGAAGGCCTATTGGGATGATGACTTCCATAATCGAAAGGCTGTTTTTGAGGTGTTCTTTCGAAAGCTGCCTTTTGGGAATGGATATGCGGTGTTTGCCGGTTTGGAACGTGTGATAGAGTATGTGAAAAATATTCATTTCAGTGATAGTGATATTGAGTATTTAAGAGAGCTGGGATATGAGGAAGAGTTCCTGCAGTATTTGAAGGATCTTCGATTCACCGGGACGATCCGTTCCATGCGGGAGGGGGAGCTCGCATTTGCGAATGAGCCGCTTCTGCGAATTGAAGCGCCTCTTGCTCAGGCACAGCTTCTCGAGACGGCGATCCTGAATATCATTAACTATCAAACATTGATTGCAACAAAAGCGAACCGGATCAAGCAGGTGGTTCATGATGAAGTGGTGATGGAATTCGGTACCCGCCGTGCGCATGAGCTGGATGCCGCGATCTGGGGGACACGTGCTGCTTTCATCGGCGGATTCGATGCCACCAGTAATGTCCGTGCAGGGAAGATTTTCGGAATGCCAGTATCAGGTACTCATGCCCATTCTTTGGTCCAGGCGTATCAGGATGATTACACTGCATTCCATAAGTACGCTGAGAGCCATAAGGACTGCGTGTTCCTGGTTGATACGTATGACACGTTGAAATCCGGCGTACCGGCCGCAATAAAGGTCGCGAAAGAGCTTGGTGATAAGATTAATTTTAAGGGGATCCGTCTGGATAGCGGCGACATGGCCTACTTATCCAAGAAAGCGCGAAAAATGCTGGATGAAGCTGGTTTTACTGAAACAAAAATTATTGCCTCCAATGATTTGGATGAATACACGATTTTAAATTTGAAGGCCCAGGGGGCAGAGATTGATGTATGGGGAGTCGGTACGAAGCTGATCACGGCGTATGATCAGCCGGCGCTCGGTGCTGTGTACAAGCTTGCTTCGATCGAGAACGAACAGGGGGAGATGGAGGATTCCATTAAGATTTCCAGCAATGCGGAAAAAGTTTCGACTCCTGGATTGAAAAAGGTTTATCGCATCATCAATAAGGTTAATCATAAATCAGAGGGGGATTATATCACGCTTGAGCATGAAAATCCCCAAAACGAAGACCGTGTCAAGATGTTCCATCCGGTTCACACGTATATCAGCAAGTTTGTGACGAATTTTGAAGCGAGAGAGCTGCATGCCGATGTATTCAGAGATGGTGAACTGGTATATGAAACACCTTCCCTTCAGGAAATGAGGGAGTTTGTCAACGAGAACCTGGAGCTGCTTTGGGATGAATACAAGCGTTCGATGAACCCTGAAGAATATCCGGTGGACTTAAGCGATGAGTGCTGGACGAACAAGATGAACCTCATCCAGAAGGTGAAAGCCGAAGTGAAGGAACGGTTCCATTCCGGCAGGTAATAGGAGTTGAGATGGGGTAAGATAAACAGGTATAATTAGATGTAATAAAACCTAACATGGAGTGTGAAAGTATGGATTCTCTTCAAAAACAGATTGTAGATGAAATGATGGTAACTCCCGATATCGATCCCGAGAAGGAAATACGCCGCAGTATAAATTTCATGAAAGAATACTTAAAGAAACATTCATTTTTAAAAAGTATGGTGCTCGGCATTTCCGGCGGTCAGGACTCTACTTTATTAGGGAAACTTGCCCAGATGGCAGTAGACGAACTGAATGAAGAAACCGGATCGGATGACTATGCGTTCTATGGGATCCGTCTTCCTTACGGTGAGCAGGGTGATGCCCAGGATGCCATCGATGCCGTGGAATTCATCAAGCCGTCAGTATCAATGACTGTTAATGTCAAGCCTGCAGTGGATGCCAGCTTTTCCTCTTTGAAGAAGGAAGGCATCGAGATGTCCGATTTTGTCAAAGGGAATGAAAAGGCACGTGAAAGGATGAAGGTTCAGTTCGCGATTGCGGCGATGAAGAATGGTGTCGTACTTGGTACGGACCATTCAGCTGAAGCGGTCACAGGCTTCTATACGAAATTCGGTGACGGAGCGGCAGACCTTGTACCTCTTTTCCGTCTCAATAAACGACAGGGGAAAGCGCTCTTGAAAGAGCTTGGCTGTCCCGAACATCTATACAATAAAATCCCTACAGCGGATCTGGAAGATGACAAGCCGTTGATTCCGGACGAGAAAGCGCTGGGTGTGACGTACGACCAGATTGATGACTACCTCGAAGGAAAAGAAGTCCCGCAGGAAGCCAGGGAAACGATCGGGAAACACTACTTGAAATCACAGCATAAGCGTCATCTGCCGATTACGGTGTTTGATGACTTTTGGAAATAAGACTAAAGAAAAGCCGATTCTCATATGATTGAGAGTTGGCTTTTTTTATGTGTGCACGAGCTGGGGTGGGAACGAATCGGATGGTGGAGCGCTATTTGGGAGATTAAATGCCTGTTATCGAAAGATTTTTGATCAAGATTAAAAGATTTTTCAGCCATACTCGATGATTAATATGTGAAACTAAAAGATTATCGTTCAAAACTCAAAGATTCCCCGACGAAGCATGATTCCCTTAACAATCGCCAGCCTGCACGCCTGTTTTTCCAAAAGATATTACTCAGAAAATGTACCCAACTCCACCCCACACGACAAATTTCCTAAAAATTCGTATTATTTTTTCCTCAAAATGGAGGATTTTTGGAAATCAAAACGAAAGTATTAATAGTTATAGAGAAAAAACATATAAAAGGGAAACAGGAGGGGTCATATGACACAGGAAGTAGTAAACCCGAAACTGCAAAATGTCGTTGAAAATATAGAGAAAGTCATGATTGGAAAGAGAAAAGTAGCGGAATTGAGCGTAGTGGCTTTGTTAGCTGGCGGACACGTGCTGCTTGAGGACGTCCCGGGTGTCGGAAAGACGATGATGGTCAGGGCGCTTGCGAAGTCTGTAGGGGCAAGCTTTAAGAGGATTCAGTTTACGCCGGATCTTCTTCCTTCGGATGTCATCGGTGTATCGATCTACAACCCGAAGGAGATGGAATTCAACTTCAGGCCGGGCCCGATTATGGGGAATATCATTTTAGCGGATGAAATCAACCGTACGTCCCCGAAGACGCAGTCAGCGCTGCTTGAAGGGATGGAAGAAGGAAGTGTGACCATCGACGGGAATACCCGCAGACTCGATAAGCCGTTTTTCGTTATGGCTACACAGAACCCGATTGAGTATGAAGGGACGTATCCGCTTCCGGAAGCTCAGCTTGACCGTTTCCTTTTAAAGATGAAGATGGGATATCCGGAGCCGGCTGAAGAGATGGAAGTGCTTCACCGGGCACAGAAGAACCCTCCGATTGATGAGCTGGAGGCGGTCATGACCCTGGAAGAGCTTCGTTACCTTCAGGAAGAAGTGAAGGAAGTATTGGTGGATGATACCATTAAGAAATATATCGTGGACATTGCTGGCCGTACGAGAATCCATGCGAATGTGTATCTGGGCGCAAGTCCCCGCGGCTCGATTGCATTGATGAAGGCGTGTCAGGCGTATGCATTCCTAAGAGGAAGAGATTATGTCGTTCCCGATGATGTACAATTCCTTGCGCCGTATGTATTTGCACATAGAATCATCATGAAGTCGGAAGCCCGTTATGAGGGGATCACACCTGAAGAAGTGGTGGAGCGAGTGATGGCGCGCATTCCCGTACCGGTTCAAAGGCTTGTGAGATAGTATGAAGAACAAACTTAAGATACTTAAGCCGATAGGCAAGCTTTTGCTTCTTCTTCTTTTAATTGCCATCACGTTTATATTTGCGATGTTTCAGGGTGGATTTGTGAGCTGGTTTCTATTTTACAGCTTCCTGCCTTTTGCTCTGTATTCACTGCTTGTATTCATGTACCCCCTTTCCGATTTTTATGTGGAGCGAAGGTTTGAATCTGTGGAATACAAAGCGGGGGATGAACTTAAGGTGACATTGACGCTGCGCAGGAAGCTCCCTTTTCCGCTGTTTTATATGATTCTTGAAGATGTGGTAACAGAGTCTCTATTCCAGCAGTCTCAATTTCAAAAAGCAAAATCGATGATATATCCGGGATTCAGGAAGGAAATAAAGCTGTCTTATTACATAGACGAGCTTCCCCGCGGTGAACATATTTACTCTGCGGTGCGCCTTAAGACGGGTGACTTCTTTGGGGTATTTGAAAAAGACGCTGTCATAGAATGCAAGGATCAGCTGCTCGTCTATCCTTCATTCGTGGAGGTTCCTTACAGACCGCTTGAGAACCGCTATGATCAAGGGATGACTTCATCGAATGTGAAGATACAGAAGGATACGACGATGGCGACGGGTGTCCGTTCGTATCAGCCGGGGGACCGCTTTTCCTGGATTCATTGGAAATCCTTCGCCCGGACAAATGAACTGATGACGAAGGAATTTGAAGAACGCCAGTCGCACGATGTACTTATCGTTCTTGACCGTGAGTATTCCTCTGTATTTGAACCGATGGTCACCTTCACTGCTTCTGTCATTCGCTCCATTATCAAAAAAGGGGCGCAGGTTGGACTGGTTTCAATCGGGAAGGAACATCAATCATTTCCGATAAGAGGCGGTGAAGAGCATCAAGGGCAGCTCTTCTATCATTTGGCGACGGTCCAGCCGGACAGCCGCTTTACACTAGGGAAAATACTTCAGGGTGAAGGGTTGAACTACTCTCAGTCTGCCGCTGTCTTTTTCGTTACAGCGTCCGTCTCGAAAAAAATGATCATGAGTGTCAATAATTATTCAAAACGCAACAGTTCAGTCGTGATTTTCCTCGTTAAGTCAAAAGGGGAGTCCTACACATCTGAGGAAAAAGCATTAAAAGCATATGCAGCTTCACGCGGGATTTGGCTGAAGGTATGCTATGACGGCGATTTCTCAACTGCCTTTTCGGAGGTGAAGCGAGCATGAGCGGAAAAGCATCTGCCAACCGATTTTATTCCGTCTTAATTTATCTGTTCGGGTTCCTGCTTTTGTGGGAGTGGCTGAAACCTTTGAAGGTTGTAACCGATACAGGTGATTTGACGTATTTTATTATTTTTATTGCATTGTCACTGACACTTTCCTATTTTGGGGTGCATTATTTGCTGTCGGGCATGGTTAAAACTATTTTTATCATGATCTCTTTACATGCCCTTTATATTCCGGGATCCTTGTTCGATCTCGCATGGCTGGGTGTATTCGCTAAAGACCTATGGCATAACTTGGGTCTCACGATTGGCAGGGATTGGTCAGGGTTGTCATTCGTCTATCGAAGCCTGCTGTTCTTTATCCTGCTGTGGCTGATGACGTATCTGATTTATTACTGGCTGTCGGTCAGGAAAGCGATTTTGCTTTTTTATATCATGACGGTTACGTATATAAGCGTCATGGATACGTTTACGGTGTATGAAGGAGACAAAGCGATCATACGTATCGTTGTGTTTGGGTTCCTGCTTATGGGACTGCTCGCGCTTGAGCGGTTGATCCAGGGTGAAAAGCTGCTCGGATCAAAAATGAGCAGGCACCGGTGGATCGTGCCGCTGACGGTGCTGCTTGGAGTCAGCTCAGTTGTCGCTTTTGCCGCACCTAAGGCCGACCCGATCTGGCCGGATCCGGTCCCGTATATTAAATCATTTGCGGAGGGTTCCGGCGGACTCCAAGGTGTGAGTAAGCTCGGCTACGATACGGACGATTCAAAGCTTGGCGGCCCTTTCATCGGCGATCCGACTATCGTTTTCACTGCTGAGGTTGCCAGGGAACATTACTGGAGAATCGAAACCAAAGATTTATATACGGGAAAAGGGTGGGAGCAGTCCATGGAAGAGGAGGCAGGAGTCCCTTTCCGTTCGGATGAAGAACTTCCATTTTCCCTCAATCCAAAAAATGAGGAACGTGAGCTTCAAACTGAAAAAGTCATGATTGAAGAAGCGTATCCTCATGTGGTCTATCCTTACGGGGTTGAAAAGGTGACTGGAAATGAAGAAGGTTCGTTCGAATTCATGCCTGTCAATGAGAAGATCAGAAGCTTTGATGAAGCCGGGGAGTCTGTAAGATTAGAAGAGTATACTCTCGATTATCGTTACCCTTCCTATTCTCAAAAAGGGATGAGGGCGGCGAACGCAGAACAGGAAGTGATGCAGGTTCCTGAGTTTGTGGAAAGATACACGCAAATACCTGAATCCACCCCGCAAAGGGTAAAGGATTTAGCGGTTGAAATCACCCAGGACGAAGCTGACTGGTATGACAAAGTCCGTGCCATTGAAGGGTATTTTGAAAAAGAGGCGTTTGTCTATGATCAATTCGACGTCGCGGTCCCGGAAGAAAATCAGGACTATGTCGATCAGTTCCTGTTTGAAACGCAAAGGGGATATTGTGATAACTTCTCGACTTCGATGGTCGTCATGGTCAGATCCCTCGGTATTCCCGCCCGCTGGGTAAAAGGGTATACAGAAGGGGATTACAGGCGCCAAATCGATTCAGAGTACAAGCTCTATGAAGTTTCGAATAATAATGCGCACTCCTGGGTTGAGGTGTTTTTCCCTGAAGTCGGCTGGGTTCCATTTGAACCAACCGTCGGATTCAACAGCAACATAGCGTATGAGTATGATTTGGATCTTGAAGATGCTGAAGAAGATCAGGTGCCGGTACCTGAAAAGGAGACGCCTAAAAAACCACTGGAACCTGAAGTGGATGAAACAACAAATGAAAGTGGATTTTCTATCAAGGATCTTTGGGACGACATTAAAACATTTTTTGCAGAAAACTGGGGTAAAATCCTGATTGGATTCATACTTTTGGCTGTGGCTGCTGCACTTGCCTACATTTACAGAAGGCGCTGGCTTCCTTACTTCCTGATTTTGTATTACCGGAGAAGAAAGTCGGAAGATGTTTATTCCGAAGCCTATATCTCATTGGTGAAACAATTAGGAAGATATGGATTAAAAATGCAGGACGGTCAGACGCTCAGAGGGTTCTCGCGTTATATCGATTCCTTCTTTGGAACCTATGAAATGACGAGTTTGACCAATCGTTATGAACGCACATTATATGGTCACAAGCCCGATCAGGAAGATTGGGTGAAGATGAGAGAATTATGGGAAAATTTAATTAAAAGGACAACTGGTTGACCGCTTCATCAACAAGGTTTAAAATGATGTCAAATTAATAATAGAGTTCGTTAGCATCCTTCGTATATCCTCGATAATATGGTTCGAAAGTTTCTACCCGGTCACCGTAAATGACTGGACTATGAAGGCAGTGTTCTATTTCGACATCTTTGCATGCCAAAAAACTAGAATCCTGCCTTTATACAGGCGGAGTCTAGTTTTTTTGCTTTTCTGGCCATTAATTGCCGCTGGTGATTTCCGTGCAAGACTACGCTTTCCGCGGGTGACCCGTGAGCCTCCTCGGCTATCGCCTCCGGGTAGAAAAGCGGAGGCGGCTCGTTCAGCCCCGACAAGCATAAGATGAATGGGCCGGGAAGGCGCTTTTTGCCTTCTTGGACCATTTAGCTTATGACCTCGAGGGGCTAGCCGCCAGAGCTGGACAAGTCTCACCTCCCGCAGGAGTCTTCGTCTTGCACTCCAATCAACAGCTTGGGAAAGTTAATACAACTGTATGTTTCCAGAATCCCAATCAACAATTCTTATAAGTAACCAAGGGTGGATTGGAGCGGAAGGCACTTGACTCCGACGGGATATAGAGGAAAAGTCGAGACCCCGCAGGCGGAACGCCGAGGAGGCTTGACTTCCTCCCCGCGGAAAGCAAGTGCCTGCAGCGGAATGGAACGGTCTCTGTTAGGGCTAGAAACAGAACACAATTTTTAAAGAATTGCTAACAAAAGGATGTATTTGTGGATGGTAAGGGAATCATACACAAAAGAGAGATAAATAAATGGATGAGGTGAACTGAATGCTAGGTAAAGAGGAATTGCATAATCAGGAAATGATCGTCGTTTTAGACTTTGGAAGTCAGTACAATCAGTTAATCACACGAAGAATTCGTGAATTCGGGGTGTACAGTGAACTTCACCCGCACACCATCACCCTCGAAGAAATCCAGGAAATGAATCCGACCGGAATCATTTTCTCGGGCGGCCCGAACAGCGTATACGGTGAAAATTCATTCCGTTGTGATGAACGGATTTTTGACCTGGATGTACCGATTCTTGGTATCTGCTACGGTATGCAGTTGATGACGATGCATTTCGGCGGTAAGGTAGAGCGTGCCAAGCACCGTGAATACGGGAAAGCGGCCATCAATATCGAGAAAACATCAAAACTCTTCTCCGGCCTTGAAGATGAACAAGTCGTATGGATGAGCCATGGGGATCTTGTGGTAGAAGCTCCTGAAGGCTTTGATGTAAATGCTACAAATCCATCATGCCCGATCGCATCCATGAGCAACGAAGAGAAAAATCTTTATGCCGTACAATTCCACCCGGAAGTTCGCCACTCTGTACACGGGAATGAAATGCTGAAGAATTTCGTATTTGAAGTATGCGGCTGCGAAGGCGACTGGACGATGGAAAGCTTCATCGATATGGAAATGGAGAAGATCCGTCAGACAGTCGGTGACAAAAAAGTCCTTTGTGCCCTTAGCGGCGGTGTGGATTCTTCTGTCGTAGCAGTCCTTATCCATAAAGCGATCGGCGATCAGTTGACGTGTATCTTCGTTGATCACGGCCTTCTCCGTAAAGGGGAAGCGGACAGCGTCATGAAAACATTCGCTGACGGCTTTAACATGAACGTGATCAAAGTGGATGCCCAGGACAGATTCCTCGACAAGTTGAAAGGTGTATCTGATCCTGAACAAAAGCGTAAAATCATCGGAAACGAGTTCATCTACGTCTTCGATGACGAAGCAACGAAATTAGAAGGTATCGAGTATCTTGCTCAAGGGACACTTTATACGGATATCATAGAAAGCGGGACAGCGACTGCACAAACGATCAAGTCCCATCATAACGTCGGGGGACTTCCTGAAGATATGCAGTTCACTTTGATTGAACCGTTAAATACTTTATTTAAAGATGAAGTGCGAGCGTTAGGTTCAGAGCTTGGTATTCCGGACGAGATCGTTTGGAGACAGCCGTTCCCTGGTCCGGGTCTTGGTATTCGCGTGCTTGGAGAAATTTCTGAAGAGAAGCTTGAAATCGTGCGGGAATCGGACTATATCCTTCGCGAAGAAATCAAGAAAGCCGGCCTTGACCGTGATATCTGGCAGTACTTCACTGTCTTACCTGATATCCGCAGTGTAGGTGTCATGGGAGATGCCAGAACATATGATTACACGATCGGAATCCGTGCCGTAACGTCGATTGACGGTATGACTTCCGACTGGGCACGTATTCCTTGGGATGTTCTTGAGAAGATTTCGACACGCATCGTAAATGAAGTCGATCACATTAACCGCGTCGTGTATGATGTAACGAGTAAGCCGCCTGCTACCATCGAGTGGGAGTAAACGATCGGTAAAATAAATGAGGGTAAATAATGCCCGCCCTGAACTCAAACCGAACATTTTATAATTAATTTTATAAAATGTTCGGTTTTTCTATTGACCGCTCTGTCGTTCGTTGGTACAATAGTCATGTCATAATAAATCTTAATATTTTATTGTTACGTCGTATAATTTCGGGAATAGGGCCCGAGCGTTTCTACCAAGCTACCGTAAATGGCTTGACTACGAGGTGATTGATGGAAGGACTTCATTTTAGCGCTGCTGTCCTATCTGTTTTTTATCTTACAGTCAAAGCTCTGAACTCTCGGTAGTTCAGAGCTTTTTTATTTTGAAATCTGCGACGCACAAGGGAGGAACTACAGAAATGAAGAATTTCTTTCAGTTTGAACAACTGGGGACGAATTACAGAAGAGAAATCATCGGGGGACTGACAACCTTCCTTTCAATGGCTTATATACTTGTTGTCAATCCGTTGACGTTGACACTCCAATCGGTACCGGATCTTCCGGACAGTATGAGAATGGACTCCGGTGCCGTGTTCGTAGCCACAGCTTTAGCTGCTGCAATCGGATCATTGATCATGGGGCTCCTCGCCAAATACCCGATCGCACTTGCACCGGGAATGGGGCTTAATGCATTTTTCGCTTATACGGTTGTTTTGACAATGGGCGTTTCATGGCAATCGGCTTTAACGGGTGTCTTAATTTCAGGAATAATCTTTATTTTACTGACGTTGACTGGAATTCGCGAGAAAATCATTAACTCCATCCCGGCTGAATTGAAGTTTGCAGTCGGAGCCGGTATCGGACTTTTCATTACATTTGTCGGTTTTCAAAATGCTGGAATTATCGTTAATAATGATGCTGTACTTGTAGGGATCGGGGATTTGACTCACGGTAACACCTTACTTGCGATCTTTGGAATTATCCTCACTGTGATCTTAATGACAAAAGGTGTAAAAGGCGGCATTTTCATAGGAATGGTCGCCACTGCAATTGTAGGTATGATTGTCGGTCTCATCGACACTCCGAAGGGTGTAGTGGACGCGGCACCTAGCCTTGCCCCGACCTTTGGTGCAGCGCTTGATCCGCTGTTTGGGGATGCAGGCAGCATTTTTACCATCCAGATGCTTGTTGTCGTCCTTACTTTCTTATTTGTCGATTTCTTTGATACAGCAGGTACACTTGTGGCAGTGGCGAATCAGGCAGGGTTAATGAAAGATAACAAGCTTCCGCGTGCAGGTAAAGCGCTGTTCGCTGATTCTTGTGCCACTGTTGTAGGGGCTATTCTTGGTACTTCAACGACGACATCTTATATTGAATCATCTGCAGGGGTTGCGGCAGGAGCGAGAACCGGATTTGCTTCAGTAGTCACGGGCGTTCTATTCTTGCTGTCCATATTCTTCTTCCCGCTGCTTGAGGTCATTACTGCACCGGTCACGGCTCCCGCACTTATCATCGTAGGTGTGCTGATGGTATCGTCATTAGGTGAAATTGACTGGAAGAAATTCGAAGTGGCTGTACCGGCATTCCTGACGATCGTGTCCATGCCGCTGACTTACAGCATCGCAACAGGTATAGCAATCGGATTTATCTTCTACCCAATCACTATGATCATGAAAGGCCGGACAAAAGAAATCCATCCGATCATGTACGGACTGTTCGTCATCTTTGTACTGTATTTTATATTTATCGCATAATATTTTTTGGGAACTGATCTCTTATTGAGGTCAGTTTTTTCTTTTTGAAAAAAGGATGTGGGAGGACAGAAGAGAATGTAATACTAATGGGGATTATATTTAATTGAAATATGTGTTCATTTTCGTTAAAATCATGAAATCGGATACTGTCGAAAATGGTCGAAATGATGGGGAGAAATTCATATGTCTACTTTAAGTGTAAAAAAAGCATTGAATAACAATGTGCTGATCGCCCAGCATGCGAATTATGGGGAAGTTGTACTGATCGGAAAAGGAATTGGGTTTAACCGGAAAAAAGGAGACCCGATTCAAAACGATATAGCTGAAAAAATGTTCGTCCTGAAAGGTGAGAAAGAGCAGGAACAGTATAAAAACTTGCTGCCCTTCCTTAATGAGGATATTTCCAACGTCATCATCTCGGCCATCGAATTGATACGAGAGCGCACGAATTCTTTTTTGAACGAACATATCCATATTGCCCTGACCGACCATATTCTCTTTGCCATCAACCGGCTGATGAGAGGGATGGAAATCCGCAATCCCTTTTTAGTAGAAACGAGGACTCTCTATCCATTTGAATACGAAATAGCCCGCGAAGTTGTGGAAATGATCAATGATATGACAGATGTGAACCTGCCTGAAGGGGAAGTGGGGTTCATTGCTCTTCATATCCACAGTGCCATGATGAATAAAGATCTTTCAGAAGTGAATCAGCATTCTCAGCTTATTTCAAGGCTTACGTCTATGATCGAACAGCAGCTGGACGTGAAAATCAACAAGGAAAGCGTAGACTATATGAGGCTTGTGCGTCATATTCGGTATACAATCGAGCGTGTCCTGCGTGAGGAACGTGTCGAGGAACCGGAAAAAATCGCAAAACTGTTGAAAGAGGAATACCCTCTCTGCTATAATTTATCATGGAAGCTGATCAAGATGATGCAGCAAACATTGAAGAAACCTGTTTATGACGCAGAAGCAGTATACTTAACCATGCATCTGCAGCGTATCCAGAACAAAGTTAAATAATGTACTTATCTATCTTACGTGTTACTGATTCGATCAGGCATGAGTAAAGAAGATAATTGAAACGTATTTTTTGGGGTAGTCTATCCTTATACGTTCATTATCCTCTTTTCTCATGCCTTTTTTGTTTGCAGCTATCATCTCATCTGCTGAAATAAAACACTATTTATCCATTAAAAGGAGGAAAACTTTTATGTTTAAAAAGGCTTTTGGCGTCTTACAAAAAGTCGGTAAAGCACTTATGCTTCCAGTTGCGATTTTACCGGCTGCCGGACTTCTGCTTGCATTTGGTAATGCCCTGCAGAATCCTACTTTATTAGAAATTGCTCCATTCCTTGCAAGCGGCGGAGTCGAAATGGTTGCCAGTGTCATGGAACAAGCTGGCGGAATCATCTTTGGAAACTTGGCACTCCTCTTCGCAGTCGGTGTAGCCATAGGGCTTGCTGGCGGTGAAGGTGTTGCCGGACTAGCAGCCATCGTTGGTTTCTTGATTATGAATGTCACGATGGGAACTGTGGAAGGATTGGGAATCGGTGATGTAACAGGTGAAGGGGTGGACCCTGCCTATGCACTTGTTCTTGGGATCCCTACACTTCAAACCGGGGTATTCGGCGGTATCATCGTCGGTATTCTGGCAGCGTATATGTATAATCGTTTCTTCCAAATCGAACTTCCTTCATATTTAGGATTCTTCGCTGGTAAACGATTCGTTCCGATTGCAACAGCAGCCTCTGCGGTTGTTCTGGGATTATTAATGCTTTTAATCTGGCCGCCGATCCAAAACGGCTTGAATGCATTCTCGAACTTTATGCTAGGTGAAAACAGAGCGTTTGCAGCCTTTATCTTTGGTGTAATCGAACGTGCTCTAATTCCATTTGGACTTCACCATATTTTCTACTCACCATTCTGGTTTGAGTTTGGAACGTACACATCGGAAGCCGGGAACATCATCCGCGGTGACCAGGCAATCTTTATGAAACAAATTCAAGACGGTGTTCAAGATCTGACAGCAGGTACCTTCATGACAGGTAAATTCCCGTTCATGATGTTCGGTCTTCCCGCAGCAGCACTTGCCATCTACCATGAAGCACGCCCTGAGCGTAAAGCGGTTGTAGCAGGGATCATGGGATCTGCTGCTTTAACATCATTCCTGACAGGTATTACAGAACCGATTGAATTCTCATTCTTATTCGTAGCACCGGTACTATTCGGTATCCATACGATTTTCGCAGGTCTGTCATTCTTAACGATGCATCTATTGGATGTTAAAATTGGTATGACATTCTCAGGCGGTCTGATCGACTATATCTTATTTGGTCTTATCAACCCGCAGACAAATGCATGGATTGTCATCCCTGTAGGTCTGGTATTTGCAGTCATTTACTACTTCGGATTCCGTTTTGCGATCCGCAAATGGAACCTGATGACTCCTGGTCGTGAAGAAGTGGAAGATGAAGACGACGCAGATGCAGGTACAGGTACAGCGGGCGAACTTCCATACAATGTTCTTGAAGCGCTGGGTGGAGAAGAAAACATCTCTCACTTAGATGCATGTATCACGCGTCTTCGTGTATCGGTAAACGACGCGAAAAATGTGGATAAGCCAAGACTTAAGAAGTTAGGTGCTTCAGGGGTGCTTGAAGTAGGTAACAGCATTCAGGCGATCTTTGGCCCTAAATCTGATACATTGAAATCGCAAATGCAAGACATTATGCGTGGTAAAGCTCCACGTAAAGCGCAAACAAGTGCGAATGAAGAAGTGGAACAACAAATTGAAGAAGTGAATCCTGATGCTCTTCAAACAACAGAAGAAGAAAAGAACGAAAAATTTGTAGCGCCTATCACGGGTGAAATCAAAGAAATTACAGAAGTGCCGGACCAAGTATTCTCTGGCAAGATGATGGGAGATGGATTTGCGATCGTACCATCAGAAGGAACAATCGTTTCTCCTGTCGATGGTAAAGTCGTTAATGTATTCCCGACTAAGCACGCTCTTGGCCTGGAATCCAAGAACGGACGAGAAGTGCTGATCCACGTCGGAATCGATACAGTCAAACTTGAAGGTAAAGGCTTTGAAGCACTGGTAAAAGAGGGAGACCAAGTAGAAGCAGGTCAACCATTACTGGAAGTAGACTTAGACTACATCAAAGAAAATGCGCCTTCTATTATGACGCCGATCGTCTTCACAAATCTTAAAGAGGGTCAGCAAGTGACTCTTGAAAAGACAGGTAAAGTGAATCGCAACGACGAAAACATCATCAAGATCGATTAGTGAAAGATGAAAACCCCGCACCGGTCTAAGTATCGGAGCGGGGTTTTCTTTTTATATAGAAGAAAGGAGGTATATGGAGTGGGGGGCTCCATCGGTGAAAGGGATTTTCTGCCCGGATTTCGACACTATCTCTATGTGCAGGTAAGACGTGAGGTGGAGTTCCGATTCAATAATAAAGGGTCGCAGAAGCGGAAGTATGGAGCATTAAAGATAGAGAAGATAGGTACAGGAATAGACTCTATTAAAAAGTTTAAATTAATTTAGCGAAAACTGTTGACGGAACTCGAAATGGTTGATATACTTTAAAAACCGTCGCAAGTGAGACGCGAAAACAACTAAATTTAATAGAAAAACTTATTAAAAAAGTTGTTGACAAGAGCGCCTCATTCTTGATATGATGGTTAGGTCGCTTCAAACGGAGCGCATCAACAAATTGAACCTTGAAAACTGAACAAAACAAGACAATACGTCAACGTTAATTCTAGATTTACCGCAACGATTGAATCGTTGCAAAAAGAGCTATTCAAACTTTTATCGGAGAGTTTGATCCTGGCTCAGGACGAACGCTGGCGGCGTGCCTAATACATGCAAGTCGAGCGGATCAAAGGGAGCTTGCTCCCTTTGATCAGCGGCGGACGGGTGAGTAACACGTGGGTAACCTGCCTGTAAGACTGGGATAACTCCGGGAAACCGGGGCTAATACCGGATAACTCAGTTCCTCGCATGAGGAACTGTTGAAAGGTGGCTTTTCGCTACCACTTACAGATGGACCCGCGGCGCATTAGCTAGTTGGTGAGGTAACGGCTCACCAAGGCGACGATGTGTAGCCGACCTGAGAGGGTGATCGGCCACACTGGGACTGAGACACGGCCCAGACTCCTACGGGAGGCAGCAGTAGGGAATCTTCCGCAATGGACGAAAGTCTGACGGAGCAACGCCGCGTGAGTGAAGAAGGTTTTCGGATCGTAAAACTCTGTTGTTAGGGAAGAACAAGTGCCGTTCGAATAGGGCGGCGCCTTGACGGTACCTAACCAGAAAGCCACGGCTAACTACGTGCCAGCAGCCGCGGTAATACGTAGGTGGCAAGCGTTGTCCGGAATTATTGGGCGTAAAGCGCGCGCAGGTGGTTTCTTAAGTCTGATGTGAAAGCCCACGGCTCAACCGTGGAGGGTCATTGGAAACTGGGGAACTTGAGTGCAGAAGAGGAAAGTGGAATTCCAAGTGTAGCGGTGAAATGCGTAGATATTTGGAGGAACACCAGTGGCGAAGGCGACTTTCTGGTCTGTAACTGACACTGAGGCGCGAAAGCGTGGGGAGCAAACAGGATTAGATACCCTGGTAGTCCACGCCGTAAACGATGAGTGCTAAGTGTTAGAGGGTTTCCGCCCTTTAGTGCTGCAGCTAACGCATTAAGCACTCCGCCTGGGGAGTACGGTCGCAAGACTGAAACTCAAAGGAATTGACGGGGGCCCGCACAAGCGGTGGAGCATGTGGTTTAATTCGAAGCAACGCGAAGAACCTTACCAGGTCTTGACATCCTCTGACAACCCTAGAGATAGGGCTTTCCCCTTCGGGGGACAGAGTGACAGGTGGTGCATGGTTGTCGTCAGCTCGTGTCGTGAGATGTTGGGTTAAGTCCCGCAACGAGCGCAACCCTTGATCTTAGTTGCCAGCATTCAGTTGGGCACTCTAAGATGACTGCCGGTGACAAACCGGAGGAAGGTGGGGATGACGTCAAATCATCATGCCCCTTATGACCTGGGCTACACACGTGCTACAATGGACGGTACAAAGGGCAGCGAGACCGCGAGGTTTAGCCAATCCCATAAAACCGTTCTCAGTTCGGATTGCAGGCTGCAACTCGCCTGCATGAAGCTGGAATCGCTAGTAATCGCGGATCAGCATGCCGCGGTGAATACGTTCCCGGGCCTTGTACACACCGCCCGTCACACCACGAGAGTTTGTAACACCCGAAGTCGGTGAGGTAACCTTTTGGAGCCAGCCGCCTAAGGTGGGACAGATGATTGGGGTGAAGTCGTAACAAGGTAGCCGTATCGGAAGGTGCGGCTGGATCACCTCCTTTCTAAGGAATATTTTATGGAACGTTTGACAGTCGAAGTTTTGTTCAGTTTTGATGGTTTGATTTCCATCAAAATGATATTACTTGTTTTACAACAAGTAATTCTTATTTTCTTTGCGCTTGCGGCAAAGCTGATTCGAAGATGTTGTCTTCACCTCAGCGCAAGGCAGCACGAAGAGAACTCACTGATGCGATTCACGATGTGAAGTAAATCAGTAGCCTTGTTCTTTGAAAACTAGATAAAGATAAATTGATAGTCAAGAAATTACCGAGTATCGCCATTTTAGGTTTTAACACCTTTTAACAACCAATTCGGTTAAGTTATGAAGGGCGCACGGTGGATGCCTTGGCACTAGGAGCCGATGAAGGACGGGACTAACACCGATATGCTTCGGGGAGCTGTAAGTGAGCTTTGATCCGGAGATTTCCGAATGGGGGAACCCATTGTTCGTAATGGAACAATATCCATACTTGAATACATAGAGTATGGAAGGCAGACCCAGGGAACTGAAACATCTAAGTACCTGGAGGAAGAGAAAGCAAATGCGATTCCCTGAGTAGCGGCGAGCGAAACGGGATGTAGCCCAAACCAAGAGGCTTGCCTCTTGGGGTTGTAGGACACTCTATACGGAGTTACAAAGGAACGGAGTAGACGAAGAAGTCTGGAAAGGCTCGTCAAAGAAGGTAACAACCCTGTAGTTGAAACTTCGTTCCCTCTTGAGTGGATCCTGAGTACGGCGGGACACGTGAAATCCCGTCGGAAGCTGGGAGGACCATCTCCCAAGGCTAAATACTCCCTAGTGACCGATAGTGAACCAGTACCGTGAGGGAAAGGTGAAAAGCACCCCGGAAGGGGAGTGAAAGAGAACCTGAAACCGTGTGCCTACAAGTAGTCAGAGCCCGTTAACGGGTGATGGCGTGCCTTTTGTAGAATGAACCGGCGAGTTACGATCCCATGCAAGGTTAAGTCGATGAGACGGAGCCGCAGCGAAAGCGAGTCTGAACAGGGCGAATGAGTATGTGGTCGTAGACCCGAAACCAGGTGATCTACCCATGTCCAGGATGAAGTCCAGGTAACACTGGATGGAGGTCCGAACCCACGCACGTTGAAAAGTGCGGGGATGAGGTGTGGGTAGCGGAGAAATTCCAATCGAACTTGGAGATAGCTGGTTCTCTCCGAAATAGCTTTAGGGCTAGCCTCATGTGTAAGAGTCTTGGAGGTAGAGCACTGTTTGGACTAGGGGCCCTCATCGGGTTACCGAATTCAGACAAACTCCGAATGCCAAAGACTTATCCATGGGAGTCAGACTGCGAGTGATAAGATCCGTAGTCGAAAGGGAAACAGCCCAGACCACCAGCTAAGGTCCCAAAGTATACGTTAAGTGGAAAAGGATGTGGAGTTGCTTAGACAACCAGGATGTTGGCTTAGAAGCAGCCACCATTTAAAGAGTGCGTAATAGCTCACTGGTCGAGTGACTCTGCGCCGAAAATGTACCGGGGCTAAACGTATCACCGAAGCTGTGGATTGACACCTCTAGGTGTCAGTGGTAGGAGAGCGTTCTAAGGACAGTGAAGTCAGACCGTAAGGACTGGTGGAGTGCTTAGAAGTGAGAATGCCGGTATGAGTAGCGAAAGATGGGTGAGAATCCCATCCACCGAATGCCTAAGGTTTCCTGAGGAAGGCTCGTCCGCTCAGGGTTAGTCGGGACCTAAGTCGAGGCCGATAGGCGTAGACGATGGACAACAGGTTGATATTCCTGTACCACCTCTTTTCCGTTTGAGCAATGGGGGGACGCAGGAGGATAGGGTAAGCGCACTGCTGGATATGTGCGTCTAAGCAGTTAGGCTGATGATGAGGCAAATCCCATCATCGTGAAGGCTGAGCTGTGACAGCGAGCGAATTATAGTAGCGAAGTTCCTGATTCCACACTGCCAAGAAAAGCCTCTAGCGAGGAAAAAGGTGCCCGTACCGCAAACCGACACAGGTAGGCGAGGAGAGAATCCTAAGGTGAGCGAGAGAACTCTCGTTAAGGAACTCGGCAAAATGACCCCGTAACTTCGGGAGAAGGGGTGCTCTTTGAGGTGCATAGCCTCGAAGAGCCGCAGTGAATAGGCCCAGGCGACTGTTTAGCAAAAACACAGGTCTCTGCGAAGCCGTAAGGCGAAGTATAGGGGCTGACGCCTGCCCGGTGCTGGAAGGTTAAGAGGAGTGCTTAGCGCAAGCGAAGGTGCGAATCGAAGCCCCAGTAAACGGCGGCCGTAACTATAACGGTCCTAAGGTAGCGAAATTCCTTGTCGGGTAAGTTCCGACCCGCACGAAAGGCGTAACGATCTGGGCACTGTCTCAACGAGAGACTCGGTGAAATTATAGTACCTGTGAAGATGCAGGTTACCCGCGACAGGACGGAAAGACCCCGTGGAGCTTTACTGTAGCCTGATATTGAATTTTGGTACAGCTTGTACAGGATAGGTAGGAGCCTTGGAAGCCGGAGCGCCAGCTTCGGTGGAGGCGTTGGTGGGATACTACCCTGGCTGTATTGAAATTCTAACCCGCGCCCCTTATCGGGGTGGGAGACAGTGTCAGGTGGGCAGTTTGACTGGGGCGGTCGCCTCCTAAAGAGTAACGGAGGCGCCCAAAGGTTCCCTCAGAATGGTTGGAAATCATTCGCAGAGTGTAAAGGCACAAGGGAGCTTGACTGCGAGACCTACAAGTCGAGCAGGGACGAAAGTCGGGCTTAGTGATCCGGTGGTTCCGCATGGAAGGGCCATCGCTCAACGGATAAAAGCTACCCCGGGGATAACAGGCTTATCTCCCCCAAGAGTCCACATCGACGGGGAGGTTTGGCACCTCGATGTCGGCTCATCGCATCCTGGGGCTGTAGTCGGTCCCAAGGGTTGGGCTGTTCGCCCATTAAAGCGGTACGCGAGCTGGGTTCAGAACGTCGTGAGACAGTTCGGTCCCTATCCGTCGTGGGCGCAGGAAATTTGAGAGGAGCTGTCCTTAGTACGAGAGGACCGGGATGGACGCACCGCTGGTGTACCAGTTGTCTTGCCAAAGGCATCGCTGGGTAGCTATGTGCGGAAGGGATAAGTGCTGAAAGCATCTAAGCATGAAGCCCCCCTCGAGATGAGATTTCCCATCACTTTATGTGAGTAAGATCCCTGGAAGATGACCAGGTAGATAGGTCAGAGGTGGAAGCATGGTGACATGTGGAGCTGACTGATACTAATCGATCGAGGACTTAACCACAAAGAGTCATTTTAAAATGAACACATTGGTCGATACTCGGCTTTCTTGACATCAATCCTTTATCTAGTTTTGAAGGAACAAACCTTCAATTGAATATTCGTCTGGTGATTATGGCGAAGAGGTCACACCCGTTCCCATGCCGAACACGGAAGTTAAGCTCTTCAGCGCCGATGGTAGTTGGGGGCTCTCCCCCTGTGAGAGTAGGACGTCGCCAGGCAAATAGGAAAAGCAGCTCTTTATGGGCTGCTTTTTTGTTTGGGTGAAAGGAGAATGCAGCTTTTTTAGAGTTGTGATTGGGTCAGAAAAATAATATGTGAATTGGAAAAATATCTGTTTTATTGAAAAAATAAAGCCCGGAAATGAAAAAATAATCATGGAAATTGAAGAAATAAACTCCGGCTCGCCACTCAACAATTTCCCAAGTGTGTATGCTCATCTTATTAATTAAAAACAATCAACTTTTTCCCTTTTTAGCCCTTTAATTTGTCTATTTTCATTAAAAACCCTTCTCCTTATTAAAAAAGAGGTCATGTTCGCCCTAAAAACGTATCGATAATCATAAAAATCTCCAAAATCATCACTTAGCCAAACACATAATCGGATTTATTATCGAAAATCAACATTTTAATATCGAAATCAACGAATCTATTATCGAAAATCCGACTTCTATTATCGAAACCGAAAAGTCTTTTATCCAATATTTAATGATTTTTTCGAGCCACACCTATTCTTATTAAATAAACCTATATATAATCGAAGTGCTCATCTTATAAGCATGTATCCCCACATTAATAAGGTACGACGTCACACCCACCCCTAAAACGATCAATCCCCACCTAAACAAAAAAGCTGCCAAGAAGATCCTATCTTCTTCGGCAGCTTCTAATCTAAAAAAATCAAACAAAGCCGCTAAACCGACTTCAAATAATACCACAGCATATTCGTGAATTTGTGTGCATGTGATTCATTGTCTGTCTCATTGAATAATTGCTGGAAAGGTTTTAAGAGCGGCTTTAGGACAATTTTACGGATGCGGTCACGCTGCAGTTCATTCATGATGGCATCGAACAAGTCCTGCTGCTCTTCATTAAATGCACTGTGCTTTTGAAACCGTTCTGCAAGCTCCAATACTTCTGTTTTTGTTACTGTGTGTTTATCGATATTGGATTGTAGCAGGTCGATTGCAGAATGACTCAGCATCGACGTGTCATGCTTTAACATATACGGGATGATAAGTTCGATATAAGACATGACAACCTCGACCAGCCTTTCTAATGGGGAGGAGCTGTTCGTCACCTTCATGGTAAACAATAAATATTGAAGCATCCCGTAAAATAATACAGTGCCCTCAAATGACACCTCCCTGATTTCATCGCCCATGACTTCGATGAACCGGTTGGACAGCCATTCCATTTCAATCATCCGGTGCTGCATCACCAGTTTCTTCAGTTCAGCTTCATTTGAAGATAAAATGGCCTCGAATAGGACATTTAGATTCCGTTCTTTGTTCAATTTTATAAGAATGGTGATTTGTTCTACAAGGACATTCCGGTCCTTGGCATCTTTGCCGATCTGCATCGCCACCCTCTGCTGGCTTGCGTCATAACGCAGATACTCTAATATATCGGCGATACAATCGTTTTTAGAAGAGAAATAATTATAGAACGTCCCTTTTGATATGTTTGCTTTTTCAATGATTTCCTGGATCGAAGTCTGTTGGAAACCTTTCTCGATAAATAATGATAATGCGATATCTGCTACTTTCCTTTTTCGATTATTCATACCGCCCTCCAGTCTCTCTCTATAGAGTAGTATAGTTTTCTTGGACTGGAAATACAATATTTTTATACCATAAGTATAAAAGTATTGATTTATTTGAACGATGGGTATAAAATAGTTCGAGTGACAAAATAAATAATTTGAACATAAAGGGATGAGGATATGGACTCGGCAATTCAAAACAATAAACCGCCATATTTAATGTTGGCGATACTCTTCATTGGAGCTTTCGTCGCATTTCTAAATAATTCGTTATTAAATGTAGCACTTCCATCGATTATGGTTGATTTGGAGATTGCAGATTATTCCACGGTACAATGGCTTGCTACAGGCTATATGCTTGTGAGCGGGGTGTTGATCCCGGCTTCTGCATTTCTGATTACACGTTTTTCTAATCGTCATTTAGTTATTACTTCGCTTGCCATTTTCACATTAGGTACAGCACTGGCCGCCTTTGCTCCGAACTTTGGTATGCTTCTTACCGGGCGGATGGTTCAGGCTGCAGGATCCTCTGTCATGGGTCCTCTTCTAATGAATATCATGCTAGTCAGCTTTCCGCGTGAAAAACGCGGTGCCGCCATGGGTGTCTTCGGATTGGTCATGATCACGGCTCCCGCTATAGGGCCTACGTTATCCGGTTATATTGTAGAACACCATGACTGGCGTTTGCTATTTGAAATGATATTACCTTTAGCGGTCATGAGTTTGTTATTGGCCGTTTGGAAATTCAGCAATGTAATGGAACAAAATAAAGAGGCAACTCTTGATATGCTTTCACTCGTCCTTTCCTGTATTGGTTTTGGAGGACTATTATATGGATGCTCTACCGCTAGTTCCGATGGCTGGACGGACGGCATTGTATTGACAACACTTATTGTCGGCGGCATTGCATTAGCTGCATTCATTATCCGCCAATTCAAGATTGATGAGCCATTATTGGACCTTCAAGTGTATAAGTATCCCATGTTTGCCCTTGCATCGGTGATTGCGATTGTCAATGCGGTTGCCATGTTTTCAGGGATGATTTTAACTCCTGCTTATGTTCAGAGTGTCCGCGGTATTTCTCCACTGGATTCCGGCTTGATGATGCTGCCGGGGGCGATCATTATGGGAATCATGTCGCCTATTACCGGGAAGTTGTTCGATAAATTCGGTCCCCGTGCGCTATCTCTGACCGGACTCAGTATTACAGCAATTTCAACCTATATGCTTGCAAACTTACAGATTGATACTAGTTATTCACATATCATCTTGATCTATACACTTCGTCTATTTGGAATGTCGATGGTGATGATGCCGATCATGACGAATGGATTGAATCAGCTGCCTAACCGCTTGAACCCGCATGGAACAGCGGTGAATAATACGGCACAGCAAGTGTCGGGCTCGATCGGTACGGCGATCCTGATCACCATTATGAACACTGTCGCGAAAACAGAAGCTGAAAGTCTGATGAGCGGGGTGGATCCGGCAACCGTCACGGAAACATCGACTGCTGCTTTAGCGCAGCAATCACTATTGGCAGGGATTCAATATTCGTTCTACGTAGCACTTGGAATCAATATTGCTGCATTGATATTGGCGCTCTTTGTTAAACGCGTAGACACAAGTGAAGAGGCAGTCAATAAAATCGAAAGCCAAAACAAGCCTGCAGCCAAACCTGCAACGGTTTAATAATAAATAAAAAGAGGTTCAACGACAGTGATGAGATGTCATCATAAAAGTCGTTGAACTTTTTTTTATCTTCCCGATTAAAAATTGTTATTGTTTTAACTGGATCCCGCTGTTGATTGGAGTGGAAGACGAAGACTCCTGCGGGAATAGCGTGTTAGGTTAGACTTGTCCAGCTCCAGGGCTTAGAGGCACATGTCATAAGTCAACTCGTCCAAGAAGGCAAAGAACGCCTTCGTGGCCGATTCGCCTTATGCCACCCGCCTCTGACCAAAGCCCTTCCGCTTTTCTAACCCGCAGGAGCGCACGCGACGAGGAGGCTCACCAACCGCCCGCGGAAAGCGAAGTCTTCCACGGAAATCAACAGTGGAGTTGGATACAAAAAAATAGACAAAAGCTGCAGCTAAGCTTTTGTCCAAAATGAAGAAATTTAGAATGAGCCTCATTTTATAAAGATTTTACACGAAGGAAGTGGCGTTCCTCATGTCGAGGAGTGAAATCTTTATTCATAAGCAAGTCTAATGATAACCGGATAAAAAGTGAAAGCTATTAGAGTAAGATTAGAATTTGATGAGAAATCCATTCAGTGCCCAATGAAAATACGTTTTTTTCCTGATTAAATAGGAAAAACACTAGTAGGGATGGTTTTTCTAGAAATTGACACTGCCGGCACAAGGATTAATTTACGTTGAATGGTTCAACTTTTCTCTTTTTTTTAGTAGAATTAATACTTAATTTGGGTATGTGGGGCAGAGGAGGAATGACAAGTTGTTAGAGAACAGTGTAATGATGGTCTTGATCATCTTGGTGATAAATATTGTGTATGTGTCATTTTTTACGATACGGATGATTTTGACTCTCAAAGGTTACCGTTATTTTGCAGCATTCGTGAGTACATTCGAGGTCGTCATTTATGTGGTCGGGCTTGGTTTGGTACTGGACAACTTAAATGAAATACAGAATCTGATTGCGTATGCGGTCGGGTACGGTATCGGTGTAGTGGTCGGCATGAAGATTGAAGAGAAGCTTGCGCTAGGGTATATTACGGTTAACGTTATAACAAAGGAATATGATAAGGCACTCCCGGATCAGCTCCGTTCGAAAGGATATGGGGTGACGAACTGGGAAGCGAATGGCTTGGAAGGGAATCGTATGGCCCTGCAGATCCTGACTCCGAGAAAATATGAGATGAAGCTGTATGCGACGATTAAAGAGCTTGATCCTAAAGCGTTTATCATCGCGTATGAACCGAAGACGATCCACGGCGGATTCTGGGTGAAGACCGTTCGAAATATACGTAAAGGAAAAATCAAAGTATGAGTAAAAAGAAGCTGTTATTTGAAGTGCAGGAGAATGAAACGATCAGTGATTGTCTGGACCGCATGAAAGAGGCGGGTTATATGCCGGTCAGAAGGATGGAGAAGCCTGTTTTTGAAGAACGGAAGTACGGCGGTAAAACAGATGTTGTCCCTGTAAGACAGACAATTGTGTTTGAAGGGAAGAAAATAGAAGAATGATTTCGGTAAAAACCGAACATTAATTTTCAGACATTTAAAATCGTTCGATTATTCGTTGACAGTGCCGCGGAATAGCGGTATGATGAAGACAAATAAATCGAATACCCTCATATAATAATGGGAATATGGCCCGTGAGTTTCTACCTGGCTGCCGTAAACGGCCGGACTATGAGGGGAAGTGACTGTCTGGATACAGAAGTGTCTTCAATGCCCCTGGCTGGAAGGGCTCTTTCTGTACGGTTAAAATACCCGGATCAATTGCTTTCTCTCATGATGAAGAGATCAATTGATCTGGGTATTTTTTTGCGAAAGATTACTAATGGAGGTGCCTGTCACGATGATATCGGTCATTATGGGAAGTACATCAGATTGGGAAACGATGAAGCATGCATGTGACATTCTGGAGGAGCTTCAGGTTCCGTATGAAAAGCGGGTCGTGTCGGCTCACAGAACGCCTGATTATATGTTCGAATATGCAGAATCTGCGAGAGAAAGAGGCATTAAGGTGATCATTGCAGGAGCAGGCGGCGCGGCCCATCTCCCTGGAATGGTGGCAGCGAAAACGACGCTTCCTGTCATCGGAGTGCCGGTGCAATCGAAAGCGCTGAACGGGATGGATTCACTTCTTTCCATCGTGCAGATGCCCGGCGGAGTGCCGGTAGCAACGGTCGCCATCGGAAAGGCGGGGGCCATGAATGCAGGTCTGCTTGCAGCACAGATTCTCTCAATCGATGATAAGCAATTGGCAGGCACATTGGAAAATAGGCGGGAAGCATTAAGGGAAAAAGTATTGGAAAGCAGTGATGACCTTGTTTAAGAAAACGATTTTACCTGGACAGACAATCGGGATCATCGGCGGAGGCCAGCTTGGAAGGATGATGGCTCTCGCAGCAAAGCATAACGGCTTCAGGGTGGCAGTATTGGATCCATCTCCTTCGTCGCCTTGTGCACAGGTTGCAGACTTGGTGATCACCGCTCCGTTCGATCAATATGAAGCATTGGACCGGCTTGCCGAAGCCTCAGATGTCATCACATACGAATTCGAGAATATCGATTACGACGCACTGAAGTGGCTGTCGGGCAGGGCATATGTGCCTCAGGGCGCTGAACTGATCCGCATTACACAGGACCGCATCCAAGAGAAGGCAGCACTGACTATATCGGGTGTTGAAGTGGCTCCTTATGCTGTGATTCAACAGGAAGAAGACATCTATGATAATATAGAAAAGCTTGGCTATCCAGCTGTTTTAAAGACATCGAGGGGTGGATATGACGGCAAGGGGCAATTCGTGATCCGGAGAGTGGAAGAAGTAAGCGAAGCGGCCGTTCTTTTAGAAAATGGACTTTGTGTGCTTGAGAAATGGATTCCTTTTGAAAAAGAATTATCGGTGATTGTGACCAGGAATCCTGAAGGTCAACAAACTCATTTTCCGGTGGTGGAAAATATCCATGTGGATAATATCCTGCATGAAACGATCGCTCCGGCGCGCATCGCTGAAGACATTTCACGTAAAGCGGTTGATATGGCTGAAAAAATAAGCGAGACACTGGATTTGGTCGGAACGCTTGCCATTGAAATGTTCCTGACGGAAAACGGATCCATATACATCAATGAATTGGCTCCGAGACCGCATAATTCAGGCCATTATTCAATCGAAGCGTGCGACTCCTCTCAGTTCGCCCAGCATATCAAAGCGATTTGCAACTGGCCGCTTGTTCAGCCGGCATTATTAAAGAACGCTGTGATGGTTAATCTATTAGGAGAGCATATAGACCCTATAATGAAAGCTATTCCAAATCAACCTGGCTGGTTTGTTCATCTCTATGGAAAAGATGTGCCAAAGCCGAAAAGGAAAATGGGGCATGTCACCCTTTTAACGGATGACGTCGAGGGCACATTGGCGGCTGTGAATGATGCCGGGATTTGGAAGGTGCAGGAAAAGATCGGAGGACGAATGAAATGATTGAACGTTATACACGCCCTGAAATGGGAGCGATTTGGACAGAGGAAAACAGATTCCAGGCATGGCTTGAAGTGGAGGTCCTTGCTTGTGAAGCCTGGTCTGAACTTGGCGATATCCCGAAAGAAGATGTGGCGAAAATCCGCGAAAACGCAGGCTTCAATGTGGAACGCATCAAAGAAATCGAAGCAGAAACACGCCATGATGTCGTGGCTTTCACGCGTGCCGTTTCTGAAACACTTGGGGAAGAAAGAAAATGGGTTCATTATGGATTAACTTCGACGGACGTAGTCGATACAGCTCTTTCTTATCAACTGAAGCAGGCGAATGAAATCATCCTGAAGGATCTTGAGCGATTCGTCGAGATTTTGAAAAATAAAGCGATCGAGCATAAACATACGGTGATGATGGGCCGGACACATGGTGTTCACGCCGAACCGACGACTTTCGGACTGAAGCTTGCCCTTTGGTACGAAGAGATGAAACGAAACGTCGAGCGCTTTAAAGCGGCTGCTGACGGTGTGGAATTCGGTAAGATTTCCGGGGCCGTCGGGACGTATGCAAATATCGATCCATTCGTTGAATCATATGTATGTGAAAAGTTAGGCATTAAGCCTGCACCGGTTTCCACTCAAACACTGCAGCGTGACCGCCATGCTCACTACATGGGTACACTTGCTTTGATTGCGACATCGATTGAGAAATTTGCTGTTGAAGTGCGCGGGCTTCAGAAGAGCGAAACCCGTGAAGTGGAAGAGTTTTTCGCAAAAGGTCAAAAGGGTTCATCAGCCATGCCTCATAAGCGCAATCCAATCGGTTCAGAGAATATGACGGGGATGGCGCGTGTGATCAGAGGTTATATGATGACTGCCTATGAGAATGTGCCGTTATGGCATGAGCGTGATATCTCTCATTCATCTGCTGAACGGGTGATTTTACCCGATGCGACGATCGCTCTCAATTACATGTTGAACCGCTTCGGCAATATCGTGAAGAACTTGACGGTATTCCCTGAAAATATGAAGCGCAACATGGATCGTACACTCGGGCTGATCTACTCACAGCGTGTCCTGCTTGCCCTGATTGATAAAGGGATGGCGCGCGAGGAAGCATATGATACGGTGCAGCCGAAGGCGATGGAAGCATGGGAGAAACAGGTTCCATTCCGTTCGCTGATCGAGGAAGACAGCACGATTACATCCAGGCTTTCTCCGGCGGAAATCGATGACTGCTTCGATTATAACTACCATCTGAAGCATGTCGATACGATTTTTGAACGCTGCGGACTGGTTGAGTAATATTTCGACAAGTACATAGGGCAGGGGTTTTTAAAAGGATCCCTCCCTTTTTTTATCCAAATATAGACTGAAGATTGCCAATATTGAAATTACAGGGGGATTTCAGATGGAAAAAGGGACGCTTTTATATGAAGGAAAAGCAAAACAGATTTTTTCCACGAACGATGAAGAGGTCGTCTGGATTCAATACAAGGATTCAGCCACTGCTTTTAACGGGGAGAAGAAAGCGGACATCGACGGCAAAGGGGTTTTAAATAATAAGATTTCGAGTGTGCTATTTTCAAAGCTTGCCGAACAAGGGATCGAGAGTCATTTCATCAAGCAGCTGTCAGATCATGAACAACTCGTGAAACGGGTGGACATCATTCCGCTTGAAGTAGTCGTACGGAATGTGATTGCCGGGAGTCTGTCCAAGCGCCTTGGCGTTGAAGAAGGGACTGAAATGCCGAAGCCGATCATCGAGTTTTATTATAAAAATGATGACCTCGGCGACCCGCTGATCACGGATGATCACATTGACTATCTCGAAATCGCCACAAAAGAAGAACGGCTGCAGTTAAGGGAAATGGCCCTCAATGTCAATGAAGTCCTTCAAGGGGTGTTTAAAGAAGCGGGTGTGCTGCTGGTGGATTTCAAGCTTGAGTTTGGGAAAGACCGCAGCGGGAAGATTCTGCTCGGGGATGAAATTTCACCGGATACATGCCGCCTGTGGGATCGGGAGACGAAGCAAAAGCTCGATAAAGACGTGTTCAGAAGAGAGTTAGGCAGTTTAACAGAAGTCTATTCAATCATATTAGAACGTTTAGGGGGAAAAGGTCTATGTACAAAGTAAAAGTTTACATCACGTTAAGAGAAAGTGTATTGGATCCGCAGGGGAGCGCGGTTAAACAGGCGCTTCATTCAATGGAGTTCAAGGCTGTGGAAGATGTGCGCGTCGGAAAGTATATGGAGCTTACCCTTCCATCGACGGTGGAGAATGTCGAAGCGGTTGTTGAAGAGATGTGCCACCGTCTGCTGGCAAACCCTGTCATCGAGGATTATCGATACGAAATCGAGGAGAGTGTGGCTCAATGAAATTTGCGGTGATTGTATTTCCGGGATCCAACTGTGATATTGATATGTACCATGCAATCAAGGATGAAATCGGGGAAGAAGTCGAGTGCGTATGGCATGATGACTTTTCTCTTGAAAACTATGATGCTATTCTTTTGCCGGGCGGATTCTCATACGGGGATTACCTGCGCTCAGGGGCGATCGCGCGCTTTTCGAATGTGATGAAGGAAGTCGTGAAGGCTGCTGAGCAGGGGAAGCCGGTACTGGGTGTGTGCAACGGATTCCAGATCCTCCTGGAAACGGGCCTTCTTCCGGGGGCGATGCGCCGGAATGACAGCCTGAAGTTCATCTGCAAGACGGTTCCGTTAACGGTTGAGAACAATGAAACGATGTTTACAAGCAGCTATGAAAAAGGAGCGCAAATTCAGATTCCGATCGCCCACGGGGAAGGGAACTACTTCTGTGATGAAGAGATGCTCGAGGAGCTTAAGGAGAACAATCAAATCGTGTTCACCTACAGCGGGGAAAATCCGAATGGGAGCGTTGCCGATATCGCGGGAATCACGAATGAGCGCGGGAATGTCCTGGGCATGATGCCTCACCCGGAAAGGGCGATGGACACTTTATTAGGTAGTGAAGACGGGAAGAAACTCTTTCAATCGATTGTCAAACACTGGAGGGAAAAACATGTCGTTAATGCTTGAACCAACCCCATCTAAGGTGAAAGAAGAACAGCTTTATCGTGAAATGGGATTAACAGACGAAGAATTTTCAATGGTGGAAAACATCATGGGAAGAACACCTAACTACACGGAGACCGGACTTTTCTCGGTCATGTGGTCAGAACACTGCAGCTACAAAAATTCCAAGCCTGTCCTTAAGAAATTCCCGGTAACAGGCGAGCGTGTTCTGCAGGGACCAGGGGAAGGAGCTGGGATTGTTGATATTGGCGATGATCAGGCAGTGGTGTTCAAAATCGAAAGTCATAACCACCCTTCAGCGATTGAACCTTATCAAGGGGCGGCAACGGGTGTCGGAGGCATTATACGTGATGTATTCTCGATGGGAGCGAGACCCATTGCCCTCCTCAACTCTTTACGCTTTGGAGAGCTGGATTCTCCTCGTGTTCAGTATCTATTTAAAGAAGTAGTGGCAGGGATCGCAGGCTACGGTAACTGCATAGGCATTCCGACTGTGGGAGGGGAAGTACAATTCGATGCTTCATACGAAGGAAACCCTCTCGTCAATGCGATGTGTGTCGGGTTGATCGATCATAAGGATATTAAAAAAGGACAGGCGCACGGAGTCGGCAACACCGTCATGTATGTTGGTGCGAAAACCGGTCGTGACGGGATCCATGGCGCAACTTTTGCTTCAGAAGAATTGAACGAAGGGTCTGAAGAGAAACGGCCTGCCGTTCAGGTTGGTGACCCATTCATGGAGAAGCTGCTTTTGGAAGCATGTCTTGAGCTTGTCCAAAACGATGCGCTCGTCGGGATCCAGGATATGGGGGCGGCCGGTTTGACCAGTTCGTCTGCGGAGATGGCGTCTAAAGCCGGTTCGGGTATTGAAATGAATCTTGATCTTGTCCCTCAGCGTGAGAGAGGCATGACGGCATATGAAATGATGCTTTCGGAATCACAGGAGCGGATGCTGATCGTCGTTGAAAAAGGCCGGGAGCAGGAGATTGTCGATCTATTTTCAAAGTATGACTTAGAAGCGGTTTCGATCGGGAAGGTGACGGATGACAAGCGTCTTCGCCTTCTTCATAAAGGAGAAGTGGTGGCGGATGTTCCGGTCGATGCCCTTGCCGAGGAAGCGCCTGTTTACCATAAACCATCTAAAGAAGCGGCTTACTATAAGGAATTTCAAGCAATGGAAACCGGGGTCCCGCAAGTAGAAGATTATAAAGAAACGCTGCTTGCTTTATTGCAGCAGCCGACGATCGCCAGTAAAGAATGGGTGTATGACCAATACGATCACCAAGTCAGAACAAGTACGGTTGTCAGCCCCGGATCGGATGCAGCGGTCGTGCGTGTGCGCGGGACGAGAAAGGCGCTGGCGATGACGACGGACTGTAATTCGCGCTATCTGTACTTGGATCCTGAAGTCGGCGGGAAGATCGCAGTGGCGGAAGCGGCCCGGAATATCGTTTGTTCTGGCGGTATCCCGCTCGCGATCACGGACTGCCTGAACTTCGGCAACCCGGAGAAGCCTGAAATCTTCTGGCAGATCGAGAAGTCCGTGGACGGAATGAGTGAAGCATGCCGCGAGCTCTCCACACCGGTCATCGGCGGTAACGTATCACTTTACAACGAATCGATGGGTACAGCTGTTTATCCGACGCCTGTTGTCGGGATGGTAGGATTGGTGGAAGACCTTGATCATATTACGACCCAAAGCTTCAAGGAAGCGGGAGATTTAATTTATATCATCGGGGAAACACATGCGGAATTCGGCGGCAGCGAGCTGCAGAAGCTGACGGAAGGAGAAATCTTCGGAAAGGCGCCTGCCATTGATTTGAAAGTCGAGCTTCGCCGTCAAATGCAGTTGTTGGAAGCCATCCAAAAAGGATTGGTTGCCTCGGCTCATGATATTGCTGAAGGCGGCCTTGCCGTGGCCCTTGCGGAATCTGCGTTCGGCACAAAAGGATTGGGAGCTGAAATCTTTGTTAACGGAGATTGTCATGTATCGGAGCTATTCAGTGAAACACAATCACGTTTCCTGGTTTCTGTAAAACCTGAGAACCGTGAAGAGTTTGAAAAGCTGGTAGGGGAAGCAAAGACAGTAGGAGCGGTAAAGGAAGATGGTGAGATCACCGTTGCATCCCGACAAGGGGAGATTCTTATACAAGCGACTGCAGAGGAGCTTGAATCAGCCTGGAGAGGAGCGATTCCATGCTTGCTGAAATCAAAGGTTTAAATGAAGAGTGCGGGGTGTTCGGGATATGGGGGCATCCGAATGCCGCACAAATTACGTATTACGGCCTTCACAGTCTCCAGCACAGAGGACAGGAAGGAACTGGGATCATCGTTTCGGACGGAGAGACGCTTCGCGGTCATAAAGGGGAAGGACTTGTAACCGAAGTGTTCCAGGAAGGTTCGATCGAGAAGCTCACGGGTGATGGAGCGATCGGGCATGTCCGCTATGCGACCGCAGGGGGCGGAGGCTATGAAAATGTCCAGCCTCTCCTTTTCAACTCGCAGAGCGGCGGGCTTGCACTTGCTCATAACGGGAACCTGGTCAATGCGAACGCCTTGAAGCATCAGCTTGAGGGGCAGGGGAGTATTTTTCAAACAACCTCGGATACAGAAGTCCTCGCTCATTTGATCAAAAGAAGCGGATATACCCGGTTGAAGGACCGGGTGAAGAATGCACTGACGATGCTGAAGGGGGCCTATGCGTTTCTGGTCATGACAGAAACGGAGATGATGGTGGCGCTGGATCCGCATGGTCTTCGCCCGTTATCCCTTGCTAAACTTGGAGATGCGTATTGTGTGGCATCTGAAACCTGTGCCTTTGATATCGTCGGAGCGGAATTCGTCCGTGACATCGAACCGGGAGAGCTCCTGATCATCAATGATGAGGGTATCACCTCGGAACGGTTCAGTTTTTCAAATGGAAATGCGATGTGCACGATGGAATATGTGTATTTCTCAAGACCGGACAGCAACATCCAGGGAATCAATGTCCACTCAGCCCGAAAACGGATGGGGATGGAACTTGCGTATGAAGCACCGATCGAAGCGGATGTCGTGACGGGGGTGCCGGACTCAAGCATTTCCAGTGCGATCGGCTACGCGGAAGCATCAGGGATCCCTTATGAAATGGGACTTATCAAAAACCGCTATGTCGGACGTACGTTCATCCAGCCGTCCCAGTCCCTCCGCGAACAGGGTGTGAAGATGAAGCTTTCGCCTGTAAGAGGGGTAGTCGAAGGAAAGCGCGTCGTAATGGTGGATGATTCCATCGTGCGCGGAACGACGAGCAAACGGATCGTCAGTATGCTGAAGGAAGCGGGAGCAAAGGAAGTACATGTCTGCATCAGTTCCCCTCCTATTAAAAATCCGTGCTTTTACGGGATTGATACGTCGACTCATGAAGAACTGATCGCGTCTTCTAATTCAGTGGAAGAAATGCGGCAGATCATCGGGGCGGATTCACTGACATTCCTAAGTACGGATGGTGTATTGAAAGCGATCGGGCGCGATGATTCTTCAGAGAACCGCGGGCAGTGCCTTGCGTGCTTCACCGGGAAGTATCCGACTGAAATCTACCCGGATACTCTTCATCCGCATGAAAAAGAGCTTGTGAAATAGGGGGAGATCGAGATGGCAAATGCGTATCGCCAGGCAGGCGTAGATATAGAAGCAGGATATGAATCGGTCGAACGGATCAAGAAGCATGTGAAACGGACGGCACGCGAAGGCGTACTCGGGCAGCTGGGCAGCTTCGGCGGTATGTTTGACCTGTCACAGCTTGGTTTAAAAGAACCGGTCTTGGTGTCCGGGACGGACGGGGTCGGGACGAAGCTCAAGCTTGCGTTCCTGGCTGACAAGCACGACACGATCGGCATCGACTGTGTCGCGATGTGCGTGAATGATATTGTCGTACAAGGAGCGGAGCCGCTTTATTTCTTAGATTATATAGCGACCGGAAAGGCTCATCCGGCAAAGATAGAAGGTATTGTAAAAGGAATTGCGGACGGATGTGAAATGGCAGGCTGCGCACTGATCGGAGGAGAAACAGCCGAGATGCCGGGGATGTATACAGAAGAAGAATATGATATCGCCGGATTTGCAGTGGGAGCCTGTGAAAAGAAAGAAATTGTAACAGGTGAGAACATTTCTGAAGGAAATATGTTAATCGGACTGGGTTCTAGTGGTATACACAGTAATGGATACTCATTAGTACGGAAGATCTTTTTTGAAGATCATTCTTTCGCTTTGGAAGAATCTTTACCGGAATTAAAAACCACACTAAGAGAAGCTTTGCTTACACCGACGAGGATTTATGTGAAACCGGTGCTGGCTGCTTTAAAACAGTATCGTATAAATGGAATGTCGCATATAACCGGCGGGGGTTTCATCGAGAACATTCCGCGGATGATGCCTGACGGGATTGGTGCCGTGATCCATGAAGGCAGCTGGGATGTACCGGATATATTCGCAGCCCTCAAGCAGTACGGCGGCATCCCTCAGGAAGAAATGTACAATATCTTCAATATGGGAATCGGCTTTGTTCTGGCAGTAAACGAGAGTGACGCGGAAGAGATTGTCGGATTCCTGAAAGAACAGGGAGAAGCAGCCTGCATCATCGGTAGGGTTTCTAAAGGTGAAGGAGTACAATTCGTACAAAAACCGAGTCAGTAATGGAGGCTTAGTCATGAGACAGATTGCCATTTTTGCTTCAGGAAGCGGAAGTAATTTTCAAGCATTAGTTGATGCTGTTCAAGCTGGGACGCTTAAGGCCAATATCAAGCTTCTGGTATGTGACCAGCCTGGTGCGTTTGTCATCCACAGGGCGCAGTCAGCAGGAATCCCCGCTTTTGTTTTCCGGGCAAAAGATTACGAAAACAAACAAGCATTCGAACGTGAGATTTTGCATCAGCTCGAACTTGCAGGAGTAGATTTCATTGTGCTCGCAGGCTATATGAGGCTGATCGGCCCTGTACTGCTTGAAAGCTACGGGGGCAGAATCGTGAATATTCATCCGTCCCTCCTGCCTGCTTTTCCGGGCAAGGATGCCATCGGGCAGGCACTTGAAGCCGGAGTGAAAATTTCAGGGGTGACCGTTCATTATGTAGATGCAGGGATGGACACAGGGGAAATCATCGCTCAGGAAATTGTCCGCATCTCAACGGGGGAGTCGAGGCAGTCACTTCAGGAAAAAATACAGCATGTCGAACACTTCCTATACCCGACCACCCTGAACCACCTCTTCCTCACCACCGGCTACTGACCGATAACAGAAATCATATTGCTTTATTATGGTAGTGTGGTAAAGTGGTGAGGGACGGGCCTTGGAAGAGGCAGATAAAAAGTGACTAGTCAGAGGAGGAGCCATATGAAAAAGAGAGCGTTAATCAGTGTTTCAGATAAAAGCGGGATTGTGGAATTCGCACAAGAGTTAAAACAATTGGGTTACGAAATTATTTCTACAGGGGGAACCAAACAGCTTCTCCTTCAAAATAATGTTGAAGTCATGGGAGTGGAAGACGTAACAGGATTTCCTGAGATCCTTGAAGGACGAGTGAAGACTCTTCACCCATCGATTCATGGAGGACTGCTTGCGAAACGCGGTGAAGAATCCCACCGTCAGCAGCTTGAAGAACAAGGGATTGAAGGAATCGATCTTGTCTGCGTCAATCTGTATCCTTTTCAGCAGACAATCGCCAAGCCGAACGTAGGCGTTGAGGAAGCGATTGAAAATATCGATATCGGCGGACCGACGATGCTTCGTGCAGCAGCCAAGAATCACGCGTATGTGACGGTTGTCGTCGATGCACTTGACTATGATCATGTCATTGCCGAATTAAAGCTGAACGGAGAGGTTTCTCATGAAAACCGACGGAAACTTGCTGCGAAAGTGTTCCGTCATACAGCAGCTTATGACGCGCATATCGCAGGGTACATGACGGAAGTGTCCGGTGAGGAGAACCCTGAACGTCTGACGATGACGTACGAACTGAAACAAAACTTGCGATATGGGGAGAATCCTCATCAGAAGGCTTCCTTTTACCGGGCGCCGCTGGGTTCTGAATTCTCAGTTGCGATGGCAAGGCAGCTGCATGGGAAAGAGCTTTCCTATAATAATATCAATGATGCAAATGCAGCCCTGCAGATCGTAAAGGAATTCACCGAGCCGGCAGCAGTCGCTGTCAAGCATATGAACCCATGCGGAGTCGGTGTGGGTGAAAACATTCATGAGGCATTCTCGAAAGCTTATGAAGCGGACTCGACGTCAATCTTTGGCGGCATCATCGCATTGAACCGCGTAGTTGACGAAGAAACGGCAAAACAGCTTCATGAAATCTTCCTGGAGATCGTCATCGCTCCATCTTTCAGTGATGAAGCCTTCGAGATTCTCTCAAGTAAAAAGAACATCCGGTTATTGACGGTCCCGTTCGAATCCACGAACAAACTCGAGGAGAAAATCACCACCGTGGAAGGCGGACTTCTTGTACAATCAGATGATACCTTCACACTTGAGGATGCTGATGTAAGAGTCGTGACCAAACGTGAGCCTACAGCCGAAGAGTGGGCAAGCATGACATTGGGATGGAAGGTCGTTAAGCATGTGAAATCAAACGCGATCGTTCTGACCGATTCCCAGATGACCGTCGGAGTAGGAGCAGGACAGATGAACCGTGTCGGTGCTGCCAAGATTGCAATTGAGCAGGCTGGAGAAAGAGCAGTCGGATCAAGTATGGCTTCAGATGCTTTCTTCCCGATGGACGACACCGTTGAGGCAGCAGCCAAAGCAGGCGTCACAGCCATCATCCAGCCGGGAGGATCGATCCGTGATGAAGACTCGATCAAAAAAGCGGATGAATACGGAATTGCCATGGTATTTACAGGGGTTCGTCATTTTAAGCATTAAGATTATTAGCCGGTTGGTGCCGGGTACGGATTAGGGTTTTTGTGCCAGGCACCATTCGACTGATTTGAGCCAGGCACAAATGGTGTAGTTTGTGCCAGGCACAAATGGTGTAGTTTGAGCCAGGCACAATTTAGCCGATTTGTGCCTGGCACCAGCAGAATCCCACTGAACTGCGGGATGCCAGGTACATATATGGAGGTGTGTACCAGGTACACCGACCCTCATTTGTACCAGGTACAACCAACACGTTCTGTACCAGGTACAACCATTCCATTCAAACAATCATTCCACCCCTCATCATTCCGTAATAATGGGGGGTTCACTCATTTATAAGGGGGGCTTTTTCTAATGAAGGTACTTGTAATCGGGCGAGGCGGCCGTGAGCATGCCATAGCCAGAAAGCTGGCTGAGAGCGAAAGTGTATCAAGTGTTTTTTGTGCACCGGGTAATCCCGGGATGGCGGAGGTCGCAGAATGTTTCCCTGTCCAAGAGACAGACTTTAACTCACTCATTTCCCTGGTGAAAGAGAAGGAAATCGATTATACGTTTGTCGGACCTGAAAACCCTTTGCTTGAGGGGATCGTAGATGAGTTTCAAGCTCATGGATTAAAAATATTCGGCCCAGCAAAGGACGCTGCCATTATAGAAGGAAGCAAATCCTTTTCAAAGGAACTAATGAAAAAGTACGATATTCCGACTGCTGAGTATGAAGTGTTTACAGACATAGAGGCTGCGGAAGCCTATATCAAAAAAACAGGGGCTCCGATCGTCATCAAAGCAGACGGGCTGGCAGCAGGTAAAGGTGTGGTAGTGGCTCAGACGGAAGAAGAAGCGCTGCAGGCGCTGGAAGAAATGCTCCTGGATAAAAAATTCGGGAATGCTTCCGTGAAAGTGGTCATCGAAGAATGTCTGGTGGGGGAAGAATTTTCGCTGATGGCCTTTGTGCAGGGCGAGAATGTGTATCCGATGGTCATCGCTCAGGATCACAAGCGTGCATTCGATGGGGATCAAGGTCCTAATACAGGCGGTATGGGCGCCTATTCACCGGTGCCTCATATATCAGATGAAATTGTGAAAGAAGCTGTATCAACCGTACTTTACCCTACAGCTAAAGCGATGGTAAAGGAAAATCGTTCATTTACGGGTATTCTTTATGCAGGCCTCATGCTGACAGCCGATGGTCCGAAGGTGATTGAATTCAATGCGCGCTTTGGAGATCCGGAAACACAAGTCGTTCTGCCGCGTTTGAAATCTGACCTGGGGCTGATCATCAGGGATCTGCTGGATGGCCAAGAGATCAACCTCGATTGGAAGGAAGAAGCGGTTGTTGGAGTGGTGCTGGCATCGGACGGGTATCCTGAAGGATATAAAAAAGGCGTCAGCCTGCCGGATTTGCAACATGTTAAGCAAGGTACACTCATCTATCATGCAGGAACAGCCCGCAACGAAGAAGGGGAACTGGTTACAGACGGTGGCAGGGTGCTATTAGCAGCTGCAGAAGCTGGCACAGTTGAAGCAGCCTATCATGCTGTTTATGAAGAATTGAACAAACTTAAATGCAAGGGTCTCTTTTACAGAAGGGATATCGGGAAGAAGGCTATCGAACACGTCTCTTCCTAGTTCTGCGGATGAACACATAAGCAATGGCGATGATTCCGCCGATCAGTGAAAACAACACATAAGACATATCAGTCAAATACTCCCAAAACATAACACGCATCTCCTTTTAATGATAATGTAACACGTTAATGTGGCGAGGGACGGGCCTTTACCGTGGTAAAGGATGTCCCTCCCTGATTAAATTTGAGTGAATCCCTGGTTATCGAAGCTGCTCGTCTTGCTGGATGATGTACCAAGATCGCCGTTCAGAGCTTCCTGGACTTCTTTATTAGTGAGGTCTTCCGGATTGAAGTCAGCGTCTTTTTTAGTCGCAGTTGATTCAGTTTTGTTTATACTGTTGTCGGTGCCGCCGAAATTCCCGCTTTCGTTTTTCTTTTTGTCTGATTTCAGCATGTCTTTCACATTGAACATGTCCATTGCTTTCAAGCTTCCCAAGCCCTTAGACTTTTTGTCCCCATCGTTGTCCCCGCTCTTTTCCAAAAGATCGGTAACTGGGCAGTACCGCAGGATTCCTTCTCCCACTTTCATGGCTCCGATCATCGCCATTACAAGGTACGAATCTCTCCAAGGGCGTTTAACAAGCTTGGATGTGGCCCATGTCAGAATCGTGAAGCCTACCGTAATGCGGATTAAAGCATTGATGATCCCGATGTTTGATGATACTTTCATTTTTAAACTCCTCCTTAATAGAAAATTCACATAATTGTTGTAAACCTTTAATGCGTTAAAAGACAAAATATGTTAACATAAATGAAAGCCCTTTCTTTTTGAGGGGAAAACTCAATTAAGTGAGTATCAAGGGTGATTTCATAGAGTTTTTCAACCAACATACAATGACTAAGAAAGCCTATATATTAAAATAGACAAAACCATTCCACCAGAGGAGTGTTCGCCTTGGAACAGCGCTACAGATGGAAGAATAAACAACTGCGGGAACACGTACAGGTTCTCGACGGAGAGCGATCTCCAACCATCCTTTTGAAAAATGCAACATATCTGCATTCAACATTGAAAAAATGGGTGCAGGGTCATATCTGGGTGTATGAAGACCGTATCGTTTACACTGGTGACCGGCTCCCGGATCTCATGGGTGAATGTGAAGTTGTAGATTGTACCTCACAATACCTTGTCCCCGGATATATAGAGCCGCATGTACATCCGTTTCAGCTTTATAATCCCCAATCTTTTTCCAAATATGCATCCCAAACAGGTACAACTACATTCGTGAATGATAACCTTATGATGTTTTTGCAATTGGAAAAAAAGAAAGCGTTTTCTTTATTGGGGGAGTTTAATACACTGCCGTATTCAATGTACTGGTGGACACGCTTTGATTCACAAACCGAGATGGCAGAGGAAGACACCATCTTTTCAAACGGTGATGTGAAGTCCTGGCTCGAACACGAGTCGGTCTTACAAGGCGGGGAATTGACTGCCTGGCCGCGTCTTCTTGAAGGAGACGATCTCATCCTTCATTGGATGCAGGAAGCAAAAAGAATGGGCAAAATCGTCGAGGGCCATCTTCCGGGATCTTCTGATAAAACGATCGCAAAGCTCGGGCTGCTTGGAATCGACGGCGATCATGAATCAATGACAGGGGAGGATGTCTATAAGAGGCTGATTCAGGGCTTGACGGTCACGCTTCGCCATTCATCCATCCGTCCGGATCTGCCAGTCCTTTTGGATGGTCTTAAAGAGAAGGGGGTTGAGAATTATGATTCCATTCTTCTGACAACCGATGGCTCCACACCTGCTTTTCATGAAGAAGGTGTCCTGAATGTATTGATCAAAATGATCATCGATAAAGGCATTTCACCGATCGAAGCATACAATATGGCCAGCTACAATGTCGCGAATTACTATAATCTCACACACCTGCACGGAATGATTGCCACCGGGAGGGTCGCCAATATCAACTTCCTGAAGAGTAAGGACGATCCGACACCGGTATCGGTGCTGTCAAAAGGGGAATGGGTGTGGAGAAACAACCAGCCTGTCGACCATGATGATACGATAAACTGGGAGGAACATGGCTTCTGCCCGCTATCACTTGACTGGGATGTAACGCATGACGATCTCCAGTTCTCCATGCCTTTTGGAATTGAAATGGTAAACGACGTAATAACAAAGCCATATTCTATCAATATCAATCCAGCCACTGATGAACTGCCTGCAGACCATGACCAGTCCTTCCTTATGCTCTTGGACCGGAACGGTAAGTGGAGGATCAGTACACTGCTGAAAGGCTTCTCGGACGGGGTGAAGGGGTTTGCCTCTTCTTACTCCAATACGGGGGACATCATCTTAATAGGAAAAAGCAAATCGGATATGATCGCTGCTTTTAATCGAATGAAAGAAATAGGCGGAGGCATCGTCCTGACTGAAAACGGGGAAGTGCTGCACGAAATTCATCTTCCGCTCAGCGGCCTTCTGTCTAAAAAGGAAATGCCTGAACTGATTGAAGAAGAGAAAACTATGAAAGCATTGTTGTCTGAACGAGGATACAAATTTGCCGATCCCATTTATACGCTGCTCTTCTTGCAATCCACTCACCTGCCTTATATAAGGGTGACACAAAAAGGAATCTATGATGTAATGAAGAAAACGGTACTCTTTCCAACGATAATGCGTTAAAATATGAAAGTATAGAGATAACATTTAGGGGTGTTACGATTTTATGCTTAAAAAGCCACTTATTATTTTGTTAAGTGCTCTGACCCTTGCAGCGTGCAGTTCAGATAAAGAAGAAGCAGGAAAAAAACCTGCGAAAGACGAGAATGCTGCGCCCGTGGCTAATGAGAATGTAGAGAATGTGATGAAGTTCCAATCACCTCTTACAGGTGAGGAAATGAAAAAAGAGCCGGCTGATCGTTCGGTCGCTGTCATGGTGAATAATCACCCGAAAGCAAGACCTCAATCAGGCCTTTCCAAAGCGGATATTGTGTATGAAGTGCTGGCAGAGGGAGATGTGACAAGGTTCCTGGCCATCTACCAAAGCAGGAAGCCTGAAGAAATCGGTCCTATCCGGAGTGCAAGAGATTATTATATCGACCTTGCTAAAGGCTACGACAGCCTTTATATCGCCCATGGGTACAGTCCCGATGCAAAGGAGAAGCTTGACAGCGGGGAAATCGATCACTTGAACGGCATCAAATACGATGGAACGCTGTTCAAGCGGGCGGATTTCCGGAAGGCTCCTCATAATTCATATATTTCTTTTGAACATATCCAAAAAGGGGCAAAAGAGAATGGTTTCTCAATGGATACTCCCCCTGAACCGTTAAGCTTTTTATCAAAAGAAGAATCCTTGAGTGGAGAAGAAGCAAACTCAATCATGATTTCTTACTTTAATAACCCGCTGTTTGATGTCGTCTATGAATACAATCAGGACGAAGGCAAATATGAACGATACTCGAACGGGGACCAGACGAAAGATTACGGAACTGAAGATCCCGTTCTGCTTGAGAACATCCTGATTGCCGAAACGCCTCATAGAATCATTGACAGTGCCGGCAGACGTGATATCGACTTACAATCCGGCGGCAATGCTTATCTCATCCAGGATGGAAAACTTCGTGAGGTACAGTGGCAAAACGAAGGGGGTAGAATCCTTCCATATGAAAATGGCAAGCAGATCCCACTCGGAAAAGGGGCTACCTGGATCAACATCATACCGAGCTCTCCTGGATTATCAGGATCTGTCTCGTATCAGGAATAGAGAAGGAAAAGGAGACTATTTATGCAAATAAACAAACTAAGAGGAAAAGAACTGGATCAGCTTTTTAACGCGATTCTTTCTTTGCAGGATATGGAAGAATGCTATCGTTTCTTTGATGATTTATGTACGATCAATGAAATTCAGTCCCTTGCCCAAAGACTTGAAGTGGCACGCATGCTTCAGGAAGGAAAGACGTATCATAAAATCGAAACCGAAACGGGAGCAAGCACCGCAACGATTTCCCGTGTGAAACGCTGCCTGAACTACGGCAACGATGCGTACCAGCTTGTTCTGGACCGTGTACATGAAAAAGAGGAAAAATAATAGGAGGGCCGTTATCTTTAGGGATAGCGGTTTTTTTATTGATTTGAAATTGTAATGCTGTAGGGGATAGTCGTTTTTTTGATTTGATTGAATTTTAGGCGGAATGTGCGGTTTATGTATCAGATTTAGAAGTTTTTCATGGTTATGGAGTGAAAGGGAGTTCTGAAGGCGAAGCAGTGGGTGCGTTTTCGCCAAATCTAGTGGATGGAGAGTCTGGATTTACTCCTGTGTCAGGATTTACGATCCAATTTCAGTTTTTATGATCCTGATCCACGATTTATGATCCTGAATCGAAATTTACAATCCTAAAACGAAATTTATGATCCTAATCCTGATTTTACGATCTCCTAAGAATCATTCTAAAGAAGCGGCCCGGCAAACCCTCATCACCAGCACCTACTGTAATGCGTCCATCAAACCCGCCTAATTTCAATTTTTAACAAAAGACGAGGTAATGCGACTCCCTTCTGCACATGATATAATACGTTAGATGGATGTATGAATGGAGGAACAATCGATGTATGATGTTCAAAAGTGGAGACATGCGTTTAAGCTGGATCCCGATAAACATATAGATGATGATGAGCTGGAGGCTGTATGCGAGTCAGGAACGGATGCCATCATTGTAGGGGGAACGGACGGTGTAACTCTCGAGAATGTCCTCGATTTGATGGCGCGGGTGCGCCGCTATACAGTGCCGTGTATCCTGGAGGTTTCCAATTTGGAGTCGATCACCCCGGGATTTGATTTGTATTTTATCCCGATGGTGATGAACAGCCCGAATGTTGACTGGGTCACCGGCCTTCATCATCAGGCGGTGAAGGAATACGGGGAGATCATGAACTGGGATGAAATCCTTGTTGAAGGGTATTGTATCTTGAACAGTGACTGCAAAGCAGCAAAGGTGACGGAAGCCAATACGGAACTCTCAGGCGAGGATGCCGCTGCGTATGCGATGATGGCGGAAAAGATGTTCAACCTGCCGATTTTCTATCTGGAGTACAGCGGTACATACGGTGATATTGATATTGTAAGAGAAGTAAAAGATTCACTTGAAAATACGACACTTTTCTATGGCGGCGGCATCAAGACCACTGAACAGGCCCGGGAAATGGCTGGGGTATCAGACGTGGTCGTCGTTGGAAATATTGTATATGAAGATTTAAAGGCGGCTCTAAAAACAGTTAAGGCTGTAAAAGGATAGATTCGTGCTGGAGGTTCAGCCCTCCTTAAGATATAATGGAAGACAAATACAGAACAAATGTTCGTTATGGTGGTGAGAATGTTATGCAATTTTTGACTGATCGGTTATTGAACGGAATGAATCCGCAGCAGGCGGAAGCGGTGAAAGCGACAGAGGGTCCCTTATTGATCATGGCAGGTGCGGGGTCAGGTAAGACAAGAGTGCTGACGCACAGGATTGCGTATCTAATGGTGGAAAAAGGAGTGAATCCTTACAACATACTGGCGATTACTTTTACAAATAAAGCGGCCCGGGAGATGAAGGATCGTATCAATAACATCCTGGGTGGCGCATCCGAGAATATCTGGATTTCCACATTCCACAGCATGTGTGTGCGTATTTTGCGCCGGGACATCGACCGGATCGGGATGAACCGTAATTTTACGATCCTGGATTCGACGGATCAGCAGTCCGTAATCAAATCCATCCTGAAAGATAAAAACATCGACCCGAAGAAGTTCGATGCACGTTCCATCCTCGGGTCCATCAGTTCGGCGAAGAATGAATTGACTACTCCCGAAGAGTTCTCCAAAACAGCGGGAGGCTATTATGACCAGGTGGTATCGGATGTTTATACAGAATATCAGAAGCGTCTCCGGAAGAATCAGGCACTCGATTTCGATGACCTGATCATGACGACGATCCAATTGTTTCAAAGGGTACCGGAAGTTCTCGAGTTCTATCAGCGCAAATTCCAATATATCCACGTGGATGAGTATCAGGATACGAACAGAGCTCAGTATATGCTCGTTAAATTACTCGCTTCACGTTTTCAAAACCTTTGCGTGGTCGGTGATTCCGATCAATCCATATATCGCTGGCGCGGGGCGGATATTGCCAATATCCTTTCGTTTGAAAAAGATTACCCGCGTGCCAATGTCATTTTGCTTGAGCAGAATTACCGTTCGACGAAGCGTATTTTACAGGCAGCGAACGAAGTGATCCAGAAGAACTCTAATCGGAAGCCGAAAAACCTTTGGACAGAGAATCACGAAGGTGAAAAGATCTCTTATTACAGAGCGGATTCCGAGCAAACGGAAGCTCAGTTTGTAACCGGCAAGATCAAGGAGATGGTGGATAGCGGGAAACGCAAATACTCTGACTTCGCCATCCTGTATCGTACGAATGCGCAGTCCCGTGTAATGGAGGAAGTGCTACTTAAATCGAATATCGAATACTCCATCGTCGGCGGTATCAAGTTCTACGATCGTAAAGAGATCAAGGATATCCTAGCTTATCTGCGTTTGATTGCCAATCCGGATGATGATATCAGTCTGCAGCGTGTGATCAATGTACCGAAACGCGGAGTCGGTGCGACCTCAATTGATAAAATCGCCCGCTACTCGCAGGATCATGATATTTCCATGTTCTCTGCGCTAGAGGAAGCAGATTTTATCGGACTCAGCCCGAAAATCACGAAAGCAGTGATTGAATTCAAGGAAATGATCAAAGGCTATACAGGTATGCAGGAGTATTTATCGGTCACCGAACTCGTAGAAGAAATTCTTGAGAAATCCGGCTACACGGATATGCTGAAAGCAGAAAAATCCATCGAGTCCCAAAGCAGACTGGAAAACCTGGATGAGTTCCTGTCCGTAACGAAAAGCTTTGAGCAATCGAATGATGATAAGAGTCTGGTAGCCTTCTTGACGGACCTGGCACTGGTTGCGGATATCGATAAGCTGGATGAAGATGACCAGCCTAAGGAATCGGTCATCCTGATGACCCTCCATGCTGCGAAAGGGCTTGAATTCCCTGTCGTATTCTTGATGGGGATGGAAGAAGGTGTGTTCCCTCACAGCCGTTCACTGATGGAAGAAGACGAAATGGAAGAAGAACGCCGCCTAGCATATGTGGGGATCACGCGTGCGGAAGAAGAGCTTTATATGACAAATGCACAGATGAGGACCCTGTTCGGTCAGACGAAAATGAACCCCGTATCAAGGTTCATCAGTGAAATCCCTGCAGACCTGCTGGATGATGTCATGGCCGAAAGCAAGAGTAAAGGCCCATTCTCTTCACCGTTTGGCAGACCAGCCGGAAACGGCCCTTCCCGTCCTGCACCAAGGAAGCCTGTCACCCGTCCTGTCGTCCAAAAGACAACCGGCGGCGAATCAGTATCCTGGCAGGTCGGCGACAAGGCATCCCACAAAAAATGGGGCACAGGCACCGTCGTAAGCGTAAAGGGTTCAGGCGACAGCGTCGAACTCGACATCGCCTTCCCAAGCCCAACCGGAATCAAACGCCTATTGGCAAAGTTCGCTCCGATAGAAAAAGCATGATAAGCAATTTAGCTGCGATAAAAGATAGATTGATCTAAGGCTGATTCCAGCTGTTGATTGGAGTGCGAGACGAAGACTCCTATCAGAAAAGCGGAAGGGCTTTGCTCAGAGGCGTGTGGCATAAGACGAATCGGCCACGAAGGCGTTTTTTGCCTTCTTGGTCGGTTTGGCTTATGACATGTGCCTCTAAGCCCTGCAGCTAGACAGTTAACCTCGGAGGCTCCCCGCTCGCCCGCGGAAAGCGAAGTCTTGCACGGAAATCAACAGCGGTGTTCAATGTACGGTCAATTTAAACAAACGTTTGATTAACAACAAATAACGTTGATAAATCAACGATCACAGAGTTAAACACTTGTTTAATAAACGTGAAGATTAGCAAGAAAGGGTTGTTAGAATGGATCAACAATCGGCTGAAAAACGTGTACAGGAACTGCATGAATTATTGAATCAATATAATTATGAATATCATGTCCTTGATAAACCCTCAGTGCCGGATTCAGAATATGATCAGCTGTTGCGAGAGCTTATCGACCTCGAGGATCAATACCCTGAATTACAAACTTCCGACTCACCTTCTCAAAGAGTCGGAGGCACGATCCTTGATGCATTTGAAAAAGTAGAGCACCGCAGTCAAATGCTGAGTTTGGGGAACGCCTTCAATGAAGAGGATCTCCGTGATTTTGACCGGCGTGTCCGTCAGGCGGTCGGCGATGGTTTTTCCTATGTCTGTGAGCTCAAGATTGACGGCTTGGCCGTTTCCCTGCGTTATGAAAAAGGAGTGTTTGTACAGGGTGCCACCCGCGGAGATGGGTCGATTGGGGAGGATATTACATCGAATCTGAAGACGATCCGTTCGATTCCATTAAAGATCAAAGAACCTCTTTCGTTTGAAGTACGCGGGGAAGCCTTCATGCCGAAACGCTCATTTGAAGCCTTAAATAAAGTGAAAGAGGAAAAAGGGGAAGAACCGTTCGCGAATCCCCGCAATGCCGCCGCAGGTTCATTGCGTCAGCTGGATCCTAAAATAGCCGCTTCACGAAATCTTGATATCTACCTATATGCCCTTGCTGACATTGGTGATACAGGGATAGACTCTCACAGTGAGGGCCTCGATCAATTAGATAAGCTTGGTTTCAAGACGAACCCTGAACGCAAGCGCTGTGCTGATATTGAAGAAGTGCTGGAATATGTGGAAAGCTGGACGGAGAGACGTCCGGATCTTTCGTATGATATCGATGGAATCGTCATTAAAGTTGATTCATTGGAACAGCAGAAAGAACTTGGGACAACAGCTAAAAGCCCGCGCTGGGCCATAGCATTCAAGTTTCCTGCAGAAGAAGTCATCACGATATTGAAAGAAATCGAACTGAGTGTCGGACGCACCGGAGTGGTTACTCCCACTGCCATTCTTGAACCTGTAAGGGTTGCCGGTACAACGGTTCAGCGTGCTTCCCTGCACAACGAGGATCTCATCAGGGAAAAAGATATCAAAATCGGAGATCATGTGGTCATTAAAAAAGCGGGGGACATCATCCCTGAAGTGGTAAATGTACTGGAAGAAAAGAGAACAGGCGATGAACAGGAATTCAGTATGCCGACTCATTGTCCTGAATGTGAAAGTGAGCTTGTGAGGCTTGAGGGGGAAGTGGCGCTTCGCTGTATCAACCCTAAATGTCCTGCTCAGATCCGTGAAGGTCTTATCCACTTTGTCTCCAGAAATGCGATGAATATCGATGGGCTTGGAGAAAAGGTCATCAGTCAGCTGTTCAGGGAGCAATTGATTGTAGATGTGGCAGACCTTTATAAATTGGAGCGTGACCAGCTGCTTCAACTGGAGCGGATGGGTGAGAAGTCGGTGGATAACCTCCTCCAGGCTATCGGCGCATCGAAAAAGAATTCACTCGAGAAACTTTTGTTCGGGCTGGGGATCCGTCACGTAGGGGCGAAAGCAGCCAAGACCCTTGCCCAGGAGTTTGGGAATATGGATCGACTGATGGAGGTTTCCAAAGAAGAGCTGACGAACATCAACGAAATCGGGGAGAAAATGGCCGATGCAGTCGTGGCTTATTTTGAAAATGATGAAGTCAAAGAGCTGGTTCAGGAGCTTAAAGATGCTGGGGTTAATATGGAATATAAAGGTCCCAAGCCTGTGGCGGCAAATGAATCGGATTCTTACTTTGCAGGAAAGACCATCGTATTGACGGGGAAAATTGAACAATTGAGCCGGAACGAAGCGAAAGAAAAGATTGAAATGCTCGGGGGTAAAGTGACGGGAAGCGTAAGCAAGAAAACAGATCTTGTCATAGCTGGAGAAGATGCAGGCTCAAAACTCAAAAAGGCAAACGAGCTCGAGATAGAAGTCTGGGACGAGGATAAGCTGATGGAAGAACTTAACCGATAAGAGGTGTAGAAAGTAATGAAAAAAAGGCTATCGGCAGCTTTAGCCGCCTTATTGATTTTGGGAGGCTGTGCACCGACGTTTGAAAAGCAGGATCAAGTCGTTCAGGAAAATCAGGATAGTGAATCGAAGAAGGCGATCATTCCTAACTTTCAAATTTCAAACGATTATTATAAGACCATGCTTCCTTATGATACTAGTAAAACACGTGGAATAGTCGTGAATGACCTTGGCTCACGATATGATATAAACGAAATAGAGAATGGTTTGCTGCGTGTTGCCCAAAGACGTTTTTCAACCGATGATTATTTTTTCAAAGAAGGGCAATTCTTAACCAAGAAGACGATCGACAGCTGGCTTCAGCGTAAGTTCACAAGTGAACAGCTTGCCGAAAAAAAGCTGAAGGAAAGCGACAATCTTGGCTTGAATCCAGTGCAGACAAAAGGAAACAATGCCCCGATCTATTTAGCTCATATTGTTGAACATAATTACTTGATAAAAAAAGAAGATGACAACAAAGTGCAGCTTGGAGGCTTGGTCATTGCCCTGTCGCTGAATTCCGTCAATTATGAGACCAATCTCAGCAATGGAACGAGAACCGTCAAAAATATCAGCAATGAAGTACTCAAGGAGCAGGGAGCCAAAATGGCTGAAGAGGTGCTGAAAAGATTGCGTCAAAGAGAAGAACTTCGAAATGTTCCCATCATGATCGCTCTATACAAGCAAGCGCCAAAGCAGCAGGTGGTCCCTGGCCAGTTCTTTGGGTATACAACAGTGGAAGCCGGGACGGACGCGATTCAAAATTGGGAAGGGATCAATGAAGAATACTACATCTTCCCATCCCCGGAAGCAGCGGAGAATCATCCGAATGATAATAAAATATTCCAGGACTTGAAGAAGGAAATTGAAGAGTACTTCCCTGTGTTTACAGGCATAACGGGTGAAGCACTCTATCAAAATCAAGAGCTGACAGACATGAAGTTGGAGGTGGCATTGACCTTTAACGGAAAGACAGAGACAGTTGGATTTGCCCGCCATCTATCCAATTTGATCGGAAAGAATACGCCTGAAAGCTGGAATGTGGAAATGCTCATTAATTCTTCTTACGGACCTGAGGCGTTGGTCGTGAAGAAAAAAGGAAGTAAAGAAACATACCTGCACATTTATGAATGATGAAATTGGACAACGTTGAACAGAACCGATCTTGCTTTTGCAGGATCGTTTTTTTTATGAAACCCGGCTTTCATTCATTCGTATACTAACAAAGGGGGATTAATTATGGATGAAATGTATTCTGTCGGGTTGCTCATTGCATCGGTTTTGTTTGTCATAACGCTTGTCATGATTCCTATTCAATATCGTTACATTAAGGCAATGGAAGAGGAAAAGAAAAAGAAAAAGCGCGAATCCGGTGAGGCCTTTGATAACATGCCTTTCGGAGAAGCATTCCTTCACCAAAATGCCCAAAGTAACCCTCTATTTCTACCAGCCAATTTGATTGCCTATTTAATTTACAGAGTGAAACATAAAGATAGATGAATGGAGGGGGGTCCCTCCATTTTTTTTTTTGGTTATTCATACATATTTCAAGCCTTTTGGTACAACCTAAAAGAGCTAACGTTAGTTAATTTTTCTGAAAACGACACAGATTTGTCAAACAAGTCAATTTAATTTTATAAATTTTTATGAATGAATATAGCAATTTAAGCGCTTTCATAAAAATATATGCAAAATAAGTGTATAAAAATGCATATAGGTCCATATATTCAGAAAATTCCGTATGGATTTTTTTGAAATGTATGTTAGCATTAATAACGTTGTGAACTTGTTACGGAAACATCGCTTCGCAGAAGAAACTTTTTCAAACAATTTTGAGTGAATAAGTTTACAACCTGTATGCATAGGGTAAAGAATTGCTGGACTATATTTACAAAAGGTCTTTTAGCATGTATCAAAAGTCGGATTAAGCACCTGGCAAAATGAAAACAAATTTATTGAAAGGGGAATGCTGACAACACAATGGATATAGCTACTTTAGTCACGTTTATCGTATATTTAGTTGGAATGCTTGCAATTGGTATTATTTCGTACAGATTAACAAGTAATTTATCGGATTATGTTCTTGGAGGACGTAGTTTAGGACCGGGGGTAGCAGCATTAAGTGCTGGTGCATCTGATATGAGTTCATGGTTATTGCTTGGACTTCCTGGTCTGGCTTATGCAATTGGATTAGGTTCCATTTGGTTAAGTATTGGGTTGGTAATTGGTGCTTATTTAAACTGGAGATTCGTTGCTTCAAGGCTTCGTGCTTACACGGAAGTTGCAGACGATTCAATCACGGTTCCTGATTATTTTGAAAATCGTTTTAAAGATGGATCTCGTCTTCTTCGTGTCATTTCAGCAGTAATCATTCTGGTATTCTTTACCTTCTATACATCTTCTGGTCTTGTAGGCGGAGCGTTATTATTCCAGGAAACGTTTGGTATGACTTACAATACTGCATTATGGATTGGTGCCATTGTAATCATTTCTTATACTTTCCTTGGAGGATTCTTGGCGGTAAGTTGGACTGACTTTGTACAAGGGATTCTGATGTTCCTTGCATTGATCGTGACTCCGATTGTTGCGATCACTGAGCTTGGCGGCTGGAATGCGACAGTGGATGCTGTACGTTCAGTTGACCCTGCGAACCTTGACACAATGAACACGATGACTGTAATGGGTGTTATTTCATTATTGGCATGGGGTCTTGGTTACTTTGGCCAGCCTCACATCATCACACGCTTTATGGCATTGCGTTCAACAAAGGATGTGCCAAAGGCACGCTGGATCGGTATGAGCTGGATGACGATCTCCATGATCGGGGCAGTCATTACAGGATTTGCGGGAATTGCATACTTTGCAGATGCTCCATTAATTACTGGAGATGTCGATAACTCTGAGAAAGTATTCATCTTCTTTACAGATGTCCTGTTTAACCCTTGGGTTTCAGGTATCCTGTTAGCAGCAATCCTGTCTGCTATCATGAGTACAATTGACTCTCAATTACTTGTGTCTTCAAGTGCTTTAGCGGAAGACTTCTATAAAGCGATCATCCGTAAAAATGCTTCTGATAAAGAGCTAGTATGGGTAGGTCGTATCGGAGTGCTTCTGATTGCTTTCATCGCCATTCTGCTTGCTATGCAAGGGAACCCGGCAAATGGAGGCGGAACGAAGATCCTTGATCTTGTAAGTTATGCATGGGGTGGATTCGGTGCTGCATTCGGACCAATCATCCTATTGTCTCTATACTGGAAAGGCATGACACGCAACGGTGCGCTTGCTGGTATGATCACTGGAGCTGTAACAGTCGTTGTGTGGAAGCAGCTTACAGTAGCAGGAGCAATTCCTTTCGAATTATATGAAATCGTTCCAGGATTCTTCCTGGCAATGCTTGCGATCGTCATCTTCAGTAAGGTTGGACCACAGCCAAGTGAAGAAGTTAAAGCTGAATTTGATGAAGCTGTTGCAAAAGATATTGTAAAATAAACAGGTAATGAGCCTGCCGTCACCGCTGAATAATCGGTGACGGCAGGCTTTTTTGTGTCTTAAGATGTCTTTTTCCGGATCTGCAAAATTTGTCGAAGAAAAAATAATAAAAAAAGGTTCCATCTCAAAACACACTGTTATATAATACAAACAAGTTAAATAATCTGTATTATAACAAAATGCAATATCACCTTTACTCAACTCATCATGATGACCGCTCAGGAATCCTTCACAGCACAGAAACCTTCAAATGCAGACGTATTCAACCTGTATCCATACACCAACGCATACTTAAGCTTAAAAAACGATAAAATTTGAAAAGGGAGAGATATTCTATGACAAAAAACAGTGTGAATGAACGTGCAAAAGCTTTACAGGAAAGCTGGGAACTTGACGAAAGATGGCGCGGGGTCACCAGACCTTATTCCGCAGAGGATGTCATTCGATTAAGAGGTTCCATTGATATAGAACACACGTTAGCGAGACGCGGTTCTGATAAGCTTTGGAATTTATTGCACGAAGAAAACTATATCAATGCTCTGGGAGCTCTAACAGGAAACCAAGCTGTCCAGCAGGTCAGAGCAGGTCTCAAGGCCATTTACCTGAGCGGATGGCAGGTAGCTGCTGACGCCAACCTGTCAGGCCAGATGTATCCGGATCAAAGCTTGTATCCTGCAAACTCGGTTCCATCTGTTGTTAAGCGCATCAATCAGGCTCTCCAGCGTGCCGATCAGGTCCATTATGTAGAAGGAGACGAATCAATTGATTGGTTTGTTCCGATTGTCGCAGATGCAGAAGCAGGATTCGGAGGGCAGTTGAACGTATTTGAATTGATGAAAGGGATGATTGAATCCGGGGCATCAGCCGTTCACTTCGAAGATCAGCTTTCCTCGGAGAAAAAATGCGGTCACTTGGGCGGAAAAGTCCTGCTGCCTACTCAAACCTCTGTGAAGAATTTGATTTCAGCCCGTCTTGCGGCGGATGTGATGGGGGTTCCAACCTTGATTGTGGCACGTACAGATGCCAATGCAGCGGATTTGATCACGAGTGATTTCGATTCATATGACGCACCATTCATCACCGGTGAGCGTACTCCTGAAGGCTTCTTCCGTACAAAGGCGGGTCTTGATCAAGCAATCGCGAGAGGCCTTGCTTATGCTCCTTACGCCGACCTTATATGGTGTGAAACTTCAGAACCGAGCCTGGAGGAGGCCCGTCAATTTGCGGAAGCCATCCACAAGGAACACCCTGGGAAACTTCTAGCGTATAACTGTTCTCCATCCTTCAACTGGAAGAAGAAGCTCGATGATGATACAATCGCGAAGTTCCAAATCGAGTTGGGCAAAATGGGCTATAAGTTCCAATTTGTTACGCTTGCAGGATTCCATGCACTCAATCACAGCATGTTCGAATTGGCGAGAGGATATAAAGACCGCGGTATGGCTGCGTACTCCGAGCTTCAGCAAGCTGAATTTGCGAGTGAAGTACACGGCTACTCTGCAACAAGACATCAGCGTGAAGTAGGAACAGGCTACTTTGATGAAGTGTCCATGGTCATTTCAGGAGGTACTTCTTCTACTACAGCCCTGAAAGGATCTACAGAAGCGGAACAATTTTAATCAAACAAGAACAAAAAAATTAACGCCCGTCCCTCGGTGCTTTAAAGCGCTGAGGAACGGGCTTTTTCTTTAGGATAGAATGTTTGTGATTAATTTTTAATAAATATACTATTGATTTTATTTTTATGCAGTCATATAATAAGACCTAATTTAAATCTATAGTGTGTGGTGAGTGACTGATGAAAGTTGGAATTGTTGGATCTACAGGTTATGGTGGTGTAGAACTGCATCGCCTCCTGTCGAATCACCCTTCAATCGAAAATTGTATTTTGTATTCATCAACGTTGAATGGGAATTCATATGTTGAGCAATATCCCCATCTGACTGATCTATCGAATGAATCGGTCCATGTCATTCAGTTTGATGAAATGAAACGGCTTGATGCGGTGTTCCTGGCGGTTCCGGCAGGTATCTCCAAAGAGATGACGCCAAAGTTGCTGGGAGGGAAGGCAAAGATAATTGATCTGTCCGGGGATCTTCGATTGCAGGATCCAAAGGACTATGAGGACTGGTATAAGGGAGTCTCGGCAGAAACCTCCGTCTTAAGCAAAGCTGTTTACGGGCTGACAGAATGCAATCAGGGTGCCATTAAAGAAGCGGACCTCATCGCTAACCCGGGCTGCTTCCCTACCGCGACCCTGTTGGCGCTTGCCCCGCTGGTCCAGCAAAAGCTTATACAGCCGGATTCATTGATCATCGATGCCAAGACGGGTCTTTCGGGAGCAGGACGGAAGCCGTCGCTATCCAGTCATTTTTCCGAAACACAGGAAAACTTAAGGATCTACAAGGTTCATGAGCATCAGCATACCCCGGAGATCGAACAGCAGCTGAAGCGTTGGAACCCTGATTCGGCACCTGTGACCTTTACGACTCATCTAATTCCTATGACGCGCGGCATCATGACAACCATTTATGGTGAGCTTCCGGCGAAGCAAACGACAGAGGAGCTGCATGAACTTTATCAAGACTTTTACAGCGGCAGTCCCTTTGTACGGATTCGGCCAATCGGCCAATTTCCAAGTACCAAAGAAGTGTTCGGCACCAATTTCTGCGATATTGCTATAAAAGTAGATGAGAGGACGGGCAGAGTGACAATCGTTTCCGTCATTGACAATTTGATCAAAGGTGCAGCAGGCCAGGCGGTACAAAATATGAATCTCATGTTCGGTCTCGAAGAAACGGCCGGACTTCAATACTATCCAATTTATCCATAGTCTTTTTTTCTAATAGATTGTTGCTTTTCGTACATACTGGGAGCCTGAATGGTGCATGTCCACGTACTCTTTTCAGATTCAAGCCTATAAGAGGTATAGTCATAAATCCCGAAAATGCCCAAGATCCGGTATTTTCTTGTTTATAAATCAACCCAGTAAGCGAAAAGAGCTTATCCATAAAAGGAGGAGAGAGAAATGAGCGTCATGGAGAAAAAAGCAGTGCAGAAGGTAGCGGGGGGGAGCATATTATCCCCTGAAGGTTTCAAAGCGGGCGGCCTCCATATCGGTCTGCGTTACGAAAAAAAGGATTTTGGCGTGGTGTACAGTGAAACACCTGCCCAGAGCGCAGCGGTTTACACAAAAAGTCATTTTCAGGCAGCCCCACTTAAAGTGACGCAGGAAAGCATCTCAGCTGCCGGCATACTCCAGGCAGTCGTATGCAACAGTGCGATTGCCAATGCCTGCACCGGCGAGCAGGGATTGAAAGATGCATTGAAAACAAGAGAACTGATTGCAAAGCGCTTCAAGCTGCCTGAGGAGTATGTTGCCGTCGCTTCGACAGGAGTGATCGGTGAATGTCTCCCGATGGAAAAAATGGAGCAAGGGTGCAGCGATATTGCAGTCCACAGGGATTACAACAGTGCTAAATCTTTTCAGCAGGCGATCTTGACGACAGACACAGTTGAAAAAGCCAGCTGTGTCGAGGTGGTGATCGATGGAAAGACCGTCACGATTGGCGGTGCTGCCAAGGGATCGGGGATGATTCATCCGAATATGGGAACGATGCTCGGCTTTATCACGACGGATGCCAATATCGCCTCCCCAGTCTTGCAAAGTGCCTTGAAAAAAGCGGTCAATACTTCTTTTAATCAGATTACAGTGGACGGGGAGACGTCTACGAATGACATGGTCATTGTTATGGCAAACGGAGCGGCTGGGAACAAGCCGTTAAATGAAAATCATCCTGACTGGGTTCATTTCCAGGAAGGGATCACTCTTTTATGCGAAGATCTGGCAAAACAGATTGCCCGTGACGGGGAGGGGGCGACAAAGCTTGTGGAGGTTGAGGTGAATGGCGCTCATTCCACTGAAGATGCCAACATCATCGCCAAGAAGATAGTCGGATCGAACCTCGTCAAGACAGCCATTTACGGCGCAGACCCTAACTGGGGGAGAATTGTCGGTGCAATGGGTCACAGTGATGTAACCCTCCAGCCTGAAACATGTGACATTCACATTGGCGATGAACTTGTTTTCTCAAATGGCACACCCCAGGTTTTCAATGAGCAGAGTGTAAGTGAATATATGAAAAATGAAGAGCATGTGGTCATCAAAGTTCTTTTGCAAGATGGTCAGGGAGATGGAAAAGCTTGGGGGTGCGACTTAACATATGACTATGTCAAAATCAATGCCAGCTACCGAACGTGAGATGCTCGTCATCAAACTCGGGGGGAGCATCCTTTACAGCCTTTCCCCGCAATTTTTTGAGAGTATGGCCGAAATGATGAAGAAATATAACGCGGTGATTGTTCATGGAGGCGGACCTGAAATAACGAATATGCTAGAAAAGCTGAATATAGAAACGACCTTTATTAACGGACAGCGTAAGACGACGGAACCTGTTTTAGAGATTGCGGAAATGGTTTTAAAAGGGAAAGTGAACAGCTATCTCACCAACCAATTGAATTCACATGGGATGAAAGCGGTCGGGCTGTGCGGGTATGATGCCCATTTATTAGAAGCCGTCCTGATTGATGAAGAATCACTTGGGTTGGTCGGTGAAATTGAAGACGTGCAGAATGACTTGCTTACCGGCATGACCTCGGCAGGGTATCTCCCTGTCATTGCGCCCCTTGCCCTTACAAAAGAGGGTACTAAAGTGAATGTGAACGCTGACCTCGCCGCTGCTTCGATTGCGAAAGCAGCTGGAGCAGGGAAGCTCCTATACGTAACGGATGTACCCGGTGTCCTGCAAGATGGCGAGATGATTTCGGAGGCAACAGCTGAAGAAATCAATCAATTGATTGGAACAGGAGTGATCTCGGGAGGCATGATCCCGAAGGTCAAATCCGCACTTTCCGTGTTATCGCCGAGCCTGAAAGAAGTGATGATTGTCGGAGGACAACAGGCGTTTTTCCAAGACGGAAATATTCTGGGTACAAAAATTACTGAAAAAGGAGCGGTTGCAGCCTCATGAGCCATTTATTCCCTACGTATAATCGATTGGATATGGAACTGATTTCGGGTGAAGGGACCAAGGTGAAAGACTCTGACGGACAGACGTACATGGATTTCATTGCCGGTATTGCCGTCTGTAATCTCGGTCACTCGCCGGCAGTGGTAAAAAAGGCTGTGGAAGAGCAGCTGGATAAAATATGGCATGTGTCCAATCTCTTTCAACTGTCCCTGCAGGAAGAAGCCGCTGAGCTTCTGGCAGCCGCCAGCGGGATGGATGCCGTCTTCTTTTGCAACAGCGGGGCGGAAGCGAACGAAGCCGCTATCAAACTGGCAAAAAAGCATACAGGAAAAACAAAGATTCTTACCTTTAAACAATCCTTCCACGGGCGCACGTTCGCGACGATGAGTGCGACAGGGCAGGAGAAAATCCACGGCGGATTCGGCCCGCTGCTTCCGACGTTTGAGTACCTGCCGTATAACGATGTGGAGGCTCTCTCGAAAATCGAAGCTGATGATATTGCAGGGATTATGGTGGAAGTGATTCAAGGGGAAGGCGGAGTGATTCCCGGAACAGAAACCTTTTTGAAAGAAGTACAGAATAAATGCAGGGAGATCGGTGCCCTCTTGATCATCGATGAAGTGCAGACAGGGGTTGGACGAACCGGAGTACCTTTTGCCTATCAACACCATGGTTTACATCCGGATATCGTCACAGCCGCTAAAGGTCTCGGAAGTGGATTCCCGGTCGGAGCGATGATCGGACGGAAAGAGCTCATCCAGACTTTTTCACCAGGCACCCATGGCTCCACGTTCGGCGGAAATCCCCTGGCGATGGCTGCTGTGAAAGCGACTCTTGAAACAATTATGGATGAATCGTTTTTAAGTGGCGTGAAAAGTAAATCCAACACATTCATCCAGTCCCTTAAAGATAAAATGGAGCCTTTATCGCTTGTGAAAGAAGTGAGGGGAGAAGGTTTCATGATCGGGATACAAGTAGAGGGTGAAGCGAAGGAAGCCATTGAACACCTGAGGAAAAACGGACTGCTGACACTGCCGGCAGGTCCCGATGTCATCCGGCTGCTGCCTCCATTGACGGTTACGGAAGCAGAGCTTGAGGAAGCACTCACGATACTGGAACAGTCCCTTAAGCAGCAAACCGAAGAAGCAGTCCGATAAATTTTTTTACTTATAATTGCATAAAAATACTTATTCAATAATAAAAATTCATTTTTAAGGAGGGATTAGTCATGACCGGCTACTTAAGTTTAGAAAATGGGACAGTTTTCAAAGGAGAGCTGTTTTCCGCCAGCAAAAGCCCCGTTATAGGAGAAATTGTCTTTTTTACAGGAATGACGGGGTATCAGGAGGTTCTCACTGATCCTTCTTATAAAGATCAAATCGTTGTATTCACCTATCCGCTGATCGGTCAGTACGGAGTCAATGAAGGTGATTCGGAAAGTGCAGTGCCGCAGGTGAAAGGTGTGATCATGCTGCATTGCCCGGACACTTATTCCCATTATCAAGCGACGTCTTCTCTTAAAGAGTATCTACACAAGTGGGAAATTCCATATATGACCGGAGTGGATACCCGGCAGGTGGTCAAAACGATCAGGGAGCTGGGAAGTCAAAATGCATGTATAAGCACTGCACCTGATATTCCAGCATCGGAAAAGCTGAAGGGACAGATCCAAAAAGTGGCTTCTGCAGAATTAAATCATGTTGGAAGCGGGGAGGTGCATGTTGCACTTCTTGATTTCGGGGTGAAAAAATCAATCATCACGAGTCTCGTGAATATGGACTGCTCGGTTACCGTGGTCCCTTATGACCGCATCGAGTTACTTGAAACGTTGAAAGTCGATGCACTCGTCATTTCGAATGGTCCCGGCGATCCGAAAGAAATGGCAGACGTGCTGCCGAAGTTGAAAGAATATATTCTTGCATTGCCGACACTTGGGATTTGTCTGGGACATCAATTAATCGCCCTTGCGTTAGGGGGCAATACGCGGAAGCTCCTATTCGGGCACCGGGGAGCGAACCATCCAGTCATCGACCATGAAACCGGCCAGGTTTACTTGACCTCGCAAAACCATAACTATGTGGTGGAGGATGAAAGTTTACAGGATACCGGGCTTAATCCGCGTTTTTTCAATGTAAATGACGATTCTGTAGAAGGGCTGCAGCATAAGACGAAACCGATCCTTTCTGTGCAGTTTCACCCTGAAGCAAGACCGGGTCCTGAAGATGCATCATACATCTTTGAAGAATTCTATCAATCCATCAAACAACCAGGGAGAGAGAAGATTTATGCCTAAAGATTCAAGTATACAGAAGATCCTTGTGATAGGATCAGGTCCGATCATCATAGGGCAGGCAGCAGAATTTGATTATTCCGGAACGCAGGGCTGTCTTGCCCTCAAAGAAGAAGGATATGAAGTCGTCCTTGTGAACCATAATCCGGCTACCATCATGACCGACACCGAAAATGCCGACAAGGTCTACTGTGAGCCCCTCACGGTTAAAACGGTCACCTCCATCATTGAAAAAGAGAATCCCGATGGGGTGGTCGCGAATCTCGGCGGTCAGACAGCTCTCAATCTTGCGGTGGAGCTACATGAGAAAGGGGTGCTTGAGAAATACGGTGTGAAGCTCCTCGGCACCTCGGTGGAGTCGATCCAGAAAGGGGAAGACCGCGAGAAGTTCCGCAACCTTATGAACGAGCTCGGTCATCCTGTCGCTGAAAGTGAGATTGTGGAGGACGTTGATGCAGCCCTTGCTTTCTCGGAAAGAATTCCGCTTCCGATCATTGTCCGCCCCGCCTATACATTGGGAGGCAGAGGAGGGGGGATCGCCTCCACGAAAGAGGAGTACGTCAAGCTTGTGCAAACCGGATTGAAAGCAAGCCCGATCAATCAGATCCTTGTGGAAAAAAGCATTGCCGGCTTCAAGGAAATCGAGTATGAAGTGATGAGAGATTGTAAAGGAAACTGTATATCAGTGTGCAACATGGAAAACTTCGATCCTGTAGGTGTCCACACGGGTGACTCCATCGTCGTTGCACCATCCCAGACCCTCAGGGATCAGGAGTTCCATATGCTCCGTACGGCGGCTTTTGACATCATCAATGCACTGGATGTGGTGGGAGGCTGCAATATACAGTTTGCTTTAGACCCTGACAGCAATCAGTACTATGTCATTGAAGTCAATCCGCGGGTCAGCCGTTCATCGGCGCTCGCATCGAAGGCGACCGGCTATCCGATCGCGAAGATCGCCGTCAAGCTTGCCGTCGGCTTTACACTGAATGAAATCATCAATCCGCTGACGAGAACGACTTATGCAAGCTTCGAACCTGCGCTTGATTATGTGGTCGTCAAGTTCCCGCGCTGGCCCTTCGATAAGTTCCCGGAAGGAAACCGCCGTCTCGGGACTAAAATGAAAGCGACCGGAGAAGTCATGGCCATCGAACGTACGCTGGAAGCGGCTTTTCAAAAAGCGATTCAATCCCTTGATATTGGCGCAGGAGGCCTTTCCCTGAAAGAAGAGCTGTCTTCCTTCACGGACGATGACTTGCTTGAGGCAATCGTAACACCGACGGACCTTCGCTTCTTTCAGCTTGTGGAGCTTTTGAGAAGAGGTCATGGTATGAAAGAACTTCATGCCAGAACGGAAATCGACTTTCTGTTCCTGTCTCTCTTGCAAAATCTTTTAGCTGTCGAGGAAAAACTGATAGAGGGTCCCTTAAATGAGGACCTGCTGGAGCAAGCGAAGAAATACAGGTTTGAAGATTGTGAGATTGCAAGACTATCAGGCATAGCTGAAAGTGAGGTCACTGCATTAAGAAAGCAATTCGGAATCAGCCCAAGCTTTAAAATGGTCGATACATGCGCAGGCGAGTTCGAAGCCATAACCAACTATGCATACTCCACTTACTATGGAGAAAATGAAATCCAGCCGCTCGATGGCGGGAAGAAGGCGCTCATCATCGGCTCGGGCCCAATCAGGATCGGCCAGGGAGTGGAGTTCGATTACAGCGCGGTTAAAGCGAATCAACGATTGCAGAAGCACGGCTACAAAACGATCATCGTCAATAACAACCCTGAAACGGTCAGTACTGACTATGAAACAGCTGACCGCCTGTATTTCGAACCGGTCACTCTGGAGAGCGTCTTAGCGATCATTGAACATGAAGGAATCGATACCGTGCTTGTCCAATTTGGAGGGCAGACGGCATTGAATCTTGCCCCGCTTTTAGAAGAGGAAGGGGTCCGCCTTCTTGGAATCAACTCTGACACGATTGACGCTGTCGAAGACCGTGACCGATTCTATCAATTGCTTGACGGGCTGTCGGTTCCCCGGGTGGATGGGGATATCTGTCATAGTAAAGCGGAAGCGCTGAAGGTAGCGAAGAATTTACATTTTCCGATTCTATGCCGTCCGTCTTATGTCATCGGCGGTAAAGGGATGGTGAAAGTGGAAACCCTGGGTGAGCTTCAGGAGTGGCTTCAAGGAGCGGATGATGACTATTTCCCTGTTCTGGTGGACGAATTTAAAACGGGCCGGGAAGCTGAAATCGATCTGGTTGCAGATGGGGAAAACGCCTATATTCCAGGAATAATGGAGCATATCGAACGAGCGGGTGTGCATTCAGGAGACAGCATGGCTATTTTTCCGGCCGGGTCACTTTCTGAGAACGTAAAGGAAGCTATTGAAGAATATGCCGGAAAAGTGGTCTCTGCCCTCAGTTATACAGGCATCATGAATATCCAGTTCCTTATCCAGGGAGAAGAGGTATTCATTTTAGAAGTCAATCCGCGGGCCAGCCGTACGGTCCCGATCATCAGCAAGGTCATCGGCTTCTCGCTGATTGATATGGCAACAGACCTGTTATGTGATGAAAACCTGAAAATAGATTCGTTCATGGCGCCGTCCACTGATGAGTTGACGATGGTGGCAGTCAAATATCCGGTATTTTCTTCTCATGCACTGCCTGAGCTTGACCATATCCTGGGTGCGAATATGAAATCAACAGGAGAAGGGATGTGTCTCGGGCATACGGTGGAAGAAGCTTTGTTTAAGGTGTTTGAACCTTTACATGATCAAATGCAGGGCGGAGGCACTATGTTCATCGATGGAGACATAGGCAGTCTCCAAGCCTATCAAACTTCCGGCAAAGCTGAATTCAGTGAGTGGGTGGATTCTCCCGCGGCAGCAGTCTACTTCAATAACCAGGATACCGAAGAAATGAAGAAGAAACGCATTCAAGCATTGGAAGCGGGAGTCGCCGTCATCACGGAAAAAGAAACCCTGCTTGCGTTTATAAAGAGTATGGAGGCTGCCGATGTTGCTCCGATCCCATTGGCGAAACCTAAAACGATGCAAGGAGTGAAGTGAACATGACGAAATCAAATGCTGTCTTGTCCCCGTTTAAGAAAATCTCACTAAAAGGAAGAGACGTATTGACGTGGCTGGACTATACAACAGAAGAGGTGCATGAACTCCTGTCACTGGCAGAGCATCTGAAAAAGAACCCGGTCACAAAGCAGCTTGAAGGCAAAACACTCGGAATGATCTTCGAGAAATCATCGACAAGGACCCGCGTATCCTTTGAAGCTGGCATGCTGCAGATGGGCGGCCATGCGATCTACCTGAATTCCCGGGATATCCAGCTTGGCAGAGGTGAATCGATCGCAGATACCGCAAAAGTCCTCTCTTCGTATCTCGATGCCATCATGATCCGTACCTTTGAACATGAAAAAGTCGCCGAGCTCGCTGAACATGCAAGTGTGCCCGTCATCAACGGCTTATGTGATACGTATCATCCCTGTCAGGCACTTGCCGACGTATTGACCATTTATGAATTAAAGGGTCAGCTCGCTGGACTGAAGGTTGTCTATATAGGGGACGGGAATAATGTCGCCCACTCCTTCATGATCCTGTGTGCGAAGCTTGGAATGGATGTGGTGGTGTCATGTCCTAAAGGCTATGAGCCGTCTCAAGCAATAATCGATGCCACAGTTGAACTGGCTCAGCATAGCAGCGGAAGCTTCACGCTTACCTATGATCCAGTGGAAGCGGCTGCCGGCGCCGATATTGTCTATACAGACGTATGGGCCAGCATGGGTCAGGAAGAGGAGACGGACGAGCGACTTCAGGTATTCGAGCCTTACCAGGTAAATGAAGAATTACTTTCCTATTCCTCGGACGATGTGAAGTTCCTGCACTGCCTCCCTGCTCACCGCGGGGAAGAGGTGACAGCGGAAGTCATCGATGGCGGGAAGTCGGCCGTGTTCCAGCAGGCGGAGAATCGTTTGCATGTGCAGAAGGCGATTTTGTTGTCGGTTCTGGCAGGATAAATATAGATGGATGAACCCCGTTTCTATTTTGATGGAGCGGGGTTTTTTTATGTGTGAAATAACATTCATTACTTAATACCTGTAAAAAAATACGGGATATTATGATAAAGTCATGAAGGGATTTTGAAATATTGTAAATAAATGGTTTGATTCTGTCTGATTTGGGCTACTTATTAGTGGAACATATTCACAGAAAGAAAAGCGGGGAGGAAAGATGATGAAACAAAAAAGCTGGGCATTCATCTTGATGGTCGTTTTGCTGGCAGCAGCAGCGGGATGTTCACAAGATCAGAAGGTATCAGAATCTAAAGAAACCGGCTCGGAGCAAACGAAAGAATCGAATAAAGAAAAAACCGATAAAGAAGAAAAAAAGAATATACCGAAAGCGGCTGTATATAACGTAGAAGAAATCGTAAAAGAAAAAGGGAAGTACGATCCTGAGAAATTGGGTTCAGATGAACAATATAAGAAAGAACTCCTGGAAGAAATAGAAAAAGCACCTGATAATCTTACTGGAGAAGAAGCATACTCGCTGGTGGTCTCCCTGGTCGCCGCTGATATTGAGAAGGAAGCGGAAGGATTTGAGAAGGTCGATCCCGTCATTACGATAGACTCCTCTACACCTGAAGATGATATCGATATTCCTGAACAGGAAAAAGTGAATGTGGCCATCCTCTTGGACGCAAGCGGGAGTATGGCAGGAAAAGTCAGCGGCGGCCAAAAGATGAAGCTCGCCAAGCAGGCGATACAGAAATACGCACAGGATCTGCCGGAGGGTTCGAACATCATGCTCCGTGTTTACGGTCATAAAGGAACAGGTTCTGATGCTGACAAGGAAATGTCCTGCAAGAGCAATGAGGTAGTTTATGATTTGGGTACTTATGATGAAGAAAAGTTTGCGCAATCGCTCGACCGCTTTGATCCTTCAGGCTGGACGCCGTTAGCCGGTGCTATAGAGGCTGCACAGAAAGACCTGGAGAATCAAAAAGGAGAGAATATAAAAAATGTCATCTATGTTGTAAGTGATGGTGTGGAAACTTGTGACGGCGATCCTGTATCGGCGGCAAAGTCCCTGAATGAGTCCGATATCCAGGCAGAAGTGAACATCATCGGTTTTGACGTCGACAACGAGGGCCAGGTCAAACTGAAAGAAGTCGCGGAAGCAGGCGGAGGCCAGTATAAATCCGTCTACTCTGAAAGTGAACTGAATGATTATTTGAAAGAAGAATACAGCCGTTTATATTGGGAATGGCTCTCATGGGGGAACGACCGGTACTTTGACATTCTTGGCCAGAGCAATGATATCTACTTTGACATGCTTGGATACGGCAACGATATTTACTTTAAATCACTCGGAGCTAAAAATGTCATGAGCAGCCTCCGCTATGATTTAAAGGATATGAATAAATTCAAAGATGAAGAAGCGGAAGACAAATACAGGGAACTGATCAACATCAGACATGAAACAGTGGATGAATATTTCGATCAGGAAGAAGAAAGGAAAAATAAAATCCGGAAAGAAATGAAAGAGAAGCTTGAGAAAAAAGTAAAAGAACTGAAAGAAAAAAACACGGATAAATATTCTTCCTGATTCGAACAGCGTTGCACAGGGATTTTAACTGTTGGGATTGCTGAATTTTAAAGACACTTTCTAATAAAAGTAGGTAGTTCACTTTAGAGGTACAAACCATAAAAATTCATAGTCTTTAGCATACGAATTCGCACCATTATTCGTATGCTATTTTTAATTGATATTACAGCATATCTTTTACTTTCAAGTGTGTTTTCTTATCTAAGATCGCATCACGTTTTGCAACACTGAAATATATTTTGTAGTCTTTTAATCTACGTGGAGAATTCACTTGCGGAATGGTTTAAAAAAGCCAACTATGATTAATTCGTTTTTATAGGAATTAAAATAACTTAACAAGTTTACTATGATTCTTTCTTTGAAATAAGCCCTTTGTTTATTCAATAAGCGATTCTTTATTCCTGGCCCCCTCCCCCATAGAAGCAAGTACCAAAAAAGTGCCAGCACCATGAGATCATATATAAGGGAAGAAATTTCCCTTAATGAAGAAATGTCGAGGAAAAAAGGTCAAATAGGGGAAAAATTTTCAGCTATTAACTTAAAAACATGAAAAATTGGGTCACTGAGCATGCTTAACGGTAAATCATTCCCTTATTTACCTCTCCCAAGCTAAATTTTGCAGTTTAACGGAAATATTTCCCCTTATTTTAAGGACCCTTCCTTTTACCTTGGTTACTTTCTCAATTAATGGATTAATTATGTGATTTTTATTACGAATTCATAGTAAAAAAGCAGTCCTTTTTGGACTGCTTTTTCTAGTTTTACACTCCAAAACTGAACTACTTATAATTAAAGAAGGTGTCTTTTTTCATGTTAAACCAGACATTTAAAAACAACTTGCTTTCTGCCAGGTTGGGGTATTGCTGTTATAATGAGTTCATGTAATAATTTTCCTGTTCGAGTGAATAAAATGCTTTATGATATTCATTCTTGAAAGGGGGGGAGTGAAAATGGTGGAGCTCATTTTGTTCATGCTTTCCTTTGTTGTTGTCATCATACTATACCGTAATTCTGAAGAAGAAGAGCCATACTTATTCATGAAGCTTTTGGGATATACCATCCTTGGAGCTTTCATGTTGGAAATAAACAGGGTGAAGCTGCCCCTGGGATTTGTTGTGTTCCTTTTGTTCTTTCGCGGCATACCAATCAATGCCTACGGTAAAAAGCGTGCGGCTTACTTAGGGCTTACGGTCTTTCTGTTATCCGTGATCATACCGTTTGTCGAGAAAGAGTGGTATGAGCGTCCGAGAACCGTGACGCTCCAGCAGACTAACTTTTACGAAGGAAGTCTGTTGGAAGAATGGAAGAATATCAAGAAGGAACTGGATGTGGAGAATGAATATGGTGTTAAGTTGACTGATATGAGAATGGTCATAGATACGCAGGGAGAGTATGAAGCATTAGACATGTCGATCGTCGATGAATCCCACCCTTATACTGTCTTTTATCGTATGACACTGACTAGTGACGGTGAAGCGCTGAGGGTGAAAAGAAGCAGATACGAAGCGGAACAATGGATCACATCCCCTCACACAGAAGCTGATTTTGTCCTGACGCAATTCGACCTGGTAACAAAACCAATGTTGCAAGATGACCGTATAAACTACTACGAATTGAGGTCGGATGGACAGCGGATGGGCTATGCTGTGGAGGACCAGAAGAAGTTCCGTATCGACACGGCAGGGAAAAAGGAGCTCGAGGATAGTGAACTCCCGGTCGATGCCATCGTAGTCGATGTGTGCGGCACGGAGGGGGCCATTGATGAACACGGCATGATCTTCGAGTGTGATACGATTGAGCATTATCTTTTCGGTGTAATGAAAAGAGAAGTGGAATTGAATTCAGGGACCGTACTTGAAACGGCAGGGAAGATATCCCCGCAAATAGGCCAGTGGCTGAAGGAACACACCGGTGAGTATATCGGCAGCGAAAAAAATGGAAAATTCATCTTGAAGGTAGATGGTAAGGAGAGGCCGGTAACTCAACAAGAGTATATGAAAGCATTGAAAGAAATGCCTGTAGTCGAAATCATTGAAGAAGGGCACGACAAATGGAAAGTGAAGGTCGAGAATCCTTATGGGGATGCACCTCATCTCATGGAGTTTGTATTAATCAAGGAAGGGCCAGAAGTTTCTGAGCTGCATTTCGGAAAGATTCCATAACCGGCCCGTTTCACTTGTCTGAAAGTGTTTGCATACGAGAGAATGGGGGAGAATAAGCAAATGAGCGGTCCCTGACATATAGTGTAGGGAAATTAACCAAAAGCCTCGGAGGTGCCGGAAGTGAGTAAGCCAACGATTGATGATTATTTGGAAAATGGGATGTACGGCCAGAAACAGACGAAGCCTGACGAACGGCGGAAGTTTCTGGGAAGCTTGCGGGAACGGATCGTTATTGCCCTGACACAGAATCAGGTGCGCGAGAAAAAGGTATACCGGGAAGTCGAGGCAAGTCTGAAGGAACACCCGGGTGCGAAACTTCTTTTAAATGGAAACATGAACTATGACTATCTGACGAAATATATAAAACTTGCCAATCAGCACGGAGTATCTTTTTCCATGGTAACGAATAAAGAGTCTCAAACCGATATCGGTCTGCTTCTCGCATACGATCATGCCATCAATAAAGAAGAAATCTATGTGGAAAAACAGTCGGCAAAACCGGTCAACAATAAACCTGAGCCTAAAAAGAAAAGCCTGTTTTCAAAGATTAAAAACAAGCTTTTTTAATGGTCCTTTTCCAGAAAGAATGAAGATTTGAACAGCCATCTGAGTACGAATGGAATGATAAATAAAATGAAGAGAATCCTGAACAGATGGTAGCCGGTGATAATCGAGAGGTCGGCATTCACCGACTGGCCGACAATCGCCATCTCGGCCATACCGCCGGGGGCGAGGCTGATGAAGGCCGTCAAAAATGAAATGTCATGCCATTTGCTTAAGATAAAGCTCAATCCGATACAGCTTATCAGTAAGCATAGCGATGTGACGATGGATAAGGGAATGAATTTCGATAATCCTTTTGATGACGAAAAATCGAGCATGAAGCTGAAGTAAATCCCCAGGCACAGCTGTGCAAGTATGATCAGCAAATCAGGCATGAATGGAACTTCGACACCGGCAATCACCAAACCTCCCACCACCATGATTGGCCCAAGCATGGGGGCGGTGGGGAGGTGTATTTTTTTTGCGGCAAATGCGGATGCAGCCGATATACCTAAAAACAGGATAAAACTCCAATGCACAAATGACGGGTCCCCTGGTCCAGCCACTGATGAAACCGGAGCGGTTCCTGCGAGCAGAGGGCTGAACACCAGAAATGGAACGACAAATATCACAGACAGCAGCCGGACGACTTGCAGGATGGTCACGACGGTAAGATCGATATTCCGCATTTCTTCCCCGAGCACGACCATCTGAGAAAGCCCGCCCGGAATACTTCCTGTAATGGTCGACTGCAGATTGATACCCGTTACTTTAGATGTAAGATAAGCGAGTATGGCTGAAATGATGATGACAGCCACGGTCATGGTAAGCATGGAAGGAAGCTGGGTGCCGATTTCAACGAGCGTCTTCATGCTGAAAGACTGACCGATGGCATAACCGACAATGACCAAGCCGACATCCCTAAGCAGGGGTGGCCATTGCAAATCGATGCGGCTCCATTTTTGAAAGACGAAAGTCAAAACCATTGAACCGAGCATCCAGGATAAAGGAATATGCAGCAATGTGAACATTCCGCCACCTGTAAGTCCAATCAAGAACGTGATGAAGATCGCGCGCATTTTGGAAAATCCTTTCTACTTATACTTAATTTAACGTTATAGAAATGAAAGCCTGGAATCAAATGGTTTGACCTGAGGGGAATGAACTTTTTTATGCTGCCTCCCCAGCCATCCTGAGCCCCGCCTTTTCCATACTGGCCATCAACTGGAATCTGCTTCATCCAGTCCTCGCCTATTGCTTTAACACCGCGAATTTTGGTATTATCAATAGTATTGCAAGTGTTCGAAACTTTATGGAGGTGAAGAGGATGTCTAGAATTTCAGAAGATCAGGTGAAGCATGTTGCCCACCTTGCACGACTAGCCATCACGGAGGACGAAGCGAAGAAGTTTACAAGTCAATTAGATGCGATCATCGGGTTTGCCGAGCAGCTGAATGAATTAGATACAGAGAATGTAGAAGCGACAAGCCACGTGCTTGATATGAAGAATGTAATGCGTGAAGATAAGCCGACAGAAGGGCTTCCACGTGAAGAAGTGTTAAAGAACGCACCAGACAAACAGGATGGACAAGTACGCGTTCCATCGATTTTGGACTAAGGAGGGCAACTCATGTCATTATTTGATCATAAATTATCAGAGCTTCATCAGCTTTTACATAAAAAAGAAGTTTCTGTTTCAGATCTAGTTGATGAATCATACAAGCGTATTGATTCCGTCGAAGATAAAGTGAAAGCATTTCTTACATTAGATGAAGAAAATGCACGTGCGAAAGCGAAGGAAATGGATGCGAAGCTTGGGACGGATGAATCGAAGGGTCTTCTATTCGGGATGCCGATCGGAATTAAGGATAATATTGTCACAAAAGGACTTCGTACGACTTGTGCAAGTAAGATCCTTGACAACTTCAATCCAATCTATGATGCAACAGTCATCAATAAACTACATAGTGCCGATACAATCACAATCGGAAAACTGAATATGGATGAGTTTGCCATGGGTTCATCCACTGAGAACTCAGGTTTTCAAAAGACAAGCAACCCTTGGAATCTTGAAACGGTTCCAGGCGGATCTTCAGGTGGTTCTGCAGCTGCGGTTGCAGCCGGGGAAGTTCCATTCTCTTTAGGTTCGGATACAGGGGGATCGATCCGTCAGCCGGCATCATTCACGGGTACGGTCGGATTGAAACCAACATACGGACGTGTGTCCCGTTTCGGACTTGTGGCTTTCGCGTCTTCACTTGACCAGATCGGACCGATCACGCGCAACGTAGAAGATAATGCCTACTTATTACAGGCAATCGCGGGCCTTGACCCGAACGATTCGACTTCGGCAAACGTTGAAGTTCCAAACTATGCAGAAGCATTGACGGGAGATATCAAAGGCCTGAAAATCGCTGTCCCGAAAGAATACCTGGGTGAAGGTGTAGGGGAAGAAGCACGCCAATCGGTCCTTGCTTCACTTAAAGTACTGGAAAGCCTTGGAGCTACTTGGGAAGAAGTTTCACTCCCTCACTCCAAATATGGTGTAGCGACATACTACTTGCTCGCTTCATCGGAAGCGTCTGCAAACCTTGCCCGTTTTGACGGTGTCCGTTACGGCTACCGCACGCCGAACGCAGATAACCTTCTTGACCTTTACAAAAAGACGCGCGCCGAAGGATTCGGTGATGAGGTTAAGCGCCGTATCATGCTCGGTACGTTCGCCCTCAGCTCCGGTTACTATGATGCTTATTATAAAAAAGCACAGCAGGCCCGTACACTGATCAAGAAAGACTTTGAAGATGTATTTGAAAAGTATGATGTCATTGTTGGTCCGACAACACCGACTCCTGCGTTTAAAATCGGTGAAAAGGTCGATGATCCGCTTACCATGTACGCAAATGATATCCTGACGATCCCTGTCAACCTTGCAGGTGTACCGGGAATCTCTGTTCCAAACGGTTTCTCTTCAAATGGACTTCCGCTTGGACTGCAAATCATCGGGAAGCACTTTGATGAAAGCACAATCTACCGTGTAGCTCATGCATACGAGCAGGCTACAGATTTCCATACAAAAAGACCACAACTGTAAGGGGTGAAATCAATGAACTTTGAACCAGTAATCGGACTAGAAGTCCACGTAGAATTAAAAACTGACAGTAAAATGTTCTCGCCTGCACCAAACCATTTCGGGGCGGAACCAAATACAAATACGAACGTGATCGATCTTGGGTATCCAGGCGTGCTTCCGGTGGTGAACAAGCGTGCCATTGAGTTCGGAATGAAAGCCGCGATGGCATTGAACTGTGAAATCGCACAGGATACGAAGTTTGACCGTAAGAACTATTTCTATCCGGATAACCCGAAAGCATATCAGATTTCTCAATTTGACAAGCCGATCGGTGAAAACGGCTGGATTGAAATCGAAGTGAACGGTGAGAAGAAACGGATCGGGATTACACGTCTTCACCTGGAGGAGGATGCAGGTAAGCTGACTCACTCAGGAGACGGTTATTCCCTTGTAGACTACAATCGTCAAGGAACTCCTTTGATCGAAATCGTTTCCGAGCCGGATATCCGGACCCCTGAAGAAGCATATGCTTATCTTGAAAAATTGAAATCCATCATTCAATACACAGGCGTTTCTGATTGTAAGATGGAAGAAGGATCCCTTCGCTGTGACGCCAATATCTCCCTGCGTCCAATCGGGCAGGAGCAGTTTGGTACGAAAGCTGAGCTTAAGAACCTTAACTCCTTCAACTTTGTTAAAAAAGGATTGGAGTATGAAATCGTCCGTCAGGAAAAGGTTCTTCTATCCGGCGGCCTGATCCAGCAGGAAACTCTTCGTTTCGATGAATCGACGGGTAAAACGATCCTGATGCGTGTAAAAGAGGGATCGGATGATTACCGTTACTTCCCGGAGCCGGATCTTTTGAACCTGCACATCGACCAAGAGTGGATGGACCGCATCCGCGCAGAAATCCCTGAACTTCCTGATGCCCGTAAACAGCGATATGTGGAAGAATTGGGACTGCCTGCATACGATGCGATGGTACTGACATTGACAAAAGAAATGTCTGATTTCTTCGAAGAAACGGTCAGTGAAGGTGCAGACGCTAAGCAGGCTTCCAACTGGCTGATGGGTGAAGTTTCAGCTTACATGAACGCCCAGCAGAAAGAACTTCACGATCTTAAACTGACTCCTGCAGGTCTTGCCGGCATGATCCAGCTGATCGAAAAAGGAACGATTTCCTCCAAGATCGCGAAGAAGGTATTCAAAGAGCTTGTTGAAAACGGCGGAAACCCTGAGCAGATTGTGAAAGATAAAGGTCTTGTTCAAATTTCTGATGAAGGCGCCCTTCTGAAGATCGTCACTGAGACACTGGATAACAATCCACAATCAATCGAAGACTTCAAAAACGGTAAAGACCGTGCAATCGGATTCCTTGTAGGACAAATCATGAAAGCTACAAAAGGCCAGGCGAATCCGCCGATGGTAAACAAATTGCTTCAGCAGGAAATCCAAAAACGCTAAATTCGAAAATCAAAGGCCCGTCCCTCGCTGCTTTAAAGCGGTAGAGAGTCGGGTTTTTTTGTTTGGGGTTTGATGGAAAACCGAAAAGATTAAAGGAAAAGGCCTTCATTTTGTTCAAGTTTTCCTAAAATAAAGGTTTTCTGGGCTTTGTGTATAGGTATTGAGGCACGGGGTTGAGAAAGTTATATAATAGGTATTTTAGCTCATTCGTTGGATGTCAGGCTTGTACTATAGTTTTATCTACAGTTTGAAAAGTTAGAAAATTCTAAAAAGAGGTGTTGTAATTGAAGAAAAAAGTCGTAGCATTAAGTTTGACAGCAGGTCTGATGATGAGTCCGGTATTATCTGCTGATGCATTGGGGGCACCTGATTTAAGCCAAAAGGTGAATTTCAACGAAAAGATTGGAGCTCCGCAATTCATTTCCGGGAAGCTTACAAAGCCTTCTGCCAACGCGCCTGAAAAAGTCGTGATGGATTATTTCAATCAAAAACAGGACGTATTCAAGTTCAAGGGAGATGCGTCGCTTTCTTTTAAAGTGGTAGAAAAGAAGAAAGATAAACTTGGATTTACATATCTTCGCGTTCAGCAAATGTATAAAGGGACTCCTGTGTACGGTGCCGTATTGACAGCTCATGTTGATAAGGACGGAGTACTGACGGCGGTATCCGGCGCACCTGTTCCTGATCTTGCAGAAAAGAAATCTCTTAAAGCAGCGAAAAACGTCTCAAAGCAAGACGCGGTTGCAGCAGGTGAGAAGGACCTAGTTTCTGTACTTGGCGGTCAGCCTTCATATGAATATGCTCCAAAATCTAAAACAGTTATTTATGTGAAAGATGGCAGTGCCCACCAAGCTTATCTTGTAAACTATAATTTCTTAGATCCAAAGCCGGGTAACTGGAATTACTTCATTGATTCGGCGAGCGGGGAGATTTTGGATAAAGTAAATGAAATTCACGAAGCAAACGGAAAAGCCGGTAAACCGGGCGGACCGGGTGCAGCGGGATCTGATGCGGTGGGTTCCGGGACAGGGGTACTTGGTGACACGAAGTCGTTAAACACGTACCTTTCATCTTCGACCTATTATTTACAGGATAATACAAGAGGGGGCGGAGTCTTTACGTATGATGCGAGCAACCGTCAGCGCCTGCCGGGATCCCTTTGGGCGGATGCGGACAACCAGTTCCATGCAAGCTATGATGCAGCGGCAGTGGATGCTCATTATTATGCAGGTCAAACATACGATTACTATTTAGATACTCATAACCGCAACAGCTATGATGGCAACGGTGCGGCGCTGGAATCTACGGTCCACTATGGAAGAAGCTACAACAACGCATTCTGGAACGGCCAGCAGATGGTATACGGAGATGGTGATGGATCGACATTCGCTCCATTATCCGGAGGGCTTGACGTCGTGGCTCATGAGTTGACTCACGCCGTGACGGATACAACGGCTGATCTAATCTATCAAAACGAGTCTGGTGCGATTAATGAGTCGATGTCGGATGTATTCGGAACGCTTCTTGAATACCATACAGGTAATAATCCGGATTGGGAGATCGGGGAAGACATCTATACACCGGGACAAAGCGGGGATGCACTGCGTTCCATGTCAGATCCAACGAAATATAATGACCCGGATCACTATTCTGTAAGATATACCGGTACAGGGGATAATGGCGGTGTCCACATCAACAGCGGTATCGGAAACAAAGCGGCTTATCTATTAAGCCAGGGTGGTACTCACTACGGGGTGAACGTGACTGGTATCGGAACAGATAAAGTGGGGGACATTTACTATCGTGCATTGACGCAGTATCTGACTCCATCTTCTACATTCAGCCAGCTTCGTTCAGCTGCTGTACAATCGGCGACTGACCTTTACGGATCAGGCAGTGCCGAAGTGGCAAGTGTAAATGCTGCATTCGATGCAGTTGGCGTATATTAATTGATACTCGTGATCAAGGAAGGGCTTTTTCAGGCTCTTCCTTTTTCTGTGGAAAAAACCTTAAAGGTCATTATATAAAAAACCGACTATTCTAAGCCTGTTTTCTGCCTCTTTCAATGATCTTTTTTGCCATCCGGTAATACATATCTGCTTCTGCTTTTGACTGCGCGCTTTTTAGCTGCATCATATAGTTTTGGAATCGAAGTTTGTCGATAGACGAGACTTTCATCACAATTTTTCTCATTTTTGCTCTCCTTTGGTGGACAAATTTGCGTCCAATTATCTATTCTGAATATTCTGTAAATAATATATAATAATAGTAAATGATTCCAGAGGGTGGATAGAATGTCCTTAATTGAAGTGATCTTGTTGCCAATGTTGATGGGCGGTATCGGGGGCTTAGGACATATTTTGATTTTCAAAAATGGTCATTTCACCTTTCCAAGAAAGTTTATCGATGACCAAGGTGAGAAGCACTACCTATTTGGCTCAACAAAGGATATTATCATAGGCGTTCTAGCAGGTTATCTCTCTGTACTTCCAGTCATTGACACGATCCCGATGTGGTATGCGATCTACATTAGTTTATTATCAGGAATCGGGGGAAGTTCCGTCATTACCAGAAAAATGGAGCAAAGTTTAGCTACCACGAAAGCATCCTATATCCAAGAGCTATCACAATATCAGCTCGAATTGACCTCTAAGGGAGGATCTTCAAATCACAATGAGGTGAAACCTGTTGGCAAAGTGGAAGAAAAAAAGAATCAAGGTTGAACTGCCGCCTGAAGATTATGAGAAAGCGAATCTCTATATGAAAAGGCTGAAGGAGGCAGACAGTGTGATCGAGCTGAACTACTACTATAAAAAAGTGGCACAGATAATAGAGAGTTCCAGACATTTTGAGGATGGTTCAATTGAAAAGTAATCCTATAATCATATACATTAACCAAATTGAAAAGGATTAAACTGACTTTTGAGTCAGCTTTTTTTGTGAGAGTCTGTTTTTCGTTTTTCTGTATAGAACGTCAATTCTATAAGGACAGTTGGTTACAACACCCTATTCCCCACTGGATCTTCCTTTGAATAGCCCTATGGCTATTCCTTTTTTTTCATGGACGTCGGTCTTAAATTGAAGCTGCTTTCTTATATTATATTCCTACAGGCATAATCGTACAATTGAAATTTATGAATCAGCAGGAAGAGATATTACTTGTGGAATCAGGTGGACATGAATAAGATATAGAGAGAAAATGAGAAATAGGTAAGTACAATTTTTATAGAGAAGCAGCCTAGGAGGAGTAAAAATGACCTTGCAAGATTGGTTCAATAAAGGAAAGTCATCAAGTGAATATTTAGAATATATGAAAACGCATAAAGAAAATACATTGTCTATCTTAAATAATTTTAGAATTCCCCAAGAAGATAAAGAGGTGCTCTCGAAGCTTGCCGAAAGATCTTTACGAGTGATTGTACTCACAGAAGATTGGTGCGGTGATGCGATGCTGAATATTCCGATTCTGCTTAAGGTCGCTGAAGAAGCTGATATGGAAGTGAAAATGATTCTTCGTGATCAGAATTTGGAACTGATGGATCAATACCTCACAAATGGCATATCAAGAGCGATCCCGATTTTTATCTTCATTGATGAGAATGGTGAAGAGAAGACAGTGTGGGGGCCGAGAGCACCCATGGTGAAAAAAATCGTCGATGATGAAAGAGCGAAATTGCCACCGAAGGATCATGAGCAATTTCCGGAAAGGCAAAAAGAAATGATTGAACGCTTGACATCGCAATATATCAGGGATAAAAACATTTGGGATGAAGTGTATGAAAGCCTTAAGACCACCCTGGTACAGAAAGTGTTGATGTAAAGGGAAGACACAAAAGCTGAGGAGAACCTGTTCTCCCGGCTTTTTTTTCTGAGAGGATTTCCGTACGATTCTATTCCAAGCAGTGAAGCAGGACAAACTATTTAGGGTTGTATTGAACAGGGGTATTGCCATTCTGATAGGTATGGTATAAAGTGCCCTCGTGATTGGAACTTTTTCCCGGTTCACGAAAGACGTAATTCACGGTACTATGGTATAGGATGAGGAGTTGAAGCATCATGATTCACCAAAAAACAAATACGATTGTCATTGAATCACTGGATAAATTTCCCCATAAAATTCACATTAAATTGGGAGACATCCTTCGTGAAAGAGGATTGACACAAGGTGATTTACATCGCATGACAGGTTTACGGGTAGCGACGATCAATGAATTAGTGAATTTCAAGAAAAAATCATTAACTGTTGCTCACCTTGTTTCTATAATGATCGCCCTTCGAATCACTGATATTCGTGATCTTATTGAAATTGAATTCGATGAAGAGGTACAAGCCTACTTCAAAGAAGAAAACGAGCGAATGAAAAATGGTTTCACTCCAGACCTGACGAAAACAGCAGAGACAAACGTAAAGCGCATCGCAGCTGGAGTCAAAAACTAAATCACCGACATAATTCAAGGCCATCTCTGATAGGCCTTTTTTTCTTGCCCTTATCCTGATTGGTGAAAGGAAGTCCCTTTATCTCGCTAAAGGCCCGTCCCTCACTGCGCTAAAGCGATTGTGAAGATGACATGAAAACGTAACGTGTTTTGGAAGGGATTTGGTTTATGATAGGAGTAGAAGTATGAAAGGCAGTATACCGTTATTTTCTTGGGAAGTATCGGTTGAATTGGTTGAATCTATACTTTTACAGGATTATCATAATATACATAGCTTGGAATAGAAAGAGTGATAGGATGAACGCTGTAGAAAAGTACGTAAACTACTTGAACATGGAAATCGAGCAGCCTACAATAAATTATTTACAACGATTGATTCAACAGCATCTTATTCGGATTCCATATGAAACCTTCAGTAAATTTTATTATTTTTCTAAAGGGGGCTCCTATGTCCCTTCGCTTGAGGACTTTACAGAACATTTATATTCAAAGGGCTGGGGAGGAACATGCTTCACCCTGAATATCAATTTCGGAAGGCTCTTAAAAGAATTGGGCTTCGATTGCCAGTTTGTGAGGGTGAAGCCGGGGCACCTCGGCCTCATGATTACAATCGATGGCAAAAAGCTGTACGTAGACGTCGGATATGGCTCGCCCATTATGAAACCGGTTGAACTGGAATCAAGGCATAAACACCTTCTGCACGGATTCGGGGAAGAGATCATCTTCACCCAGCGTGATCAGTTTGAGTTCGAGGTGGACCGCCGTTCTAACGGAAAATCCTTCGTGAAGAAACTGATTGAGTGGGTGCCGCTTGAGGAAGAGGATTTAATAAAGGATATCGAAGCATCCTACCAGGACACAGATGATAATATTACGATGAGACGCATCACGGCCGTCCGTTTTCAGGGTAATCAATGCTATTTTCTCCGCAACCATACGCTGAAGGTCATGACGTACCGCAACATCCGTGAATATCAAATGAGGGACCTTGAAAAGTGGAGAGAAATAATCCAGGAAGTGTATCATTTCGACGACAGTTCCCTTCATGACTCCCTGCAATTCCTAGAACATCGCAATATAAAACTGTTTTCATAAGCCACCTTGAATGACCCGTTCATTCCCGGTGGCTTTTTTGTGGTTCCGTTAAGCACAATTACACTTCTTAAGGACTACTCTAATCACGGTTTAAGAATCATAAAAATAAAGAGAAGGACTCCCAATGAGGAGGCAAGATAGAATCGACGATAAATGCTTACAAGAGCAGTTTGGATCTCTTCAGGAGGGGCACCTGTGAGTTCGAGATTTTCCGGGCGGCCGAGCCATTCATTCACTTTTTTCGTTGGAGGAGTGATAAAGCCTATGACGATGATTTGAATGAGAATATAGAGAATCAGAGAGCCCAGCAGCCAAATCTGGGTGAATGAGCCGTAATCTCCCAAGAGAACAAGGGCAATTCCGGTCAAGACGGCTATACTTCCGCCAATTTTGGGGAAGAATTCTAATAACTTGTTGTATTTCATCGCGACGCGCAATTCATCCACATTCTTATCTGGTCTCGTCAATAGGTGCGCGAAGAACGTGGGACCAACACCGATAATGGCAGAAAGCACATGAATCAGAATCAATACCTTCATAAATGACCTCCATCACAGTATTTTGCAATCTCTTAATAGTACGATAGTTGGAGTTCTTTTATGAAAAGGTTTTTCTTTTGTTTATGCCCGGAGGAGACCTAAATCGAAGGGTTGAATAGAAGCAATCCTGATTAATTGCTAAAATACTCTTAAAAAGTCATAAAACCTTCTTTAATTTCCTAAATTTTTATTAGATTTTTTTCCGGAAAAGAGTTATGATATTGAGCGGTAGATGCTTAGGTGTGAATGAAGGCATCTATTTGTCATTTTATAAAAGCAGGACGCCTCGAAGTGTTATTGCAAGTGAAGGCTTATTTTAATATGATGTTAAAAGATGGAATTTGAATGTAATCTCCGAGATCAGGTAACTTAACTTAAAGATTAGGATGATGGTGTATGAAACGCGCAAGAATTATATACAATCCTACTTCAGGCCGGGAGCTTTTCAAAAAGCATCTTGCCGAGGTATTAATTAAATTGGAACAGGCAGGTTACGAAACCTCTGTTCACGCTACAATCTGTGAAGGCGATGCGACGGAAGCCGCCCGGATTGCTGTTGAACGTAAGTATGATATCGTCGTCGCTGCAGGCGGGGACGGAACTTTGAATGAAGTGGTAAATGGTTTAGCGGAACAGGACTACCGTCCGAAGCTTGGAATCGTACCGATGGGAACGACCAATGACTTCGCGAGAGCCCTCCATATTCCGAGAGATATCGGACAGGCAATCGACGTCATCACAAAGGGTGAATCCATCCCTGTGGATATCGGGCGCATGAACGAACGATACTTCATCAATATTGCAGGCGGCGGGCGAATCACAGAGCTGACATACGAGGTTCCAAGTAAACTCAAGACCATGATGGGACAGCTTGCTTATTATTTAAAAGGCATCGAAATGCTGCCATCCATCAAACCGACAGATGTAACGATCGAGTATGACGGAAAGCTCTTTGAAGGAGAAGCGATGTTATTCTTGATCGGACTGACCAATTCGGTCGGCGGCTTTGAGAAGCTCGCACCGGATGCGTCCATCAACGACGGCTTGTTCTCTCTGTTGATCCTGAAGAAAACAAATCTCGCTGAATTTATCCGCATCGCTACACTTGCCGTCCGGGGTGAGCACGTGAAAGACCCGAACGTCATCTATACCCAAGCGAACCGCATCAAAATTCAAGCCAAAGAAAAAGTGCAGCTGAACGTGGACGGCGAACTCGGAGGGGTACTGCCTGCCGAATTCGAAAACTTATACCGCCACCTTGACGTATTTGTCCCGCTGGATAAAATTCGTCCAGAAGATAAGGCGCTTTGATTTGAAAAGGAATGCCCATTATGGTGGCATTCCTTTTTTTGTGGTGTGTGATCTCCTGTTTGCATATAGTTGTAATTTTTTTAGTGAATGATGGAATTATTTTTAAAACTCGAAGATTATCATCATTAACGAAAGAATCATGTTTAAAAACAACCGTCAAATAACCTCTGCAGGGGCCGGCGTGGTGAAATCACATAAAAATGGCCACCCGATACACATCCGGGAGGCCATTTTCAACAACAATATCTAACGAACCAATAAGAAAATTAAAAATACCAGCGGGAACCCCATCAGAAAGCCCCATCCAATCTGCTGTTTATGACGGAAAGGCACCTTTCTGACGATGAATGAAAGAATATGGGCAATGATGACGAAGACAAATGCCCATATCAGCTGACCGACGACAAATACAAATAAATAAGACAAGATTGATTGTTTGTTCAGTACAAGTGAAAGCCCGAATCCAAAGGTCAGGATTAAAAATGTGAGTCCCATCAGGATATAAGGGAGCCACCAGCGGCGTGATTTTAACGTAAAAAGCACACCAAGGAACACATTCCCAACCAGGATCAGGTTTACTAAGATGTCTGGATTCATATGATCTACCTTCTTTTACATGTTCTTTTTTAAGTCATAATTTTAAGAAAGAATGATATACAGCATTCCCTTTTTCCTTCTGAATGAATCTTGAAACGAGGTAAGTTTTGACAGGTTGCTCAGCTTGTCTTTCTTAAAATATCTTTCTATACTAGCAACTCCCTCCGATTCTTTTCAAGTGATAACATAGAGCTTCCAGAAATAGTTATGACCGATTGTTTCCCTGAGTCCTCCGTTGTGTTAAAGTGGGGAAAAGCATGTCGGAAGCAAAAGCCAGGGGAGGAGTGGATTTCATGTATATCGTACATTCAACATTCGTCGTTCCGGACGATAAGGCGGAAGAAGTCATATCAATCTATCATTCGCGTTCAGGGCTCGTGGACGAAGCAAAAGGATTTCAACGATTCCTGCTGCTTCAAAATGAAAAGAAGCCCGGCGAAATCACCGTGCATATGGAGTGGGATACGAAGGAGCATTTCATGACGTGGATACAAAGTGAGGACTACAAGCGCATTCATGAGCTTGAGAAAAAGTATCCTGATCAGGAACTCGCATCGATCATCCCTTCGATTGATAAGTATAAGGTGGTGGCTTATTGATGGAGATTAAGTATAAGGCCGTGATTGACAGCGCGGTTATGAAATTGTATGAACGCTATCCTGAACTGGAAGAGAGATTCGGGGAAATCGGTAAACAGAAATGTTACGAGGATAATGTCCACCATTTTAATTACCTCAATACAACGGCCGCAGCAGGGGATGAAAAGGTCTTTATCGACTATGCATTGTGGCTGAACAATGTATTGATCAGCAGGGGCATGAAATCCGATCACCTGATCGATAACTTCCAGTGCATAGTAGAAGCGCTTGAAGTGAGTGACATCGAGGAAGCCGGTCGTTATCAGGGTTATCTGAATGCCGGGATCACGGCCATCCGCGAAAATGATTTGGCGGAGCAGCTAAGATCATAGAATATGTGAAAGAACATCGGAGACGGAATGTGTTCGGTGTTTTCTTTTTGAATAAAAAACAAGTTTGTCATGTTACCTTGATTTGTCCAGCTCCGGCGGCTAGAGGCTCGAGGTCATAAGCTAAATGGTCCAAGAAGGCAAAAAGCGCCTGTCCCATTCATCTTATGCTTGTCGCCTCTTGGCGAGCCGCCTCCGCTTTTCTATCCCGATATGGTACAATCAGTAGAGTCTTAACTAGGAAGCAGAAAAGGAAGATCACAATGAGTAAAAAAGCACCTGTTCAAAAGAATGATTATATAGATGGCGCCTACTTCGAAGATTTGACGCATGATGGGAACGGCGTGACGAAGGTGGACGGCTACCCTTTATTCGTCCCCAATGCTCTGCCCGGGGAAGAAGGGAATGTAAAAGTCGTAAAACCGAGTAAGGGCTACGGTTTTGGCCGCCTGATGGAGCGGACGAAGGAAAGTCCGTACCGTCAGGAACCGCCTTGCCCGATATACAAGGAATGCGGCGGCTGCCAGATTCAGCATATGACCTACGAAGGCCAGCTGCAGGCAAAAGAAAAGAATGTCCGCGATGTGATGCAGCGGATTGGAAAGCTTCATGACGTAAAAATCCATGAAGTCCTCGGGATGGAAGAGCCATGGCGCTACCGGAATAAAGCACAGGTACCGGTCGGGGAAAAAGACGGACGGTTTGTGGCAGGCTTCTATCAGAAGCGAAGCCATGAGATCATCGATATGGACAAATGCATCATTCAATATGAAAAAAATGATGAAGTGATCCAGCATGTGAAGAACATCTGCCAGAACCTTGGCATCCGTCCGTATGATGAAAAGAAACACAAAGGGACGCTCCGCCATATCATGACCCGCACGGCTTATACGACAGGTGAGGTCATGGTTGTCCTGGTGACGAGAACGAACGAGCTTCCTCATAAGAATAAAATTGTTGAAGAACTCGTCGAGAACATTGATGGATTGAAGTCCATCGTTCATAATGTGAACGGTAAAAAAACGAATGTAATCATGGGTGACACCACACATGTCCTATGGGGCGAAGAAGTCATCCACGATATGATCGGTGACGTGAAGTTTGCGATTTCCGCACGCTCCTTCTATCAGGTGAACCCTGAACAGACGAAGGTTTTGTATGAAAAGGCGCTTGAGTACGCTGATTTGGGAGGAGAAGAAACGGTCATCGATGCCTACTGCGGAATCGGTACCATCTCCCTTTTCCTTGCCCAGAAAGCCAGGAAAGTGTACGGTGTGGAAATCGTCCCGCAGGCGATTGCGGATGCCAGGCAGAATGCCGCACTGAACAATATGACCAACGTTGAATTCAAAGCAGGTCCCGCCGAAGTCGTCATTCCCGAATGGTACGAAGAAGGGATCAGCGCGGATGTACTCGTCGTCGATCCGCCGAGGAAAGGCTGTGATGAAGCGCTTCTCAACACGATCCTCGCCATGAAGCCTAAAAAGGTCGTATATGTTTCCTGTAACCCTGCCACACTGGCGCGCGATCTGCGCATCCTCGAAGACGGCGGTTATAAAACAACGGAAATCCAGCCGGTCGACATGTTCCCGCAGACGATGCACTGTGAGGCAGTCGCGAAAATCGAGCTTGTATAAATAATCATAGTCGAGGCGAAATACATGTATCTCACAATTGCAGAAACGGCAGAGTATCTATCCCTGCCCGAATCCTATATCGAAGTTTTGGTGAATGAGAAAAAAATAAGAGCGGTCCATGACGGTGAACAATATTTGATCTATCGTGAACAATTCAACCAGCACCTCGAACAGATGGAAAAGGCAAAGAAACAGCTGGCCGAATACCTCAGCGAGCCGATTCCGGAAGATCCTGATGTGAAGGATGAGGATTGACGATCAGTGGTGATCCGGTAATAAGAAAAAGCAATCGAACGTTCGTTTAACAAACAGGCTGGATAGGGTGACTTTGAGTCGCTTATAAGTGAAATAGGTATGTTAGAGACAGGCTCCTTTTAAAAATGGGGGGTAGGAGTTAAGAAAAGCAGGTTCGATTTAAGGAATTGCGCAGGAATTAGGATTATTGCGCCACAATCTAAATAATTGCGCAGGACTTCACGGAATTGCGCCTGTTTTTCATTCATTGCGCCAGTATCTAAATAATTGCGCCACTTGTCGAATCTCATTTAACGACAACAAAATAGAATCCGCCCGAAATAAAACATAGACAGGAGAATCCCATGAACGGACAACAGCGAGCGAATATCAAACCTGGACTTCAAGTTGAAATCGTGCTGAAAAAAGACCAGCGCACCGGCCGGCTGACTCAGGGAGTCGTGAAAGACATCCTGACGAACTCGGCCAACCATCCTCACGGAATCAAGGTGAGGCTTGAAGATAGTCAGGTAGGAAGAGTAAAAAACATTTTATCTTAAAACTTTAAAAGAAGGACAGTCCCTCGATTACGAAAGGGCTGTCCTTCTTTTTTTACATCATAACCTCACGAGGTTTCATAAGACTATCTAAAACAACTTCGGTATTTCATTGATCATCGTATAAACACCCATATAAGACATCGCGGCCACAATGACGAGACCGAATACAGTAAGCCAGATCGGATGCTTATAATCACCGACGATTTTTTTCTTATGTGCCGCAAGAAGCATGACGCCAAGGGCTATCGGCAGAATCAATCCGTTCAGAGCACCGACGAGGATCATGACGGCAACAGGTTTACCAATCGATACAAATACCAGTGTCGAGATGACGATGAAGCCGATGATCAGCCACTTATGGTATTTTTCCAAAAGAGGGCTGAAGGTGCGGATAAATGAAACGGACGTATAGGCTGCACCGACCACGGATGTGACGGCAGCTGACCACATGACGATCCCGAACATTTTATATCCGATGTTTCCGGCAGCAAGATTGAAGACGGATGCCGGCGGGTTTGACGGGTCAATCTGCAAACCCTGCGCAACGATTCCGAGCGAAGCCAGGAATAAGAAGATACGCATGAGGGAAGCGATCCCGATGGCAGAAACGGAGCTCTTCGTAATTTCCGGAAGAGCGTCCCTGCCGGTGATGCCTGCTTCGAGCAGACGGTGTCCGCCTGCGAATGTGATGTAGCCGCCGACCGTACCACCTACCAGCGTAATGATGGCCATGAAGTCGATCGTATCCGGCATGAATGTCTTAGTGACTGCTTCTCCGACGGGAGGGCTCGATGTGAACATGACATAAAGGGTAAGAAGAATCATTAAAAATCCGAGAATCTGTGCAAACTTGTCCATCAATCGGCCAGCTTCTTTGAAAAGGAAGATGCCGATGGCGATAAGGCCGCTGAATAAAGCTCCCATCTCGGGGGCAACCCCGAACAATACATTCGTTCCAAGTCCTGCTCCGGCGATGTTCCCGATATTGAAAGCAAGTCCGCCGGCAACGATCAGGAATGCAAGGAAATAGCCCAAGCCGGGGAGGATATCGTTGGCGATGTCCTGGGCCCTTTTTTCAGATATGGCAATGATCCGCCAGATGTTCAACTGGGCCCCGATGTCAATGATGATGGAAATGAGGATGACGAAGCCGAAGCTTGCTGCCAATTGTTCCGTGAACACAGTCGTCTGTGTCAGGAACCCCGGGCCGATGGCCGACGTGGCCATCAAGAAGGCAGCCCCGAGCAAAACGCTGAGATTTGAAGTTTTCATGTATTTCTCTCCTTTTCTGCTGATTCTGTGATGATTTATTTAAGCTTCAGTGCAATTCCCTGCTTCAGATGGCGAAGCTGCTTTTCCCTGTCTATGAGAAGATTTTGCGCTTCCTCGTGGGTGATGACAGTAAACGATAGCTCCTCACCCGGTTTTGTCTGGGCGATGAGAGGGAGGTCGACGGAAGCAATCTGCCCGATGCGGGGGTAGCCTCCCGTCGTCTGCCGGTCTGCCAGCAGGATAATGGGATTTCCGTCCGAAGGAACCTGGATGGTCCCGAATGAAACGGCTTCGGATATCATATCCCTATCCTGTTCCAGCTCGAGCTTTGTCCCCTTCAGCCGGTAGCCCATGCGGTCGGACTGCGGCGACACTTTGAACGGCTTTTCGAAGAACGCCTGTCTGCTGTCTTCTGTGAAAAGATCGAATTCCGGACCTTCCATTACCCGGATTGCCTTTTGTGACCGGTGGATGGAGATGAATTCGGAAGAAATCGACCAGTCGATTTCCGTAAAATGACCGTCTTCCAAGTAAGGGGTCAGATACTCGATGATTTCCTGGGAACCTTCAAGAATTTCACCTGAATGAAGAAGGTCTCCTTCTTTTATGCTGCGGCCCTCAAGGCCGCCGATTTCAGCCCGTAAATAGGTAGAACGACTGTTCATCACAGAAGGCACGTTTATGCCGCCTGCAAGGGCGAGATATGCCCGTGCACCACTTTTGCATCCGCCGAATTTCAAGGTGGACCCTTTTTTGACAAGAACGGATCTCCATAATGGGACCGGCTGTCCATCAATGGAAGGGGACAAGTCGCCTCCGCAGATGGAAATGAGGGAGGTTTCCTGGAATTCAAGTACTGGACCGGTGAGGGTCATTTCAATTACGGCTTCGTTTTCATCATTCCCGACAAGCCAGTTCGAAATTCGGTGGGCGATCGGATCCATGCTTCCGCTGACGATGACCCCGTATTTTTGATAGCCATACCTTCCGAGGTCCTGTACGGTGGAAAGGAGTCCTGGTTTTACAACTTTAATCATGCTTTTCCCTCCATTTCTTTAAATTCATCTTCTGAAATGGAAACGAATTTAATGTGGTCCCCTGCATGAAGGAGACTCGGGGTCTCTTCATCCGGCTGGAACAATCGCAGGGGAGTCCTGCCGATCAGCTGCCATCCGCCGGGCGTTTCAATCGGGTAGACGCCTGTCTGGTCACCGGCGATCCCTACTGAGCCGGCAGGGATTTTCAATCGCGGCGATTTTCTTCTCGGTGTGGCTAAATCGGGATCCAAACCTCCGACATAAGGGAAGCCCGGGGCAAATCCGATCATGTAGACAAGATAGTCTCCATTTGTATGTTTTGATATGACTTCTTCAGGCGATAACCTATGGATCTGTGCCACTTCTTCTAAATCAGGACCGTATTCTTCCCCGTAGCATACTGGGATTTCTATGACCCTGGGAGAAGCAGAAACGTTTTCAACGTCATCAGAAAGCAAAGCTGCCAGAGTGGAACAGACTCCTTCGTAAGGAAGTTCTTCATTCTTTTCTTGTAAAACGGTTACCGGATCATAATAAAGGGTGACTGTCGTGAAAGCAGGGATTATGTCGACAAGCCACTTTTGAGGATTTTTTTCTAATAATGATGTCACTTTCTTTACTTTCTCGTGAGTGTCAATTTCAATCGCATCTCCCAATTGAATGACTACTGCACTGTCTCCTAAAGGGCGCAAAGAATAGTTCAAGTTGTTTCCTCCTTATTGGCGAATGTATATTTATGTTTATTTATCTATAAAAATTCAATGATGAATAGTAAGTGGGATTTTTCTGAACTTTTGGTCACGTTGTCTATTATAGTATAAATCGTGAACTTTTCAACGAAGGTATTTTTATAGATTTAAATATAATAAGATGAAAATGCATAGATGCATCGGGGTCAGGTGCATTAGAAACTGGTCGTTTTGGTATATTACGCATGCATCGAAGAAAAAACTGAAGTGAAATAATTGTAATAAAATAGCAGGAAACTTTAAGTTGAAATCATATATCTTTCACCTGGAATGTGCTATTATTTAGTAATTCGAAATAAATTTGGGCGATTCCCAAGAATAGATGAATAATAGAAAGGGGGATTTCCTGTGACGAAAATAAAAGAACCTCTATGGACAAGGTCTTTTATCATGTTAATGGTAGGAAATCTTTTTGTATTTATGTCGTTTCAAATGCTGATTCCGACATTGCCTCCATATATTAAGTCCCTTGGTGCGTCAGGTTTGGAAATAGGTCTGGTAACGACTTTATTTTCAATCGGAGCGGTATTGAGCAGGCCGTTCATCGGTTTTATGCTGGAATACAAGGACCGTAAACCATTGGTCATCATCGGGGTGGTCTCATTGCTGCTCGTTACAGTGATTTACCCGCTGTCTTCCATTGTCGTGATCTTTTTGCTGTTCCGGTTCGTACACGGGCTTGCCTGGGGATGGTCCACAACCGTCAACGGTACCGCGGCAGTCGATGTCGTACCGAAATCCCGCCTTGGTGAAGGGATGGGCTATTACGGGCTGTCGATCACAATCGGAATGATCATCGCTCCGAGTCTTGGAATCTATTTGTTTCAAGTGACTACATTTACGAATCTGATCATCACCTCCAGTGTCCTCGGAGTCATTGCGATCATCCTGTTGGCGCTGGTTCGTTATCAGACACCAGAAATCGTGAAAGAAACAAAGAAAGAAGACCTGAAGTTTTCATACATGGGATCACTGATCGAAAAATCAAGCTGGTTTCCTGCTTTCATCACCATCATGGTTACATTCGGCTACGGCTCGATCGTAACGTTCATCGTAATCTTTGGTGAAGAACGCGGCATACAGCATATCTTCTTGTTTTATTTGTTCAATGCCATCATGGCCTCCGTATCCAGGCCGATTGCAGGGAAATGGTTTGATGAACGCGGACCTAAAGGACTTGTCCTTTTCTGCATCTCACTCACGTTTGTGGGAATGTGGGTATTATCGTTTGCGCATTCCGATGCCTTGATCATCATCTCAGGCATTCTGTTCGGAATAGGCTTCGGTTCCCTGATCCCGACGCTTCAATCGTGGACATTGTCCATGACCCCGGATAACCGCAGGGGAGTGGCGAACGGCATGTTCTTCTCCTCCATCGACCTGGGTATCGGATTAAGCGGACTCGTATTCGGTGTACTGGCGCAATTTGTAGACATCGGCATCCTATTCCAAATCTCAAGCTTCTTCCTGCTCATTGCATTCGTAGTGGCAGTAATGGAAGGACGTAAGCAGCAAAAGCGGAAGCGCCTTGGTCAGCCCCGGCAAGCATAAAAAACAATTCAACTCTATAGTTTACACCTCCAAATAAGGTGGTAAATATTTAGGACTATCTATTTTCTCTAAGGGTGTAGCCTTTTGGTAATGGATAGTCCTTTGTTGTGTAATGAATATAAGGCGAATGAATCACGGTAAAAAGAATCAATTAGAAAATGAAAACGAATTGAAATTTTATCCTTGTGAAATTCTGATAGAATGATAGCCATAGACTAGTCTGTGAGTCCTTTTTCATAAGGGTTCACGTATAACGGAGGACATTATGATAGAAGAAAAGTTATTGATGGAGAAGTCATTATATGAAACTTTTTTAATAGAAAATGAATCAACCCTTCATCCTATTGAAGTACTGGGTGAAGCGTTTGTAGAAGAGCAGCAGAATGAACCGTATGACTTGACCTACATCCGTTACGCGCAGGGGGAGGTTTATTTTCACAGTAAGGATTACGAAGCGGCCATTTTTAAATGGGAGAGCATCTTGAATGAGCTCGAGCCCTGGGCAAAGAAAAATATCGCCGATTCCTATTATGCTTTGGGCATGCTTTCTTCCGCGGAGGACGTGTATACGGCGATCTCGACGGAAGATACAGTGCTGACGATGGAGATCTCCCTTCAGCTGTTCCATCTTTACATAGAGAGAAACAAGCTGAAGTCGGCGTATCGGATCATTGAGAAGGCACTGAATACCGATCCCGACTATCCGCTTGTCGCTCAGCTGGCGAAATCTTTTTATGAAGAACAGCAGGACTTTAAGAACGCTGTGGAACTTGCTGTGAGCGAGTCGATCAGAACAGGGGATCAGTCATGGTTCCGCTACCTGCTTGAGTATGCTGAAATGGGCTATACGTCTTCCTTCACACCGAACTATTTTTACGATGTGCTGATTACCGTCTATGAGAAAGACCGCCCGTTGTTCAGGGAGCTCATCCAGAGCTTATGGGTATCCTTCAAAGAGGTGCCGGCAGTCCATATCGAGTGGATGACCACGGTCAACAGACTATTTGAATATGTAGAGACAGAGCCCGGTGAACGCTGGGAAGATATTGCATCCCAATTCCAGCATGCCTATCTTCATTTCCTTGAAAAAGGATACCTTGTGAAAGAAATTGAAGGGATCATGCCGGATCTCCTGACCCATTGGCTTAAAATCAGTAAACAGGAGCAGCCGCTATTTGCGTCTGCGGCTGTGATGGCATGGAATGATGTATTTTCCTATTCCATTGATCCAATGGTCGTCGAGGAAGCGGAAAGTCTGCTTCTCCATGGTGAATATCCAACATTTAAAATGGAAGAGGCGCTCCTTCTCCTGAATAAAATAATGGACTGGTCCGAAAATAATGAGGCTCCAGTTTCCTATAAATCAACATGGATCGCGGAACAGCTCCTGGACACCAGCCAGCAGTATCTTTTGGTTGCAGGCAGCGAATCCAGCGGCAAGTCATCCTTTGTACAATCCGTACTTGGCGAGAGCGTGGGGGAGGCAGAATATTCGACCGTTGTCTACAGATATCACCGTGATCAGGTAGAAGTCACAGAGGTCCATGACCGCGGTGCAGAAAAAGTGGAAAGTATTGCAGACTTCGAAGAGTTGATGGAAAGGGAAGCATTCGTGGAGTACAAGCTGCCTTCCGAATTCCTTCAGAAAAATGGAAGTGCCTTGATCGATGTTCAGGCGAACAGCCAGGGACTGAAAGACCTCACGTCATTCTACCCAGCTGCCGACGGACTTCTTTACGTGCTGAACGCCGATTCCCCTTTCAATGCTGAAGACCGCCAGACGCTCAGGACACTGACTGAAATCGGCCAGCCTGTAAACGTACACTTCCTGCTGAATAAAATGGATAAAGTCGATCATGCAGGCCGCTCTGAAGAAATCATCAACTCAGTCCAGGCGAAAGCCAGAGAATGGTTCCCGAATGCTGAAGTCCTCCCGTATTCATCGCTTGAAGCGGTACACCTTCAGCAAAGAGACGTGGAAGCCTTCCTGAGAAAGCAATACATCCTTAACCCGGGAGCGTTGAAATCCGAGCGGAAAGTGAAGCTATTCTACCTGGTGAGAAAGACGCTGAAAGACTTATTCGCTCAACGAAAGAATCAGGAACTCGGATTAAAAGATTCAATCGAGAAAAATAAAGATATTCTTGTCCGCTTAAACGGCTTCCATACGTACTTGGAAGATATGCAGACGGACAAGACAAAGGGTATAAGAGAGTCGTTCCGAAAAAAGAAAGAAGAAATGAAAAAAGAAGTCTCCAAGAAAATCCCTGAGATCCTGAGCGGGTGCTCAGAACTGATTACGGAAGAAAGTGACTTCAGACAAATCCATACAGAATTGAATGAAGCCATGAACGCACGAATCCAAACGTACATTCAGGAAGACCTCATGCCGCGCTACATGGTCATATTGGAAAATTGGCTCCAGTCCTCAAGACAGGAGCTGCAGGATGGGCAGGACTACTTAAATGAGATGAGCACGACCTTTAATGAACTGTTTGGGAAAAACCGTGTCGTCCTCGAGTGTGACTTCCAGGTCATCGATGACTGGAGAAGGGATGTAAGCCGGATGGGGACCAGGGCACAAATCGATAAGGAAAATATCCTTCTCAAATTCAAGCCCGGTCAATTCCTGTTGAAGAGTGCCGGCAAGCTGTTCGGAGGAATCCCTCAGAACAAAAACCTTCTCTATAACCAGTACAAACGCTATCTGGAAAACGAGGATTACTCTGAGACCGCCAAATCCGTTGTGAACAAGTTCTTTGTTCAGTTCGACTTGTTTGAAAAATCTCTGGATCAGGATGTGAGATCCTTCTTTGCAGGACCGTTCAATCAGCTCGACCTTACGATTAAAGAGACGGAAGCAGAGATTGCTGCAGAAGAAGAAACATTGAAAAAAATGAAGGAGCATCCTGAACGCTATTTCGATCCGATAACCTTATTCGAAGTGAAATTGCTTCATGATGAATATAGGATGAAGGCCGGTTCGAAGAGTACGCGGACTTCGTATTGATGGTTAAAACGGATAAGCTGATTCGCTTGGGGGATAACCCCTGGGCGAATCGGCTTTTTTTGTTTGATGTATTTTTGCGAACGGGGCGGGGAGTGATTGGATATTATTAGTAAGTAATGGAATTAATCGTAAAACTCAAAGATTTTTCCGCCGAACTCGAAGATTATTGGCTTAAACTGAATGAAAAAGTCCAGTTTCCGAAAGATTACAACACAAAACTAAAAGATTAACGCTCATCATGTATATAAAAAACCCCCGGAGCAGCCGTCGCTCCGGGGGTCCACCCAAGAAGTCGTCAAGCGGACTTCTTTATCAACAAATTCAACTGTTTTCTCGCCCGGTGGTAGCGGGTTTTGACAGTGGAAGGATTAAGGCCCAGCTTCTGAGCGATTTCCTTATCGCTGAGACCATGGATCACCTTTAATCGCAGGACTTCCTGCTGAGTTGCAGGCAGCTGCTCTATTCCCTCTGCAATCTCTTCTTCAAAAAAGTGCAACTCCATTTCTGTTTCTACCATTCTGGTTGAACTTGCAATAAATGGAGAGTCATAAGCTTCCTGATCGTCCACAAGATCCTCTCTGCGCTTCGATTCTTTTCGGATGAAGTCAATGGCTGTCCGGTTGGCGATCGATGACAGCCACGACTGGATCTTTCTGAAGTCGATGAGTGTATCCCATTTACGGTAAGCTTTCATGAACGTTTCCTGAACGATGTCCTCTGAAAGATGGGCGTCTTTCGTCAGTTTATAGGCGATGTGATAAATCAATCGATGAAATTGAATATACACATCATCGAATGTTGGGGACTCAATGTGTATGAGTTTGGCACTCACTGGATATCACCTCGATTCTTTATTTTCACATTATTCAAAGGCCTGTTTTACAAAGGAAGGGGCGTCTTCTTCGGTCAACCCCATAACCTCAACATGCGACTGTCCTTTGTATTTAATGCCGACGAGATACGGATTTTTCTGTCTTTCATAGCTGAGTTTCTCGAGTACCTCATTCAGCTTTACTTTTTCATCAATCTCAAGCCCGGTTCCCTGTTCCTTCAGTGAAGGGAAAATATCGCCGGGGTAATCTGCTTTCATCAATTCACGGGTATGTTCTTTTTTATCGATGACATAGATCCACTCGATGTCATCCGCTGTCACCTTTATTTTCTCCAGGTATCCTTTATCGCGAAGCCATTGTTCAAAGTCATCATACGTATTGGGGACGCGGATGCCTGTTCGCTGGTTATTAGATAGAAGAACTTCAACGGAGAATGTGCTCAGCCTGTTTTGATCTTCGAAGCTCTCATTGTAAATCTCTTTCTTTAAGATATCGATCGCTTCTTTGATCTCCTCCGGATCGACAAGGGTGACGGTCTTTCCAGCGGTATATTCTTGGTGAAGAGTCAGCTTATCAATTTTCTCTTCATCGATGTGGAAGATATCGTTCGTCGCTTCTTTGTATTCCCGGGTTTCGTATAAAGCCGAGTAGTACTCTGCCAAATCACCTTGCTCGATTTCGTAGCTTCGGACCAGCGTGCTGCCGTCTTCTAATTCATAGTAAAAGAATGCAGGCATCCGGTCGTAACCCTTTGACGTTTCTCCTTTATTAATGATGGCTTTGTGCAGATTCCGTACTGCTTTGATCGAATCTTCTTCTTTCAGCATTGGATCGCGTTTGATCTCGGGGGCGAATCCGTCCTCGCTGATGGTGCCTGTCATTGAATCATTGTTGAATAAGTCATAATAGCTGTAACCGACATACGCTTCCTTGATGCTGCCTGCTTCTGGCACTTTCTTTTCATATTGAAAGAAGTCAAATTGAAACAGGAGGGATGCGGCCCCGATGACAAGCATGTAAACAACGTACCCTTTCCAGTGGTGAAAGACTCTCCAGTGCTTCTGTAAAATCATTTCAGCAACATAATAACCGATCAGGGCACCGACTACATATCCGAACCACATCCAGTAGCCCTGCCCCTGCACTTCGGTGAAATACATTCCGCCGACAAGCATGGCGCAGAAAGTCACACTGTATTTAAAAATCGGCTGAAGCAGCTTGAATGTGATCGGCTGTGATACGGTTTCTATTTTCCTGTTTTGATAGAGCACAAGGGTAAGAAAATAGAAGATAATCGCCAGTACCGCATAAATCAACGCATCCCATCCTGAGATCATCTTATTTTCAAGCATGGCTGCCTTGACGATCGGTGAATACTCTTCAATCTTGATCGTATAGTAGTAATCGGTCGGAAACCCGAACAAGATCTGCTTTAAGCTGAAGGTAACCAATAAGAACATTCCTGCCGGCAATAGCAGGATGATGTATGTCAGCGCACCTTGAACAGCTGAGAGTCCTGTAACCATGGCAATGAAGGTTCCTGTCAAGAAGAAAAGGAAGGACATCAGCAGCGTAATTCCGGCCCAGACGAAGATGTCTGCTGCATCAATGTAAAGATTCAGTTCAGTAATCCAATAGAGTACTAGAAGGAATACCGTATTTAGTAATATCGGGATCAGCAGGATTCCGAGTCCAGTGAGCAAAGCGTGATGGAAAATCTTATTCCGTTTGATTGGCAGACTGTGAATGAAATCGGCCGGCTGTTTAACGTGCAAGTAGCGGAATAGAAACACTGCCAGCAATACAGGAATGAGGAACAGCAGTCCCATTTGAATCGGATATTGCATTTTGAAAAGATTTTCATAGATATTGTTGTAATAAGTGAGATTGGGATTCGTCAATTTACCCAGGATGTCAATCGGAAGCGCAAACAGCAGCCCGATAAAATAAACGATTCCCAGCCAGCCCACACTCCGCAGGCTTTGCATGATCAGTTCCTTATTAATCCAAGATGTTCTGGATGGCATATCCAACATCCCCCATTTCATATATAAAGATTTCTTCCAGTGTCAATGGCAGTAAGTCGAAAATGACCGGGTGATGCGAGCGGATAAGACGTTCCACGTCTTCATGATCACCGCGCACGATGCATAATAAGACACTGCCCCTCGTTTCTTTATGAAGGACGTCCAATTTGTTGAATAGTCCGTCGGGAACATCCCCTTTAAAGGCGAGCTGGATCTTATGGATGCCTGATTTGAGGTCATCGAGTTCCTTTTCGAGCAGGAACCTGCCTTGATGAAGAATGGCGATATGATCGCAGATATCCTCGACTTCCCGCAGGTTATGAGAAGATATCAGGATGGTCATCTCCCTTTCAGCCACTTCTGTGATCAGTACATTCTTTAACTTTTTCCTGACGACGGGGTCAAGTCCGTCAATCGGTTCATCCAGTACAAGTACATCGGGTTTTGCCGATAATGCAAGGATAAACGATGCTTGGCGCTGCACCCCTTTTGAGTACTTATGAAGCTTTTTATTCGGATCGATTTCAAACAATGCCGTCAGCTGATGATAGTATCCTTCATCCCAGCGGCTGTAGGTGTTTTTATAAAATTGAGCCATCTGTTTCAGCGTGTAATGGGTAAAAAAGAACGGCTGATCCGGAAGGAAGACGACTCTTTCCTTGATCGCGGTCATTTCGAATACCGGCTGACCATCAACCGTGATATCTCCTTGATCGGCCTTTAAAATCCCGGCAATCGTACGCAGCAAAGTGGTCTTGCCGGCACCATTGGAACCGAGCAGCCCGTAGATGGATCCTTTTTCAATGGAAAATGAAATATTATGAATGATTTCGGTTCTGTCAAATGCTTTACTGACTCCTTTAATCTCTATCATCAGCTTGATTCCCCCCGACTGATGCCTCGATTTCAGCAATCATTTCTTTTAAATCTTCAGCAGTTATTCCCAAATAAAGAGCCTCTGATAAAAGTTTGGATAATTCTTCTTTCACTTTCATGATTTTCTCCGCATTTTGAATATGACTTGAAGGATTGACAAAGCTACCTCTCCCTTTCACTGAATAGATATATCCTTGAGATTCAAGTTCCCTATATGCTTTCTGGATTGTGTTTGGATTTATCGTCAGCTGCTGAGCCAATGTCCGTACAGAAGGCAACTGCTCATCAGGCTTCATTACCTCATTGATCATCAATTCTTTCAGCTTTTCCACCAACTGTTCGTAAATGGGCTTCCGACTTCTTAAATCAAGTTCAAACATATCCACCCTCCCAACTGTATATAGTGTACTATGTGTCTTAATACAGTTAAAGTATATAACATGTTCTTCCATTTTAGAAGAGTTTTTTTGGAAAAATTTAAAATGGGTGCGTCTTACCCAATAAAAGTTGGAATGGTGACATCGTGATGCCGATAAATAAAAGGGATTTGCTTACGACAATCGCTTTAAGGGAAGAGTGCACAGGGGGACTGTTTGATAAAGATTAAATGCACAAATATGGGCGGCTGTCATATATATAGAAAAGCAGATATGTGTATATACGCTTAAACATTTACTTTGACAAAGAAAGTTTCCCGGTTGCAAGATAGATGTATCAAAAAAGGGACTGGAGGAGTTGGTGTATGATGGATTGGTTCACAGCATTGAATCCTACTGTTCAGGCGCTATTGGGCGGGACCCTGACATGGGGATTGACGGCCCTCGGTGCTGCGACGGTTTTCTTTTTTACAAGTATTCAGAAGCACACGATGAATATGATGCTCGGATTTGCGGCAGGTGTCATGATTGCAGCTTCCTTCTGGTCACTGCTGGCCCCATCGATTGAGTTCAGTGAACAGAACGGTCAGATCCCATGGCTTGCCCCCGCGATCGGATTTTTACTGGGCGGCTTGTTCATCAGGCTCTTGGACTTTGTGGTGCCCCATCTTCATCTTGGCAATGCCCAGGATAAAGCGGAAGGTCCCCCGACAAAGTTCAAAAAGTCCACTTTACTCTTTTTGGCCATCACCCTTCACAATATTCCAGAAGGGCTGGCAATCGGTGTGGCTTTTGGAGCCGCGGCTTTAGGTATTGGAGATGCAACGGTCTTGGGCGCATTGGGTCTTGCAATCGGTATCGGGATCCAGAATATGCCTGAAGGAGCGGCTCTTTCCGTTCCGCTCCGGGGAGAAGGGATGTCACGGGTACGGGCGTTCAACTACGGTCAGCTTTCAGCAATCGTGGAACCGATTGCGGCCGTCATTGGAGCCGCTGCCGTTATCTTCGTTCAGCCGATCCTGCCATATGCCCTTGCATTCGCCGCAGGAGCGATGATTTTCGTGGTCGTCGAAGAACTCATACCCGAATCACAATCTTCCGGGAGTACAGACCTTGCAACCCTGGGACTGATGGCAGGGTTTGTGGTGATGATGATTTTGGATGTTTCATTGGGGTAGTGTTAAGAGGGTTCTGATATAGAAGAAAGAGGCATGCAGCATTGAGGCTGCATGCCTCTTTTTACGGTTTGGTATAAAAGGTGCCTTTTCCTTGACCGTTCGGGACTAAACCGGACCTTTGCAGTATTTGGGTTGCGACTTTAGGCGAAGAAAGAGATAGGAATCTCCTTAATTCCTGATTGGTTATCTTTTTATCGATAAGAAGGAAATAGTCGTCGATGGCATTCAAATGACTGCTCGGTGACCTTCTTGCACAGTGATTGCAAGACCAGGAATTAGTGATCCTCTTTAAAGGCAAGTGACCGCAATGCTCACACCTGACCCCAGGCAGGATATCCTCTTTCGTCAAATTGTACCTTTGAAGACAATTGGAGGGAGCATCTTCATGATGTGTCAAGAGGAGTTTCTTGATTTTTTTGAGGGATTTGGCAGGGAGATTACTAGTTTTATATAAATGATTCAATTCAATGATTCGATCGATTACATTCTGGGAATGGATGATATTTAAGTAGGGTGATCCGGCTTCCGGACGGGAGGAATACTCAATCGTGGTGGAGGGATTGCTGATGACGACCAGATATTCAATCGGCATCGGGAGGAATGTTATAGAGTGATAGCCATTTTTGCAGCAAATGCTTTTGTCGTTTAGCTTGTGAAATCGGATCAATGAACCCTTCTGTGATATCTTTATAGATCCTTGTGCACTGTTTGATTTGAGGGTCGATTCTGATGATTCCCGAGACATTTTTCACTTCGATGACCAGGATATAGTGTGGGGTCAGAAGGAGTGTATCAATTTGAAAGTAGTGAGGTTCGAGAGGGAGTCTTATATCGAAGAACAGCCAGTAATGTTTGCCAGTCAGAAAGCTCAGATGATAATCTACGGCTTTTTCGCCATTGAAGCCAGCCTTTCTTTTCTTCAAATCAAGCTCGATTTGGGGCCTTATCACATGAAAGGGGACAAGCCGTGGTAATAAGGCTTCATTTTCAATGATTTTTAACGGGATTGGTCGATCTTTTAGTATCAATACATCACTCCTTAAACTTTGATAATGTATAATTCGCTGTTGAAGGGGAAAAATCCTTTATTTTTATTACAATATTTGGATGGGTGGCTGGGATATGATCCTGTTTGGAAAAATACGATCCTGTTCGGGAATTTATGATCCTATTTGGGAAAATACGATCCTGTTTCAGGATTTATGATCCTGTTTGGGAAAATACGATCCTGTTCGGGAATTTATGATCCTATTTGGGAAAATACGATCCTGTTTCAGGATTTATGATCCTGTTTGGAAAAATACGATCCTGCTCGGGAATTTATGATCCTCTTTTAAAAAATACGATCCTATTCAAGAATTTATGATCCTCTAAGAATGATTCTAATCTAGCACCCGGGGCCGGCCCCGGCCCTGGCCTCCAACGTCCTCTGCCAAAAACCCCGAACAACAATGCCACCCACAACTGACATCACAAAAATGGAAAATCACCCCAATCCATACGAATAACAGTTATAATTAATAAAAAGCCTTAAAGGAGACATTTATGAAAATTGGACTGGTCCGTCATTTTAAAGTGAAGAGGGGATACCCGAATTCAATTGTGTCCTCTCAGGAGCTGATGAACTGGGTGGAAGAATATGAAGCTTCTGATGTGGAAGAGAATGAGGTGGAATTGGGCGGGATCGAGTGGAAATCTTGTTATTCCAGCAGTATGAGGAGAGCGGAAGTGACGGCGGAGAAAGTGTTTCAGGGAGATATCGTGTTGCTGGATGACTTAAGGGAAATTCCATTGGCGCCCATCTTTCCATCGGGAATGAAGCTTCCCCTTTTCGTTCATTTATTTGCCATCCGCCTCGCATGGTGGTTCAATCATCCGTCACAGGCCGGAAGCAAGAAAGAGGTGCTGGAGAAAATAAAGGGAATGGTAGACAGGGTCATCTCAGAAGATCAGGATGTCCTGATTGTCGGACATGGAGGGGTGATGATGTTTATGAGGAGAGAGCTGATCAAACGCGGTTTCTCCGGTCCGGCGTTCAGGAGGCCGGCAAATGGAAAGGTCTATATTTTTCAAAAAGAAAAAGGATGATTTCGGGAATCATCCTTTGTCCTAATAGCTTTATTTTGTTAATTCTGAACCAATAATAAAATTTTACCTTCATCCAGCTTTTCTTCATATTGATCGGCTTCCTCTTTAGAAAAGCCCATTTCCTGTAATTGATTGCGCAGTTCGTCGCCTTTGCTGAGGATCATGTTTCCTACAGCCGTGCCGATGCCCGTTTCCTTTGCACCGATTTCATTCGCATTGGCATTGTCGGCAACGCGCTCTGTACGGTCATCATCGTGTGACAGCACATATAGATTCTTTTTGTCTATGCCTTGAGAGGATAACTTTTCCACTTCCGAAATTAATTCCTTATCATTATAGAATTCTTTAACAGTCGGTTTCATGTGAATCTCCTCCAATATCATTTTCGAATACAGTCGTTCTTTTCCCTGTTTTTTAAAATATAAACATGCCTTGCATGAGGATTCTTGCTGGAGGGAAAGGGAATACATAACAATATCAGATCAAACAGAAAGGAAGGAGGGGTGCAAGTGAAAGAACAACATACTCTGGAAGACATCAAAAATACGATTGAAAAAGAAAATATGGTTCTTTTGTACATTTCACGACCAGATTGCTCTGTATGTCATGCTTTACTTCCTCAAGTAAAGGAAGTGTTGAAAAAGTATCCTGGCATCGAAGCCGTTCACGCGGATGCTGATGAAATTCCTGAAATCGCAGGGGAGTACTCGATTTTTACCGTGCCTGTACTAATTGTTTTTGTGGAAGGAAAAGAAATGATGAGGAAAGCACGATTTGTCCCGATCGATGAATTGGACAGCGGATTATCAAGATTGGTCACGATGCTTGAAGATTAAACAAACGTTTGATTAAGTTCTCTCAAGCCTTAGGGTAAAAGGATCGATAGGGTTAAACGATCGTTTAACAGGCTGCAGGATATCCTGGATTTGGGGCCGCAGGGGCTGTCATCCTGGCAGCTCTTTTTTGCTCAAAAACAATAGGGGGAAGAAGAGGAAAGTGAATTTTGAATCCCAGTGATAAGGGCGGCTGCTGAAGGGGAGGTGTTATCCCGGATTAATGGGAAATTTTGAAAAATAACTCTTTGAAAAAAGTAGCTCTTTTGTCATGTCCAAGTGAATAGGTATATAATAGAGATAATATACGGAATATTCTGATTGAGTTCCGGGAAGGAGAGGAATTGATGCTGAGGTTGTCCAGAGCAAGTAAAGTAATCATTTCGATCGCCGCCATTATTCTATTTATTGCCGCCAATCAGATTACGATTGTTCAACACCTTACTGCCCGCGCAGCCACCAAGCTATATGTAGGCTGGAAGTACAACCATCTGGATCTGAAATACGAGGACGTGGAGTTCTCTCCGCAATTCGGGGATTACTCTGTTGCTTACAAAGATAGAGAAGGCAGAGTCTATGGTTTCATGGTTGCCCCCAAGTCAATGCCGGTCATCATCCTGCACGACCCGCTTAATGAAAGTCCCTGATCGCACCCTTCAATTTCATGCCCGCAATTTCTTTTACTATTTACTATTTTCGTGTATAATACGTACTGAAATGATAATCAAATAAACGTGACCACAAGGGGAGCGATATGCTGAGAGTGAACGGCACTGCCTGTTCTGACCCTTTGAACCTGTTAGTTAGTACTAGCGTAGGAATGTGGAAGATAGATAGGATTATTATGCCTATTTTTATACGCTGACTCTCCCTTATGGTTTCGTTTAGAAAAAAGGGGAGATTTTTTTATGAAATCTTTAAGTTTAGTAGTATTAATCGAAGCTGCATTAATGGCTGCTTTTGCCATTATCCTTGATTTGCTGCCGTCGATCGATCTGTCGCCGAGTATCTCCATTTCGTTCTCGATGGTGCCGATATTCATCCTGGCTTTCCGCAGAGGATTTAAAGCAAGCCTGTTGGCAGGATTTGTGTGGGGAGTACTGCAGGTGGCACTCGGCAATGCATGGATCGTCACTCCTGTTCAAATGATCATTGAGTACTTCATTGCATTTACCTTCATTGGGTTTGCAGGTCTCTTTGTCCGCCGCATCCAGGAATCATTACGGTCGGAGAATAAATCAAAAGTGTACCTTTGGATTGTGACGGCGACGGTTGTCGGAAGTTTCGCCCGTTATTTCTGGCATTTCATTGCAGGTTTCATCTTTTTTAAAGAGTATGCTCCGGAAGGCATGTCCCCGGTTCTGTTCTCGCTTTTTGCAAACGGAGTAACGATGCTTGGTTCCGCATTGCTATGTTCCGTTGTCCTGGTTCCTTTAATCGCGACAGCTCCGCGGTTGATCAGGCAGGGCGTTTCAGCAGGGAATGATCAGCGGAAAGCCTCATAATAGTAATAAACAGTAAACCGATTCCTGAGGGAGTCGGTTTTTTGTTGTTTAAGAAGGATGGGTCGAGTAAGGGGAAAGGGGATGAAGCAGAGATTGTTAATGAAAGAGAGAGGGGCTTTATGCGTAAATTGTCGAAATATGAAGAATGGCAGATATATTGATATGTTGGACGATAAAATAAATAAATGGAAGATAAACCGAAAAGACGGCCGATAAAACAGAAAAACGGCCGATAAATCAAAAATACGGTCGATAACGCATCCCGAACCCACCCGCCTCCACCCATATCCCCCATCCCACAAGTCAACAAACTGCGAATAACCTCCAGCCATCCACAAAATCCAAATTAATTCCCACTCCTCATTGCTTACAGGCACGTTTATCCTATAAACTAGACCTATTCAAAAAACGATGGCACGGAGAGATACATATGGAAGCTAAAATGATACGAAGGTACGACATAATGGAAGTTTGCCTGCTGGCCGGAAAGATCATGCTCCAGAGCGGGGCTGAAACGTATCGGGTGGAGGATACGATGATGAGGATAGCTGCTTCCTATGGAATAAAAGAATCGCACAGCTATGTGACGCCGACAGGAATCATCTTTTCAATCGAAACAGATGAACCGACGAAGACCAAGTTGATCCGCATCAATGAACGATCGACCGATTTAGAAAAGGTCACTCTGGTGAACGGCATTTCACGGAAAATCAGCCAAGGCCAGTACAGCTTAGAGGAGGCTTACAGTGAGCTGGAAAAGCTTGAGGAAGCAGACCACTCCTATTCTTTTTTGATTCAAGTGCTTGCTGCGTCCATTGCCAGCGGATGCTTTCTCATTATGTTTTTAGGCAGCTGGGATGATTTTATCCCGGCATTCATTACAGGTGGAGCGGGATATATGAGCGTGGTTTATTTACATCGCCTCGTTCCGATTAAATTTTTTGCGGAGTTCCTTGCATCTTTCATCATCGGAATGCTGGCGTTCGGCTTTGTGCATGTCGGAGCAGGGCAGGAACTGGATAAAATCATCATAGGCTCTGTCATGCCGCTTGTCCCCGGCCTGCTCATAACCAATGCAGTCCGCGACCTGATGGCAGGCCATCTGGTTTCAGGATTATCTAAAGGGGCGGAAGCCTTTTTGACCGCTTTTGCAATCGGGACCGGCATCGCGGTAGTATTTACGTTGATTTAACATTTTTTCAATGGATTTTTTTTCGTTGAATGTAGTGCGGACACGCGCTGTTTTGGGTTCTGCCTCAACTGGCTCGAAAATACCCATATGAAGGAGTGGATAGGGAATGATAATCGTCGAACATTTAATCACCAGCTTCATCGCTGCGGCTGCATTTGGCATCATATTTAACGCACCGAAAGAGTCCCTATTCAAATGCGGGATTGTCGGGATGCTTGGGTGGATCATTTACATGATCATGTTTTTAAATGAGACGGATGCCGTCCTCGCAACTCTGCTGGCATCGTTTGTCGTAGCGGTCATCAGTCAGGTATTTGCCAAAATGTACAAAACGCCGGTCATCATCTTCAGTGTCGCGGGAATCATCCCGCTGGTGCCGGGCGGACTCGCCTATGATGCCATGCGGAACTTTGTTCAGAATGACTACAATGCGGCGATCACCCTGGCAGCGAAGGCGTTCATGATTTCGGGATCGATCGCGGTCGGCCTCATCTTTTCGGAAGTCATCAATCAAATCATACGAAATGCCAGACTCAATGCCAGTGCACGCCGGATGAGATAACGAGAAAAGGACAGATCCTGAAGACGGGATCTGTTTTTTTGCGTGCAGAAGGACCCATTACTTTTCACCAAGAGTGCTGTAACTTTCTTCCACACCGCACGTCTAATGTAAAAATAGACTAAAAGGTGGGTCAAACTTATGAAAAAGACGTATCTCATTATTCTTGCAGGGTTCATATTGTGCACTACTTTCGGACTGTTTCTATATTTTCAGAAACCGACCGTCATGGCAGAGGGGAGTCTGGATGGCAAGCTTATCGTGATGAATGAAAATTCATGGACCCTTCAATTTTCTGAGCGGGTCAGGGAGAGTACGATCAATAACAAGAATATTGTTGTGAAGGATTCAGAAGGTCATGCTGTGGCAGTCACCTTCGAGCTAAGCGACGATCGTAAAACACTTACTATTCATCCCCCTGCCGGCGGTTATCCGGAAGAACCCCGGCATTTTACACTTTCCATCACTTCCGGAGTCAAAACAAATCTTGGTTTCTCCTATGATGGGGATACTGAGTTCACCTTTGCCGTCACGGAAGATATCCCGTCCATTGCCTCTAAGGAAGAGCTTGCCCAATATTTTCAAACGATCATAAAGAAACAAAAATTGCAGCAGAGACATTCAGAGTTCAGTCTTTTTGGGAATAGCAACACTGAATCATCTGAAGATAAGGCAGCATCCGCGGGGGGTGAAAGTTCAGGGTCCGAGCACTCAGAAACGAATAATCAAGTCCAGGGTGTAGATGAAGGAGATATCGTCAAAACGGATGGAACCTATATATACCAAGTGGTGAATCAACAGCTGGTCATTTCAAGAGCAGTTCCGGCTGACAGCATGAAAATGGTCTCCCGATTGACATTCAAAGAAAACATCCAGCCGCAGCATTTATTTTTAGAAAAAGACAAGGTGGTGATCATCGGGAACAGCTGGTCCCATGAAGCGGTGGAAGCCACTGAGAAAATCATGCCGCGACCGATGAATGGGTCTACTGTCGCGATGATTTATGACATCTCCAATAAAGAGAAACCGTCGCTTGTGAGAAAGGTGGCAGTGGAAGGCCATTATATGACCTCCAGGAAAATAGAGGACACCCTTTATTTTGTATCCAGCTTATATCCTGATTATTGGCTTGCCGACAAGAATCCCGAAGTTGATTTAAGACCAAGGGTGATGGATAGTGCGGAAGGTGAGGAAGTCAAAGCGATTCCGGCAGCCCGCATAAACTATTTTCCTCAATCAATGCAGCCGAATTACACGATGATTGCAGCGCTGGATATTGAAAATCCGAAAGCGGAATTTAACGTTCAGTCGTATTTAGGGAGCGGAAATGGCATTTACATGTCAAAAGAAAATCTTTATATAGCCGTGGAAAAGATGGAAGATCCCGAAAGGTGGGACGTCTCGAGTACCGAGGTGTATAAGTTTGGAGTGAAGGATTCAGAGATTACGTATAAGGCCTCGGGTAAAGTGCCTGGAAGGATACTGAATCAGTTTTCCATGGATGAGCATGAAGGATACTTCCGGATGGCAACTACTGATGGAGAGGTATGGAATGATGATAAACCTTCTTCAAACGCACTATACATTTTAGACGAAAACATGAAGAAAACAGGTGAAGTCACGAACCTTGCAAAAGGGGAAAGAATCTACTCTGTGAGATTCATGGGTGATAAGGCATATATCGTCACCTTTAAACAAGTAGATCCACTGTTTGTCATCGACACGGCGGATCCGGAGCAGCCGAAGGTACTTGGGGAATTGAAGATCCCTGGCTTCAGCACGTATCTTCATCCGATCGATGAAAACCATTTAATCGGTTTCGGGTTCGATACCAAGATCATGGATGACGGAAAATCATTTAACGAGGAACCCCGAATCATCCGGAGCGGGATGAAACTATCATTATTTGATATTACGGATTTTCATAACCCTAAAGAAGCAGACACTGAAATCATCGGGGGCAGGGGAACACACTCTTATCTGCTCGAAGATCATAAAGCGCTTTTCCACGAACCTTCCCGTAATTTATATGGATTCCCTATTTCGGTCTATCATGACAAAGAGGGAAGTGAGTACGAACAGGTATTTGATTATCAAGGAGCGCTTCTTTACGAAATCACCCCTGAAAAAGGCATTGAACGTAAGGCGAAACTGGCAGAGGACGATCAAAAACAAAAAGATGTCTATGAAAATTGGGAAAATAATATACAGCGCCTGCTCTATATAAATGATACCGTATACACGTTATCCAATAGTAGAATTGATGCATATTCCTTGAATGATTTTACAAAGGAAAGCTCTTTGCTCCTTCAATGACCGATGAACAGCCTCCAATAGGTAATTAGGAGGCTGTTTCTATGTCTTCCTCCAGATGTTTTGAAAAAAAATCTCTGGGTACATTAAGTATGAGATTCAGAGATTTCAAAATTGAAAGGAGCAAACCGAATGAATAGTAACAATATCACGCAAGAATGGTACTCATATCTAGGAAAATTACCAGATCTTCTTCTGGCATTGCTCGTATTATTGATCGGCTGGATCATTGCGAAGGCAATTGAAAAAGCTGTTTACGGTCTTTTGAAGCGAGTGCATTTTGATGACAGGCTTCATTTTGGAAAACCGAATGGAGAACGGAAATGGACATCAGAGAAAGTCATCAGTAAGATCGTGTACTTTATCATTCTGGTGTTTGTCTTTATTGCTTTCTTTAATATGCTGGATTTAAACTTTATCGCTTCTCCGCTTGTCGGAATGCTGACTACGATGGCTGCAGCCATTCCGAATGTATTGAAAGCTGCACTCATTTTATTACTAGCCTGGGTGGCTGCCTCTCTTCTTAAGATGCTGATCGAGAAATTAGGTAATCGTCCATCCGTGAAAAATGCTATCCTCCGATCTAAACTGGCCAAAGATGAAAGTGATGTACATCGTTATGTATACACAGCAGCGCGAATCGTCTTCTATCTTGTGCTATTAGTATTCCTTCCGGGTGTGCTTGCAGCCCTTAACATTACAGGGGTTTCAGGTCCATTCACGGAAATGCTTCACAGCTTCCTTGCATTCATTCCAAAACTGTTCGCAGCAGCGATTATCTTCATTGTCGGCTGGTTCGTCGCAAAAATCGTACGCGACATCGTAACGAATTTCCTGGCTGCGGTCGGAACGGAAAGAGCGGCTGAACGTTTTGGGATCAGCAAACTATTCCAAGGGACGACCGTTTCTTCTGTAATTGGAACAATCGTTTTTGTACTCATCATGATTCCGGTGACAATTTCAGCCCTTGATCAACTCGACATCAGAGGGATTTCTGAACCGGCAATCAATATGCTGAACGCTGTATTGGTGATGCTTCCAAACATTGCGATAGCGATTGTCCTGATCCTTGCGGGAGTCTGGGTCGGAAAATGGGCAGGTGCCTTGGTGTCGCGCTTACTGAACAGAGTGGGCTTCAATTCTCTTCTAAGGAACATGGGAATCGGCCGTAAGTCGACAGCTGACACGACTTTGGATACACCTGCAAATTCCTATATGAACCTATCAGGCCTTGTTGGAAGAATCGTTCAAATCATCATCATATTCTTATTTACCGTCGAAGCTCTGCAAATCGTTAAATTGGAATTCCTTGTGGCGCTTGCGACAGGCGTACTTGCGTATTTACCGAATGTACTTGCGGCTGTCATCATCCTTGGTGCAGGACTTTACCTCGGTAATCTAGTGAAAAATATCATGTCCAACGTACTGAGCGATAACTTCCAGGTCCTTGCGACCATCACGAAATATGCCATCATCGCTCTGAGCTTCTTTATGGCACTCGATCAATTGAAAGTGGCCGATTCAATCGTCAACATCGCATTTATGCTCATCCTGGGAGGGCTTGCCTTAGCCTTTGGATTGGCATTTGGACTTGGAGGAAAAGAATTTGCAGGAAAATATCTTGCAAAACTGGACCGTAAAATTGAAGAAGAGAAGAACATGCCGAAGCATAACAAACCAAATATCAATAAACCTGATATTGGTGGGAACGACAACCTTCCTCCTCATAATCTGTAAAAAAATCTTTATATACAAAATAAAACCGCGTAATCCCGGAGTGGGCCTGCGCGGTTTTGTTTTTTTGTGTGCTTTAATCCATTAAAGAGGTGAGGGACGGGCCTTTAGCGAGCTAAAGGCCCGTCCCTCACTGAGTTAAAGTGGTGATGAATTTCCAATCTTAACCTGTTCCACGTGAAACCTTCGTCACTTTTGAGGTTTTAAGTCTGCCCGGCAGCCGGTCTGCATACTCCCGCTTCCCAATATGGATTCTTCAAACTACCACCCATCATAAAAAAGCGATATCATGATACATATATACATATGATAAAGAACGACAGCGTGAGGGGTGTGTGTGTCTTTGAAGGTTATTGGTTTTTTGAAACCTTACCGGTGGGCGATGGGGATTGCTTGGACGTTGATGCTTGTCGAGCTCACGGTGGAGCTTTTGAATCCTTTATTCATGGCAAAAATCATTGATCAGGGAATCATGAAGGAAGATATGGATGTGGTGCTCTTATGGGGCGGAATCATGGTTGGAATGTCATTTCTTTCTTTTGTTTCCGGCGTCACGAATTCTTTTTTTGCTGCCCAGACGAGTCAGGGGTTCGGTTATGACGTAAGGGAAAGTCTATATAAGAAAATCCAGTCGTTTTCTTTTGCGAGTTTCAATAAGCTGCCGTCTTCTTCGCTCATCACGAGGATGACGAATGATGTGAGACAGCTGCAGAATACGATTTTCATGAGTTTGAGGATCATGCTGAGGGCTCCTTTGCTTGTCATCGGATCAACCATTATGGCGTTAATTGTGAATGCGAAGCTCGCCCTGGTTTTGATCATTGTGATTCCGGTTCTATGGATGTTTTTATTATGGGTCCTTAAACGGGGCTGGAGTTTATTTGAAAGAGTGCAGAAGCGACTTGACCGGGTGAATGAAGTCATGAAAGAAAATCTTTCGGGCATCCGGCTGATCAAAGCATATACAAGAAGCGAATATGAAGAAAAACGATTCCACGGCGCCAATGAAGATTTGAAGGATAAAACGGTGAAAGCTCTGAGATTTATGGAAATCATTATGCCTCTGTTGATGCTCGTGATGAACCTGGCCATATTGATTGTGCTATGGTCGGGGAGTATAGAAGTGACTGGCGGGGGTGCCCAGGTGGGGGAAGTCGTAGCGATCGTGACATATGCGACGAGGATTTCTTCCGTGTTTTCCATCTTTTCTTTTATCATTACAAGCTTTTCAAGAGCCCGGGCATCAGCCGATCGAGTGGCAGAGGTACTGAATACGGAAGTTGATTTGAAGGATGGGGATGAAGCTGAACTTGATAACAAAGTCATCAGCGGAGACATCTCGTTCGACAGAGTCTCTTTTCAATATCCTGAAACGAGGGGCAGGGTTCTTCAGGATGTCTCTTTTTACGTGAGAGCAGGAGAGACAGTATCTGTTTTAGGGGCGACCGGATCAGGGAAATCCACTTTATTTCAGTTGATCCCGAGGCTCTATGACACGACAGAAGGAGAAATTAAGATAGGCGGCCATTCCATCCGGTCTATCACTCTCGAGAATTTGAGGAAAGCAATCGGGTATGTTCCCCAGGAGGCAGTCCTTTTTTCGGGTTCTGTGAGAGAAAATCTTTTATGGGGAAAAGAAGAAGCTTCTGAAGAGGAAATGATCCAAGCGGCAAAGGATGCTCAAATTCATGACACCATTGAAAGCCTGAAGGACGGGTATGACACGGCACTTGGACAAAAGGGAGTGAATCTTTCAGGAGGCCAGAAACAAAGGCTTTCGATTGCGAGGGCCCTGATCAGAAGGCCGAAAATCCTGCTGCTGGATGACAGTACCAGTGCACTTGATTTGAAAACGGAAGCGAAATTGCTCGAAGCGATCAAAAAGTATGAATGCACCATCATCATCATAACGCAAAAAATCAGTACAGCGATGGAGTCGGATACCATCTTGCTGCTGGAAGACGGAGTGATGATCGGGAACGGCTCTCATAAAACCCTTCTGAAGGAATCACCTTTATATCAGCGGATTTATCAATCTCAATTCGGGGAGGTGCACCATGTCTAGGCATATGAGAAAGAGACTTGGTAAGGGTGACAAGGCAAGGGATACAAGAGGCACACTGAGCAGGTTATGGACGTACCTTTCAAAAATGAAAGGCTTGCTCTACCTGGTCATCTTGATGGTTCTCATCAGTTCTGCCGCATCCCTGCTGGGTCCATTTTTAGTGGGGATGGCGATCGATGAATACATTGTCACCAAAGAAGCCTCCGGGATCATCGGGCTGCTTGCAGGCTTGATCATTGTCTATATCCTTCACTCTGTGTCTGTCTGGTATCAGAACTATTGGATGATCGGCGTGGCGCAGGACACCGTCTACCGGCTAAGGAAGGATTTGTTCCACAGGCTGCATCTCCTGTCGATCCCATTCTTTGATAAAAGAAAGCATGGGGAGCTGATGAGCAGGGTCACCAATGATATCGATAATGTCAGTAATACCTTGAACAGCTCATTTATCCAAATCATCTCCAGTGTACTGACACTCATCGGAACGGCAGCTGTCATGCTGTGGCTGAGCCCCCTTTTGACACTGATCACGCTTACGATTGTCCCGCTGATGGTGCTCGGCATGAAGTGGATCACGAAAAGGACGGGTCCGTTGTTCAAACAATATCAGCACCATATCGGTGAGCTGAATGGATATATCGAAGAAACCATTTCAGGACACAGCATCATTAAAACATTCTCGCGGGAAGATACTGCGATTGAAGAATTCAAGGGGAAAAATAAGCAGCTCCGTACTGCAGCCTATTGGGCGGATACGTATTCAGGGTTCATCCCGAAATTGATGAATATGTTGAACAACCTCAGCTTTGCAGTGATCGCCGGTGTCGGGGGGATCTTTGCACTCAATGATATGATCACCATAGGTGTGATTGTCATTTTTGCCGAATACGCCCGGCAGTTTACACGGCCGCTCAATGAACTTGCCAATCAATATAATACATTGTTGTCCGCAATTGCAGGGGCGGAGCGTGTATTTCAGATCATTGATGAAGATGAGGAAGCAAGGGACGAAGGGAAGGCAGCCGATATAAAGACATTGGCCGGAAAGATTGAATTCCGGGAAGTATCCTTTTCTTATGGGAAAAGTGATTCCACCCTTCAGGAGGTCTCGTTTTCAATCAGCCCCGGTGAAACGGTGGCGCTTGTCGGCCCGACCGGTGCAGGGAAGACGACGATTACGAATTTATTGTCCCGTTTTTATGAGCATAACGAAGGAAGGATTTTGTTGGACGGACAGGATATCGAGACCATTACGCGTAAAAGCCTCCGAAGGCAGATGGGATTTGTGCTTCAGGACACGTTTCTCTTTCAGGGCACCATCCTCGAAAATATCCGGTACGGAAGACTTTCTGCAACCGACCAGGAAGTGGTGGAGGCAGCCAAGTTAGCGAATGCCCATTCCTTTATCGAAAAAATGCCTCAAGGTTATAAAACTGTATTGAGACAGGACGGCAGCGGAATCAGTCAGGGGCAGAAACAGTTATTATCGATCGCGCGCGCCATCCTCTCCGATCCAGCGATCCTGATCCTGGATGAAGCGACTTCGAGTATCGATACAATCACTGAACTGAAAATCCAGGATGCTCTTAAAAATCTAATGAAGGACCGGACGTCCGTAGTGGTCGCCCACAGGCTCAATACGATCCGTCAGGCCGATCAAATTCTGGTGCTTGATCAAGGGCGGATCATTGAAAAAGGCACCCATGAAGAGCTTCTTGGGCAAAAAGGCTTTTATCACGGACTCTATCACAGTCAGTTGAAGGAAACCAGTTAACAACGAAGGCCCGTCCCTCACTGCTTTATAGCAGCGAGGGACGGGCCTTTGCATTGAATGGACAAAGCCCCCGGAAGCGTCGGCGCTTCCGGGGGCTTTTTAACTTGAGTGAGGGGCTGACCATCCTGTCAGTACTCCCTCTGTTATGCCTTTTATCGGACAAGGCATGCTCTGTAACTTGCAACATCACAAGTAATATATTTATATCTTTAAACGTATTCAGATAATAAACAGCCGCGGGCAATTCCTTGAGTCGTTTGATAAACCTAAACGACGTAAGCCCTACCTCTCTTACATCCTAACGGCTCCGAAGCCGATCCAGTGTGAATAAGTTGCATATCAAAACAGAATAGAATTACAGATTATCTGTTCTAGTCGTTTTAATTATGTCACAAGTTAACAATAACTAAATATATCACGGTCTAAACGGTTTGTCAACTTTATAATTCCAGTGTGTGCGGCGATCCCTCATCGTCATTCATCAATCGGATGGTATCGGCTGTAATTTTCAACACAATATAATTGGGATCATCCTTGCCGTCAAACCACTTCTCCATATGATCATTCCACAGCTTATCCTTATACTCCCGGGATTCCTCGATCGATGCCTTTCCTTGTATTTCTAAGAACGTATCCCCATACCCTTCACCTTCGTAACCGAGAAGGATGTGTACATTAGGATTATCATCGATTTCTTCCGTCTTATGCGTTTCTTTGCTGGTAGGCGTAAAAAGAGTCAAATCATCATTGAAAAAAGTCATGTAGCGGGAATGCGGCTTGTTCCCTTTCACCGTTGCAAGCGTCCCCACCTTACTATCTTCAAGAACCTTCAAAATTTGCTGTTTAAGTTCTGTTTGGTTCATCCTCGCCATCTCCTTATTCTGGTATATCCATACTATTCCTTATCAAAAGTAGAAATAAACATACGGATGTGTAAAGGGGGAGCTGAGATGGGTATAAAGAAACTAAAAGACAGAAGCCCGTCCCAGATCACGTTACCGCGTCACCGCAGCGAGGGACGGGCCTTAATAAAGGATGATGAATGTGCTGCCGAAGGATTTAGTTGAACGCTGCAAGAAACGAATGGAGCCCTATAACTGTGAAGGATTTGTGTACGGACGCGGTCCAAGGAATCCAGAGATCATGATCGTAGGAGAAGCGCCCGGGGAAACGGAAATCCATAATGGTATCCCGTTCAGCGGAAGGGCGGGGAAGGTCTTGAATGAGTTCTTTGATTACGTAGGTGTTTCAAGGGATGATATCTATTTTACCTCGACCGTAAGAAGCAGACCTTACAAAATCGTTCCCAAAAAAGCGGGGCCGAATGGTGAAATCATAGAAAAGAAATATAACAGGGCGCCGAATATGAAGGAGCAGATTGCTCACGCGCCCATTGTCGATTATGAAATTCAGCATATTAACCCCAAGCAAATCGTGACCTTGGGAAACATTGGACTGCAAAGGTTATTGGGTAAAAACTATAAAATCTCAGAAGTCCATGGAAGGCTGATCCAATCACCTGTCAGACAGCTGAAGGATATGGAAACGAATGAATGGACGCTCAGTGATCAGGAATACTCGATATTTCCTACCTTTCATCCCGCGTCCATCTTTTACAACCGGTCCCTGCTTGAAAAGGTATATGAGGATTTGGATGAGCTGAAAAAAATCTTGAAGAGAAAGAATACAGGGCTGAAACCATAATACTGGTTTAGCCCTTTTTCATTGTTCACCTCAGGCGACAGGCATTTCCACAGACTAACAAGTTTTTCATTTCTTATTCAAATTTTCCTGCGCCATCTTCACTAATTCCTTGACCATATTTCCACCCATACTGCCGCCGATCTTCCCTGCTTGTTTAGATGTCAGCTTCCCATTATACCCCTTGTCCAGCGGGATTCCCTGTTCCCGGGCGGCTTCAAACTTTGCTTCTTTTGGGTCATTCACTCCTGAAACCCTCGCTTTCAGCTGGTCCATCGCTTCACGGGCTTCTGGTACTAATAGTTTTCGTCTCGACATATTTAATCCTCCTTTACCTTTTTAGATTGCCCAAAAAATTTTTTTATACAGGCCGGGACTTGTCATATATGGGTTTTCTGGTATAACGATTTTTTTACGGATAAAAAAAGATTGTCTAATTTGTGTCAAATAAAATATAATTCTTAATAGTTAGATTATTTTAGAGGGAAAAGGGGGAAACACTGTGGAAGAATTTGTAGGCAAATTGGTGGGCATTCTTTGGTCACCTGTCATGATTTACTTTTGTTTAGGTGTAGGTCTTTTATTTTCTATCTTAACAAGGTTTTTGCAGGTGCGTCTCATTAAGGACATGGTAGTACAGATGTTCAGGGGGAGCAGCTCGAAAGCAGGGGTGTCCTCATTCCAGTCACTGGCGCTTTCGCTGTCAGGCCGTGTTGGAACGGGGAATATCGCGGGTACTGCAACGGCTATCGCGTTTGGAGGACCGGGTGCGGTATTCTGGATGTGGGCCATCGCATTTATCGGGGCCAGCAGTGCCTTTATCGAATCCACGCTTGCACAGATTTACAAAGTAAAACAGGATGGTGAGTACCGAGGGGGGCCGGCCTACTACATCGAAAAAGGAATCGGCTGGAAATGGTATGCCGTTTTATTCTCTCTGGCCACTTTACTTGCAATCGGGGTATTAATGCCGGGGATCCAATCAAATTCCATCGCGTTGGGACTTGAGAATGCATTCGGTCTCAGTACAACTGTCACTGGATTGGCACTCGTTGCACTTTTAGCTGTGATCATCTTTGGAGGGGTCAAGCGAATTGCCATGGTAGCGGCTTACGTCGTTCCATTCATGGCAATTGCTTATATTCTTTTAGCCTTGGTGATTGTGGGGATGAATATCGCTGAGATCCCTGCTGTAATCAAACTGATATTCAGCAGTGCCTTTGGAGCGGATGCTGCATTTGGCGGAATTATCGGTAGTGCGATTGCATGGGGAGTAAAACGCGGAGTCTATTCAAACGAAGCCGGTCAGGGTACCGGACCGCATCATGCCGCGGCTGCTGAGGTTTCCCACCCTGCCAAACAAGGCTTGGTGCAGGCATCTTCTGTTTACATTGACACGTTACTCGTTTGTTCGGCAACAGCATTCATGATTTTATTTACGGGAGCCTATAATGTAGAAAAGCCGGATGGAACAAGGATTGTTACAAACTTGGAAGGCGTTGAAGCGGGTCCTGGATACACGCAGGCTGCGATTGAATCCGTCATCCCGGGATTCGGTGCCGGATTCGTAGCGATTGCACTATTCTTCTTTGCCTTTACAACAATCATGGCCTACTACTATATGGCTGAAACGAATGTCGCTTATTTATTAAAAGGGAAAAACGCCAAGCCGGCCATTTTCATGCTTAAGTTTGTCCTTCTTGGAGTCACGTTCTACGGAGCTGTCAAAGAAGCCGCACTTGCCTGGGCCCTTGGTGATATCGGTCTTGGAATCATGGTATGGCTGAACTTGATCGCCATCCTGATCCTTGCGAAACCTGCGCTTCGTGCCCTGAAAGATTACGAAGAACAGAAGAAGCAGGGACTGGATCCAGTTTTTAACTCCACAAAACTGGGAATTAAAAACGCTGAGTATTGGGAACAGGAATATAAGGTGGATAAAGAAGAAAGTGCTTCATAAATAACAAAAAGAACCTGGCGCATGTTACATCATGCAGCAGGTTCTTTTTTTATTCTGATCGGTTTAGTAGGACAAAATCTTTGAGTCGCGAAAGAAGATTGATTATCATAGAAGTAAGTTACTTGCTGTCTAAGGAGGATCCAAATGGATTTATATGAACCCTATCTTCAAAATAAACGTCAGCGGAAATTGCTTGAATTAACCGGTAAGCTCGCAGATTCTTTTGCAAAACGTGCTGAAAGTTACGATCGGGAAGAGGCGTTCCCTTTTGAAAATTATTCTGATTTAAAGAAAGCTGGTTATGCTTCATTAAGTATCCCAAAGGAATATGGAGGGGAAGAGATCAGCTTGTATGAATTGGTGATGCTTCAGGAAAGACTTGCAACAGGAGATGCGGCAACTTCACTATCGATTGGATGGCATTTGGGAGGTCTGATGGAACTGACGGAAAATCGGCCATGGAAAGAAGAAACATTCAAAAGCCTATGTACCAAAATCATTGAAAATCATGCGCTGATTAACCGTGCGGCAACTGAACCGGCGACAGGAAGTCCGACACGCGGGGGACTGCCTGAAACAAAAGGAATGAAAACCGGAGAGGGATGGACGTTAACCGGGCGTAAAACCTTCACCTCAATGGCGAAAGCGTTGGATTACTCTTTAGTCTCAGCGAGAATCGGGGACTCAGAAGAAAAGGGATTCTTTCTGGTTGACCATTCATTACAAGGTGTGACGATAGAAGAGACTTGGGATACCATTTCCATGAAAGGGACGGGGAGTGATGATCTTGTCTTACAGGAAGTTTCACTTCCTTTCGGTGCATTGGTCGAACGTGACAGCGACAAAACGGATGACGGGGAAGGACTTCCAAAAGCATGGCTCCTGCATATCCCTGCCTGCTATATTGGTGTGGCGATTGCCGCAAGGAATGAAGCCATCCGTTTTGCGAAAGAGTATTCACCTAACAGCCTTCCCGGACCTATTAAGGACGTGCCCGAGGTTCAAAGGAAAATCGGTGAAATCGAATTGGAGCTCTATAAAGCAAGGCAGATTATGTATTCAACCGCTGATCGGTGGGTGAAGGAACCGGATAAACGCGCAGAAATGGCAGCAGAACTGGCTTCTGTAAAGCATATTGTAACGAACAGCGCTTTTCAGGTTGTGGACACTGCAATGAGAATTGTCGGAGCTAGAAGCCTCTTCAGGTCAAACCCGATGCAGCGTTATTACCGCGATGTAAGGGCCGGCCTTCATAATCCCCCGATGGATGATATGGTCATATCCATGCTTGCCCGGAGAGCGTTAAATGAATAAATGCAAAAAAGGATCGCTTGAGGAGAAAGATGCCCAGCGATCCTTTTAGATTTCCAATGTTTTTTCCAAGACATTTTGATGTTGCTTTTCGAGTACGTGCAGTTCATTTAATTCTTCCAATAAGTCATGGATGGACAGCAGTTCGTAAAGTAAAACGGTCTCGCACGAAAAATGATGCCTGATCGATTGAAAAGGCTTATTGTGCAGATCATCATGATCCTCCCAAAATTCCTGGAGCAAATCCTTCATCAGGATGAAATGCCCCTCCTGCATGTCGTAAGAAGGCTGATACATGATATTTTTAAGAGAGTGAACAGCCTGAAGGATCTTGTCCTTCTCTTGTGGGGTAAAGGACTCGTTTTGGACCGGAAGATAAATGAGATTTCCGATATGAAAATGGATTTGCCGCAAAAGATTCAGCTTCTTGAATTGGTAATGGTGGTTCCGCAGATCTTTACGGCTTGAGCGGTGAAGCTTCATTTCTTCTTTCTCATATTCACATAGCATATTCGTTTTATCAATTTCACGAGTGATGTCATTAAATATCAGCTTGGTGTCACGATGCAAAGAGTGACCTTGAAGGATTTCATTCCCTCTTTTTTCCAATAAATTTCCGGTCTTCACATATAAGTCATGGATGTTCCTGCTGATAATCGGTGAGTATTTAGGAGGCAAAATCCACAGATTCACCAAAGTAGAGACGATCAGCCCCAGACTGGTTGTCCCAAGTCTGATGAAGAATGTTGCTATGTAATGATCATGAATGGTCGGGATCATCGCAATTCCCGTTAAAGTGGCCACGAGTATCCCGGCATCCAACCGCAGCTTGTGACAGGTGATGATCGTTAATATGGCGACAAGAGCATACGTTATCGCGTGATCTCCCAGTAAAGGAGAAATGATTACAGCAAATAAGGCACCGATAGCGGAGGCAGGAAAACGTATAAACGCTTTTTTGATTGAATCAGCTGCAGTTGGCTCAATTGTGACAATCGCCGTAATGACTGCAAACATTGCCGGCCAATTTAACAGTTCACAGACAAAAGCCGTCAAAAAAACCGCAATTCCGGTCTTCGCGATTCTTCCACCCGCAAACCTGAATCTTTTAAGGAAATTCATCATCTACTATCCTTTCTGGAAAATATCTCTTCTACTCATTATAATGAAAATCACCGGAAAAGAAAAAAAGGTTAAAAACCAAAAAAGAACTGCTCAAAATGAACAGTTCTTTTATATGAAATTATCTAAGAGGTAACGGACGGAGTGAAACACGGATCGTCCGAGGCATTAAATTATCATTTTGAGCCTCTTTCAAATACCTGAACATTTGTTTACCAGCAACAGAGTTTGCTGAGTGAATCGTGATGGATTCAGCGAACAATTGATGTTTAACCATGTAATGCACAAGCATGAGTCCATTTCTCGTTTTGCATTCCAAGTCATGATCCAATGAAAGATGAGAGATAGAAAACCTCTTAAGCAGGTCGATACATTCATCGATGTCTTTCGCAAGAATGTAACCTTGGGGACAGTGTCGATAATCATCTAAAAACACATTTACTGTCATAATTATTCTACTTTCGTTGATTTGACTTATCTTCACCCTAACAGACTATTGGAGATACTTATATAGGTATAAAGGGCTACGAGGCGTATATTGTTATTGTACAAGTATGATAAATGTCTATATATGAAGCTTGAAAATATGTTGAAGTTTCAGTGTTGGAAAAGATTTTTGTAGAAAACTTGCAACTTCAAGCTCCATTCCTAATTATCTATTTCTCCAGAATTTCCAAAAGAAGGTCAGGGCGGTCCGTTATGATTCCGTCTGCACCAGCTTTAATCAACCTTTTCATCGTTTTTTGATCATTGACGGTCCAATAATGGACAGGAAGATGTAAGCGGTGGGCCCCTTTAATGAGCTGCCGATCGGTTAAGTCAACTTCCCCCTTTTGCAGCGGGAGCTGAAATGCATGCACTTTTGGTTTGTAAAGATTCCTCAAGAAAAGCTTGTGCAGAATAACAAATTTTTTCACCTCTTGTGTTCCTCCCTGGACGGCTACACGACCTTCAGATCGTTCAAGGAAGCGATCGATGATGCTCTGATCGAAAGAAGCGATAAGCACATTGTCCTCCATACCGTATTCCTCTATCAGTCCCATCAATTCTTCAATTATTTCATCCACTCTTTCACGCGGATTGTCATCTTTAATTTCGATATTAATTTTCATATGGGGGAAACGCTGAAATACTTCTTCAAGGGCAGGGATATAAACACCTTTTCCCCGATAAGAAAAATCCCCGTCAGCATCCTGAAAATGATAGCCTGCGTCTAACCGCTGAAGGTCTTTCAATGTGTAATCAGCCACAAATCCCTGTCCGTCTGTAGTGGCATCAACCGTAGGGTCATGAATGGTCACAAGATGCCCATCCTTTGTAATATGTATATCCGTTTCTAGGACATCGACCCCGAGCTCTTCAGCATTCTGAAAGGCTTCTATTGTATTGCCTGGCGCAAGAAGCTTGCCGCCTTGGTGGGCAATTACAAGGGGTTTGTTTTGTCCGCCTTCGAAAAACGGATAGGTTTGTCCCTGATCAGGCGGAAGGAAATAGGCAATGCAGAAGAAAATTCCTGTGAAAAGGATCAATAAGATAAAAAAGATCGATTTGGTCCGTTTTGGCTGGGAGGTGCTGGGTTTAATGTAGTTCATAGACAGTCATCCTTTATTAAAGTAGTTCGAGTGAATTCTTCTTCCTTAATACTTATTAGAAGACTGGGCGGGACATGAATGGTTTTTTTATAAAATTTTTGCTTCTGCTCAACAGAGAAGGTGATTTCCACTCCCTTACCTTTTCTGCAGTGGAAACGAACAGTTATCGGCCGAAGTAAATGCAAGGGAGTATGAAAAGATTGTGACTATTGTAAGTGTTTTTTCTTTTTGGAGTAAAAAAATTACTTTAAAGAGAAATTTATCTTGTTTTTAAGCGTAATATATATTACTCTATAAAGTAAGGAGGCGCTTTCATATGCAGGATAACTTATCATTGAATGTTTCATTGCTTCGCCGCCGGGTCCCCAATTTGACAACTGCCGCAAAAGCGGTGGGTTTGAGGCCCGCAACAGTTTCAAATCTGTGTACCGGTAAAATATCGGTCGGTCGCGCAGAGGTGAGAACCTTGGTTACGTTGGCCAATCTCGCCAATTGTTCATTGGATGAATTAATTATTCAAGGAGGGAAATTAAACATGATTGAGACGGGAATTAAGTCGTTAGATTTATTTGCTCCAATTGTGAAAGGCGGAATAAACGGGTTTGTGGCAAGAGCCCAGGTCGGCCAATTGGTCGTATTGGCGGAAATCACTCAAAACTTAAAAGAAAAAGGTTACGAAACGATCTTACTGACACCAGATCAGGAATTCACAGGATTGAGTGACCTTGAAGGCTTTGTGGACGCGAAGGTGCATTCTATGGAGGATGCTTTTGCTGAAGTTTCTTTAAGAGATGAGAAAGAAAAGGTCATAATACAGGTGGACCGCTCATTTGTGGTTTCCGGAGACCTCTATGAAATGAGAGAACGGTTTGAAGCGGAGGGCTTCCCGGACATAACAACGATATTATTTGATCCGAGCGGAACGGCAGTAGATGAAGACGACCCTTATGGCCCTCTGGATACAATGTGTTATTTCGATATCGACTTGGCCAGCCGCGGTATTTACCCCGCCATCCACCCGGTTCAATCCACCTCTTTATTAGTGGAGGAGGAAAGTCTGGAAGAACGTCATACTTCTGCAAACCGTAAAGTGAAAAAACTGTTAAGACGCTATAAAGAGATTCGGGTTCTATTGAATTCACTCGGGAAGGATAAAATACCGGAAGCGGATCTTGAGCTTTATGCGATTGGGGAAAGACTCGAAGCATATCTCAGTCAGCCGTTTCATGTGGCGGAAGAATTCACTCGCATCAAAGGAGAAAAGGTCTCCGTACAGGACAGCATTAAAGATATCGAAAAAATTCTTTCTGGGGGTTACAATCACCTGAAACCAGTAGACTTGAAGTTTAAAGGAAAAGTAAGCTGATAACTTAACAAGTGGGGACATTCTTTCAGGTAAGGGATAACAAAGGATGGTCCCTTTTTTTGATTGTTTGATAGTAGGAGGGATTTCCTAAGGAAACGACTTTTTCATTTAAATGTCGACAAAAAGAGGATTAACTCAAGTGCACGTCGTATGAGTATAGTACTGATTCTATTATTGTTGCAGGGAGATTAGTCGATGATTATCGAGAAATTATTGCTGCATGTATTGATTATTTTAGCTCCAATATTGATACAGACCTCTTTATTAGAACATCATCGACTTGGGAAGTCACCTGTATTTATTGGGATTCTGCATGGTATTGCAGCTTTTACTTGTATGATTTTTGCATATGAAAGTTTTGGATTGTATTGGGATTTCCGATATATCCCCTTAGTTCTGTCTATGTTATATGGCGGCAGAAAATCAGGTCTGATCGTCATTTTATTTATTTTGGCAGCCAGGCTCGTAAATGGCGGGGATGCCCTTTTGTTTGGCTTTATAAGTATTTTTACTGCCGGGATCCTGCCATTTCTGATATCTAATAGATTCTGGACTTATCCCCCCAAGAAAAGAATAACGTTTGCTGTACTCCTCGGATTTTGGCCAGCCTTCGTTATGCTGGGGATCCTGATTGCATTTGCGCTCATACGAGGGATTCCGATGGCGGGGAATACGGAGATGTTAACCTATGTCTTGATATTCGGCGGGATTCAAGTACTGGGAGTGGGACTTGCTGCACGATTGAATGAATGGATGATTGAGAAAAGCCTTTTGAAAGAGGAAATCCTTAAATCAGAAAAGCTTAACACGATAGGGGAATTGGCTGCATCGATTGCGCATGAAGTGAGGAATCCGTTAACAGTCGTGAAAGGATTCCTTCAGTTAATGAAAAAGCAAGTAAAGGGCGATCATCATGAATACCTGACCATCGTGCTCAGTGAACTTGGAAGGGCAGAAGAAATCATCAATGATTATCTCAACTTTGCCAAGCCCGAATTTGAAAAAGTGGAGAAGGTTAATGTCCGGGAGGTGCTGGCTGATGTGACAATGCTGATGAATGCCTATGCGCTCAAAGAAGGAGTCTTTCTTGAAGGGGACTTTAAAGCAAATGGATTTATACATACAGATCGTAACAAACTCAAGCAGGCGTTTGTAAACGTCATAAAAAACGCGATTGAAGCCACACCGGCTCAGGGCAGGGTCAATGTGAGGCTGGAAGTGAAGAACGATCAAGGCATCATTACAATCCAAGACACGGGTAAAGGGATGACCAAGGATGAACTCTCCCGGATAGGAACCCTTTTTTATACCACGAAAGCACGTGGAACAGGACTCGGGACAAGTGTATTTAAAAGAATCATCGAAGCATTGGACGGAGAAGTGCACTACGAGAGTGAAGTAAATAAAGGAACGAACGTAATCATTCATTTGCCGATCGTGGTGGATGAGCTACAAGAGAATGCAGGATAAGGAAAAACACTTAAAGGGACTAAGTGTTTTTTTATTTTAACGGTAAAAAAGTAGTAGGTTGAACGAGATTTAAATTCCAGTCTAGGTTTTTTATCTTTAAAATCTCTGCGCTTTTATGTACTCCATTTACCGTACATATGTTCCATGATAGGATAGAAGAAATGAATGATGAAACCGAGTGTGCAGGCGACGATGACAGTTCCGATTCCGACTGCTCCATGGACGACCATGGCAAGTGTAATGGCGATTGCCTCGTTGAGGAGGCGTGCATTGCGAAGGTTGAGGCCAAAACGCCGGTGAATCGCGATCATGAACGTATCCATCGGGCTGGAAGGCAGCTTTGCCTGCATGTAGATGGCAATGCCGATGCCGAGGATCAAGATGCCGGCGATGACGAATGAAAGCTGCTGGATGAATCCATTCGGCTCTAAGTGTAAAAGGTCAGTGTTAATCCAAAAGTCCACCATCATCCCGATGATGAAAATGGACAGAGCAGCTAGCCATTGAATCCGTTCTTTCAGCAACAGCGCATTTATGAGGATGAGTATGCAGCCGTTAAGAAAGATGCATGTCCCGATACTGAGATGGAATAAGTAAGACTCCCCGACGGCCAGTGCATCCCATGGAGCTGCTCCCAGATTTCCTTTAATGATGAGAGAGACCCCGAAAGAAAGACAAATGAGTCCGATGCAGTAAAAGGCGAATCTTACTTTCATTCCATTATCCTCCGTTCGATTGGAAAATTAGTCTACTATCAACAATATGAGTTGTCCTAATTAGTTAGAAGTATTTTTTAGTGAAGGCTGTGGTGAAACTTCGTGGAAAAAGTGAAGGTGTCCGTCAGGGAATTGGTGGAATTCGTTTATAAAGAGGGAAGCATCGACTTGAAATTCCAAGCCCGCTCATCGATGACGATTGGAACAAAGCTGCATCAGCTCTTACAAAAAGGATATAAAGAAGGGGACGAAAAAGAGGTATTTCTGAAGGGTGAAATTGTATCCGAGGAACTCTCTTTCATCCTGGAAGGCCGATGCGACGGAATTTTATATGAAGAAGAAAAAGTAAAGATCGATGAAATCAAATCCACTGCAAAAAACCTGTCCGATATTGAAAATGGTGCGCGAGTCCATTGGGCTCAGGCGGAGTGCTACGCTTATCTGCTGGCCAGTGAGAAAAAACTGGAGTTCATCGATGTACAGCTCACTTATATTCAAATCGACACAGAACAAGTAAAGGTCTTTGAACGAACGTATTCTATCACTGATTTAGAAGACATCGTACGAAGCACCCTGCTTGCCTTTACCCCTTTTGCCAAGGTGATCGTGAAAAACCGAAAAAAATTCCGGGATAGCATTTCTGAGACCTCTTTCCCGTACCCATCCTTTAGAAAAGGACAAAAACAGCTTGCCGGGGCGGTTTATAAAACGATCACAGAAGAAAAATCTCTTTATGCGAATGCACCTACTGGCACTGGGAAAACCATATCCACCCTTTTTCCGGCAATGAAAGGAATGAGCGGCCATGGAGCGGAGAAATGGTTCTATCTAACGGCAAAAACAATTACCCGGACGGTCGCTCAAGAGGCATTGTTGCTGCTTGAAAAACAAGGACTGCATCACACCTCGGTGACGATTACGGCAAAGGATAAAATCTGTTTCAAGGATGAAACCAAATGCCAAAAAGAATTCTGTGAGTTTGCAGATGGCTATTACGATCGAATTAACGGAGCCCTTATCGATATCCTCAGTCAAGAAACGGTGATGACACGGGAGGTTATCGAAGAATACGCATTGAAACATAAGGTCTGTCCCTTCGAATTTTCAATTGACCTTTCCTATTTAGTCGATGGAGTGATCTGTGATTATAATTATGTCTTTGACCCGAAAGTATCCTTGAAAAGATTAGGCGAGGAAAGTAAGAAAAAGACGGTGCTGTTGATTGATGAATCGCATAATCTTGTGGACAGGGGAAGGGAAATGTATTCGGCTTCTTTGACCAAATCATCTTTCCTGGAGGTGAAAAGCCTTCATCAACAGCATGAAGCACTCAAGAAGAGCATCAACGCTGTAAACAAACAGTTTCTTTCACTGAAAAAGGAAATGAAAGGCGAGGGAGAATGGAGAACGGAAGGACAGCAAGAGCTTACCGAGGAAATTGAAGCATTTGTAGAAACTGCTGAGAAATGTTTGGGGGAGCAGGGGAAAGAGTGGTCAGAGAGCTTCCTGCAATTATACTTTGATTCCTTGCATTTCGTCAGAATATCCAGGCTTTACTCAGAGGAGCACCGCTTCCTGCTTGATTCTTCCGGAAAGGATCTGACAGTGAAGCTCTTTTGCATCGACCCTTCCAAATTGATCGCCGGAGTGAAGAAACCTTATCATTCCTCTATCTTCTTCTCAGCGACCCTCCACCCATTTTCTTATTATTATCAGCAGCTGGGGGGAAGTGAGGAGGACTATCGTTTCTTGATTCCCTCTCCTTTTGAAAAGAGTCAATGGAAAGTGGAGGTCCATCCGATTTCGACCCGGTACAAGGATAGAACACGGACATTGCCGCGGATCGTCCAATCGATTGTCGATGTTTTCTTGAATAATGAAGGTCATTTCTTAGTGTTCTTTTCATCGTATTCATATATGAGGGAAGCGTATGAAGAATTAAAGGAGCACTCACTGGAAGCAGAGTATCTCATGCAGGAAGCAAATATGAGCGAAGAAGAAAGGGAAGCTTTTCTTCAATGTTTTCAGCCCCATTCGGAAAAGCGTGTAATTGGATTGGCTGTGCTGGGAGGGATTTTTTCTGAAGGGATTGATTTGAAAGGGGACCGTTTGAATGGCGTGGTCGTGATCGGTGTAGGACTTCCTCAACCTGGGTTGGAGCAGGAAATGATGAAGGAATACTATGAAGAGAACGGAAAGAACGGGTTTGATTATACGTATGTATATCCTGGTCTGAACAAGGTGTTTCAATCAGGGGGCAGACTGATCCGCTCAGATGAAGATACCGGCGTTTTAAGATTAATCGATGACCGTTATTTGACTCCGAAATATAAAAGGCTCCTCCCTGATGAATGGACACCGTTTACTGTCATAAAATAAATGGCGCAAAAAAAAGACCGCTCTGTGGCGGTCTTTTTTTGTTAATTAAAAGAAGGATCTTTTAAGAGACGGTCGAACTCTTCGAGGTGATGCGTCTCATCTGCGATCATGTCCTCAAGCTTGATGACCAGTTCTGTCAATCCTAATTCTTCAGCCTGTTCCTTACGTTTTTTATAGCGTTCGATTGTATCTGCTTCCGCTCTGCGACCTTCTTCCAGCATTTCCTTCACGTCGTCTGTCTGCTTGACAGGGGCTGGAGTCGTCGTTGGGTCTCCACCTAGAGTTTTGATTTTTTCTGCTAAGTATAAAGCGTGTCCCTGCTCATCAGGAATTTCCTCTTCGAAGAAAGGTTTCAATACCTGACGATATAAACCGCTGACCACCGCAGCGTAGTTTGTGTACAGGATAACTGCTGCATATTCATTTGCTAAATCTTCATTTAAACCATCGATTAATTCTTTTTTCTTTGCATCCATTATGTTACCACCCTTTTGTTTATTGATTATATAGACTATTTACCCACGTGAGTCAGCAAGTAAACATATCCAATTTTATTGAATGCCCATCAATATTTTGCCTCGAAAAGGGGATTCTAAACATATAAACAAAAATGCCGCTTCCCTGGATCTCTCTATGTTCCAGCGCGGGACTCAAAAGGAGGGATAATGAATGTCAAAGGAAGGAAAACAAAGCAAGGACCAAACCTCAGAGCAGCTAGCTAAGCAACAAGCAAAGAATGATGTGGAATTCGGGGCTGACACACAGCTTGGAAACAGCCGGAATCAAAGTCAGAAAAAGAGCGGAAGGCAAATAAACAAAAAATAAAATCTTGACTAGATGATGAATATCTTTTTCCCGGAAAGAAAAACCTAATATCTAGAAATACGAAAAGCGGAGGCGGCTCGTCCAGGCTGGCCGCCGGAGCTGGACAACACTCAGGAGGTATACAGATATGGCAAGAAGAATTGGTGTTGAAGAATCTTTACAAAATGTTGTGCAAGCCTTACGTGAAAAAGGGCATGATGTTGTAGAGCTTAAACAGGAGTCAGATGCACAGGGCTGTGACTGCTGCGTAGTAACAGGAATCGATTCTAATGTGATGGGCATCCAGAATGCAGCCACACAGGGATCTGTTATCGAAGCAAGCGGACTAAGCGCGGATGAGGTATGTCAGCAAGTTGAAAGCAGACTTCAATAGTTTAACGAAAAATGACAAGGCTTAATAAAAACAGGACCGCCTACCGGCGGTCCTGTTTTTTGGGTTTTGGGAGATTTTACTCGAAGATTGTCCAGCTGCAGGGCTTAGAGGCACATGTCATAAGCCAAACCGGCCAAGAAGGCAAAGAACGCCTTCCAGTCCGGTTCGTCTTATGCCACCCGCCTCTGGGCAAAGCCCTTCCGCTTTTCTTATCCAATGTGAGCCAAAGGCTGATTTCGGATATGTTCCTTTAAAAGATCGGGAGCTGTCAAATAGAGCAGACCGTTTCCTTCCAATGTTTTTGGGAAGCCTAGAGGCACTGTCCGTTTTATAAGCTGCGCATATATCTCTGGTTCTGATAAGATCCGTGCAAAGGATGCCTGCTCAAACTGTTTGATAAGAGCGAGGGCACCGGCCACATGCGGAGCTGCCATCGATGTTCCACTGAGCTTGGCGTATTTGTCACCCGGTATCGTAGATAATATTTTTTCGCCGGGTGCAACCAAGTCTACTTCGTTATTAGAATTGGTGAAGTAGGAAGAATTCCGTTGAAGATCGATCGAACCGACTGAGATGACTTCATTATAAGAGGCAGGATAAGAGAATTCGTCTGTAGTGCCGTTGGAATCCCCTTCATTACCGGCTGCACATACAACTAAGATGTTGGCATCGACAGCTCTTTGGATCACTTCATGAAGTGGTTTGTAATCCGTCGGTCCACCAAGTGACATGGAGATGATATCAGCACCCTGGTCGATAGCATACTGAATGCCGTTAACAATCCAATCATATTTCCCGCTCCCACGGCTTCCTGCCAGCACTTTAATGACAAGCAATTCAGCGAGCGGAGCAGCGCCGATCACGCCCTGTCCATCTTCATTCGCAGCGATTGTGCCCGCTACATGCGTGCCGTGACCGCTATAATCTGTCACGTTATTCTCTGCACCACTGTCATCATCCGTGAAATTCCTCCAGCCTTTTACTTTCCCTTTCAGGTCTGGATGGTTTACATCGCAGCCTGTATCAAGAACCGCAACCGTTATTTCATTTCCTTTATAACCATTTTTCCATAAGCTTGGAGCTTGGATTAAGTCAATGCCTTTGGGAATTTCATTCGCATCAGCCACCATTTCATCCATGAAATATGGAATTAATCTGATTTCACCTTGCATAGCAATCCCTCCTGAAAATGGTATTTTACATCGAGGAAAAATCTGAAGTTTCAGAAAATATAACATTTTTCGGACGAGATTTCCAGTGTATTTTGTAATAGGAAAATAAAGCCATTTAATATGGGGTGATGATCGAATGGTAGTGAAGGTCAACAATGATGTAAATGTAAACAAACGTTTGATTAATTCTGAAATAGTTGATAACAAAGGGCCGCGGGGGTTTAAACAAACGTTTGAATGAATTGGTCTGAACGTCCTTTTTCTTTCATAGAGTGGTTATGAAGAACACAGTGGAGGAGGAGGCACAGATGAATTATTATCAATACGGCTATCCTGCCTATTCATATTATCCTTATAGAAACATGCCTGAGATGGCATATGCCATGATTCAGGGAGGACCGCTCGCTCCCAAGTTAAACGGATATGTCTTCTTTCGGGAAGTGCCGAATGGGGTGGAAGTATTCATAGAGGTTCATGGGCTGCCGCAGTATCAAAAAGGAAGCGGGGAAAAAAAGCCTGTCGGACCGCATGGCTTTCATCTTCATGAAAAAGGGGTATGTGAAGTCGGTGACAAGGAGGATCCTTTTCAATCTGCAGGGGGACACTGGAATCCGGATAATCAGCCTCACGGGAATCACGCGGGAGATTTTCCTGTACTGTTTTCCAACGACGGCTACAGCAAAATGTCATTCTTTACGAACAGGTTCAAAGTGGAGGATGTCATAGGAAAAGGAGTCATCATCCATCAAAATCCGGATGACTATAGATCCCAGCCCTCAGGGGATGCAGGGAAGCGGCTTGGCTGCGGAGTGGTCATGAAGTATGGGATGTGAAAAACAATAAAAACGCGGACCTCCATGCCAGGGGTCCGCGTTTCCTTTCTTACAATATACCAAGCACATCAAGCATAACAGCAATAATCAAGATCGGAGCGATAAAACGGATCAGGAAATACCACGTTTCGAATAATCCTTTTTTCAATCTGCTTCCACGCTTCAGTTCTTCGTAAAGCGCCGTCTTTTTCATCTTGATCGGTATGAACAGGGCAATGAGCAGGGAACCGATCGGCAGCAGTACATTGCTCACTGTAAAGTCAGCCAAATCGAAAATCGTTTTACCGAAAATGATGACGTCACTCAATACTCCATAAGATAATGCAGACGGAATTCCGAATACAAAAATCGCAAGCCCGATGATCCACGACCATTTTTTGCGAAGTGCAGGGTCCCCTTTTGAAATGACGGAAACAATGATTTCCAGCATCGAAAAGGCGGATGTCAGAGCTGCAAACAAGAACAGTACGAGAAAGGCAATAAAGAACAGCATTCCGAATGGCAGCTGATTAAAAATTGTCGGCAGCACATTGAATAATAAGACAGGCCCTGCCCCAGGCTCAAGTCCGAATGAGAACACTGCCGGAAAAACGGCAAGTCCAGCCAGAAGAACGATAAAGATGTTCATCGCAACAATGGAACCGGCTGAGCGGGGAAGACTTTGATCCTTCGGCAAGTAGGAGCTGTAGGTCACCATTACCGAAACCCCGACGCTCAGGGTGAAGAAGGATTGTCCCATTGCTTCCAGTATCGTTTGTGATGTTACTTTAGAAAAATCGGGCTCCAGCAGGAACGTGATTCCTTCCATTGCGCCATCAAGCGTAACTGCACGCAGGACAAGGATGATGAACAGCACAAAGAGTGCCGGCATCATAATTTTACTTGCACGCTCGATTCCCTTCTGAACCCCTTTGGCAACGACAAGGATTGTCATCAGGATAAAGAGGAACTGAACAGATACGCTCAAGCCCGGATTTGAAATCGTAGCTCCGAAAAGCTCGCCGTATTGCTCTGAGGTGAGTCCGTTCATCTCACCTGTTATCGCTTTAAATAAATAAACGACGATCCAGCCTCCGACCACACTGTAGAAGGATAGAAGGATGAAGGAAGTAATCATCCCGAGAATCCCTACCCAGTGCCACTTCGTACCCGGGGCTATTTTTTTGTAAGAATCAACCGCATTGCTCTGGGCGGTTCGTCCGATGGAGAACTCCGCGAGCAGTAATGGAAGGCCGAGTAGTAAAGTGAATAGAATAAAGATCAGGAAAAACGCTCCGCCTCCATTTTGACCTGCTGTATAGGGGAATTTCCAGATGGCCCCCAGTCCGATTGCAGAACCTGCTGCGGCAAGGATAAAACCAAGCTTTGATGACCATTGTTCACGTTGACTCATGTACAATCTCCTTTCTGATTCAATTGTTAGTATCCCGCTTTAAACATAAAAAATCGCCCCTACAATTGTAGGGACGATTGGATATCGCGGTACCACCCTAGTTATGAGAAAAAGTTCCCACCACTCGAATAAAATAACGGCTGTGCCGTCTTTTGATCACGTCAAAAGAAGCTCCAGAATCGAAATTCGCTAAACATTTATGTACCGATTCACACCAGCCACCGGCTCTCTTAAACAGGGAAATGTTCGCTACTAGTTTCCTTCAAAGCTTGTTCAATATTAGGTTATTCAATTTTTATCATGAAACGAAACGACTTGTCAATAAATTTCGAAAATACAAATATTGTATTCTCCACGTGTAACGCTTACAAAACCAGTCCCCACCTGAATTGTTTCCGGCCTCTTTCTCTTGTAAAATAAAAAGAATGAGGAAGAAAATATGAACGGAAAAAGGTGTTTAGAAAATGAAATCTATCATAGTGATCGGCGCCGGCATTCTTGGTGCATCAACAGCTTATCATCTCAGTAAAAAAGGGGCACGGGTTACGATCATAGACAGACAGGAACCAGGCCAGGCAACAGATGCTGCCGCTGGTATCGTCTGTCCATGGCTGTCCCAAAGACGCAATAAGATATGGTACCGCCTGGTAAAAGGCGGAGCAAAGTACTATCCTGAACTAATAAAAGAACTGGAAGCACTCGGTGAAACGGAAACCGGTTATCATCGTGCAGGGGCCATCAGTCTGCACACCGATGAACAGAAACTCGACAAGATGATCGAACGGGCGATGAAACGTCGAGAGGATGCCCCTGAAATGGGAAACATAACGAAGTTGACTGCAGCGGAAACGAAAGAACGATTCCCGCTGCTGGCAGACAATTTTGCATCCGTGCATGTAAGCGGGGCGGCAAGAGTGGACGGAAGGGCGCTGCGTAATGCGTTGATACGGGCTGCTGAAAAAAACGGAGCCGACTTCCGGTACGGAGATGCCAAAATGGTAGTGGAAAAGGATACTGTAACCGGAGTGACACTTGGGGAAGAAGTCATTCAAGCAGATACAGTAATCGTCACTGCGGGGGTATGGGCGAAGGAAGTGTTCAAAGAGGCGGGCATCGATTTTCAGGTGTCTTCGCAAAAAGCGCAGATCCTGCACCTGGAAGTGCCGCAGGCGGACAGCAGTCACTGGCCGGTCGTCATACCGCCCGGCAGTCAATATCTCCTTGGATTCCCCGGCGGAAAAGTGGTTGCAGGGGCCACTCATGAAGATGAAGCCGGCTTTGACTGCAGGGTGACAGCCGGAGGTGTATATGAAGTCCTCCACAAAGCCATCGAAGTAGCCCCGGGCATCGAAAACAGTACGGTTGCAGAAACAAGAGTGGGCTTCCGTCCGTTCACTCCAGGATTCCTGCCTGTATTCGGAGCGGTCCCAGGAATGGACGGGGCATTCACTGCAAACGGACTCGGGGCTTCCGGTTTGACGGCAGGACCGTATCTTGGCTCCGAACTTGCCAAGCTGGTGATGGGGGAAGAAACGGAACTTGACCCGGCAGACTATAATATAGCCGATGCCATCGGATAACCTGAAATTCACATTGGGCAAGTAACGATTTTCCTCTATCTTCTAAAGGCCTGCGCCTTTATAATAGAGGGAGTGTGTTTTTTAAAAATAACATTAGTTTATATAGAAAAGGTGTAATCATATATGAGTTTATTATCTGTTAAGAATTTGACCCACGGTTTCGGAGACCGTGCGATTTTCAACGATGTCTCTTTCCGACTGTTAAAAGGGGAGCACATCGGATTGATCGGTGCGAACGGCGAAGGTAAATCGACCTTCATGAATATCATTACCGGCAAACTTGAGCCGGACGAAGGAAAAGTCGAATGGGCAAAGCGTATCCGCATAGGCTATCTCGATCAGCATGCCCAGCTCAAGCAGGGGATGACGATCCGCGATGTATTGAAAACGGCATTTCAGTATCTGTTCGATATGGAAGCTGAAATGAATGAACTGTTCGGGAAGATGGGGGATGCCTCCACCGAAGAGCTTGAAGAACTGCTGGAAGAGACCGGCACGCTTCAAGATGCGTTGACGAATAATGACTTCTACATCATCGACGCAAAGGTGGAAGAAATCGGCCGCGGGCTGGGTCTTGATGATATCGGCTTGGACAAAGACGTCCACGACTTGAGCGGAGGGCAAAGAACAAAGGTCCTGCTTGCCAAGCTCTTACTTGAAAAACCGGACATCCTGCTATTGGATGAGCCGACCAACTATCTTGATGAACAGCATATCGAGTGGCTGAAGAGATATCTCCAGGAGTATGAAAATGCGTTTATCCTGATCTCGCATGATATCCCATTTTTAAATAGCGTCATCAATTTGATCTACCACATGGAAAATCAAGAACTGAACCGCTATGCAGGGGATTACCACGAATTCAAGAAAGTCCATGAAATGAAGAAGCAGCAGCTTGAAGCCGCCTATAAAAAGCAGCAGCAGGAAATGAAGGATCTGAAGGATTTCGTAGCACGTAACAAAGCCCGTGTATCAACACGGAACATGGCGATGTCCCGTCAGAAAAAGCTTGATAAGATGGACGTCATCGAATTGGCAGCCGAAAAGCCAAAGCCTGAATTCAATTTCAAGATGGCTAGAACGGCCGGCCGTGTCATTTTTGAAACGAAGGATCTTGTCATCGGGTATGATACACCGCTGTCAAAACCGCTTAATCTTAAGATGGAACGCGGACAGAAGATTGCCTTATCAGGTGCAAACGGAATTGGTAAGACAACGTTACTAAGAAGCATCTTGGGGGAAATCCGTCCGATCTCAGGTTCCGTCGAGCTTGGGGACTACTTGCACATCGGTTATTTCGAACAGGAAATCAAAACCCAGAACTACAACACCTGCATTGAAGAAGTGTGGAATGAGTTCCCGTCCTTCAATCAGGCAGAAGTACGTGCGGCCCTTGCCAAATGCGGACTGACAACCAAGCATATCGAAAGTAAGGTGGAAGTGCTGAGCGGAGGGGAAAAAGCGAAGGTTCGCCTCTGCAAACTAATGAATAAAGAAAGCAACGTACTCGTCTTTGACGAGCCGACCAACCACTTGGACGTCGAAGCGAAAGAAGAGCTGAAACGTGCATTGAAAGAATATAAAGGCACGGTCCTCCTGATCAGTCACGAACCTGAATTTTATAATGATGTGGCGACTGAAGTGTGGAATTGTGAGTCTTGGACGACAAAATTGTTTTAATAGAATTGAAAGAATGCTCCCTTTTTTAAAGGGGGCATTTTTTGTGCTTCAATAGTGTGTCTGGTTTTGACATGGGAATCAGGACTTCGCCCATATATTTCAGATTACGCCCTTATATCAGGAATCCCGCCCATAAAATTAATATTTCGCCCTTATATCAAGAGGTATCGCCCATAAGATTAAAATATCGCCCATAAATTGGAGGGAGGCCCCACTAAGAGAGGTGTGTTTTAATTTTCTGAAAATATATTGACATTTTCCAGTAAAGACGTTATCTTTTGAGTAGTTGGATATAACACATTTTTTAATAAACGAATTAATAACGTTATATGATTATAGTTTTACATAAAGGGAGGCATGGATATTGATTCTGCATGAGATTGAAACCGCCGGTCGAGATCAGATGGAAAGCCTTCAACTAGAACGACTCCAAAAGACAGCCAGCTTAGTCTACCACTCCGTACCTTTTTACCGCAATCACTTCGAACAAAGAAATCTGCACCCAGACGATATCCGATCTTTAAAAGACATTAAAATGTTACCGCTTACAACAAAGAAGGACTTGCGTGATCACTATCCATTCGGGATGTTCGCGGTCAAGCAGGAGGAAATGGTCAGAGTCCATGCTTCTTCGGGGACGAGCGGTAAGCCGACAGTGGTCGGCTATACCCAAAATGACATTGATATGTGGGGGAATATTGTAGCCAGGGCGATCGCGATGGCCGGGGGAAGGCAGGGAAGCGTGCTTCACAATGCATATGGATATGGATTGTTCACCGGCGGACTTGGCCTTCACTACGGCAGTGAAAAGCTCGGGATGATCACCGTGCCGGTATCCGGCGGAAATATGGATAGACAGATCACACTGATTGAGGATTTCAAGCCTTCCGTCATTTGTGGTACTCCCTCATATGTTCTGAACCTGGCAGAGACAATCGCAGGCCAGGGGAAGGATCCGGCGTCACTTTCACTGCAGGCTGGCATTTTCGGAGCGGAGCCGTGGTCAAATAGGATGAGGGATACGCTGGAAGGGATCCTTGGCATTAAAGCCTGTGATATTTACGGACTCAGCGAAGTGATCGGTCCCGGCGTTGCCATGGAATGCCCTGAGGCACAGGATGGCCTTCATATTGCGGAGGACCATTTCCTGGTTGAAGTCATTCACCCTGATACATTGGAACCGGTCCCTGAAGGAGAAACAGGTGAGCTGGTTTTTACCAGCTTGACGAAAGAAGCGTTCCCGATCATCCGGTATCGTACTGGTGACATTGCTTCGATACAGCACGGAACCTGCTCATGCGGGAGAACGACGGTCAAGATGTCGAGAGTGAAGGGAAGGGTGGACGACATGCTCATCATCAGGGGGGTGAATGTCTTTCCTTCTGAAATGGAACATCATCTCCTTGAGCTAAAGGAACTCGCTCCTCACTATCAGCTCCACGTAAAGAAAAAAGGAGCCCTTGATACAGTAGAGCTTCACGTTGAAATCAACCCGGATTTCTATGCGGGACTCTCAGGGGATATACAGCATGAAAAGGTCTTCGAATTGACTTCAAAAATAAAAAGGGTGATGAAGAACGGCTGCCTGGTATCGATGGATGTAAAAGTCAGGGCGCCTAAGGAAATTCCCCGATCGGAAGGGAAGGCCGTCCGGATTGTGGATCTTCGGGAAGAAGCGATTTTTCCATAAAAAATTTTGTCCGATAAACCTATTACAAGTTAGTCAATCATCGTGAAAACGGTGTGATAAAGGAGGCAGTGCAATGAGTCTGCAAATGACAGAAGAAGAACATATGGCACGCTTTATGAAAAAGATCGAAAACGATGAAAAGATCGAGGCTGATGACTGGATGCCTGATGAATACCGCAATGCACTGATCAAATTGATTTCGATGCACGGTATCAGTGAAATCATGGGAGCCCTTCCTGAGAAGGAATGGGTGCCGAAAGCCCCGTCCCTCCGCAGGAAACTCGGGATCATGGCCAAGGTCCAGGATGAAATGGGTCATGGCCAGCTCCTGCTCCGCGTGGCTGAAGATTTGATGAAGCCTTACGGAAAGACAAGGGAGCATATCATGAGGGACTTATTTTCAGGAGATTTGAAGTTTCATAATGTCTTCCACATGGAAGCTCCGACCTGGGGAGATGCAGGGCTGATCGGCTGGCTCGTCGATGGTGCCGCCATCATTTCTCAGACCAATATGCTGGGGGCTTCGTATGGTCCTTATGCACGTGCATTGAAGCGGATCTGTGCGGAAGAGGTCTTCCACGCACAGCATGGTGAAGCCATCATCATGGCACTTGCAGAAGGAACAGACGAGCAAAAGGCTCTTGTACAGGATGCGGTCAACCGCTGGTGGGAAGCACTTCTGATGTTTTTCGGACCGGCTGACGCAAAAACGACAGGCTCATCAAAACAGGATATCACCATTAAATATAAGATCAGAACGAAAACGAATGAACAGCTACGTCAGGACTTCTTCACCAAGTATGTGCCAAGGATGCTGTCCTTGGGGCTTACACTTCCTGACGAAACGATGTACTACGACGAAGAGAAGGAGCTGTGGATCTATAAGCAGCCTGACTGGAGCAGATTCAAAGAAATCATCCGCAATAATGGACCTAAATCGAAGGAACGCCTTCGCCTGCGGGAGTTATCCTATGACAACAATGCCTGGGTACGCGAGGCACTGAGTCCGAGCGGGAGAGTCAGTTAGAAGGGAATGAGGGAGATGTCTGACAAGGGGCAGAATTTTTATCAGGAATTTGAAGTGTTTAGCAAACGTTCAGACGGGGCCGCGATGCAGCATCAATTCAGTCTGCTTGCCCCGAATCATGAATTGGCGATGGTGATGGCGCAGGAGAATTTTATGAGAAGAGAACCGGTAGCCGACATATGGGTCGTCAAACGGTCGGATCTCAGAATGATGACGCCTGAAGAAAGGGAAAGTGTGAAACGTCTGGATAACAAGGATTACCGGAATGCGAAAGGCTACGGATACCTGAAGAAGAAGTGGCGGCAATATGAACAGGAAATGCTTGATGAGAAAGAGATCATGTCCTGGGGAGAGTTGGTGAAGAAGAAATGATCGTGAAAACTCCGGATGAAATCCCGAATAACGAATTTAAAGAGGCACTGCTGAATCTGCTTTATCAGCTGGCGGATGATGACTTCATCCTTGCGTACCGCGGCTCGGAGTGGCTGGGACTTGCCCCGCATATCGAGGAGGATGTCGCATTCTCATCCATTAATCAGGATACGATGGGCCATGCCGCGATGTATTATCAGCTGCTTGAAGAGCTTGGTGAAGGAAGCCAGGATTCACTGGCCCATGCCCGTCCATCAAATGAAAGAAGGAACGCGATTCTTTTGGAGGAAGTGAATGGACCGGGGGATTATTTGACAGAACCCCGCTATGATTGGGCGTTTGCCGTAGTGAGGCATTATTTTTACAGTGTGGCGAAAAAAGTGCGGATCGATTCACTGAAAAACTCTTCATATGAACCATTGCAACAGCTCGCCATCAAGATCAATACGGAATTATACTACCATCTGCTTCACTGGAAAACGTGGTTCCTGCAGCTTGTGAACGCCGGCGGGGAAGCGTCGGTGCGTATGGGCGAAGCGATGGAAAAGGTGCTCCATGAATTCCAGGGAGTCCTTACATTGGGACCGGCAGGAAAAGAAATGGCCGTCATGGGGCTGATCGAGGGCGAAGAAAATCTCAAAAAACGCTGGGAGATGGCCCTGCAGCCTGTCTTCCAATCTGCGAATCTCGCGTTTCCTCCGAAAACAGACATGAAAAAAGGCGATGGCCGCAAAGGCGAGCACACAGCCGACCTGGATCAAGCATTGTCCACTCTTAGCGAAGTGTATAACTCAGATCCTGCAGCAACCTGGTAAAGGGTGATCAGAAAATGACTGAAATGATTTGGAGTGCCCTTCACACAGTGAAGGATCCAGAAATCGATTCTATAAGTATCGTAGATTTGGGAATGGTGAATAGAATTATAGAGGAAGAGGGCCGGGTCACCATTGAATTGCTCCCTACCTTCATGGGCTGTCCGGCACTCGACATCATTAAATCGAACGTGGTGAAAGCCTGTAAGGATCAGCTGGGGACAGGGGCAGTAGATGTGAGATTCGTTTACAATCCGCCCTGGACTTCCAGCCGGTTAACGGAGAAAGGGCGCGAAAGCCTCAAGGAATTCGGCATCGCACCTCCGCCGAGGGACTTCACGGGAGAAGAAGACTGGCAGGTTCACTGCCCGTACTGTGATTCTCCCTACACCTCAATGGAGAACCTCTTCGGACCGACCGCATGCAGAAGCATCCTCTACTGCAAGCAATGCAAAAACCCGTTCGAGGCCATGAAACCTATTTCTACCATGATGTGAGTAGAAAAGCTTAGGCGGTTTTGCTTGTCCGGTTTCTAAGAGGATTCGTAAACTATAATGTTTAACCGAATCCAGCAGGTGATTGGAGTGGAAGGCGAAGACTCCTATCAGAAAAGCGGAAGGGCTTTGCTCAGAGGCGTGTGGCATAAGACGAATCGGCCACGAAGGCGGTTCTTTGCCTTCTTGGTCGGTTTGGCTTTTGACATGTGCCTCTAAGCCCTGCAGCTGGACAATTAACCCACCATAAAGAAAAGCCGAGGAGGCTCACGGGCTACCCGCGGAAAGCGAAGTCTTCCACGGAAATCAACTGCGGTATTCAAAGTCCAACAAAACCAATTTTAAGGAGAGATCAATAATGGTAAAACTAATCGCGTTATACAAACACCCTGAAAACAAGGAACAATTCGACGAGCACTACTTCAACACCCATGCCCCGATCACAGCAAAAATCCCGGGTCTGAAAGAAATGAAAGTTACCAGAATCACAGGTTCGCCAATGGGTGGGGAAGGCAAATACTACCTTATGTGCGAGATGTACTATGAAAGCCATGAAGCACTGAAAGCGGGACTCAAATCCGATGAAGGAAAAGCTTCCGGAAAGGATCTGATGGGCTTCGCTGCTGAACTGGTCACTCTCATGATTGGTGAAGAAGTGAATGAGTAAGCACGAATACATTGTGGTCAGCGAACGGGACGGGCTCGGATTCATCGAGCTGAACCGTCCCAAGGTGCTGAACGCCATCAATCGTCCCATGGTTTCAGAAATCGTGGAAGCTTTTGAGGAATTCGACCGGAATGAACATGTAAAAGTGATCATTTTGTCCGGGAAAGGAAGGGCCTTTGCCGCCGGAGCCGATATTGATGAAATGTCAGAAGACGGCGCCGTTGATCTTGAACTCCTTAATCAGTTCACTGAATGGGACCGCCTCGCATGGATCAAAAAGCCGATTATCGGCGCTGTTCAAGGCTTCGCACTTGGCGGAGGCTTCGAACTGGCATTGTGCTGTGACATGTTGTTTGCAGCAGAAGATGCAAGCTTCGGATTCCCTGAAGTGAATCTCGGAGTCATGCCGGGCGCAGGCGGGACTCAGCGTTTGACAAAGCTGATTGGGAAATCAAGAGCAATGGAATGGCTCCTGTCAGGCGACCGTTTCACTGCAGCGCAGGCACTCGAATGGGGTGTCATCAACCGTGCGATCGCGCCGGAATTATTAATGGAAGAAACAGAGAAATTTGCGAAGAAGCTGGCATCAAAGCCGCCGCTCTCCATACGATTGATCAAAGAATCCGTCCATAAAGCGGTTGATTATTCTCTTTACGAAGGAATGCAATATGAACGGAAGAATTTCTATCTTCTTTTTGCCTCCGAAGATCAAAAAGAGGGCATGAAGGCGTTCGTCGAAAAACGCAAACCACATTTCAAAGGAAAGTAAGGAGGCTACATAATGTTCGAAACCATTAAATACGAAGTGAAAAACCATGTAGCCTGGATTACCCTGAACCGCCCGGATAAACTGAATGCGTTCATCCGCCAGCTCAATCTTGAAGTCGCGAAAGCAGTAAAAGAATCATCCCGGAATGAAGACGTCAGGGCCCTCGTCATTACCGGTGAAGGCCGTGCGTTCTGTTCTGGACAGGATTTGAGTGAAGTGGATGATTCGATGGATCACGGCGAAGTGTTAAGGAATAATTACGGGCCGATGGTGAAGGAAATTGAAGCCTGCGAGAAGCCTGTCATCGCGGCGGTGAACGGGGTGGCGGCAGGAGCAGGATTCTCCCTGGCGCTGGCATGTGACTTCAGGCTTGTATCAGAAAAGGCAAGCTTCGTTCAGGCATTCGTCCATGTCGGGTTGGTTCCTGATTCCGGCAACCTCTACTATTTAGCAAATCTAGTAGGCTATGCAAAAGCACTTGAACTCGCTGTTTTTGGAGAAAAAATCAAGGCAGATCAAGCTGAGAAGCTCGGATTGGTGACGAAACTGGTACCTGTTGACAGCTGGCAGGAAGAAACGGGAGCCTTTGCAGAAAGAATTGCTTCCATGCCGACGAAAGCCATCGGATTGATGAAGAGGCTTTTAAAAGGAAGCCATGATTTAACCTTTGATGAATACTTGGAAAAAGAAGCTTATGCCCAGCGGATCGCGGGTCAGACCGATGACCACCGTGAAGGCGTCACTGCATTCCTGGAAAAACGAAGACCATCTTTTCAAGGTAAATAGAATTGTGGAATTCAGGGAGGCCCACCGGCAACCCGCGGAAAGCGAAGTCTTGCACGGAAATCAATAGCGGCGTTTAACACAGAAAAACGAAAAAGGAGATGGGACTATGTCTACAGTAAAAGAACAAAGCTTTGAAGTACTCGAGATGAAAAGAGAGCATTATTCATTGGTGATCAACGGACAGCGTATGGAAAGTGAATCAGGGGACACGTTCACGACTTATAACCCTGCTACGGGTGAGCCGATCGCAACGGTTTCACTTGCCTCCGTCGAAGATGCAGAAAAAGCTGTTCTGGCTGCAAGGAATGCATTTGATCATGGGAAGTGGAAGAAGTTCCCGATCAACAAACGCTCCCGAGTGCTGAATAAGATCGCCGGTATCATGCGTTCACGCTTTAATGAACTGGTTTCACTTGAAATCATGGACAGCGGAAAATCATTATCTGCAGCCCAAGGCCAGGTTATGCAGGCAATCGAAGACTTTGAATTCTACGCGGGTGCAATTGTCGGACACCGCGGCACGGTGAACAATGTACCGGGACAATTCACGAATACGGCAGAGAAGGAGCCTGTCGGTGTTTGTGCTCAAATCATCCCTTGGAATTACCCATTGATGATGGCAGCTTGGAAGATTGCCCCTGCGATCGCAGCTGGATGCTCAGTGGTTGTAAAGCCGGCGACGCTCACTCCGCTCACAGCCATTGTACTTGGTGAAATCTGTATCGAAGCGGGAGTGCCTGAAGGTGTCGTCAATATCGTGCCGGGAGCCGGTTCTTCCGTAGGAAACTATCTTGTGGAGCACGAAAAAGTAGACAAAGTGGCATTCACAGGATCGACGCCGATCGGTAAAAATATCATGGAAAAAGCTTCTCAAACATTGAAACGCGTGACTTTGGAACTTGGAGGCAAATCTCCGAACATTGTATTTGATGATGCTGATGTAGATGCTGCGGTAGATGGTTCGCTGTTTGGAATCTTCTATAATACAGGGCAGTCCTGTGAAGCACGCTCAAGACTTTATGTGCATGAAGATATCTATGATGAGTTCATGGAAAAATTCACAGCGAAAACGAAGAAGCTTTCGCTTGGCGATCCGCATGATAAAGGAACTCATATCGGTGCCATCATCAATCAGGGACAGGTGGATACGATACACAGCTATGTGGAGTCCGCCAAAGAGGATGGAGCCACGATCGTGACCGGAGGAAAGCCGGCGAAAGTGGAAGGCTTTGAAAAAGGATACTGGTATGAGCCGACAATCATTACAGATGTCAATCATGATATGAAGGCTGTAAAGGAAGAAATCTTCGGACCTGTTGTCGTTGTGATGAAATTCAAGGATGAAAAAGAAGTCATCAAGATGGCGAACGACAGCGAATACGGACTTGGCTCAGCTGTATGGACGCAGAACCACGGCCGTGCAACAAGAGTGTCAAAAGCGATTCAAGCCGGTATCGTCATGGTGAACTGTCCATTCTCGGCATTCCCGGGAACACCGTTCGGTGGCTACAAGCAGTCCGGTTTCGGCCGCGAACTATGTGTGGAAACACTGGACTTATACACAGAAACGAAGAGTATCATCTCATACTTTGGTAACCGTCCGCTGAATCCATTCGGCGTATAAACATAACAGCTTGATACAGGGGTTGTCCTTTTACGGGTCAACCCCTTATTGCTATAAGGAGGAATCGACATGACACAGCATATTGTTGTCGTAGGATCAGGAGTAATGGGAAGAGGGATCGCCTATGTAAGTGCAGTGGGGGGCTTCAGAACCACTTTGGTGGATATTAAACAGGAACAGCTCGATCATGCCAAAGAAGATATTCAGCGCATTTTTGAAAAAGGTGTGGAAAGAGGGAAGGTCACGAATCAGGAGTATATCGAAGCACGCGAACGCCTTTCGTATTCTGCTAATCTATCCATTACGGTCCGTGATGCGGATGTCGTCATCGAAGCTGTCCCGGAAAAAACTGATATCAAACGCGGTGTATTCGAAGTGCTGGATTCGCATGCTCCTGATTACTGCTATCTGGCAACCAACACTTCAACGATGAGTCCGACAGAAATCGGTTCTTTCACGAAACGTCCGGACAAAGTCATTGCGATGCATTTCTTCAACCCTGTACATAAAATGCCGCTGGTTGAAATCGTAAGAGGACTGGAAACAAGTGATGAAACGGCGGAAGTGATTGAACAGGTTGCCCGTTTAATGGGCAAGGATACAGTGGTCATCAATGAGTTCCCGGGATTTGTTACAAGCAGGATCAGCGCGCTGGTCGGAAACGAAGCCTTTTATATGCTGCAAGAAGGCCTCGGTAGCCCGGAAGAGATTGATAAAGCCATCAAGCTTGGTCTGAATTATCCTATGGGACCATTTGAACTGGGGGACCTGGTGGGGTTGGATACACGTCTGAACAACCTGAAATACCTCCATGAAAAGCTTGGGGAGAAATACCGTCCGGCCCCTCTATTGGAACAATACGTGAAAGCTGGAAGACTCGGCAGGAAGTCAGGCAAGGGTGTGTATGATTACTCAGAATCGAAAGAAAAGGAGAGCCGGCCATGAGGGAAGTTGTCATTGTTGATGCAGTGCGGACTCCGATCGGAAGGTATAAAGGAGCATTGAAGGATGTCCGGCCGGATGACCTGGGAGCACTTGTGATCAAGGCGCTGATTGATCGGAACACTGAAATGCCTGTTAACGCAATAGAAGAGGTCGTGTTCGGAAATGCGAATGGAGCGGGAGAGGATAACCGGAATGTAGCACGTATGTCCACCCTGCTCGCAGGCCTTCCAGTCGAAGTCGGTGCGACGACAATCAACCGGCTGTGCGGGTCGGGACTGGATGCGGTGAATTATGCCGCCCGTGCGATCCTTGCCGGGGAAGGAGATATCTTCATTGCAGGCGGGACGGAAAGCATGACGAGGGCTCCTTACGTCATGGCCAAACCCTCTAAAGACTTTCCAAGAGGCAATATGGAGATGTTCGATACAACCATTGGATGGCGCTTTGTCAATTCCCGCCTCAAGCAGAGATACGGGACGGACTCCATGCCCGAAACAGCTGAAAATGTAGCAAAGCAATATGAAATCACCAGGGAAGAACAGGACAGGTTTGCCTTCGAGAGCCAAATGAAAGCAAAACGTGCAATGGAAGGAGAACGTTTCAAGGAAGAAATCGTTCCTGTTGAAATCGCTGAGCGAAAAGGGAATGCAACCACCGTCACAGTCGATGAACATCCTCGTCCCCAAACAAGCATGGAAAAGCTCGGCAAGCTGTCGCCGCTATTTAATGAAGGAACGGTCACTGCAGGTAATGCGTCAGGCGTCAATGACGGGGCATCCGCTCTGTTGTTGATGAGCAGGGAGAAAGCAGATGAACTGGGCCTGAAACCCCTGGCACGCTATATCACCTCTGCGACTGCAGGGCTGGAACCTTCCGTCATGGGACTGGGGCCGATCTATGCGACACGAAAAGCACTGAAGCGCGCCGGCCTTTCGCTTGATCAAATCGGATTAGTGGAATTGAACGAAGCATTTGCCGCCCAATCGATCGCCTGCATGAGAGACCTTGGGCTGAACGATGATATCGTCAACGTCAATGGCGGAGCAATCGCCTTCGGTCATCCGCTTGGAGCAAGCGGAGCGAGGATCCTGACCACACTCGTGCATGAGATGAAGAAACGGGGTACCCGGTACGGCCTCTCGACGATGTGTATCGGTGTGGGGCAGGGGATCGCGACGCTGGTAGAAAATATAGATTAATAATGAAGAAAGAGGTGCTGGTAACGGGACCTCTTTCTGTGATGTCTTTTTTTTAAAAGATAGTTTAATAAGTGTGAGAGTGAGATAGTATCACAAATAAAAGTTGAGAGAAATTCAGGAATTATATTTAATTTCCTTATGAGTTTGTGATAATATATTTACCAAACGTAAAATGAACGTCACAAGAAAGTTTTTTCACAAAAGTGATTGTACATAAAGGAGAGGCATCAATGAATACCAGATCAATGATCTTTACCCTTTACGGGGATTACATACGCCATTATGGAAATAAAATATGGATCGGCAGTCTCATCCGTTTGCTGAATGAATTCGGCCACAACGACCAGGCCGTCCGGGCGGCGATTTCAAGGATGAATAAACAAGGCTGGGTAAAGGCGGAGAAGCAGGGGAATAAAAGCTATTACTCTTTGACCGAACCCGGCGTCGACCGCATGGAAGAAGCTGCGAACCGTATTTTCAAGCTCAAGCCTCAGGAGTGGGACGGAAAGTGGAGAGTCTTCATGTACAGCATCCCTGAAGAAATCCGCAGCATCCGCGATGAGCTTCGCAAGGAATTGGTATGGAGCGGCTTTGGCACGCTTTCGACCTCCACTTGGATTTCACCAAACAATTTGGAAAAACAGGTTCAATCCCTGATCAAGAAATATGACATCAAAGAATATGTCGATTTCTTTATTGCAGAATACCAAGGACCGAATGAAAATCAGCGACTGGTCGAAAAGAGCTGGGACTTGAAAGAAATCAATGAACGTTACCAGGAATTCATTGCTCATTACAGCCAGCAGTATATGATTGATAAGAACAAAATCAAGAAAGGCGACATGAGTGATGCTGAATGCTTTGTTGAGCGGACCAAGCTTGTACATGAGTACCGTAAATTCCTCTTCGTGGATCCCGGCCTTCCTGAAGAGCTTCTTCCTGAAAAGTGGCTCGGTGCACACGCAGCCTCCTTGTTTGCCGAATACTATAAAGAACTTGCGGAACCGGCATCCCGATTCTTCGAAAGTGTATTCGAAGACGGCAATGAATTAAAAAATAAAGACCGCAGTTATGATATCATGACCCATCCTTTACTGCTTGATTGAGAAAACCCCTGCTTAAAATGGCAGGGGTTTTTGACTGCTCCGAGAAGTCCTAACTCTGCTGGTCCCTGAAAAATAATCTCATTAACGTTTTCCTGCCATAATGTTAAATAGCACTTGTCTAAATTTTCTTGAAAGTATAACATGAATTTAACGGAGGGGGATTTTAATGAATAACTTAACGGAGATTCTCAAAATTAAATATCCTATTCTTCAAGGGGGAATGGGGAACATCAGCAATGCTCCTCTGACGGCTGCCGTATCAGAAGCGGGTGCGCTGGGCACCATTGGGGCAGGGACAATGAGCGTAGAGGAAGTAGAAAATATAATCATAGAGACGAAGAATCGTACAGCAAAACCTTTTGCATTAAATATTCCAATCGCCATCACACCTCATTTACAAGACATAGTCCGCCTGGTGGTTAAACATAAGGTGCCAGCCGTATCCTTATCGGCGGGAAATCCAACGCCGCTCATTCCATATTTCCATGAACATGGTGTGAAAGTAATCTGTGTGGTCGCTTCCAAAAAACAAGCGATGAAAGCGGAAGAAGCAGGGGCCGATGTTATTGTCGGAGAAGGATATGAAGCAGCGGGGATCAATTCCAATCTGGAAACTACGACTCTCGCACTCATTCCGCAGCTTATTGATGCAGTGAGCATTCCCGTGGTCGCTGCAGGAGGTATCGGTGACGGAAGGGGACTTGCAAGCATGCTCGCCCTCGGTGCAAGCGGGGTGCAGATGGGGACCCGTCTCATCGCTACGCAGGAAGCACCATTTCATGAAAACTACAAAACTGCACTATTAAATGCTCAGGATGACAGCACGGTGATTGTCGGCCGCTCAGTCGGCAAGGTAAGAAGGGTCATGAAAACACCTTACTCAGCCGATTTGATCCGTAAAGAAAAGGAAGGCGTTCCGGCTGAGGAGTTCGGACTGCTAACTTCGGAAGACTATCATAGAGTCGGTGCACTCGAAGGAAAGCTCGATCAGGGATTTATCAACGGCGGCCAGGTTTCTGGATTGGTTTCGGATATTCCGACAGTGAAAGAGCTTTTTGAGAAAATGATGAGTGATTCAGAGAACATTTTTGGGAGATTGGCGAAGAACAGGATGAAATGATAGAGAGGAGGCATGTTCCTTTTATGGGGGCGTGCTTTTTTGGTTTGAACTCTAGGTTATCGACTGTTTATTGGTTTTATCGATCGTTTTTTTGATATATCGGCCAAAAGTAATTTTTATCGGCCATTATATTATTTTATCCGTCCAAAATTTCAATATATCGACCATTCATCACAAAACGACAAATTTCGCGCTCCCGCCAAATAAACACCACCTCCCCTCATGGAATCCCCGATCTTACAAAGATACCGATTATTCAACATCTAATGCTTCCATACCTCTATATAAATTCAGATTTCACTCCAAAAAAACAGTAAAAACAACTAGATATTCCTACCCAAACCGTCTATACTAATATTAATTTTTAAATTTTCGGAATATTATTGACTATTTTGTGACGGTGATGATACTATAACGTTGTATTAACGATGGCTATGATTTTTATCACAAAGGTGGATTCTGTAGTCTATAAGACTATTGATCATATTTAAGAAGAGAAAAAGGGGGATTTCAATGAAGAAGAAGAGTTTGTTACTCGGTGTCATCACGATGCTTCTAGGTATGCTGTTTTTAACTGGATGCGGCGGTGAAAAAAGTTCAGGAGACAAAGAATATGTAATCGGGGTCACCCAGATTGTTGAACACCCTTCTTTGGATGCGGCGTTCGAAGGCTTTAAGAAGGCTTTGGCTGAAAATGGCTTTAAGGAAGGCGAGAATGTTAAGTTTGATGTTCAATTAGCTCAAGGAGATCCAAGTAACTCTCAAACGATTGCCAAGAACCTTGTCGGTGACGGCGTCGATCTCATCTTTGCGAATTCAACCCCAAGTGCTCAGCACGCATTGAATGCAACGAAGGACATTCCGATTGTCTTTACCTCTGTTACGGATCCTGTAGGTGCTGAGTTAGTCAAATCATTCGATGAGCCTGGTGAGAATATCACAGGTACATCTGATAACCACCCTGAAGCGACTTCTAAAACCATTTTCTTTATGACAGATGAATTAGAAGCAAAAAATATCGGTATCATTTACAACTCTGGAGAGCAGAACTCTGTTGTACAAGCTGAAGAAGTGAAAAAGCTGGTCGAAGAAAAGGGAGCAAAGCTTGTTGAGGCTTCAGTTTCTACTTCCGCAGAAGTAAAGCAGGCTGCGGAGTCGCTGGTCGGCCGTGTCGATGCCATCTACATCCCGACGGATAATACAGTTGTATCCGCTCTTGAATCTGTTATTTCTGTAGCGAACGATAAGGATATTCCTTTATTCGTCGGAGAGCTTGATTCTATGAAAAAGGGTGCGGTAGCTGCCAGCGGATTCAGCTATGAGGACCTTGGATATGAAACGGGCTTGATGGCCGTGAAAATTTTAAAAGGCGAGAAAAAGCCTTCTGAAATCAATGTGGAGTATCCGAAGAACTTCAAGCTTATGTTCAATAAAGCAGCAGCAGAAGCTCAAGGCGTGGAAGTACAGGAAGCCTGGTCTGAAATGGGAGAGTTTTACGAAGCAAAATAAGAGAGGATGATGATTCGTGCCGACAGCAATATTCGCATCCTTTGAATCTGGAATCATTTACGCTATTATGGCCCTCGGAGTCTACTTGTCCTTTCGGATATTGGATTTTCCTGATTTAACAGTCGATGGCAGCTTCGTTACCGGAGCTGCTGTCGCTGCTACCATGATTGTCAGTGGCGTAAACCCGATCATCGCAACGATAACTGCGATCGTGATTGGATTTATAGCAGGATGTATAACAGGATTGCTTCACACATTTGGTAAAATCAATGCTTTATTATCAGGGATCTTGATGATGATTGCCCTCTACTCGATAAACCTCAGGATCATGGGGCGGTCGAATGTCCCTTTGCTGAGCCAGGAGACAACTTTTACTGGAGTAGAAAGTATGTGGGCTCCGCTCGGAATCGATGCAGCCCTTAATAAACTTTGGATGGCGGTCGGACTGGGTGAGCCCCTTCCAGGTACATGGAGTATATTGTTCATCATGATCATCATTACGCTGGCCATCAAATTTTTGACGGATGCATTTTTAAAAACAGAAATCGGTTTGGCTTTGCGTGCCACTGGGGACAATCAGCGGATGATCAGAAGTTTCTCTGCCAACACCAACTTAATGATCATATTGGGCCTTGGGATTTCCAATGGCATGGTGGCGCTGTCGGGTGCCCTGATTGCACAGTACAGCCGGTTTGCTGATGTCGGAATGGGGATCGGGATGATCATCATCGGTCTTGCTTCCGTCATCATCGGGGAAGCATTATTCGGTACAAAAACGATTGCCCGTACCACCCTCGCTGTCATAGGCGGGGCGATCATTTACCGTTTGGTCGTCAGCATGGCACTTCGTGTCGATTTCCTTGAAACAGGTGACATGAAGCTGATCACTGCAACAATCGTCATTCTGGCTCTGATCATGCCGAAAGTGATGGATCGTTACAAAGATAAAAAACGAAAAGCCCAAAGGATGGCTGAACGGCTAGGAAAGACATCGATTACAGAAGGAAAGGGTGATAACGGTGCTGCAATTAAATCGAATTCATAAAGTATTCAATGAAGGCACACCGGATGAAAAAATCGCCCTGGACGATATTCAGCTGACCATGAAACCAGGTGATTTTGTCACTGTCATCGGCAGTAATGGAGCCGGTAAATCGACTTTGATGAACATCGTTTCAGGGGTTCTGTTACCAGATGTAGGAAATGTGTTCATTGACGGCCATGAGGTTTCAAGGGTATCTGAATATAAACGTTCCAAGCTGATCGGCCGTGTATTCCAGGACCCGATGGCAGGAACGGCCCCTTCCATGACAATCGAGGAAAACCTGGCGATGGCGTATTCGAGAAACCGGACACGAACCTTCCGATTGGGTGTGACGAAGAAGAGAAAAGAGTTTTTCAGAGAGGTATTGGAATCCTTGCATTTAGGATTGGAAAATCGTCTGAATGCAAAAGTGGGACTATTATCCGGAGGGGAAAGACAGGCGCTTTCCTTATTGATGGCGACTTTCACCGAGCCCTCGATCCTGCTGCTCGATGAACACACCGCAGCCCTTGATCCAGCCCGCGCCGATCTGATTACGAACCTGACAAAGGAAATTGTGGAGAAATATCATCTTACCACTCTAATGGTTACCCACAATATGCAGCAGGCACTCGATCTCGGCAACAGGCTGATCATGATGGACAAAGGACAGATCATCCTCGAAGTCAATGAAGACGAAAAGAAACACCTGACCGTTGAAGGTCTCCTTAATGAATTTCAACGAATCCGCGGCAGCAAACTCGCAAGCGACCGCGCTCTATTATCCTAAAAAAGTAACGGGACTCTGTCCCGTTACTTTTTTACGTTAAAGCACCGAGGGACGGGCCTTCAAGCAGGCTTTTGGAGTTTTTAAAATTTTAACAATATATTGACTATTTATAATACTGAATGTTATTATATCGTTAAATTAACGTTATATGAATATGTATAATGCGTTGGTTTAAAGGGGGAAAGCAATGAAGTCCGGATTAGCTGAAGGGCATACCGCCACGGTCATGACGGAGGTGACCCCTGACATGCATGCCCAGTTCGAGGGAAGCGTCGTCCATCCCGTTTACTCAACCGTTTCGATGGTCTATCACATGGAATGGGCATCAAGAAAGATCATCCTTCCTTACCTGGAGGAAGACGAAGAAGGCATGGGGGCAAAAGTGACAGCAGAGCACATGGCACCTGCACGCACCGGTTCCAGTCTTGAAATTAAAGCAACCGTCATAAAATATGAAAGAAACATCATTTTGACCGAAGTGACCGTAAGAGATTTCAAGAATGATAGAATCATCGGAAAGGGAGAGGTCAAACAGGTTGTCCTGCCCAAAGAGATAATTAGAGAGAGAATAAAAAGTATATAGTATTTGCGTTCTAATCTGAAAGCGTTTACAAAATGTCTGGGGGAAGAAGAATGGATATGTTTGAACAAATCAAAAACCACGAACAAGTTGTTTTTTGTAATGATGAAGATACAGGACTCAAAGCCATAATTGCCATACATAATACGACACTGGGCCCTGCTCTTGGCGGCTGCCGTATGCGGCCGTATGCATCAGTGGACGAAGCACTGAACGACGTACTGCGCCTGTCAAAAGGGATGACGTATAAGTGCGCTGCAGCGGATGTTGACTTTGGAGGAGGTAAGGCCGTTATCATCGGCGATCCCGCGAAGGATAAACACCCGGAGTTGTTCCGTGCTTTCGGTCAATTTGTGGAATCTCTGAACGGCCGCTTTTATACCGGGACAGACATGGGGACAGAACCTGAGGATTTTGTTTATGCCCTTAAAGAGACAAATTGCATTGTCGGTGTAGATGAAGTTTACGGTGGCAGCGGAGACTCTTCGATTCCGACTGCGATGGGTGTCATTTACGGTCTTCAGGCCACGAACCAGACCGTATGGGGATCAAGGGACCTGCATGGGAAGAGTTATGCGATCCAGGGACTTGGAAAAGTCGGCTACAAAGTGGCGGAACGCCTTCTTGATGAAGGAGCGGACCTGTATGTAACGGACATCAATCAAAGCTCCATCGATCAATTGGTATCAAAAGCAAAAAACATGGGGGCAGCCATCAAAGTCCTGTCCGGCGATGAAATATATTCTGCCGATGCCGATGTTTTCGTACCATGCGCAATCGGAGGCATCATCAATGATGAGACGATCGATCGATTAAAAGTAAAAGCAGTCGCGGGTTCTGCCAATAACCAGCTGCTGGATTTGTCTCACGGCTTGAAACTTCATGAAAAAGGAATCCTCTACGCACCTGATTACATCGTCAATGCCGGCGGATTGATCCAGGTAGCGGATGAATTATACGAACCGAATAAAGAGCGTGTCCTGCAAAAGACAAGTGCCATCTATAACACCCTTCAGAATATCTACCTTCAAGCAGAGAACCAGCAGATGACCACAATGGAAGCAGCGGACCGGTTCTGCGAAGACCGCATCCATTCCCGCTCAAGACGCAACAGCTTCTTCTCACACATGAAACGCCCGAAATGGGCGGTAAGGCAATAATAAAAGCGGAGGCGGCTTGCCGCCAGAGCTGGAACTCGAAAAAACAAAATAAACCACCACACGAGGTGATGAAATGATCGAGGATTTTCCAATAATCCAGGTAATGGACAATCAGGGAGAACTTATTCATAACGAGTTTGAAAACGAAATTTCAGAAGAAATGACCCGTCAGTTTTATCGGCATTTGATCAGGATCCGCACCTTTGACCGTAAAGCAGTCAGCCTTCAGCGGCAGGGCCGGATCGGCACATATGCCCCTTTCGAGGGACAGGAGGCGTCTCAGGTGGGGACCGCCCTTGCCCTGGGTGAAAAAGACTGGATGTTCCCGACTTACCGCGACCACGGTGCGACCATGACATTCGGCCATTCCTTGCTGAACATCCTTCTTTTTTGGAAAGGGAGGAATGAAGGGTGCGTACCTCCTGAAGGAAAGAATATCTTCACTCCGGGAATCCCGATTGCAACACAGCTCCCGCATGCAGTGGGGGCAGCTTATGCTGAAAAAAGAAAAGGTACAAAAAATGCCGCCATTGCTTACTTTGGAGACGGCGCCACATCAGAAGGCGATTTCCATGAAGGATTGAATCTCGCCAGTGTATGGGGAGCGCCGGTTGTCTTTTTCAATCAGAACAACCACTATGCCATATCCGTTCCGATGAGCAAACAAATGAAAACGAAAACCATTGCCCAAAAAGCACTGGCATATGATATTCCAGGTGTGAGGATAGACGGCAATGATATTTTTGCTGTGTATTTTGAAACAAAAAAAGCCCTTGAGCGTGCGAGAAACGGGGAGGGTCCAACCCTGATCGAGTCGGTTACATGGAGATATGGAGCACACACGACTGCCGATGATCCGACTAAATACCGGGATCAGCTTGAAAGCGATGCGAGACGCCGGGACAATGACCCGCTAGACAGGCTCGCAGCATTCATGGGGAAAAAAGGCTGGATCGATGAAGACTGGATGCAATCTGTTGAAAAGGAATGCGCAAAGGAAGTGGACCTGGCAGTAGAGGAACTGGAGGCATATCCTGCTGCAGACCCAAGTGTCATTTTTGATTATGTATTTGAGACCCCGACGTGGACGATCCGGGAACAAAAAGAAAAGCTCCTGAAAAGCTTAGGGGGAGTGAGCCGATGAGCACGTTAACCAAGACAAAGATGCTGACCATGGTCGGAGCCATCACGGATGGAATGAGAGTGATGCTGAAAGAACATGAGGATGTCCTGCTGATGGGGGAAGATATCGGCACCAACGGCGGTGTTTTCCGGGCGACTGACGGACTTCAGGCGGAATTCGGGGAAGACAGAGTCATGGACACCCCATTGAGTGAAGCAGGTTTTATCGGGGCAGCGATCGGGATGGCCGTGAACGGCTTCAGGCCGGTGGCGGAAATACAGTTCATGGGGTTCATTTATCCTGCCTATGAGCAGATCATCACCCATGCCACGCGCCTGCGATCGAGAACGCTTGGTCATTACACATGCCCGATCGTGATCAGGGCTCCATACGGCGCCGGGGTAAGGGCGCCTGAAATCCATTCTGACAGTACAGAAGCGATCTTCACCCATATGCCGGGGATCAAGGTGGTCTGCCCATCAAGCCCATATGATGCAAAAGGGCTCATGATCGCAGCCATAGAAGATGCCGATCCGGTTCTTTTCCTTGAGCCGATGAGGTGTTACCGTTCTTCCCGTGAAGAAGTACCGGAAGAGAAATATACGGTCGAAATCGGGAAAGGCAAGGTGGTGGAAGAAGGGGAAGACGTTACGATCATTGCCTGGGGTGCGATGGTCAAAGTGGCAGAAGAAGCTGCCGGGGAAGCAAGGGAGCAAGGTATATCCTGTGAAGTGCTTGACCTCCGAACGCTTTATCCGCTCGATAAGGATCTTATTTCAAGTTCCGTACAAAAGACCGGCAGAACCGTGGTGGTGCATGAAGCCCATGCAACCGGCGGCGTCGGGAATGATGTACTAGCGATTATCAATGATACCTCTTTCTTGTATCAGAAAGCACCGGTGGAACGTGTGACAGGGTTTGATACTCCTGTTCCGTATTTCGGGTTTGAAGATTTTTATCTGCCTGACCAAAAACGGGTCTTGGAGGCAGTGAAGAAAGTGGCAGAATACTAGATTAGCAGAGGGGGGAGTTTATGGAAGTCAAGCTTCACGATATCGGAGAAGGCATGACGGAAGCGAACGTGAATCACTTTCTTGTGAAAGCGGGAGACACCGTCAAAGCGGATCAGCCGCTGGTGGAAGTCCAAACGGACAAAATGACGGCGGAGATCCCGGCACCCTTTTCCGGCAGAATCAAAGAACTGACAGTCGGGGAAGGGGAAACGATCCCGGTCGGGACCACCGTGCTGCTCATGGAAAAGGAAGAAGGGATGACGGAAGCCGTTACAGCCCCTAAAAAGCCGCAGGGAATCCGGGCAAGAAGGGTGCTTGCTTCCCCGTATACAAGGAAGATTGCTAGAGAAAACGGAGTCGATCTGGATGAAGTCAGCGGCAGCGGATCGGGGGGAAGGATCCTTGACGAAGACGTGTATGCCTTTATTCAAGGAGGAGAGCAGTCACGGCCTGAAGAATCTGTAAGCGTTGAAACCGCTGTGAAAACGAAAGGGGTTCAACCATCCGTTTCCGATCATGATTCAAACACGATCCCATTACGGGGAAGACGGAAGCAAATCGCCTCCAAGATGACCCATTCCCTTCGTACCATCGCCCACTGCACTCATTTTGAGGAGATCGATGTCACGAATCTCTTAGAGTGGAAAGAGGCGATGAAAAACAATCATCAATCCATTTCGATGGGCGCTTATTTTATCAAGGTCATATCAGTCTGTTTAAAAGAGTTTCCTATATTCAATGCCGTACTGGACGAAAAGAATGAGTGTGTCCGCCTTAAACCGGAACACCACATCGGAATCGCGACGGATACAGAAGAAGGGCTGATCGTCCCCGTTATTAGAAATGTTGAAACAAAGTCGATGAAAGAGATCCATCATGAAATGAAAGAACTGACTCTTAAAGCGCAGGAAAATAATCTATCGATTAAGGATATAACCGGCGGGACATTCACGGTCAGCAATGTGGGTCCGCTTAACGGCTCGATTGGTGCGACACCGATCATCAATGAACCTGAAGTCGGCTTGCTTGCCTTTCATAAAACGAAAAAGCGGCCGATGGTGAATGATCAGGATGAAATCGTGATCCGTTCGATGATGAATGTCTCGATGTCATTCGATCACCGAGTCGTTGACGGGGGAACGGCGGTACGCTTCACCAACCGTCTCCGTGACCTCATCGAAGAGCCTCAAACCTTGCTTCTGGAGTTGATATAAATGGTAGTGGGAGAAATCACGGAAGACAAAGATGTGGTCGTCATCGGCGGAGGTCCAGGCGGGTATCATGCTGCCATCAGGGCGGCAAGCCTGGGAAGAAAGGTGACACTCATCGAGAAAGAAGAGATTGGGGGCACCTGCCTGAACAAGGGATGCATTCCTTCAAAGATCTTCACCCATTTTGCCCAGGAATATAAGAAGCTCGCCCACTTGTCTGAGATGGGGATGGAGTTTGCACAAGCAGAAGTGAATATGGCCACCCTTCAACAGTATAGAGAGAAAAAAATCTCACAGCTGCGCAAAGGAGTGGAAGCACTCTGTAAAGCAAATGAAGTTGAAATAATAAAAGGGACAGCTTCCTTTCTATCCGATACGAGAATCGGTGTGGAAAACGGACATGACTTCTCTTTGTATAATTTTAAAGAGGCGGTCATTGCTGCCGGCGGAGAATTTCATTATCCGGAGAATATTCAATTTGACTCTGAAAAAATCCTAAAAGAGCGGGAGATTTTTACGCTGGACGAACTTCCAGGCGAGCTTGCCGTTTATGGATCAGACTATATTTCCCTTGAGATGGCGTCATCCTTTGCGGTTCTTGGGAGCAAAGTGACACTTATATTACCGGAAGAGCTGCCTTTCGATTCTTCGATCACAAAAGAGATCCTGAGGCTTTTTAAAAAACAAAAAATAACCGTCCTTAAAAAATGTGTACTTCAAGAGGTCTCTCGTGCCGGCAGCATGGTGAGCACCATCCTGAATAAAGAAAATGGTGAAACGCTTTCGATTGAAAGCAGTCACTTTGCCGTAAGCGGCAGAGTGAAGCCCAACGTAAAAGAACTTGGGCTCGATCGATTGGGAATCGGATTGACCGGGGAAGGTTATATCCAAGCTGATCACCAGGGGCGAACCAGCATCCGGACACTCTGGGCGATAGGTGACGTGACGGAAGGTCCGTCCCTGGCAGTGAAAGCGATCAAACAGGGTAAGGCTGCTGCAGAAGCGATCGCCGGAAGGCATCCAGAAGTCGACCTCGAGCATATGCCGACTGTCATTCAGCTCACCCCGCCATTGGCATTCGCAGGGTTGAGCGAGAGTGAAGCGGAAGAAGCAGGCTACACGGTATCCGTCAGTGAGTTCCCTGTGAGGGGGAACGGGTATGCGGGGGTCACCGGTGCCTCAGATGGTTTGGTGAAGATTGTCAGTGATCAGGAAACGGATCTCATACTTGGTATCCATATGATCGGAGCCGGGGCCGCAGAGCTGATTCAAACAGGGGTTCTTGGGCTTGAAATGGCGGCAAGGGACGAGGATTTCAGCTTTCCGCAATATTCACATCCGGGCTTTGGGGAAAGCTTATTGGAAGCAGTGGAAGCTTTGAAGGGGGCAGCGGTGCATCTTCCTCCCCGAAAGAAAGAGACGGCGGGGAGATAACATCCTTTATTACAGAAAAGCGTTCCAGCTTTAACACCCGCTCTTGAGAAGATGACAGGAATTATTTACGATATATTCAGAATATATAAAAAGATAGCCTGGAGGGATTAGGATGCAAGAGAATACGGCAAAGAAAAGAGAAAAAGCAGAAGAACTATTTCCGGTAAGGGATGTTGATTATTTAGAGTACTATGCAGGAAATGCAAAGCAGACGGCTCACTTCTTCTGTACGGCATACGGCTTTAAAACAGTCGCATATTCCGGTCTTGAAACAGGGAATCGAGATACAGTGTCCTATGTGCTGCAGCAAAATAAAGTTCGTCTTGTGATCACTGGCAGCCTTCACGAAGGAAGCCGTGTATCACAATTCATCCATAAGCATGGGGACGGGATCAAAGACATCGCTCTTATGGTGGATGATGTTGAAAAGGCTTACACAGGAGCGGTAGAGCGCGGGGCGATTGAAATCATGCCTCCGGCCACGCTTGAAGATGATGAAGGGACATTGAAAAAAGCCGTGATCGGTACATACGGAGATACGGTTCATACCCTCATCGAGCGTAAAGACTATAAAGGGATATTCATGCCTGGCTTTGAAAAATATGATTCTGCGTTAAGCATTGATGATGCAGGGATCATTGCAGTCGACCACGTGGTTGGGAACGTGGAACGAATGGAAGAATGGGTCGAATATTATGAGAAAGTCATGGGCTTCAAGGAAATGCGTCACTTTACCAATGAAGATATCACGACTGAATACTCTGCGCTCATGTCGAAGGTCATGCACAACGGCGGAAGAATCAAATTCCCGATCAACGAGCCGGCTGAAGGGAAGCGTAAATCCCAAATCGAAGAATACCTTGAGTTCTACGGCGGACCTGGTGTTCAACACATCGCCATCCTGACAGAAGATATCGTAACGACGGTCAGCAAATTAAAAGAAAACGGTGTCGAGTTCCTGAATACTCCGGACTCATACTATGAAATGCTCTCTGAACGCGTCGGGGAAATCGATGAGGAAATTTCGAAAATCAAAGAGCTTAATATTTTAGTAGACCGTGATGATGAAGGATACCTGCTTCAGATCTTCACCAAGCCGATCGTCGACCGTCCTACGCTATTCATTGAGGTCATCCAGCGCAAAGGTGCCAGAGGTTTCGGGGAAGGAAACTTCAAAGCATTATTCGAATCAATCGAACGTGAACAGGAGCGCCGCGGGAATTTATAAAAATTAGAAATAGATAGAGAAAAAGAAAATAGAGAGAGATTGGGGTCAAAAGGGACCGGTCAGGGGGTTAACCCGTGAAGAGGAACGCCATTTCCTGTTGAATACATGCTAAAGGCTGTATTCAGCAAGGAAGGGAGCTTTCACTCGAAGCGGGTCGGCCCCCTTCATCCATGAGGAAGGCGAGGATCACGTATGGCACTTAAGTTTAAAACAAGAGAAGCGGTGACGCATATCGCTCCCTATGTACTCGGAAAAACATTAGCCGACCTGCAGAAGGAGCATGGATTGAGCAAGATTAGAAAACTCTCTGAGAATGAGAACATCTACGGCTGCTCACCGAATGTGAAAAAATGGTTCAAGGAGCAGGACGGGGACCTTTTTCTATACCCGGACGGAGCCGCCATCGAGCTTTCAAACAAAGTCGCAGCTTTTTTAGGGGTGGCAAAGGAAAAGCTGGTGTTCGGGAACGGATCGGATGAAGTCATCCGGCTGCTCACAAGAGCGTACATGACCTGCGGAGACGAAGCCATCATGGCCGATGTGACGTTCCCAAGGTATCAGACAAACGTATTTCTTGAAGGGGGCTCCCCTGTAATCGTCCCTTTGGTTGACGGCACACACGACCTGAAAGCCATGGCTGGGGCAATCACTCCAAAGACAAAGCTTATCTTTGTCTGCAATCCGAACAATCCCACAGGAACGATCGTAGGGAAGAAAGAACTCTTGGAATTCATCGAAAGCATCCCATCACACATATTGGTGGTTGTGGACGAAGCGTATATGGAATATGTGACAACTGATGATTACCTCGAAACACTGCCGTTATTATCACAGTTTGATAACTTGATTGTCCTGAGGACCTTTTCGAAGATTTACGGCCTGGCAGGGTTGCGTGTCGGGTTCGGGGTGATGAACGAAGAAATCGCCGAGCAGCTTAGAAAAGTAAAAGATGTATTCAACGTGAACATGATTGCACAAAGATCGGCCATCATCGCACTTGAAGATCAATCCTTCATCCGTGAATGCACCCATAAAAATCAAAAAGGCCGTGAATACTTAGAAAAAGAGTTTCATCGATTGGGAGTAAGCTATTTTCCGTCGCAGGCGAATTTCATCATGGTGGACACAGGTCTGAATGGCGATCATATTTCCTCTGAACTTGTGAAAAAAGGGATCGTCGTCCGTTCTGGTACCCTGCTCGGGTATCCGACGACCGTGCGCGTCACGATTGGTACGGAGGAAGATACTAAACTGTTTATTTCTTCATTGGAAGAAATTTTAAAAGCACAAGGAGGAGATTGAATGGATATTAAACCTCACACCCTCCCCTGGCAGGATGCGTATAAATTAATGGTCGGCAGTATTTTGCCGCGACCGATTGCCTTTGTCTCGACCATGGATGAGGAAGGAAGAGCGAATCTCGCTCCGTTCAGCTTCTTTACGGCGATTTCCGCAGAACCGATGCTCGTCTGTTTTTCTCCGATGAGAAAAGGAAAGGACGGCAGCAAAAAAGATACGCTTTCAAATATTGAAGAGACGAATGAGTTTGTCATCAATATTGTAAGTGAAGAATTCGTTGAAGAAATGAATAACTGTGCGATCGAATTTGACAAGGGTATAGATGAGTTTGAGCAAACAGGTTTAACAAAGAAAGAATCTATCAGCGTAAAACCTCCTGCGGTTGCTGAGAGCAAGGTACAACTCGAATGTACCCTTCATCAGGTACTTCACTTCGGGGATGAACCTGGGGCAGGGAGCCTTGTGATCGGCAAAGTGGTATGCGTCAGGATCGATGATGACCTTTATTTTGACGGGAAAATTGATTCACAGAAATTAAAGCCTGTAGGAAGACTTGCCGGTCAATCGTATACAAAGCCGCTGGCGGATTCTTTTGAAATGATTCGGAAAAGGTGAGTAATGATGAAACTTGTAAGTTTTCATGATGGAAATGAAATCAAAACCGGGCTGATACAAAATGATATTGTCATCGATTTATATGAAGCGACGGACGGGGCACTTCCAAAGGATATCCTTTCATTGATAGGACGCGGGGATGAAGCGCTGGAGAAAATATCAGGACTCGGAATGTTTTCCGAAGGTGACAAAGGGGTGCGCGTGCTGAATGATGTCACCCTGAAAGCACCGATTCCAAGGCCGGTCAGCATCCGTGACTTTTATGCATTCGAGGAGCATGTCAAAACCGCCCGGAAAAAAAGGGGCCTGGATGTTGTCCCGGAATGGTATGTCATCCCTGTCTTCTACTTCACCAATCATTTGGCGGTAAAAGGGCCGGACGAAGCAGTTGCCGGACCGGCCGACTGCCAGTGGCTCGATTACGAATTGGAAATTGCCTGTGTGATTGGAAAGGAAGGCCGGAACATCTCCAGTGAAGACGCCGAGGATCATATTTACGGCTACTTCATCATGAACGACTGGAGTGCAAGGGATATCCAGAAACAAGAGATGAAAGTCGGTCTCGGTCCTGCCAAAGGAAAGGATTTCGCCACGTCATTCGGGCCTTATTTAGTGACGAAAGATGAGTTGGAAGCCAAACGGACCGGGGACCGGTTTGATTTGAGCATGACCGCTAAAGTGAACGGGAAGCTTCTTTCCGAAGGTAATTTCAAAGACATATATTATACGTTTGCGGATATGATCGAGAGGGCCTCTAAGGACGTCACCCTCTACCCCGGGGAAGTCATCGGTTCAGGGACGGTCGGGAGCGGCTGCATCCTGGAGCTTGGGACGGAAACCCACCGCTGGCTGAAGGCTGGGGATGAAGTCGAATTGGAAATAGAGGGACTTGGCGTGCTGCGTAATAAGGTCGCGAGTTCAAGAGAGGAGGAAAACCATGTATTACCGCAAAATGGGGGAGATCCCTCACAAACGTCACACCATGTTTAAAAAAGACGACGGCACCCTGTTCAGGGAACAGGTGATGGGTACCAAAGGATTCTCCGGTACACAATCGATTCTCTATCATCATCATCTGCCGACAGCCGTCATGAAAACAGAATATCTTGGCAGCTATATGCCGCAATTTGAAGAGGATGGCGCGGTCCGCCACCGCCACTTTATGACGGACGGGGTGGAAAAGAAGGGGGATGCGCTTGAAAGCAGGGAATACCTGCTTGGAAACTCAGACCTCCTGATCGGAACTGCTTTCGTCACAAAAGAAATGAATAGCTTTTACCGGAACGGTGACGGGGATGAAATGCTCTACATCCATTTTGGTGAAGGGAAAGTGGAAACGATGTTCGGGACGATCACCTATGGAAAAGGTGATTATGTCGTGATTCCGATCGGCACGATTTACCGTGTCGTCCCTGAAGAAGATACAAAGATGCTGATTGTGGAATCCTTCAGCCAAATCACCACGCCGCGCCGCTACCGGAATGAATACGGGCAGCTGCTCGAGCACAGTCCGTTTTGTGAACGCGATTTAAGAGGACCGGAAAAGCTGGAAACCTACGATGAAAAAGGCGAGTTCGAAATCATTTTGAAATCAAGGGGCGCCCTGCATTCCCATGTGCTGGATCATCATCCGCTTGATGTGATCGGCTGGGACGGCTACTTATATCCTTGGGTTTTCAATATCGAGGATTTCGAACCGATCACCGGACGTGTCCACCAGCCGCCGCCGGTCCACCAGACTTTTGAGGGGCATAATTTTGTGGTGTGTTCATTCGTGCCGAGACTGTACGACTATCATCCGGATGCGATCCCGGCTCCTTACAACCACAGCAATGTAAACAGCGATGAACTGCTGTACTATGTGGAAGGGAATTTCATGAGCCGTAAAGGAATCAAGGAAGGATCAATCACACTCCACCCGAGCGGGATTCCGCACGGCCCGCATCCAGGAACGACCGAAGCAAGCATCGGCAAAAAAGAAACACTGGAACTAGCCGTCATGATCGACACCTTCAAACCACTAAAAATCGTCAAAAAAGCAAAAGATGTCGAAGACGAGAAGTATATGTTTACCTGGACATAACCAGAAACCAATTTAAAGTGCTATTAAAGCATTTTAAATTGGTTTTTTATTTAGAGGAATTTTAATTTGAGTTAGGGCATTGGTGGGATTTTATTGAAATGTCTCACCTTATTCAAACTTATTATGTTTAAGGACAAAAATGAGTTTGGGATAAATCCAGCAGTTGATTGGAGTGAAAGACGAAGACTCCTGCGGGAAGAGTAGCTTATGTGAGACCCCGCAGGCAAAGCCGAGGAGGCTCACGGGCTACCCGCGGAAAGCGAAGTCTTTCACGGAAATCAACTGCGTGTTCAAGTCTGCTTCTCATTCACTATTATCAATTATCAAAGGGGACTGAGAATCACCTAAATCCTTATTCATAGGCACATCTTCCTTCTGTGATATTTTTTCCATCAAACCCTGTCGAATCCCTACAAACGAATGAATCACGCCTCATTAAAAAAATTCCAAAAAAATTTATTTCAAACAAACATGATTAGGACAAAGATGTAAGCGGTTACCATATACCAGATAAATCTAAATAGTCAAAAAATTTATAAAAATACTGTTGACCTTCCCGGAAAACGGGCGTAATATTGTCCTCAATATAAAAATTCGAGCCGCAGCAAACCGGTCATCGGCCGCTCTGAGCACGCAGTCGAGGCTACTGAAAAATTGGCTCAAAAAGCAGCTTCAACCGAATGCTGCAAAACATACCAAATCTTTTAACCTATAAAACACAAATACTCCCGGGAAAGGAATGATGAACATGAACGAACAATGGATCTATTTGGACGGTCAATACGTGAAGAAAGAAGACGCAGTCGTATCGGTTTACGACCATGGTTTTCTTTATGGAGATGGAGTGTTCGAAGGAATTCGGATGTACGATGGCAACGTATTCCGTCTGGAAGAACATGTTGATCGCCTTTATGACTCAGCGAAAGCCATCATGCTCGACATCCAAGTGTCGAAAGAGGAAATGTGCGACATCATCGTAGATACATTGAAGAAAAACCAACTGGAGAATGCATACATCAGAGTAGTCATTTCTCGTGGAGTAGGAAATCTTGGTCTTGATCCATTTTCCTGCAAGCGGCCGCAGCTGATCGTCATCGCTGAGCAGCTGGCCCTTTTCCCTAAAGAATTATATGAATCCGGCATCGAAATCGTTTCAGTGGCAAGCCGCCGGAATCGTGCCGATGTTCTTTCACCGAAAGTGAAATCATTGAATTATTTAAATAATATTCTTGTTAAAATCGAAGCCAACCTTGCCGGCGTAAGCGAAGCGCTGATGATGAACGATCAAGGCTACGTTGCGGAAGGCTCGGCTGACAATATCTTCATCGTGAAAAACGGAAAGATCCTCACGCCTCCAGGGTACGTTGGAGCATTAGAAGGAATTACAAGAAATGCAATCATCGAGATTGCTGAGAATTTAGGCTTCAATATTAAAGAAGATGTGTTTACCCGACACGACGTATATACAGCAGACGAGGTATTTTTAACAGGGACCGCAGCCGAAGTCATCGCAGTCGTCAAGGTTGACGGGCGTGTCATCGGTGACGGTACACCGGGATCATATACAAATCAATTATTGCAGGAATTCAGAAACACTGTCACGCAGGATGGAAGAAAAGTTTACAAACAAAATGCTCAAGTTGGCTAAGTTGGAGGTGATATTGTGCGCAGTGACATGATTAAGAAAGGAATCGACCGGGCCCCTCACCGCAGTTTACTATATGCGACCGGGGTGAAGCTTGAAGATATGGAGAAACCATTTATCGGTGTATGCAACTCTTACATCGATATAATCCCGGGGCATATGCACCTGAACGGTTTTGCCCAGGTGGTGAAAGAAGCCATTCGTGAAGCAGGCGGGATTCCATTCGAGTTTAATACAATCGGAGTAGACGACGGAATCGCGATGGGACATATCGGAATGAGGTATTCATTACCCAGCCGGGAGCTCATTGCCGATTCAGCAGAAACCGTCATCAATGCCCACTGGTTTGACGGGGTATTTTACATTCCGAACTGTGACAAGATCACGCCCGGCATGCTGATGGCATCAGTCAGAACGAACGTCCCTTCCGTGTTTGTATCGGGAGGACCGATGGAAGCCGGGGTATCAAGTGAAGGAGATCCATTATCCCTAGTATCTGTCTTCGAAGGCGTCGGCGCTCACCAATCAGGAAGGATGACAGCCGAACAGCTTCTCGATATTGAACAGAATGCGTGTCCTACCTGCGGGTCATGTTCAGGGATGTTCACGGCGAATTCGATGAACTCCCTGATGGAAATGCTCGGCATGGCACCTCCGGGGAACGGGACAATTGTTGCCACTTCGGCTGACCGTCACCGCTTAATCAAAGACGCAGCAAAGCATCTGGTCGAGATGGTCAAGAAAGATATCAAGCCCCGTGACATCATCACGGAAGATACGATCGATGATGCGTTCGCTTTAGATATGGCGATGGGCGGTTCCACCAATACCGTCCTTCACACACTGGCAATCGCGAACGAAGCAGAAATCGATTACGACATCAACAGGATCAATAAGGTGGCAGAACGAGTGCCTTACTTATCAAAAATAAGCCCTGCATCAGATTACTCCATGCAGGATGTCCATAATGCAGGCGGAGTCAGTGCCATTATCAAGGAACTATGCGAAATGGGTGCTGTTCACAAAGACAGGATCACGGTTACAGGAAAATCCCTTTATGAAAATGTAAAAGATGCTCACATTCAAAACGATGACGTTATCCGCCGGAAAGAAAATGCACACAGCCCTGTAGGAGGATTATCCGTCCTCTTCGGAAATATCGCTCCAAATGGAGGGGTCATCAAAGTGGGGGCAGTCGATCCTTCGATCAAGACATTCATGGGTGAGGCCATCGTATACGAATCCCAGGATGATGCACTCTCCGGCATCGAAAGCGGGGAAGTGAAGGAAGGCCATGTCGTGGTCATCCGCTATGAAGGACCAAAGGGCGGACCTGGGATGCCTGAAATGCTCGCCCCTACTGCAGCCATTGCAGGAAGAGGCTTGGAAAAGAAAGTCGCACTCATGACGGACGGCAGGTTCTCAGGAGCTTCCCGAGGCATTTCAATCGGTCATGTCTCACCGGAAGCGGCTGAAGGAGGACCGATCGGAATCATTGAAAACGGCGACCCGATCTTTATTGACTTAACGAACAGAACCATTTCCTTGATGGTTTCAGAAGAAGAATTGAAATTCAGACAGCAGGAGTGGGTACAGCCTCCTCCTAAGATCAAAAAAGGATATCTCGCAAGATACGCAAAGCTTGTTACATCAGCAAGTACCGGCGGCATCTTGAAAACAGAATAAACATTAAAGCGTTGAAGAGGCAAAAGGATTGGACATTGTATTTCCAGAGAGCTGGTGGTGCTGCAAACCAGTAATACACCCAATGCCGACATCCCCTCTGAGTATCGTTCTGAAACTCATTTAGTAGGAACGATCGAGTAGCTGTTACTCGTTACAAAAACAAAGGCTGATGCATTTGAAAATCGGCCTGCTGAGGGAGACGGTCTCGTGCCGTCTCTGAATTAGGGTGGTACCGTGGAAAGGAACAAAGCCTTTTCACCCCTGCGAAAGATCAAATTCTGTCGTAGTGGGTGGAAAGGCTTTTTTATATGGAAATCAGCTGGAAGAGTCAATCGGGTTTTAAGACAGCCATATGGACCGAAAACCAAGCGATTTTAAAAAGAGGGAGGAGATTAAAAATGAGAGCTAAGTTAGAGGCAGAACCGGTTTCGCAGCCACAAGCAGAAAAAGTCAACGGTGCTGACATGCTCATGAAGGCTTTAAGGGAGGAAAAAGTTGATATTCTGTTCGGATATCCGGGTGGAGCCGTCCTGCCAATCTATGACGCTCTATATAAAGCCCCCATCAAACATGTTCTCGCTCGTCATGAGCAAGGGGCGATTCACGCTGCTGAAGGATATGCCAGAGTTTCTGGGAAACCCGGCGTGGTCATTGCCACGTCAGGCCCTGGTGCTACGAATCTTGTGACCGGGATAGCCGATGCGATGATGGATTCTTTGCCGCTTGTTATTTTCACAGGGCAGGTTGCTTCGGGGGTAATCGGGACTGATGCATTCCAGGAAGCGGATGTGGTCGGGATTACGATGCCGATTACAAAGCATAATTATCAGGTCCGCGACATTAAAGACCTGCCGCGGATTGTGAAAGAAGCTTTCCATATCGCTTCTACAGGGCGGCCGGGCCCGGTGCTGGTGGATATTCCAAAGGATTTGACGGTACTGGACGCCCCGCCGGTGAAAGACGTGGAAATGGATCTGCCGGGGTATCAGCCTAATCTTCATCCAAATCCGCTTCAGATCAGGAAGCTTGCGGATGCCATTAAAGTTTCAAAAAAGCCGGTTATCTTAGCCGGAGCAGGTGTTTTGCACGGTAAAGCGTCAGAAGAATTAAAAAACTTTGCTGAACAGTTCGACCTTCCCGTCATCCATACCCTTTTGGGACTGGGAGGCTTTCCGGCCGATCACCCGTTATTTTTAGGAATGGCTGGCATGCATGGCTGTTATGCAAGTAATATGGCTCTTTATGAATGTGATCTCTTAATCAATATCGGAGCACGATTCGATGACCGTCTGACCGGAAACCTCAAGACATTCGCCCCTAAGGCAAAAGTGGTCCATATCGATATCGACCCTGCGGAGATTGGAAAAAACGTCACCACTCATATCCCGATCGTCGCTGATTCAAAGGAAGCACTGAAAAAGATACTTGAGCACGAAGCAGTCAAAGGCGATACAGAGGAATGGCATCGCCACCTCCAAGCTAATAAACTTGAAAATCCTTTTTGGTACAGCAAAACAAATGACGTGTTGTCTCCACAGCTTCTCATTGAACAGGTATACGAAATGACGAACGGCGAAGCGATCGTCACCACCGATGTCGGTCAGCATCAAATGTGGGCAGCCCAGTACTACTCATTCAAAAAACCGAATAACTGGGTCACTTCCGGTGGTCTCGGCACGATGGGCTTCGGATTCCCGGCGGCAATCGGCGCCCAGCTTGCGAATCCTTCAAGCAAGGTGGTAGCGTTCGTCGGGGACGGCGGATTCCAGATGACACTGCAGGAATTGGTCCTTTTAAAAGAACTCAATCTTCCTGTAAAAGTCGTCCTGCTGAACAACAGCACGCTTGGAATGGTGAGGCAGTGGCAGGAAACCTTCTATGAAGAAAGATACTCGCAATCACTGTTCTCCCTGCAGCCCGATTTTGTGAAACTGGCTGAATCATACGGAATCAAAGGTTATCGAGTGAAAACACAAGAAGAAGCCGAAACGGTTCTAAAAGAGGCATTGACCAGTGACGAACCGGTTCTCATCGACTGCCTGGTGAATCCGAAGGAAAATGTCTATCCGATGGTGGCCCCAGGTAAAGGAATCCACGAAATGTTAGGGGTGAAACCATGAAGCGGATTGTAACAGCGCTGGTTCATAACCGCAGCGGCGTGCTCAATCGGGTGACTGGATTATTTACGAAACGCCAGTTCAATATCGAAAGCATTTCCGTCGGCTACACCGAGGTGGACGGAATCTCCCGGATGACATTCGTCGTCAACGTGGAAGACGACCGCAAAATCGAACAGCTGATGAAGCAGCTTCACAAACAAATTGACGTACTGAAAGTAACGGACATCACCGATCAAGGGGTGGTCGCCCGCGAGCTGGCATTGATCAAAGTGTTGAGCACAGGTCAGACGAGATCCGAAATCAACGGCATCGTGGAACCATTCAGGGCTTCCATCATCGATGTGGCAAGAGACAGCGTCACCGTCCAGGTCACCGGGGAGACATCAAAGATCGAAGCCATCATCGATTTACTAAGACCTTATGGTATCAAGGAAATTGCCCGCACCGGCATCACCGCCTTTGCAAGGGGCAATGGAAAACCAGTCACAGATCTGAAACAGTATTCAATCGTGAACTGACGGAACCACCGCTAAACGGCGTGAATTTTATAAAAAAACTGGAGAGGATGAGCGAAATGGTAAAGGTTTATTATAACGGAGATGTGAATGAAGAGGTTTTAAAAGGGAAGAAGGTTGCGGTCGTAGGATATGGCTCCCAAGGTCATGCCCATGCACAGAATTTGAAGGAAAGCGGCTTTGATGTAGTCGTCGGTCTGCGTAAAGGAAAGTCATGGGATCAGGCGGTGGAAGACGGACTGGATGTCTATTCTGTCCGCGAGGCATGTGAACAGGCGGACGTAATCATGGTCCTTCTGCCGGATGAACATCAGCCTAAGGTGTATGAAGCAGAAATCAAGCCAGCCCTTACAGCCGGAAAAGCTTTAGCTTTCGCTCACGGATTCAACATCCACTTTAGCCAGGTTGTTCCTCCGGAAGACGTCGATGTATTTCTGGTTGCCCCTAAGGGTCCCGGTCATTTAGTACGCAGGACATTTGAAGAAGGTGCGGGTGTACCGGCACTGTTCGGAGTGTATCAAGACGTATCGGGTCAGGCGCGTGAAGTCGCACTTGCCTACGCAAAAGGAGTAGGGGCCGGCCGCGCCGGGATCCTTGAAACCTCATTCCAGGAAGAAACGGAAACGGATCTATTCGGAGAACAGGCAGTGCTTTGCGGAGGGCTGACATCCCTAGTGAAGGCAGGATTCGAAACGCTTGTGGAAGCAGGATATCAGAAAGAAGTTGCATACTTTGAATGTCTGCACGAACTGAAATTGATCGTCGATTTAATGTACGAACAAGGTCTTGAAGGCATGCGCTACTCCATCTCGGATACCGCACAATGGGGAGATTTCGTTTCAGGACCGCGCGTCGTGAACGAAGAAACAAAAGCACGCATGAAGGAAGTGCTGTCAGACATTCAAACAGGAAAATTTGCAAAAGGCTGGATCCTTGAGAACCAGGCGAACCGTCCGGAATTCAATGCCATCAATCAGCGTGAAAGCAAGCACGAACTCGAAGTGGTAGGGAAGGAGCTCCGTAAAATGATGCCATTTGTTCAGCCGAAATCCTCTAAAAAAGAGAAGGAAGTGGTAGCAAGTGCGAACCATTGAAATTTTTGACACAACGCTTAGAGACGGAGAACAATCGGCCGGTGTAAATCTGAATACAGTAGAAAAAATAGAAGTGGCAAAGCAGCTCGAACGCCTCGGGGTCGACGTCATTGAAGCCGGGTTTCCTGCAGCTTCAAAGGGTGATTTCGACGCAGTGAAGAGGATCGGTGAAACGATCAAAAACAGTTCCGTGACTGGATTGGCAAGAGCAAGTATACGTGATATCGATGCTGTATGGGAATCGCTGAAAACGACTGCCGAGCCAAGGCTCCACGTCTTTATCGCGACCTCCCCGATCCACATGACCCACAAGCTGAAGATGACGCCTGATCAAGTCATTGAGAAAGCGGTCGAAACGGTGAAATACGCGAAGAAATTCTTCCCGGTCGTCCAGTGGTCGGCAGAAGATGCCGGCAGGTCGGACTTGAATTTTCTGGTCAAAATCATGGAGAAGGTGATCGATGCAGGTGCATCGGTCATCAACCTGCCTGACACGGTCGGATATATGACACCTCAGAAATACGGTGAGATGTTCCGATTCGTACGCGAGAATGTCCCGAATATCGACGGAGTGAAACTATCCGCCCACTGCCATGACGATCTTGGAATGGCGACGGCGAACTCGCTCGCGGCCATCGAAAATGGGGCCGATCAGATTGAAGGGACGATCAACGGAATAGGTGAACGGGCCGGGAATGCAGCCCTTGAAGAGGTGGCAGTCGCCCTCCGGATCCGCGAAGACTTTTACGGCGCGACTACCCGTTTGAAGCTCGATGAAATCAAGAAAACGAGCGCACTCGTCAGCAAGCTGACCGGAATGAGGGTACCGGCCAACAAGGCGGTCGTCGGCAACAATGCCTTCGCTCATGAATCCGGGATCCACCAGGACGGCATGCTGAAGGAGAAAACAACGTATGAAATCATTACGCCTGAGCTGATCGGTGTCAATTCCACAAGACTCGTCCTCGGCAAGCATTCAGGGCGTCATGCTTTTAAAAATAAGGCACTTGAACTTGGCTTCGACCTGACGGAAGAGAAGCTGAAAGAAGCATTTGATACCTTTAAAGATTTGGCAGACAAGAAGAAAGAAATCGTCGACGACGACCTGTTCAGCATCCTGACGAACAAGCAAACCGAAATCGGCGAAGGTGCAGGATTCAAGCTTGAAAGGATGCAGGTACAGTACGGCATGGATAATATCCCGACCGCAACCATAGAGCTCCGCGATGAAAACGGCGACCTGAAGCAGCTCGCCTCAACCGGATCGGGAAGCGTGGAAGCCATCTACAACACAATCGAATCGATGCTTCCATCGCCATCCAGGCTCCTTGATTACAAAATCAACTCAGTCGGCGGAGGCAGGGATGCCCTGGCAGAGGTGTATGTCCGCCTAGAGTATGACGGAGATAACACAAGCGGCCGCGGCACCGCACAAGATGTCCTTGAAGCATCCGCCCGCGCTTACCTGAACGCAGTGAACCGGATGCTGCAGCAGAAGGCGGCGATGAAGGAGAAAGTGGCTGTGAACGCCGGAGTATAGATTTTATATTTTTCAATGAGGCCTGTCTCAAGGCAGGTACTATATTCGAAAGCAATGTTAATGGGAAGATCTAGCTGTTGGTTGGAGTGCAAGACGGAGACTCCTGCGGGAGAAGTGGCCAATGTGAGACCCCGCAGGCGAAAAGCTGAGGAGGCTCACGGGTCACCCGCGGAAAGCGATGTCTTGCACGGAAATCAACAGCGGTGTTGTAACAGATTTTATAAAAACAGGAGGTAGTTCTAATGAAGAAAAAAATCGCAGTGTTGCCTGGAGACGGTATCGGTCAAGAGATCATGGATGGTGCATTAGAAGTACTGAAAGCGGTGGGTGACTGGTTCGGCCATGAATTCGAAGTCGAAAAAGGCTACATCGGCGGAGCAGCTGTCGACCGGTTCGGTACACCATTACCTCCTGAAACAGTCAAGCTTTGCAGGGAAAGTGACGCCGTGCTCTTAGGGGCAGTCGGCGGCCCGAAGTGGGAGCACCTGCCAAAAGAACAGCGCCCTGAAAAAGGACTGCTTGCCATCCGTAAAGAATTCAATCTATTTGCGAATCTGAGACCGGTCAAAGCATTCGAAAGCTTACTGAATTCGTCTCCTCTGAAAAAAGAAATGGTCGAAGACGTCGATCTGGTAATTGTCCGTGAGTTGACGGGAGGCTTGTATTTCGGTCAGCCATCAGGCCGGCAGGGGAAAAACGATGAGGTAGCAGTCGATACCCTGGTGTATGAACGAAGTGAAATCGAACGAATTGTCCGTAAAGCATTTGCTCTTGCTCAGAAACGAAAGAAAAAGCTGACGTCCGTTGACAAGGCGAACGTTTTGGAAACGAGCCGAATGTGGCGGGAAGTCGTGAATGAAGTAGCGTCCGAATACCCGGATGTGGAAGTGGAGCACATGCTGGTGGACGTGGCTGCCATGAAACTGATGTATCAGCCGAAACAATTCGATGTACTGGTGACGGAGAATATGTTCGGGGATATCCTCAGCGATGAGGCTTCCATGATCACAGGGTCTCTCGGAATGCTGCCTTCTGCAAGTTTAAGAGAAGACTCTTTCGGACTCTATGAACCAGTACACGGCTCCGCACCGGACATCGCCGGTAAAGGAAAAGCCAATCCGCTCGCTATGATTCTATCGGCTGCCATGATGCTTCGTCACTCGTTCGGCCTGAAAGAAGAAGCCGAAATGATCGAAATGGCCGTGCAGGAAGTATTGAACGCCGGCTACCGTACCGGTGACCTTTGGACGATGGGACGCGGAACCGTTGTCGGAACCGGGGCGATGAGCCAGCTTGTCGTTGAGCGCCTGGAAGCGGATCATGCATTGAGCTCGATTTTGGCGGCTTATTTGTAAGAAGGAAAGGATAATAGACTCACTTCAACGGGTATCGACACTCGATGAAATTCGACATTTAGAGCAAATATCATAGATTTCGCGCAAAAATATGATGAAAGCGAGCATACTTGTAGGATTTTCGAGCATAAATCGAAAATTCCGCGCATAAAGTCAGATTTTCATAGGGATACGAACCACAATAGAAGCTATAAAGACAAACAAATCAGGAGGGAGATCATGGCAGGGAAAAATATCATTGAAAAGATATGGGAAAAACATATTGTGCACGAAGAGAAAGGAAAGCCGGATTTACTATATATCGATCTGCACCTTGTTCATGAGGTTACATCTCCCCAGGCCTTTGAGGGGCTTCGTCTCAAGGGAAGAAAGGTTAGAAGGCCGGATTTGACTTATGCCACGATGGATCATAATGTTCCGACCCGTGAGCGCCATATTGTCCGGGATGAAATCGCGAGACTTCAAATGGATACACTGGAGAAAAATTGCGAAGAGTTCAATGTGGAACTATCCGATATCCACCATCCGGATCAGGGGATCGTTCATGTCATAGGTCCTGAGCTTGGCCTTACACAGCCGGGTAAAACGATTGTCTGCGGCGACAGCCATACTTCGACTCACGGAGCGTTCGGGGCACTCGCATTCGGGATCGGGACCAGTGAAGTGGAGCACGTACTCGCGACCCAGACCCTTTGGCAGTCCAAACCGAAAACACTGCAGGTGGAAGTGACCGGCGAACTTGGTTTCGGGGTATCGGCAAAAGATGTGATCCTTCACATCATCTCCGCCTACGGAGTGGGATTCGGCACCGGTTATGTCATTGAATTCACGGGTGATGTCATCCGGAATCTCACGATGGAAGAGCGGATGACGGTCTGCAATATGAGTATCGAAGCAGGTGCGAAGGCCGGATTGATCTCTCCTGATGAGGTGACATTCGATTATCTCGAAGGCAGGGAGCATTTGCCTAAGCATAAATCATATGACGAACTGAAAGTGGAATGGGGTTCACTGCAAAGCGACAGCGATGCAGGGTACGACGACCATATCACAATCAAAGGTGAAGATATCGAGCCTCATGTAACATGGGGAACGAATCCCGGCATGGGTGCCGGAATCTCAAGCTCTGTCCCTCATCCAGAGGATTTCCGGGATCCTTCAGACCAAGAAGGAACGGAACGGGCTCTTCGGTATATGGGACTCGAAGCCGGGATGCTAATTGAAGATATCCAGGTGGATTATGTCTTCATCGGTTCTTGTACAAACTCGCGATTGAGCGATCTAAGAGCGGCAGCAGAAGTCGTGAAAGGCCATAAAGTCAAAGAGGAAGTTACCGCACTTGTAGTGCCGGGTTCTTTCAAGGTCAAACAAGCGGCTGAAGCAGAAGGACTCCACGACATTTTTAAAGAAGCGGGATTCGAATGGAGAGAAGCGGGATGCAGCATGTGCCTTGCCATGAATGACGATATCGTTCCACCGGGAAAAAGATGTGCATCAACGTCCAACCGGAACTTTGAAGGACGCCAGGGGAACGGGTCCCGGACCCACCTTCTCAGTCCGGCGATGGCCGCTGCTGCTGCGGTTACCGGAAAGCTGACAGACGTAAGAAAACTAAAAGCAGCGACAGTATCCTAAGGAGGTGGCCACATGGCAATCAATCATTTGGAGGGAAAAGTATTTCCTCTTAACCGCGACAATGTCGATACAGATCAAATCATTCCGAAGCAATTTTTAAAAAGAATTGAACGTAAAGGATTCGGGCAGTTCCTTTTTTATCACTGGCGCTTCGAAGACGATGGAAAAACGTTGAGAGAAGATTTTCAACTGGATACTCCTGAATATTATGATTCGGAAATCCTTCTCGGAGGTAAAAATTTCGGATGCGGTTCATCAAGGGAGCATGCCCCGTGGTCACTTCAGGACTTTGGATTCAAGGTGATCATCGCCAAAAGTTTTGCTGATATTTTTTATAATAACTGCATGAAAAACGGGATCCTGCCGATTTCTTTGGCTGAAGATACAGTTGACGCCCTATTTAAAAATGAACGAAAAGCAGACGTCTATAAGATCGAGGTTTCACTGGAGTCCCAGATGCTCTGCGATTCTGAAGGGCTCATTGCATCCTTCGAGGTAGATCCGTATTGGAAAACGATGCTGATGGAAGGACTCGATGAAATAGATCTGACATTGCATTATGGTGAAAGAATCGAGCAATACGAAAAACAAAATGAGGTGAGTGTCTTGGGAATTTAATGAATAGTGCTGATGTTGTAGAAGCGATGGAAAGAATTTGTGGTCAAGTGCATCGGACACCGTTGAAGCAGTCTTCCACACTGAATGCTTTCACTGGCGGGAACATTTTCATGAAGATGGAAAATTTGCAGCGGACCGGCTCCTTTAAGGTAAGAGGGGCCATGAACAAAGTGATGTCCCTGTCTGAGGAGGAAGCGGCAAGAGGGATCATCTGCGCTTCCGCAGGAAATCACGCCCAGGGAGTCGCGCTTGCTGCCTCTCAGCGGAATGCGGGTTCCAAGATCTTTATGCCAAAGCGGACGCCATCTGCAAAAGTGGAGGCGACAAAGCATTACGGAGCGAACATCGTATTAGAAGGGGAGACCTATCAAGAAGCTTATAGTGCTGCCGTCAAAGAAATGAAGGAAAGGGGCTCGACATTCGTTCATGCATTTGATGATCCAAAAGTGATGGCGGGGCAGGGAACCGTCGCGCTTGAAATGCTTCAGCAGCTCAGTGATCTGGACACGATCCTGGTCCCGGTCGGAGGCGGAGGTCTGCTTGCCGGCATGGCACTTGCGGTAAAATCCTTTAATCCAAGGGTGAACATCATCGGAGTGCAGGCTCTCGGAGCACCGGCCACCTATAATTTCTTTACAGGGAAGAATAAAGGCTCCCTGAATCATGTACACACAATCGCCGATGGCATCCTGGTGAAGAAACCGGGAGAACTGACTTTCCCGATCATCCGCAAATACGTGGATGATATGGTCACGGTGACCGATGAAGAAATCGCGTATGCCATGATGTTCATGCTCCAGCGAGAGAAAACATTAGTGGAAGGTGCAGGTGCCGCATCACTCGCGGCAGCGATGTGCCATAAAGTAAAGGTCCACGGGAAGAAAGTCGGCTGTGTCGTATCAGGGGGCAATGCGGATCCAAGCAAGATCCCAGTTTACCGGGAACTCTCAAAGATGGTCCGGCAGCTGCATTATATCGGATAAAGAAGGACTGCTCCTGACCTGGAATGGGATCAGGGGCGGTCCTCTGTTATTAAGATAAGAAATTTTCATTCCCAATCTACCAACCAAGAAAGCTCTTACATTAAGAAAATACGAAATTAGGTATTGTAATAGGAAATTATTTCTACTATAATGTCCTCTATACAAATACAAATGTACACCAGAAATAAACAATTGGAGGTTTTCGACTTATGGAATCAATTTCAATCGGACTTTTGGGACTCGGAACAGTGGGAGCCGGAGTAGTGAAGATCATTGAGAATCATCAGGATAAATTGTCGCATCAAATCGGCTGTCCTGTGAAAGTGAAAAAAGCCCTTGTTCAGGACTTGGATAAGGACAGGGGACTGACGATCGGGGACGGGATATTGACCTTGAATCCGGAAGAAGTCCTGGCCGACCCTGAAATTGATATTGTGGTCGAAGTAATGGGAGGAATCGAAGCAACGAAGGAGCATCTCCTCCACGCATTGAAAAATAAGAAACATGTCGTGACGGCAAATAAAGATCTGATGGCCGTGCATGGACCGGAGCTCCTGAAAGCAGCTTCTGACAATGAATGTGATTTATTTTACGAAGCAAGTGTAGCCGGAGGGATCCCTATTTTAAGAGGTCTGGTAGACGGGCTTGCATCAGACCGCATCACGAAAATGATGGGGATCGTCAACGGGACGACGAATTTCATCCTCACGAAGATGACAAAAGAGGGCAGGAGCTTTGACGATGTATTGAAGGAAGCGCAGGACCTGGGGTTTGCCGAAGCGGATCCGACTGCCGATGTCGGCGGGCTTGATGCAGCGAGGAAGATGGCGATCATGTCGACACTTGGATTTTCGATGAACGTGGATCTCTCAGACGTAAAGGTGAAGGGAATCACCGATGTGACAGCTGAAGATATTGAATATGCCGGACAGTTCGGGTACACGATGAAGCTGATCGGATACGCACACCGCGACGGGGAAAAGGTGGAAGTGAGCGTAGAGCCGGCATTGCTGCCGAATGAGCATCCGCTGTCTTCGGTCAATGATGAATACAATGCCGTATACGTATACGGAGAGGCTGTAGGGGAGACGATGTTTTACGGACCCGGGGCAGGAAGCCTTCCAACCGCAACAGCCGTCGTTTCCGATATGGTATGCACAATGAAGAACATGAGACTTGGTGTGACAGGAAAGAGCGCTGTGAATCCTCAGTTCCCGAAAAAATTAAAGGAACGCGATGAAATTTCGTCTCAATACTTTTTACGCCTTCATGTCCAGGATGAAATCGGAGTGCTGGCAAAGCTGACATCCATTTTTTCAAATCACGGGGTGAGCTTCGAGAAAATCCTTCAAAATCCATTGAATGGAGCGGGGTATTCTGAAATCGTACTTATCACTCATAAAGCATCGCTTGATCATTATGAAGACATTTTGATGGAGCTTAAGGACTACCATGCGATTCATTCGATCGAAAGCTCTTACCGAGTGGAAGGGGGAGAGAAAGGATGAGATGGAAAGGCCTGTTAGAACAGTATGGGGAATATCTTCCCGTCACGAATGAGACACCTCTTTTGAGTCTGAATGAAGGAAATACACCATTGATCGAATTAAAAACACTTTCCGATGAATGGGGAATCGAGCTTTATGCCAAGGTTGAAGGAGCGAATCCGACAGGCTCTTTCAAGGATAGGGGAATGGTTCTCGCGGTGGCCAAAGCGATTGAAGACGGAAGTTCGACGGTGATTTGTGCGTCGACGGGGAACACTTCCGCCTCTGCAGCTGCCTATGCAGCAAGAGCCGGGATCAAATGCATCGTGGTGATTCCTGAAGGCAAAATCGCGCAAGGGAAACTGGCGCAGGCTGTCATGTACGGCGCAGAGATCATCTCGATTGAAGGGAACTTTGACGAGGCACTCGAAATCGTGCGCGAATTGAGTAAGACAGAATCTATGACTCTCGTGAATTCTGTGAATCCATACCGTTTGGAAGGCCAGAAGACCGCTGCCTTTGAAGTAATTGAAGGTTTGGGCGGGGCACCTGACGTTCTTGCAATCCCAGTGGGCAATGCCGGGAATATTTCAGCTTATTGGAAAGGATTCAAGGAATACAGCCAGCGTGAACAATCCAGTCTGCCGCGAATGTTCGGGTTTGAAGCTTCAGGAGCCGCGGCCCTTGTTCACAACAGGGTGTTCCCGCAGCCTGAAACGATTGCGACTGCGATCAGGATCGGGAATCCGGCAAGCTGGGATTATGCAGTGGATGCGCTCCAAGAATCGGATGGTCATATCGATGAAGTGACGGATGATGAAATTCTCGATGCATACAGACTGATTGCGAAGAAGGAAGGAATCTTTGCTGAACCTGCTTCCTGTGCCTCGATTGCAGGAGTTAAGAAGAGCCTTGAAAAGGGCTTGCTGAAGAAAGGAAGCAAGGTTGTGGCGGTTCTGACAGGCAACGGCCTGAAGGATCCAGTGACAGCCATGGAACACAGTCCGGTACAGCCGGTCAAGCTTCCGAATGATAAAGAAAAGGTGAAGGATTATATTAAAGGAACGATCGGGGTATGAAAAAGCGCGAAGCCAGGTCCTTTAAAATCACCGTCCCGGCAAGCACCGCCAATTTAGGAGCAGGGTTTGATTCACTTGGATTGGCGCTTGATCTTTATTTGAAGGTGGAGGCAGTAGAGTCCCGCGCCTGGCATGTAACGGCCCTTTCAAAGGAACTGGAGCAATTCCCTTCTGATGAAACGCACTTCATAGTCGAGGTTGCCAAAGACACAGCAGAAGCTTACGGGAAGAAGCTCACGCCATGCCATTTATATGTGAAGAGCGATATCCCGTTGACAAGAGGTTTGGGATCGAGTGCTGCGGCAGTGGTTGCAGGCATTGAACTGGCGGATGCTTCATGTGGACTGAATTTGTCTCCACAGAAGAAGCTCGAGATGGCGACAAAGTATGAAGGACATCCGGATAATGTCGGTGCCTCGTTATACGGAGGATTCGTCGTAAGCTGTCAGACGGAATCCGGGGTGAAGCTGCTGCCTCTGTCCCAATTGCCGATTGAAGTGGTGACAGTCATTCCGAAGACTGAATTAAAGACATCGGAATCGCGGGATGTACTGCCGGAAAAAGTGACCTTTCAGGAGTCTGTACTTGCAGGGTCTGTATCCAATGTACTGGTTGCAGCATTTATCACCCAGGATTGGGAGCTTGCAGGGAAGATGATGAAACAGGACCGCTACCATCAGCCATACCGAAAAAAACTTCTCCCCCACTATGAGGCAGTCGAGGAAGTGGCATGCAGGTTTGGTGCGTTTGGAGTGGCACTTAGCGGAGCAGGCCCAACCATCGCCTGCTTTGTTGAAAAGGAAACAGGCGAATGGCTTTTGAGGCAGCTGAAGCAATCCTTCCCTGTCATGGATGTCCGTAAGCTTTCGATCAGTACAGCAGGAAGTGAAGTCGAAATAATGGAAGCCGGCCGGACGGAGGCCCGTCCCTCATCGCTTTAACGCGACGGGGGCGGGCCTTCGTCTTATTTGTCTTTACAGCTGATGATGAAACATTTGTCTTCTTCATTGATGTGAAGATTGTAAGGGTCTTGGGGTGTGATCCCCATTTCTTCGCGAAGTTCCTTTGGGATGTGGACGGTTCCTTTCTCGGAGATATAGCGTTTGTTATTGGTTGAGTGCTTCCGGGCGGGTTTTATATAGATGGAATCGTTTTGAAAAATGAGCTCCGCCTTTCTGCCGGGGATGAGTCCGAACCGCTGCCTCCACTTTTTGGGCAATGTGATCATTCCGCTGTTACTGAAGGTTTTGTTTTCATATAGTTTGCTCAAAATATCGAAACACCTTCTTTCATCTAAGCTCTTCTCACACATTGCTGTATTCATGTTTTTTTCAGTGGTATGAACGAGCTTTCATCTTATATTTCTCTTTAACCCGTTAGATGGAAACGTTAAACACAATCTTGAAGAAATAGGAAATAAGGCAGATGAAAGATGTTTAGCTCATCAAGCCCCCGGGGAATAGCAAAATAATAACTATCTGAGTTGGGGGTGTGAAAGATCGGACCCATAATCCTTCTGATTCTTCTTGTGATCGGATACAGTGTCTATACAATTGATAAAAAGAAAAAGAATCTTCCTGTTCCCGTCGTGCTGCTGGTCATCGGAATAGGCCTGGGATTTGTCCCGATGTTTGCTGATGTGGAACTTACAAAGGAAACTATTTTTCATTGGTTCCTGCCAGCACTTTTATTTATATCGGCATATCAGTACCCTGTTAAGGCTTTGAAAAAGCATGGGGGGGAGATATCGATTTTGAGTACGGTCGGAATTGTCCTCACCGCCCTCTTGATGAGCTTGTTATTTTATTATTCCTTAAAGCCTGTCCTATCCATTTCTTATATGGAAGCTCTGCTGATTTCAACCATTTTGACGCCGACGGATCCGGTTTCTGTGGTTTCCATATTAAAGCAATCATCGAATCAACAGGATCTGGCGGATGTCGTTGAAGGGGAATCGATGATTAACGATGGAACAAGTATCGTATTATTTACGGTCGCTGCAGGGATTTACTTTGGGGAAGCCTCGTTTTCACTTGCTTCTTTTGCAGGAGAATTCTTGTGGGTCTCTTTAGGCGGTGCTTTGACGGGAATCATTCTCGGATGGGGAATCAGCAAGTTGATTCATCTGACTTCAGATTCCCGTTATCAAATCATGCTGAGTATCATCCTTGCTTATGGAAGCTTCTTCATAGGAGAAGAAATCGGGGTATCCGGTGTATTGGCTACGGTGGCAAGCGGTATCATGCTTTCATATGAATATGGACGCACGATTAAAGAAAATCACTTCAGGAAGCATCTTGATGGATTCTGGGAAGTCATTGAACCAACCATTTTATCGCTATTATTCTTATTGATCGGAATCAAAGCCATCGAGTACATTTCTTTTTCATTGTTGGGATGGGTTTTCTTACTATTTATCATTACCTTATTGGTGCGCTATGTTATTATAATTGGTGTTGCAAAAATAAGAAAAACGTGGAGAAGAGCTTACGGCTGGAAGGAAGTCTTCATCTTGACCTGGTCAGGGATCAAAGGGACCATGTCGGTTGCTTTGCTTCTGGGTATGGAAGGAAACGGAGCCGATTCGATCCAATCCATCTCGTTCGGTGTCATCATGTTTTCTTTGATCATTCAGAGTATGGCCATCTATCCACTGTCGAAAAAGCTTCTTTCACATAAGGATTAAGAAAGAGTGCTGATAAATTGGCAGGAATTGTGAAAGTATAGAGGTAAGACTATAGTGAATTTAGGTGAATCGCTCCATATGAGAAAAGCCAAAGAGATCGCCCTGAGAGTAGCTATCGCGTATGTTCTGTTAGGTATATTGTGGGTTATTCTGTCAGATTATTTTTCTGTGATCCTTGCGCATGAAAAGCTGAATCTGTATATTTACTTTCAACGTTTCAAGGGCTGGTTTTTTATATTTGTCACAGGGATCATCCTTTATCTGCTGGTATACAGGAGAACAAAGGATGTCATCGAATCCAATGAGCAGTTAAAAAAGAAAGAGCGGCAATTATATATTCAGCATGAGCACTATCATTCCTTGTTCAAACATAATCCTGATGGAGTATTTGAGCTGGATTTGCAGGGGAAAATCATGGCGGTCAATCCAGAAGCTGAATCACTCCTCGAAGCCTCCCAGAAAGAGCTGGAGGACATTCAGCTGAGGAAGTTCCTTAATGAAGAAGATGCAAAGAGTGTAACAGATCATTTTATCGAAACCCTTTCTGGAAAGGGGTCCATGTTTGAAACGAACATCCATCTGAAGGGGAAGAAGAAAAAAATACTCCGGTGTTCCTTTATTCCGATCATCATCAGCGGGGAAGTGACCGGCGTCTTCGTCATTGCAAGGGATATTACCCAATTCAGGAAGAATGAAGAAATGATGATCGCCTCTGAAAAAATGTCAGTGATCGGACAGCTTGCAGCAGCGGTTGCGCATGAAATCCGTAATCCGCTCACCTCCCTTAAAGGATTCATCCAGCTGATGCAGACGACCGGCAGTGTGAACCATGATCATTTGAATATCATGCTCTCAGAAGTCGATCGAATCGATTTGATATCCGGCGAAATGCTGATCCTGGGGAAACAACAAGATCTGCATTATCAAACAGAAAATGTAGAAGCAATTCTGCAGCAAGTGATTGTATTAATGCAAGCACAGGCGAATATAGACAATGTTTCTATAGAATACAAACCCTATGCATTGGAGCCGCTGAATGTAATGGCGGAGGCAAATCAATTGAAACAAGTCTTTATCAACATCATCAAAAATGCCGTTGAAGCCATCCCGAATGACCGAAGGGGAAAGGTATCCATTTCCCTTAATAGGAAAGACGGCGGGGCACTTGTGGTTGTATCCGATAATGGGACAGGCATGGAGCCCGAAAGAATCGAGACAATCGGCGAGCCGTTCTATTCTACAAAAGAGAAAGGCACTGGACTGGGACTGGCCATCTGCAAAAAAATCATCGAAAAACATAAAGGGAAAATTGTCTTTCATAGTGAAAAACAAAAAGGCACCATCGTGGAAATATCTTTACCTTTAATAAAGGAAAATACTTTCCGTCAGAATGCCGAAAGGGAAGGGAAATAATAATATGAATTCAATCTCTACAATGATACAATCCCCATTTTTACAAAAAAACTGGGAGGATTCCGGTTTCACTGCATTAACACCTGTCCAGGAGCGTGTGCTTCCCCTCATCTTTGAAGGCAAAGATGTCGTATGCGAATCACCCACGGGAACGGGAAAAACATTGGCGTATTTACTGCCGATCATTCAAGCGGTCGATCCGAAGCGCAAGCAGGCACAAGCCGTTATCCTTGCCCCATCCCGCGAACTTGTGATGCAGATCCATCAGGAAATTCAAAAATGGGCTAAAGGCAGTGATGTAACAAGTGCGGCCTTCATCGGGGGTGCCAACATCAAGAAGCAAGTGGAGAAATTAAAGAAGAAGCCTCATATCGTAGTCGGTACGACAGGCCGCCTTATTGAGCTGATGAAACTGAAGAAGCTGAAAATGCATGAAGTCAAAACGATCGTCGTCGACGAGTTTGATTTAATGGTGGGGCAGGAGCATAAACGCGAGGTAGAAGACATTATCAAGTCCACGCTTAAAGAGCGTCAGGTCCTCTTCTTCTCGGCGACTCTTTCCGACCGTACGGAAGAAGTGGCAGCAGAACTGCTTCAGAACCACGAAATCGTGAAGATGGAGGCCAATCTGGATAATCCGAAAGTGGATCATATCTTTGTGTACACCGAACTTCGTGACAAAATTGAAGCGCTGCGAAGCATTGCCTACTTTAAAGACATCAAAGCGCTCGTATTCTTCAATCAGCTTGAAAAATTATCAGAAGCGGAAGAAAAGCTGAAGTATAAAGGTGTAGAGCTTGAAGTCCTTGCGGGTGAATCCAAGAAAATGGAGCGGAAGCAATCCCTGGACCGCTTCCGGGCAGGCAAGGTTCCATTGCTTCTGACAACCGATGTAGCCGCACGCGGACTGGATATCACAGACGTTTCCCACGTCATCCACTTTGATTTCCCGACTGACACGAAGCAGTACATCCACCGCTCAGGAAGAACAGGACGCATGGGAGCGGAAGGAACAGTCATCTCACTCGTTTCAAAGCGCGAACAGAGCTTCCTTGAGAAACTGAGCAAAGAGCTTACCCTTCCATTCCAGGAAAAAACCATCCACGGCGGAGGATTGAAAGATCCACGCTGATAAACAAGATGATCAAGGCCCGTCCCGCATCGCTTTAAAGCGATGCGGGACGGGCCTTGATTTTGATTTTATGGCTGAGTTTGTCTCCCATGACAATCAGGCCTCATAAACGATGTCTCCATCCATGACCGTCATAACAGTCTTTGCTTCGAGGATCTCTTCCGGATCGACTTCAAATAAATTCCGGTCGAATACGACGAGATCGGCTTTCTTGCCCGCTTCGATCGTACCTAATTCATTCTCGCGAAAGTTTCCATAGGCTGAACTCTTCGTATAGTGAATAAGCGCTTCACTGAGTGAAATCTTCTCTGCGGGATTCCATCCGTTCCGGGGAGAACCGTCCTCATGTTTACGGGTGACAGCACGGTACACTCCGAGCATCGGATTTAAATCCACTATCGGAAAGTCCGTACCGAACGCAAGCGGGGCACCATGATTTTGGAGTGAGCCGATTGGCCATGTGTATTTGGAACGCTCACTTCCCAGGCGGTCAATATAGGCATGGGAGTCCATCGAGCCCGCCGTCAAATGTTCAGGCTGGATGGAGGCGATGACTCCTAGTTCTTTAAATCGTTGAAAGTCGCTCGGATGACACACTTCAATATGCTCAATCGTGTGGCGTGAGTCCCGCGCACCATTCACATCAGAGGCATGCTCGAATAAATCGAGCCCCATCCGGACAGCCCCATCCCCGCACGCATGCAGCCTGACCCGGAAGCCTTCCCGGTCAGCATCTTCAATCCACTGCTTGTATTGTTCAAAATCATAAATGGTCCCGCCTCTTTCGGTTGGCCGGTCTGCATATGGCTCGAGCAGGAAGCCGGTGTATGTCAGGGGGACCCCATCAAGAAATTGCTTCAAGCCTGAAAACTGAAGCCGGTCCGACCGATAAGTCTCTTTATATGAAAGACTTCTTTTAAGGTTGCCATCCAGTACATCCAGGAAGTGAATCCTTGTCGTCAGCTTACCCTTATCTTCAAAGCTACGATAGAAGGCAGGGGCACCGAGAGTATATCCCGGAAGGGGCAGCATATCCGATACGGACGTAATGCCTAAAGAGGCTGTTTTTTTCAGCATGTTTTCCATCAGCTTGTTTTTCAGCGCTTCATCAAACTGAAAGGCTCTCGTCACATATTTTACGGCTGTTTCGTACAGAAACCCTGTAGGCTCCCCGTTTTCATCTTTCTCTATTCTGCCGAATGGAGGTTCAGGAGTATCACGGCCGATTCCGAGTTTTTGAAGAGCTGCGGTATTCAGCCATGCACTATGCGCTTCCTCGTTTAATAAAATGGCTGGTCTATGCGGCAGGCAGCGGTCCAGTGAATGGCGGCTAGGCAATTTTTGGCCCGGCCAGCGGACATGATGCCAGCCGAAACCCAGAACCCATTCATCATCTGGATGATTGTCTGCATAAATGGCTGCCATCTTCGCCGTTTCGTCTTCCGTCGCCCCATACGTCAGCTGACAGAAGCTTTCAAACATCGCCCCGAGGAAAAAGTGAAGGTGAAAGTCATGAAATCCTGCCATGACCAATCGATTCCCCATATTATAAACAGCGGTCGAGGCATCAAGATAGCTTTCCAGTTCAGAAGGGGGGCCCGTGCCAATGACCTTATCCTCCCGAATAGCAATAAAACCCGGAGCGGGGAAAGGGGAGGTGCCGATAAAGACCGCCTCACTCTTTATGATTTTCTGTGCTTTCATGAGCCTCATCCTTTACGTATTTCGTTAATGCTATTATACAGAACGCCGAAGCGTTAAAAAACCTGAATTTGTCAGAAAAAAGGTTATACGATGGATGACGTTGAATAGTTTTAACGAAGCCATTCGAAAAGGAGCTGATACTATGAACTTTCCACAAGGATTTCCTATATTAACAACCGAAAGATTTCATTTAAGACAAATGGAAGAATCGGATGCAGCGCAAGTATTTGATTACTTCTCAAGAGATGAAGTAACGAAATATTATGACCTCGAATCGTTTACTGAAACAGGCCAGGCAATTGACATTATTGATAGATGGAATACGAGGTTCGCGCAGAACGAAGGCATCCGGTGGGGAATCGCTGAGAAAGGGTCCGGGAAAATCATCGGGAGCTGCGGGTACCACTGCTGGGAGAAAGAACATTATAAAGCGGAAATCGGTTTTGAAGTACATCCTGCCTACTGGAGACAGGGGGTCATGTCGGAAGTGCTGAAGCCGATCATTCAATTTGGCTTTGAGTCGATGTCATTGAACCGGATTGAAGCTTTCTATGATCCGGAAAATACGGCATCGAAGGAATGTCTTTTTAAAGCGGGGTTCATTTTTGAGGGAGTATTAAGAAAAGCCGCTTTTGAAAAAGGGGTATTCTGCGACGCGGCAGTCTGCTCGATATTAAAAGAAGAGTATGTATAAACAATTCAAGACGCTGCTTATGTATACTTCACATAAACAGCGTCTCAACTTAAGTAAACCTTATTCAATTACACGTTCTATCCTTTCTTACTAATACACATACCAAACATTCAATTAATTTAAATTAATGGTGTTGCATGTTATATAGTTTATTTTTTTCTTGCTTCTGCATCCCCACATGCCCACATGGTGCGAAGATAGTTTTCACGGGCTATCTTCTATATGCAACATGATCCTAGCATGCTTCGCTTACACTCTTCATTGGAATCATCCCCTGAAATAAGATTTGCGCGTCCCCGCATATCCACACATCTTGAAATCAGTTTTCACGGGCCGATTTCAGTTGCAAGATGTGATGTTGACATGCTTTGCTTTCGCTACGTCATTGGAATCACGCCTTCCTTAAAGATTGTGTAAATCTTTTGTTAAGTTCTTAAGTTCATATTAGCAAATTCAATCACTTATTTAAATGTTCAGAAAAGTCCATATATTTCGATTTTGGGCGGATTTCAAATCGTAATAGGCATTTATCTTTCTTTATCGCATTCTATCTCACTATTTGAAAACGTTTTAACATTACATTTCTCTCCGTCTTAGATAATACTGTTCATACCCAAGTTCCCGGTTCACAAGCAGCTCCATTTCTTCAAGATGGTGTCTGTCAACCACCGGATCAAGGGAGGACCAGTGGACTTGATAAACAAAATAAAAGCTCCTGATTTTCCTGAGAATCACCAGTGAGTGAGGGAAGAGGTCGAACTCAGCCTTGATCGAGTTGCGGCGGGTAAAGCCCCATTTAATTATATTCACGTTTATCACCTATTGTTTAAATACCTTTATTTATGTTTTTTTAATCCTGAAACAGAGAGTTTCATAGGCAATTTCTGTTCTAAAAAACTCCATTTAAGTTGACTGGTTTAAACACCGCTGTTGATTTCCGTGCAAGACTTCGCTTTCCGCGGGCGGCCGGTGAGCCTCCTCGTCGCTGCGCTCCTGCGGGTAAGAAAAGCGGAAGGGCTTTGCTCAGAGGCGGGTGGCATAAGGCGAATCGGCCATGAAGGCGTTCTTTGCCTTCTGGTCGGTTTGACTTATGACATGTGCCTCTAAGCCCTGCAGCTAGACAAGTCTCACCTGTCTCGCTTTTCCCGCAGGAGTCTTCGTCTTGCACTCCAATCAACAGCTAGAACCGGTTAATATCAAAATACGAATAATTTGAAGGGGGAATTTCACCTCCGCTTAAGGTGAAAATCAATACTTTCATTTCAAATCAAAAAAACATGATTTAAACAAACGTTTGATTAACATCCGTAAACCTTAAAACAGCAGGCTCTAGAAAGTTAAACAGTTGTTTAACTGCATTCGCTCCAAATCAATGTTTTCAGAAAAAAAGTTAAACAAACGTTTGATTAACTTCCAGAAACCTTATGATAAAGGTAGTTCAAAGGTTTAAACAGTTGTTTAACGGAATTGGAAGAAATTGATTTTCGATTGAAAGCTTCAGAGAGGATTGCAGGATGTCAGGGGTGCTTGTTATGATAGAAAGGTTATCTATTTCGGAAGTCAACTTTTGCAAGTGAGCAAGGAGAATGTGAGTTGAATAAAGCACTGACCAATTACTCGATCTATCCATTTGAAGCAGAGAAGACCGCCATCCCTACTGCCTCATTACATAAAGGACAAACTTCTGTGGACCTCGTGGCATCAGAAGAAGAGGATGCATTCTTTTTCAGGAAAATAGAAGAAGCGGGCATTCATTTGAATGAAGCGCAAATTTCTGCGGTGCGTCACGGCAGCGGTCCGTGTCTGACCCTTGCCGGTGCAGGTACCGGGAAGACGACCGTCCTTGTATGCCGTGCCGGTTATTTGATGAAGGTGAAGAATATCCTTCCGCAGAATATTCTGCTCGTCACCTTTACGAAAAAAGCAGCAGAGGAAATGAAGCAGCGCATCAACTCTTTACCGGGTACTGAAGGACGGGGGCAGGGCGTCCAGGCGAGTACCTTTCATGCGTTATTCCTTTATTTACTGCGTTCAAGGCATTATACACAGGAAATCATCGGGAATGAACGCTACAAGCAAATCATCCTGAAGCAGCTTCAGCGGGAAATGAATATTTATGATCCGTATGATGCCGAGACATTGCTTGCGAAGCTTTCACATTATAAATTAAATAAAATGAACATAAAAGAAATGCCCTATTCTTCGAAATCGGATAAAGAAATCCGTGATATATTGATACGTTATGAAGAATGGAAGCGCAAAAATCATAAAATGGACTTTGACGATATCCTGACCGAGGCATACGATTTGCTGGGCATGAATCCGAATCTATTGAAAAGCCTCCAGCACCGGTTTCAATACGTCATGGTGGATGAATTTCAGGATACGAATCTCATACAATATGAATTAATAAAAATGATTGCGGCCCACGGGAACCTGTTTGTCGTCGGGGATGATGACCAGACGATCTATTCCTTCAACGGTGCCCGCAATGAGTTCATCCTTGATTTCGACCAGGAATTCCCGGAAGCGGAGATTGTGACGCTGAAAGAAAACTATCGTTCCGACGCATACATCATCGGACTCGGGAACGAGGTCATCGATCGAAATGTCCACCGGCGGAAAAAGAAATTGATTGCTACAAAGAAAGAAGAAAAGAAGCCTCTATATTCAAGGCCGGCCACGGCAGACGAAGAAGCGGTCTGGATTACGGAAGAAATTGAGAGATTGATAGAAGGAGGCTATTCTTACCGGGATATCACAATTCTACATAGGACGATGAGCAGCGGACGGGCGGTTTTTGAGCAGCTGCTGATGAAGGAGATTCCTTTTCATCCTTACAATCAAAAGGATTCCCTTTTTTATGAGAACTGGACCGTTAAACCTGTCGTCGATTACTTGAGACTGTGTATCGTTCCGCGGAATTTCGATGCAATCGGAAATATCCTGCCGACCATGTTCATCAGAAGGGAGCAGGGCATGGCCCATATTTTACAGGAGGATGGAAGGGTCAGAAAGAAGTATCCGCTCATCCATCTCACAACCATGAACGGACTGAAGCCTTTTCAAGTGAAAAATATTAAAACGCGGATGAAGTTCATCAAATCCCTTCAAGAAGAATCACCTGAGACGGCCATCAAGAAAATCCGCAAAGAATTCTATCATCAGTATATCGATGCCCAGGAATCCCATGTCGTGACAGAGCAGAAGGAACTGATCAAAGAAATGCTGACGGAACTTGAAGGGTCGGCGAAGAGGTTTGAAACGATTTCCAGCTTCATCAGTTTCATAGATGAAATGAAAGCAAAATATGAAGAAGTATATCAGGATAAGAGCGGCGAGAGCGACAGCGTTTCTCTTATGACGATCCATCGTTCCAAAGGACTTGAATTTCCGGTTGTCTTCCTGATCGGAGCGATCGAAGGCAATTTGCCGCACAGCTCAGCCCTGAATGCCGGAAAGCTCGAGGACAAGATTTACAAAGAATCTGCACATAAAGAGAGCGGGGCATTGGAAGAAGAGAGAAGGCTTGTCTACGTGGCCATCACACGTGCGAAGGAAAAACTTTATATATCATCCCCTGCTTATTACCAAGGGGAGACGAGAAAGTGTTCCCGCTTTATCAATGACATATTCAGCAATGAACCCCATCAGGAAGAAGTGAAAAGCGGCGGTTCCCGCGAAAAGCGGACCGGCAGGCTGAATGTGGTCAAAGCTTGGCTATGTACAAATAAACATTGCATTACGTGGCAAAGACGGGAAGCCGGTGAATCGGCTTCGGATAAAAAGAAATGTCCGATGTGTTCGAGTGTGATGGAACTTGGAGAGAAAGAAGTATATGGATAGAAGAAAGTCCCTGCTTGTCAGGGGCTTTTTGTTTAGTGTTTTAACACTGATCGTGCTGGAGGATTGAGAAGTTGAAAATACATCAATGGAAGTTAAAAATAAAAGTGAAAAAGTTGAAAATAAATTACCTGAAGTTGAAAACAAAATGATGAAAGTTGAAAATACATCTCCTTTAGCAAGGAATTTATAAAGAAATCGCTCGAAATATACCCATAAAAAAACGTTTCCACCGGAAGAAAACTCCTTTCCAATGAAAACGCCGCTTTTACTGCGAAAAATTGTCATGATCCTTATGGGGATCGATTCGCTTCGAATCATTTGAGTCCAGTGCTTGTCTTAAGAAATAGATGAGGACGCCTAAAATCGTGCCAAGGAATACAACGAACCCGATAGTCGTCAAAATACCCATTCATCTTCCTCCTTCCGTCTTACTAGTTAGGACGAGCCGTCTTACTAGTTATGACGAATTCTTCAAGAATTTAAACCTTTATACGTTAAGTCTATGAACATTTTTTGAAATTTATATCTTATGTAGGTCAATTATGTGCAGAGGGATTGAAGAGGTGGAATTTTGGCTGGGGGGGTTGTCTTTTGTTTTGTACCTGGTACATTCAGCAAGGTTTGTACCAGGTACAAACCGGGCGGAGTGTACCTGGTACGCAGAGGTTGAGCCTGGCTCAAAATAGCTGAATTGAGCCAGGCACCGGCTTAACAATAAACAAATAAAAAAGAAGCAGCTTCACAAGCTGCTTCCAACCAACGATTATTATGCCTCCCGGTCAATCAATACTGCGCGGACCGGAGAACCGTCTGCGTCCTTAAGAGGGAGGGGCATGGCGTACAGTTCATAATACCCGGGCGCCACATCCTTCAATACGATACCCTCCAGGATCAGGACATCATTTTCTGTCAGGGCGTGATGGGCTTCCATTTCCTTGCTGTCCAGCTCATCCACTGAAGGGAGGTCGACTCCGATTAGGTGGATGCCGTTCTTTTTTAAAAAAGGGGCCAGTTCCGGCCTGATCGGAGGGATGGATTCAGGAAATGCTTGAAGATCCTTCCATGCTTCCGTCTTGAAAAGTACCTTATTTACAGAAGAAAGGTCAATACTAGAAAGCTGCTCTGGACCAATGCTCTCAGCCCCGTCAATTGATACGACGACCGCAGGACCGATATAATGATCCAGCGGCAGATCCAAAATCCGCTTTCCGTCACTTTTAAAATGGAACGGGGCATCCACATGGGTTCCCGTATGGGCGCTCATATTCAGCTGTCCGACATTGACGGATCCGGTTTCTTCCATGGACCAGTTCAATGAAAAAGAAAAAGGGGTGTCACCCGGCCAAACGGGTGTGCCGTCATGAAGCGGCTGTGAAATATCGATGATTTTCATTTTGATCCTCCTTTAAGCTACAACGTTACGGACGTTTTCGAATTGTTTATATTCTTCATTCTCCATGATTTTTTTCAAAATCTGAACTGTATCCCAAACGTCCTCATAGGACGAATACAGGGCGACCGGAGCCAGGCGGATATTATTCGGCGCACGGAAATCCGGTGTCACTTTGTTGGCCTTAAGGGCTTTGCAAATTCTGGCGGCTTCGTCGTGCTTGAGGCTTACGTGGCCGCCGCGGCGTTCGTCTTCCAGTGGATTGCAAATTGTGAACCCGCAGCCTGAGAGCTCCTGGTTCAACAGATCCATCAAGAATCTTGTCAGCGAGAGGGATTTCTTTCGAAGTTCCCCGATCCCTGCTTCCTCAAATAGTTCAAGTGAACCGAGTAATGGCGCACTGCTCAGAATGTGTGGCGTCCCAATCTGGAAAGCACCCGCCGATTCTGCGGGGGTGAGCACATGCTCCATATCAAATTGCTTGTCTTTCCGTGATCCGAACCAGCCCGACAAGCCCGGTTTCTTCCCAAAGTGCTTTTCATGGACAAATAATCCACCGACACCGCCAGGACCGCTGTTCAAATATTTATAATTGCACCAGACGGCAAAATCCACTCCATCTTCATGAAGGGCGTGGGGGAGGGCTCCAATCGAATGGGCAAGATCAAATCCGATGACAATTCCACGCTTATGAGCTTCCTCCGTCAACCGTTTCATATCCAGCAGCTGACCGCTGCGGTATAAGACAGAAGGAAGGAGGATCAGGGCGATATCTTCTGTCATCGCGTCGATGATATCTTCTTCCACCAGAGTATATCCGTCCCGGCTTTTCACCTGTACGAGATGGTCTTCATGGTTATACCCCTTTGATTCGAGCTGACTTTGAATCGCATAGATATCTGAAGGGAAGGTCAATTCATCAGCCAGGATCTTTGTCCTGTTTCCTTGAGGCTGATAGAATGTGGCAATCAGCTGGTGCAGGTTGGTCGTGATGGATCCGGTCACAATGACTTCTTCCTTTTTGGCACCGACTAACGGAGCCGTTTTCCCGCCCAGTTTTTCAGAATAATAGAACCAGGGCTCGGCGCCATCCATCCAGCCGTCGATTCCGTGTTCCTTCCAATCTTCCAGCGAAGTATAAAGCGCTTTCTCGGCGCGTTTCGATAATAATCCGAGAGAGTTGCCGTCCATGTAGCAGTGGCCGTCTTTTATGTAAAATTCCTCTTTGAAATGAGCGAGGGAGTCGCTCTTATCAAGTTCTCTTGCATGATCCAGTGTAAGCTTCTGTGACATATTGATCCCGCCTTTATAGATTTCTGCTCTATAAAAATCATAATCTAAATGGTTTGAATAGTAAAACATTTCACAGGGCATGCATGAGGAGATTAATAAAAGGATGAAAGTGCATGGCGGGGTGAAGAGGCTGGTTGACGGAATTAAATGGATTTGTGACGGAATTATATAGTTAATTGCCGGAATTAATTAAAAAAGTAACGGAAATATCGTGTGGTTTGACTGGATTTTTCAGAATAACTGACGGAATTAACAGGCTGCAGTGAACGAAATCGCATCTAAATTCCAGCTGCAACCTAAAAATACCGAAAAATTCGCTGCCCAAATCAAAAAAGACGCAGACCGCCAACGGTCTCACGCCTCACTGCTTAGATCCTTTTCACCGAAATCGCGCTTCGCATCTTCTTCAGAGCTTCCTGCCCGGTCGCTTCACGCCTCATCATGATGTTTACATACAGCGTATCAATCAGCGTCAGTTGGGCGATTCGGGAGGAAAGGGCTTCTGAACGGTAGTCGGTTTCCTCTGAAACGGTATAGAGGGGGATGTCGACTTCCCGGCTTAATGGGGATTTGGCGAAGTTCGTTATACAAAGCGTCTTCGCGCCCGTTTCCTTCACGACTTCCAAGACTTGCAGGATATCTTTTGTAGACCCGCTGTGCGAAATGAAGACCGCGCAATCCTTTTCGGTCATCTGGGAAGCGGTCATCAGCTGGATGTGGCTGTCAGAAGTCGCCCGGACCCGCAGTCCTGTGCGAATCAATTTATGATACGCATCAAGTGCAATCACGCCTGAGCCGCCGCTGCCGAAGAATTCGATCGATTCGGCTCCAGTTAATGCATCCACCGCCTCCTGAAGTTTTTTCTCGTCAACGACCATCAATGTGTCTTCGATTGTTTTGATATTTGAACGGAAGACTTTGGAAGCGATTGTTTGGGGAGTATCCCCTTCATCCACTCGTTCATGAATGTCTTTCAGCCCTGTTACGATTTCAGATGCAAGGGCTATTTTCATGGCCTGATAGCCTTTGAAGCCGATTCTTTTGCAAAAGCGGAAGACGGTCGAATCCGCTACACCTAAATCTTCGGCCAGACCGTTGATGGTGGAATGTATGATGTGGGTGGGGTTTTCCAGTATATAATCGGCAATTTTCCGTTCGGTTTCACTAAACTGTGGATAATGAGAGCGGATGCTTGCCAGGCAATGCTGATGCTCTTTCATCATGGGCAACACTCCTGTAAGGGTTTTCATACTATTATTATACTAAAATAAAAGAAAAAGAAAAATATTTTTTGTAAACGGTTGCAAATAGAAAAATATTTTTTATAATAGAGATATCAAGAAAAAATAATTTTTCCTCCCAGACACTTTTCTGAAAAATATTTTCCGAGCATGATAGACTGTGAGTGTCAGATACATAAAGGTTTAATGTAAACGCTTTAATGGTATGGGTGGAATAAGGAAATAGGTATATTAAAAAAGAAGGGTAGGGGTTAACATGTCAGATCAAATGCTGATATTGGTTGCGTTAGCAGGAATTTTTCTTCTATTATTTTTAGTTATTAAAACAAAGCTTCATGCCTTTGTTGCACTGCTCCTTGTAAGTTTAATCGTGGGGATTGCAGCAGGAATGCCGCTTGGCGATGTTGTCACCTCGATCCAGGACGGTATGGGAGGAACTCTCGGATTCGTCGCTGTCGTCGTTGGTTTAGGTGCGATGTTCGGGAGAATGCTTGAAGTCTCCGGAGGGGCGGAACGTCTTGCCCAGACGCTGATCAACAAATTTGGAGAAGATAAAGCACAATGGTCTCTTGGTATCACAGGATTCCTTGTAGCGATTCCGGTATTTTTCGATGTAGGGTTCATCATTCTTGTTCCGATTGTGTATGGACTGGCAAAGAAAACAGGAAAGTCTTTATTGTACTATGGTATTCCACTGCTTGCGGGGCTTGCCGTCACACACAGTTTCATCCCGCCGACACCTGGGCCGATTGCGGTCGCTGACCTGATCGGAGCGGATCTTGGCTGGGTCATTCTTTTCGGTGTGATTGCCGGTATCCCGTCCATGATCATTGCCGGGCCGTTTTTTGCAAAATATATTTCAAAGAAAATTCATGCCGTTGTGCCTGATTATATGCAAGTTGAAGAAATAGAATATGATAAAGAACTGCCAAGCTTTGGTCTTATTGCATCTTTAATCTCCATTCCTTTGTTTTTAATTCTCTTGAATACGCTGTCGGGCGTACTATTAGAGGAAGGAAATGCGCTTCGTTCCGTGTTGACGTTCCTTGGTCACCCTTTCGTGGCGCTGACAATTGCCACGATTCTTACATTCGTCCTTCTTGGTACGAAGCGGGGATACACGAGGGATGAAGTACAGGAGATTGCCACAAAAGCCCTTGAGCCTGCAGGGATCATCATCCTGGTAACAGGTGCCGGGGGAGTCTTCAAACAAGTTTTGATTGATTCAGGCGTTGGTGAAGTACTTGGTGAAATGATGGCGGGATCAAGCCTGCCTCCGATCGCCCTTGCATTCTTGATCGCGATGGTCGTCCGTGTTGCACAAGGTTCTGCGACAGTTTCGATGGTCACTGCAGCAGGGTTGATGAGTCCTTTGATTTCCACTTTGGGATTAGAGGGGCCTGTGCTTGGTTTGATGGTTATCGCCATTGCATCCGGTGCAACAGTATTCTCACACGTAAATGACAGCGGATTCTGGCTGGTTAACCGTTACTTTGGATTGGACGTAAAAGATACGTTGAAATCATGGACGGTGATGGAAACACTCATAGGTTTCGTCGGATTCGCCGTAGCGTTCATCTTGGGTATTTTTATCTCGTAAAGGTTTCATACTAAAGGTAGTGGAAAGGAAGGGCAGCGATGCTTCTTCCTTTTCTCTATTTCATACATAACGGGTGACTTTACGTCATCCCCGTTTTATACTTGTCACAGCAATGATTGTCTCTACTTGAGGAGGAATGGACATGTCACAGATGATTGGCGTAGATATCGGAACAACCAGTACCAAAGCGGTACTTTTTAATCAAAAAGGAGAGGCCATCTGCCGTCACGGAGTGGAATATCCTTTACATACACCTGCACCGGGAACTGCAGAGCAGGACCCTGAAGAAATCTTCCGTGCGGTCATACAAGCGATCAAGGAAGTGACGCTGCAAACGAAAGAAAAGATTTCGTTTGTCTCTTTCAGTTCAGCGATGCACAGCTTGATCCTCGTCGATGAGAATGATCAGCCGCTCACGGCGTCGATAACATGGGCTGACAACCGCAGTGCGGACTGGGCAGTCAAAATCAAGAAGGAATACAACGGAATGGACATCTACCGGAGGACGGGCACACCGATCCACCCGATGTCCCCACTTGTGAAATTGACCTGGCTTAATGCAGAACATAAGGATTTATTTGCAAGAGCAAAGAAATTCATCTCCATTAAAGAATTCATCTTTCACCGGTTATTCGGCGAGTATGTGGTCGATTATTCCATTGCCTCTGCTACCGGTATGTTTAACTTGGAAAAGCTCGCATGGGATGAAGAAGCGTTAAAAGTAGCCGGCGTTACCGGCGATCAATTATCCAAGCCAGTTTCAACGACGGAAAGCTTAACAGGTTTAAAAGTAGAATACACAGACATGCTTGGCTTGCCTGCGGACACTCCTTTTATCGTCGGTGCAAGTGACGGTGTCCTCTCTAATCTAGGGGTGAACGCAATTGAACCAGGGGTGGTGGCAGTCACGATCGGAACAAGCGGAGCGATCCGCGCTGTAACTGACCGGCCGGTGACCGATCCCAAGGGGCGGATCTTCTGTTATGCATTGACGGATAAGCACTGGGTCATCGGTGGGCCGGTGAATAACGGAGGGATGATATTCAGATGGGTGCGCGACGAGCTCGCCTCAGCAGAAGTGGAAGTGGCAAAACGATTGGGGAAAGACCCCTATGAAGTGCTAACTGATATTGCGGAAAAGGTCGAGCCAGGTTCGGAAGGTTTGATTTTTCACCCATATATGGCGGGGGAAAGGGCTCCGCTTTGGAATGCGAGAGCGCGCGGATCGTTCTTCGGCCTCGGCATGCATCATAAAAAAGAGCATATGATCCGGGCGGTGCTAGAAGGGATCGTCATGAACTTATACAGCGTCCTTCTCGCCCTGGAAGAACTGATCGGATCACCGACCCGCGTACAGGCAACGGGAGGTTTCGCCCGATCGGAACTTTGGCGCCAGATGCTTGCAGATATCTTCGATCAGGAAGTGGAAGTGCCTGAAAGCTTTGAAAGCTCATGTCTTGGAGCAGTTGTTCTCGGAATGTACGGACAGGGAACACTGGACTCACTTGAAGAGGTAAAGACGATGGTCGGCTCCGTTCACTCCCATCAGCCTGACGAGAAAGCGACAGAAGCTTACCGCAGATTGATGCCGATTTTCATTCGTCTGCCCAGACTGCTGGAAAGCGAATATGAAGAAATCAGTGCTTATCAGGAAGAAAGCCGGCTGTAGAGCCGGTTTTTTCTTTTTTGAGCGAGGCTTTAATAAATCGAGTGGCATGGAGGCGAGGAGCAAGAGGAAAGGGCGGAAGGAAGTAGCTAGAAGTTAGAAGGCAGAATTTTAATTAGAATAATTCTTAAAAGATCATATATTTATAAATAGGATCATAAATTGACATTTAGGATTATATTTCCCCGGAAAAGATCATAAATCGACAAACAGGATCATATTTTTCCAGATAGGATCATAAATTTACAAAATGGATCATTGAGCCGTACAATTTTGCTGCAGCGATGCTTTTTTTACCTTCCCAAGCCGATTTACAAACCTTTTTGAACAAAACGCTTTCCATTTATACAGTTTTCCAAGGGAAAAAGAGCTTATTTTGAAAAAACATGACGTGATCCTCAATGAAGCAGTGGTTCCAATGCATAGCCAACTTTCACCCAATTCATGTATAATGAAATGGACAACCAACACGAATCAAGTGATAAATTTTATAGACTGAAAGAGAGTGAAACAAAATGGGACGTAAGTGGAACAATATTAAAGAAAAGAAAGCATCAAAAGACGCCAATACAAGTCGTATTTATGCGAAATTCGGACGTGAAATCTATGTAGCGGCAAAATCCGGTGAACCGGATCCTGAATTGAATCAAAACCTTAAATTTGTATTGGAACGTGCAAAAACGTACAGCGTTCCTAAACATATCATTGACCGCGCAATCGAAAAAGCAAAAGGCGGTTCTGAAGAGAACTTTGATGAGCTGAGATACGAAGGGTTCGGGCCGAATGGATCAATGGTCATCGTCGATGCTCTAACAAACAACGTAAACCGCACAGCTTCGGAAGTACGTGCTGCTTTTGGTAAAAATGGCGGGAACATGGGTGTCAGCGGATCCGTTGCGTATATGTTTGATGCGACAGCTGTTATCGGTGTTGAAGGGAAATCTGAAGAAGAAGTCCTCGAGATCCTGATGGAAGCCGATGTAGACGCACGCGACATCCTTGAAGAAGATGAAGCAGTCATCGTCTATGCTGAGCCGGACCAATTCCATGCCGTCCAGGAAGCATTCAAAGGTGCCGGTGTAGAAGAATTCACGGTGGCTGAATTGACGATGCTTGCACAAAATGACGTGGAGCTTCCTGAAGATGCACAGGCACAATTTGAAAAAATGATCGATGCCATCGAGGACTTGGAAGATGTTCAACAGGTTTATCATAACGTGGATTTAGGCGAATAAATCAGATAGGAAAAAGCGTATTCCGTAGCGGGATGCGCTTTTTTTGTACCTGGCTAAGAATTACACCATCCTGAATGATTTTAAAAAGACAAGTCATACTAAATAATGGAGGTGGTACAGGTGGATAGAGAGAAGAAAACCCCTGAGCTTAACGTCAATACCCCGCTGAACCCTGAAATCACGATGCAGAATGTGAAAGATAACGAGCTGTATACATCGGTTGAAATGAATGAAAATTCTCACGGAGAGTCCGTAGGTGAGCTTCGGGCAGTGGAAGAAGGAAATGAATATTTTGCTGCAAAAGAAATCGGGCAGCAAATCGAAAACGGATAAGGAGGATGGAAATGGACAACAAAGATTATGGAGTCGCGCAATTATCGGAAGATACCCTTGGCAAGCTGCAGCATATCGAAAACGAGCTTCGTCAGGAAACGCATGAAGAAATTATCCTGATTGCGTACAAAAAAGACGAAGCAGCACATTAACACGAGGAGGGCGACCGTGATGGAAAAAGGCAAAAAAGAATTGCCGGATTTTAAGCAGCTTGATGACCGGATTATTGCAGAACAGCCTCAGGGTCCTTTTTTTGAAATGAAAACGAACCTGGATACTCCGAAATCAAACGACAATCCCTATATTTCATCTGAAACAAGCAATGAGGAAATTGAGAAGATCAAGCGTTTTTTTGATGAAGAATAGAAAGAGGCCGATTCAGCAGAATCGGCCTTTTAAACGGATTTAATTAGAAATAAAATACATAAATCACCATTACTAAAATGATTCTGTAAATGGCGAATGGAATCAACTTTACTTTGTTGATCAGTTTCAAGAAGAACTTGATGGATACGAGCGCAAAGATAAACGCGCTGACAAACCCTGCGGCCATAAAAGGAAGGGCATCCAGGGTGAAGTACTGCCAGTTTTTTGCCAGGGACAGAACGCTCGCACCGACCATGATCGGAACTGCCATGATGAACGTAAAGTCTGCTGCAGCCCGATGATTCAATCCGAGCAGCACCCCTCCTGATATAGTGGAACCGGAGCGGGAAAAGCCAGGCCACAGAGCCAGACATTGAAAGAGTCCCACGAACAGCGCCTGCTTATGGGTGATGCCATCCACCGACTCGATTACCGGCCCTTTCCTTTTTGCGCCCGCCACATCGGCAAGTATCATGAAAATCGCTCCTGCGAATAAACCGATCAAAACCGTGTTTATTGAAAACAAGTTCTCGTCAATGTAATCTTCGAATAGTACTCCCAGTATACCGGCCGGAAGAAGCCCGACCATTACGTGTGAGAGTTTCAGCTTATGTTGGGACGCTTTCCCCGATGAGGCCCAGGATGTAACGTCCAGCATTTCAATGAAACGGTCCCTGAAAATCACTACAACGGCTAATATGGAACCCAACTGTATGACGATTTTGAACGTATTCGCCGGGTACTTACCTAAAAACTCTTTCGACTGCAGCCACAAATCGTCTACGATGATCATGTGGCCAGTCGATGATATTGGCGCGAATTCAGTTAAGCCTTCGACCAGGCCTAAAACAATCGCTTTTAATATAGTTAAAATATCCATTGTTGTCTCCCTAAAGTTAAAATGATCTATATAGTGAATGAAGATGCTTTATCCAGCTAAAGGCCCGTCCCTCGATGCTTTAACGCGGTGCTAGGACGTTTTGATGTTGAAGATTTCTGCGAGTTTCTCCCAGTTCATAACCTGGGTCCATGGGACATCAGGAAAAGCTGATGCAAGGCTGTTTCCCGTTGTGATGGAGGATAGGTAGATCACTCCCAGGAAGGACGTCAATCCGACTAAGCAGGTAATAAAGCAAATAATCGACTCTTTTTGATAACTGTTTTCTCTCAAAGGAATTCTCTCCTATACTCGCGTATTTAGTTTTCTGGTGAAACAGAGCAATCCGAATAAACTTCAGAGATCACTGAAGTTAAAACTCATCTAATTGGAATATGGGAGTCAGAGGGAGAGGTAGTTCGAGCAGTGCATGACCATATGAATAAATCCACCGGAATCCGGTGATATGCCCATGGCAAAGAAGTCCACGTAGGAAGGGGAAGTGAGAATCGCCTGTTTGAAAGTCGTGGAAGATTTCTGTGGCATTAGAATGTCAGGAAGCTGCGGAAGGGCCGATATTGAAGATAGAATCACATCAACTCCGGAAATATAGGAGTTATCAGAAATACTCTGCTCATCATCAGTGATCAATACATAGCGGTCTGTATCCTGGATAGGATTGAAAAACAAGACCGAGCTCAGCAGAAATAATAAAACCACGTTCCTCATCATCATTGCCTCCTTTTCAAACAAGACTAAATTTTATTATAGCTGCTTTTCGCAGTGTGTCTAGATAATTTTTCACCATTCTCTTAGAATGAAATAAACATACATACTAAGAAAGAAGGAAAAAGGATGGAAAAAGAAAGAACAGCGGTACTCGCAGGGGCGACAGGCCTGGTCGGGTCCCATTTATTACAGCTTCTATTAAAAAGCTCACAATACAAAAAAATCATTTCCTTCGTTCGGACAAGCAGCGGCATTCACCATGAAAAACTCGATGAACGTGTCATTTCTTTCGATACACTGAAACTTCTCCCTCATGAAGAAGTGGATGACGTTTTCTGCTGTCTCGGAACCACGATCAAAAAAGCTGGAACAAAGGAACAGTTTAAAATGGTGGATTACAATTACCCTCTAGAGCTTGCCAGGGTATGCAAACAACATGGCGCAGAACAATACCTGGTTATTTCCGCGTTAGGAGCCAGTGCGGACTCACGCATTTTCTACAGCAGGGTAAAAGGGGAAGTGGAACAAGAACTAGAAAAACTGCACTATAAACGTCTTCATATTTTTCGCCCATCTTTGCTTGTCGGAGAACGGAAAGAGTTCCGTTTAGGTGAAAAAACAGGTGAAATTATTTCACGGATGATCCGTCCCGTGATGATCGGGAAATGGAGGAAGTACCGCAGTATCTCAGCTGACCGGGTAGCTTACGGGATGTACAAAACAGCGCTGAATTTCCCGGATGGGAATGTGAACATCCATGAGTCGGATGCTATTCAACGATTATAAGGAGGGGCATGCAGGATGAAGAAAATTTTACGGGGGCATCATCTTCTGTGCACTCACGGATTCAAGGGGATGGGATACAGCCCAAAGTTTGTTGATGTTATGGCCGATATTGTTGCAGGTATCCGGAATGAGGGAGATTTTCCTATTCAAGTTGTACAAGGGTTTGATGATGCATGCCAGGCTTGCCCTCACAAGGGCAAAACAGAATGTGTCAAAAGTGTGGATTCAAATGAACATGTCCTTTCAATGGATGGAAAAGTAATCAGACACTTAGGATTGAGTGCCGGGTCGACCTACCTGAAAACTGAGCTGGTACAGCGAACGGCTGAAAATGTGCGCCCGGAAGACCTGGACTACTTGTGTGAAGGATGTTAATGGCTCCAATACGGGGTTTGCAAGAAAGGGATTCAGGAGTTGAGGGAGAAGCATAGTATAATTTCTTGAATATGGAAAAACGAGTATGCACCCATACTCGTTTTTTTTTTACGCACACAACACTATATTTCATAAAACTCCCGAACTTTCTCAGCCAATGAGGCAAGGGAGGAATCGCCCTCTTCCAGGTTTACAAGCATCCCTTTAATCACGATTGTCCGGGTTTCTTCTTTTAGTATTTCTTCTTTGATGACCTCGAGTGAAATCTTCATATTTTCATCTTCTATTTCTGTAAGATGGTCCTCGATCAGCCCAACCAGCGTATCCTCATTTAACGAAGCAGATTTCATAGACTTCAGCAGAGGCGCAAGCTTCTCAGGGGGAAGGACGGGCTTATCCTCACTTTTCAAAAGGCCGTGAACGACATCGTCGAGTCGCTTTAGGATAAACTCTGACAAATAACGAAAATCCATCTCTATTTTATCAAGCATCACGACTTCAAGATAGGACTTGAGAATACCCTGGATGATCAATGACAGGTCCCAAAAGTATGGTTCAATTTCTTCTCCGTATATTGCGGTCAAACGGCGTTTATAAAACTCATAGGTGTGGGCTTTCATTTCATGAAGCAGGGAATGGATGTCTTCATTGAACGGCATCGCATTCTCCCTGATCTGCATGATGATGAATTCTTTATGCTTCCAGACTTCCACAAGCTGAAATTCCAGCTGCTTACGGAACTTTTCGTAAGGCGGCAACTCTTCGTCTTCGATGAGATCCACTTGGTCCCTGATCATCTCGAAATAATATTTCATGATTGCGAACAGTAAAGCTTCCTTGGATTTAAAGTATAAGTAAAAGGCCCCTTTGGAAATGTCGCATTCATTGACGATTTCCTGGACTGAAGTGGCATTGAATCCTTTAGTGGCAAATAACTTTATGGATGTTTCGATAATTAACTTTTCTTTTTCCTTCATGCGCTTCTCACCTCGGTAAACTCCTTACCTACATTATGACCGATTGGTCAGTAAAAATAAACCTTTATTTTCTAACAAGTATTGACTGTTGACTGTACGGTCAGTTATATTAGTCTATGTTATGACTAGTCAGTCAGAAAAGAAGGGATGATTAGAGAGTGAACAGTATAATCAATTTTGTGCTTAAGAATAAGTTTGCTGTTTGGCTGATGACGATTATCGTCATCGTGGCAGGCTTATATTCAGGATTTAATATGAAGCTTGAAACGCTTCCGAATATCAATGTTCCGGTTGTCAGTGTGACGACAGTCTATCCGGGCGCCGCGCCTGAGGATGTGGCAGATAAAGTATCGGAACCGATCGAAAAACGTCTTGAGAACTTGGACGGTGTGAATGTGGTGAGCTCCTCATCTTTCCAAAACGCCTCTTCCGTCCAAATTGAATACAAATTTTCAAAAGATATGGATGAAGCCAAGACCGAAGTAGAAGAAGCTTTATCCGAGGTTTCGTTTCCGGAGGGCGTGCAAGATCCGGATGTGACAAGAATCAGTATGAATGCATTCCCGGTCATCGCGTTGAGTGTGGCAAATGAGGATCAGTCACTTGCCCAATTGACTTCTACAGTTGAAGAGACCATCATCCCGGGCCTCGAAGGCCTTGACGGTGTTGCTTCTGTTCAGGTTTCCGGGCAGGAGATCCAAGAAGCCAATCTGGTGTTCGACCAGGAAAAACTGTCACAGTACGGCCTTGATGAAGAAACGGTCAAAAATATGATCAAGGGCTCTGATGTAACGGCACCGCTCGGCCTTTATACGTTTGGTGACACTCAGAAATCCGTCCTGATCGACGGGAATATTTCCACATTGGAAGATCTAAAAGAAATAAAAATCCCTGTGACGCCATCCGGCGGAGAAGGCATGGCCCCATCCCAGGGTACACAGGGCCAACAGGCACCGCCTCAACAGGCGGCACCGCAGCAGAACATGCCTGCGGATGTGAAAATCCCTACGGTTGAATTAGGTGAAATCGCCGCGATCGAAGTGACAGGTAAAGCAGAGTCGGTTTCAAGAACCAATGGGAAAGAGTCCATCGGGGTTCAAATCGTAAAAGCGGCAGATGCCAATACTGTCGATGTTGTAAATGCGGTTAAGGACAAAGTGAAGAATTTCGAGGGAGACATCGACAATATCGAAATCATTTCTACTTTTGATCAGGGAGAACCGATCGAACAATCTGTCAGCACGATGCTGAATAAAGCTTTATTCGGGGCAGTGTTCGCGGTGATCATCATCCTCCTGTTCCTGCGTGACATCAAATCGACGATCATTTCGGTCATTTCGATTCCATTATCGCTTTTAATTGCGATTTTATTGTTGAATCAAATGGACATCACGCTGAATATCATGACGCTTGGTGCGATGACGGTAGCCATCGGGCGCGTCATCGATGACTCCATCGTAGTTGTGGAGAACATCTATCGAAGAATGTCAATGAAAGGTGAAATGCTGAAAGGAAAAGAATTGATCCGCGAAGCGACGAAAGAAATGTTCGTGCCAATCATGTCTTCAACGATTGTTACGATCGCGGTATTCCTTCCTCTGGGACTTGTGTCCGGCATGGTAGGGGAACTCTTCCTTCCATTTGCATTGACGATAGTATTTGCCCTGCTGGCATCACTTCTCGTTGCCGTGACCATTGTGCCGATGCTTGCGCATTCCATGTTCAAAAAAGGTGCAGGCAAGAAGCATGAGGAGAAGCCTAGTCGCTTGGCGAACTGGTATAAAGGGGTACTGAATTGGACGCTTAATCACAAGATCATTACTTCGATCCTTGCAGTGGCGATGCTTGTAGGAAGCTTGTTCCTCGTTCCCCTCATCGGTGTAAGCTTCATCCCTTCCGATGAAGAAAAAATGATGATGGCTACGTATAAGCCGGAGCCTGGTCAGACGAAGGAAGAAGTTATTGAAATCGCCGGCGACGCGGAAGAATATTTGCAAGGAAGAAAAGGTGCAGAAACGATCCAGTATTCAGTCGGAGGGGAAAATCCGATGAATCCGGGCAGCACCAGCGATGCGATATTCTTTATTGAATACAATGACGACACAGAAAATTTTGCAGACGAAAAAGAAAAAGTCATCCAGGACCTTCAGAAACAAACAGGTAAAGGCGAGTGGGCACAGCAGGATTTCTCTGCAAGCGCCGGCAGCAATGAAATCGTCGTATTTGTATACGGTGACACGCTTGAAGAAATCGAACCTGTTGTAAATGATGTCCAGGATAAGATGAAAGATATCAAAGATGTTAAAAAAGTGGATTCAAGCATCTCCGAGTCTTATGACGAATACTCACTGGTTGCCGACCAGGAGAAATTAAGCCAGTACGGCTTGACTGCGGGTCAGATTGCCATGGAACTTGGCCAGACACGCGAGCGTCCTGTACTGACAACGATTGAGAAAGACGGGGAAGACGTAAATGTCTATCTTGATGTAGAAAAAGAAGAGTATGAAAGCATAGAAGATCTGACCGGCAAAACGATTCAATCTCCGCTTGGCATGGAAGTGCCAATCGAGGATGTCGTGAAGGTTGAAGCAGGAGAAACATCTGATACCGTCTCCAGACGTGACGGCAAGGTGTATGCAAAAGTCAGTGGAGAACTGAGTTCCAGCGATGTCTCCAAGGCATCCGCAGCTATCCAGAAAGATATTGAAGAACTCGATCTCCCAGCAGGCATCGATGTGAATATGGGCGGGGTGACAGAGGATATCCAGGAGTCATTCACACAATTGGGGCTTGCCATGCTTGCAGCCATTGCAATCGTGTACTTGATTCTTGTCATTACATTCGGCGGCGGCCTTGCGCCATTTGCCATTCTGTTCTCACTTCCATTTGCGATTACAGGGGCCCTTGTCGCACTGTTGATTTCAGGAGAAACCATCAGTATTTCTTCCATGATCGGAGCCCTGATGCTGATCGGTATCGTCGTGACGAATGCCATTGTATTGATCGACCGCGTCATCCACAAGGAAAACGAAGGACTGTCGACACGCGAAGCTTTGCTTGAAGCAGGTGTCACACGTCTCCGACCGATCTTGATGACGGCAATTGCGACAATCGGTGCACTGTTCCCGCTGGCTCTTGGGCTTGAAGGCGGCGGCCTGATCTCGAAAGGATTGGGAGTGACGGTCATCGGTGGACTGACAAGTTCGACGCTGTTGACACTTATTGTCGTACCGATAGTGTATGAGGTATTGATGAAGATGAAAAGAAAGCTGTCCCGCAGGAAGAACGTGACAGAAGAAGTATAGGTTAGGCAGACAGCTCCCGCTTGGTGCGGGGGCTGTTTTTTTAGTGGTGAGGGGGTGTGCAGCGGGGTACGGGTCAGGTGATTGGGACTGGCACAATGGAATATTGGATTTATCAACGTTTTTTAAGTAGTTATCAACAAAAATTTTGATTTACCGCCGAAAAATCTCTTTTATCAACGGAAAATCCAGTTTATCAACAATTTCCAACGCGTTACCGACAATTCTTCAAAAATCGACAAATTTCGCACACAGTGTGCCGCCCCACAGCTGCCCCAAATTCTAGCCTGGCTCAAAACAAGCATTCTGAGCCAGGCTCAATTCACCCTGATCGAGCCAGGCACCAATCTAATCCACTCATCCAAAAACATAATAACCGGACAACCATCATAGAATGAAACATCTCATTCGAAGGTGGTCCGGATCTATGAGTTTGTTTTTAAAGGGCACATTGGTGCTTGTGATAACAGCTTTTTTTGGTGAACTGGTCGAGTTTATGATCAATATGATTTTAGCCCGTGAGCTGGGGGAAGCGGGTCTGGGTACATATATGTCGATTTTGCCGACGGTTTTTTTAGTGGTGATTCTTTCGAGTATGGAACTGCCGATCAGTTTATCGAAGTTCATCGCCGAAAAGGATGAGAAATACCACAGAGGGATGCTTCAATATGTTTTCAGATTTGCCGTGCTGACGACGATCGTCCTTCTGATTGCGATGGTGCTCGTATATATGTGGACGCCGCTGTTTCAAGGGATTCATCCCGGTATACGCTGGCTGATCCTCGCTGTGATTCCGATTGTGGCGTTTACCTCGATTACACGAGGTTATTTTATGGGGGTTCAGCAGATGCGGAAGATCGCGGTCGCCAATTTTCTGCGCAAAGGAATTCAGCTGATTCTGTTGGTTTCCATCTATCAATTTTTGTCCTTCACCAGCAATACATCCATTTTTATTGCCTTATGCACGCTTGTAGCGAGTGAGGCGGTCGTTTTTATTTATTTGATACAGGCTTATGTTCTTAATCGAAAGGGTAAGAGAAAGGAAGGGATTGCTCACGTTCCTTTAGCGAAGAGTGAGATGAGGAAGTCCATACTATCCGTGTCTCTCCCGACAACGGTTCTGAGAATCTTTCATGCTTTCACACATGCCGTCCAGCCGTTTCTGATAAAACTGGCCCTGGTTCACGCAGGCATGGGGGCGGTGGAAGCCAATGAACATTTCGGGATGATGGCGGGGATTGCTCTTACCATTGGATTCTTCCCATCCTTTATCGCTTTTTCACTATTGATTGTCTTGATTCCTACTATCTCTGAGAAAGCTTCGGAAAAAGATGTGGAGGGAATCCTGCAGCACTTGAAGCAGGTGATGTGGATTACGCTCGGATATGGAGTGCCGGCAGTACTGATATATTATCTGCTTGGAGACTATATCACGACGACGTTTTTCCACTCTGTCACCTCAGCTTTTTACCTCAAGTTGTTATGGCCGTATTTTTTCTTTCATTTTTTGGTTTTGCCGCTGCAGGCTTTTTTGATTGGGCTCGGGCTTGTCAAGGATGCGCTGGTCCATACAGTATGGGCAAGCATTTTTTCGTTCAGCCTGATTTACCTACTCGGGTCGAATCCGGATTTTGGGATGAGCGGCGTGATCATCGGGTTGAACGCGGGTGCAGTGTTAAGTGCGCTTCTTCATTATGTGACGATTTGCAGGGAATTGGAAACGACTATTTGGTTAAAATCACTGGTGAAAATGTAAACTAAAACATAGAAGGGTCCTTATCTTTTGCAACCATCGTTCATACCGATTATCATGTTCCATAAGCATAATGCAATTATATAAGCAGAGTATATTACTTTTACATCAAAGGAGAACGCGATGATTGATTCAATATTATTTAATTTAATGCTGGTAGGCGTGCTGGGCATTGCTTCACAATGGGTGGCTTGGAGATTTAAGATGCCCGCTATCGTCGTCATGTCCCTCGCAGGCCTGTTGGTGGGACCGATATTGGGAGTGATCGATCCCAAAGCCGATTTCGGTGAAATGTTTAAACCGATCGTTTCACTGGCAGTAGCCATCATTTTATTCGAGGGAAGCTTGAACCTTGATTTCCGCGAAGTGAGGGGACTTGGTAAGCCAGTCTTCAGAATTGTAACAATAGGTGCTTTCCTGGCCTGGATTCTGGGTTCACTTGGTGCTCACTATGTAGCTGGACTGTCCTGGGCGGTTGCTTTTGTCATCGGTGGTCTTTTCATTGTCACTGGACCGACCGTTATTTTGCCGCTTCTTAGACAGGCAAAGCTTAAACCAAGGCCAGCCGCCATATTAAAGTGGGAAGGGATCGTCGTTGATCCATTTGGAGCGCTGCTTGCGTTGTTCGCCTTTGAAATCATTAACTTCCTAATGAGTGATAACGTCAATGCCATGTCGCTTCTGCTGTTTTTCGCAGCATCCATTTTTGCAGGTGTCTTAGGATGGTTGTTTGGCCGATTTACCGGTTTTATCTTTGAAAGGGGACATGTTCCTGAATTTTTAAAATCACCTGTCGTATTTGTACTTGTACTCGCCAGCTTTGCAATATCAGACCAGATCATGCATGAGACCGGTCTGCTTGCCGTTACCGTAATGGGAATGACCCTGGCAAATATGCATATTTCTTCGATTGATGATATGCGCCATTTTAAAGAGAATATTTCAGTGCTTTTGATTTCGGCAATCTTCGTCATGCTGACAGCATCCTTATCGCTTGAAGTGTTATTCAAGATATTCAATTGGAATATCATCGCTTTCGTATTGCTGATGTTATTCATTGTCAGGCCATTATCGATCTGGCTGTCTACGATCGGAACCGACCTTTCGAATAAGGAAAAAATTCTCGTGGGCTGGATTGCCCCTCGAGGTATCGTAGCCCTGACCGTATCGAGTTACTTTGCATCCGTCCTGCTGGAAAAAGGGTTCGAGGACGCCTCGATTCTTACATCGTTAACCTTTGCGCTTGTGTTCTCGACAGTCGTAGCACATGGATTCTCGATCAAATGGCTGGCGAAGAAGTTGGATCTTGCCATCGATGAGCGGCCGGGTGTCGTCATCGTCGGCGGCAGCAGCTTCAGCACAGAATTGGCGAAAACACTCCAGGAATTGAAAATAACAGTATTGATTGCTGATTCTTCCTGGCAGCGGCTGATTCCGGCCCGGAAGGCTGGGGTTCCTTTTTACAAAGGAGAGATTCTTTCGGAGCAGACAGAGTACTATCTGGATTTGACTCCATATGAATACATGATTGCCGCAACTGAACTGGATTCTTACAATGCACTTGTCTGTACAACGTTCGTTCCTGAAATCGGAAGGAATAACCTCTTCCAGCTAAGCCTGCGCAGCCAAGGTGAAGTGGACCTGGAGGATATGGTCCACACAATAGGCGGACGGATCCTCTTCCAGGAAAGTGTGACCTGGGAAGAATTGAATAAGAGGGTCGAAAGAGGAGATGTCTTCAGGAAAACAAGTATCACCGAGAAATACAGCTTCGAGTCCTATCTCGAAGAACGTGATGAAAATACACTGCTCTTGTTCGCCCTCAAGCCTTCAGGCAGGATCGAATTCTTTACGGAAGGCGCTTCTCCTAAGATCGAACAGGGAGATGTCGTCGTAAGCCTTACCCAGCGCTGTAAGGAAATGAAGAAAATCAATGAAAAACTTGCAGTGCAGCGTGAGAAGAATATGGAAGGAAAAGAATGAGAACTTTTCACGGCATAAATGAAGCGCCGACCTTAACGGGTCGGCGCTTTTATTATTGTGACAGTTTGTGTAAAAAGAAGCAGTCTGGCAGCTGCCATCATTTTTTATTGGAATGTTGCTGGCCAAGGAGCTGCTTCACCTGGTTATAGGTCAATCCCGACTCGCTATTCAGCTTCTTTACTTCCTCAATATCGGTCCCGGACACCGTACGCTTCTTGCCCTGATTCAGGTCATCTCTCATTAAAAAACACCCCCTCTGACTTAATGTCAGTCAGAAGGGATGATTCTATACTTGGTTACGACGCCTCCCGTGCCTTTAAGCAGCTGATGAACGGGTTTTGCGGTAAAAGAGGGTGATGAGAAGGACGACAAGGGCAAGGGTATATGCTGTATAAGCGAACGCCTGGTGTTCTCCCAAGTTCTTGATTCCGATCCCGATAAAGGCCCAGACGAAGACGAGCGGGTACAGCCAATCCTTTTGTGAGACCCTCACCCAAACAGCAAGCATAGCGGCGGACAGCAAGCCTGCCAGTGACCAGTACATCCCGCTGCTGCCTTCTCCAATCATCCCGATATCAGTAAAGTAATACAGGATATTGACGAGCATTGCAATGGAGATCCACCCTATATATATAGAGAATGGTGCGATATCCAAGAAGGTTGGTCCTGTCTGTTTCAAAACCCTATAAAGAGCAGCGAGCGTAAGGAACAGACCGATCATGACAAAGACCGAAACCAAAAAGAAATTGTAATGCCATACAAGAATCCAGCCGGAATTCAGCAGACAGCTCAATATGAAAAGACCGCTCGTGTTTTGATAAAGCGGGAGATCACGGCGGCTTTTCGGGATCTGCCGCAGAATCCATACGGCCAGCAGCAGATAAATCAAGCTCCATATCGAGAAGACATAACCTGCGGGGGTCAGCAATATATCCAGTCTATTGCTGATCTCCGACGTCGATTGATCATTAAGCGGCAGAGTAACAGCAAGTGTATTCATCAAAATGACCAGTGCATAAGCTAAAATGTTAAGTATTAATCTTCTCAAAGAAAATCCTCCTGACTTGAATATAGTGTTAGTTAGAACAGGGACTTACTATCAATAATTGTTAAAATATATAAGACAGTTACAGGATTTATTTAATTTTTGGTATTCTTATTAGCAGTTCATTTTAAATACTATTCCACCAATTACAGGAAGGTAACCTTTTCTTAGAGAGTCGAAATATCTCTAAAATTGCAGAAGGATTCAAAGGCTTAATCGAGAATTATACTAAGACAGGTATTTAGATAAAATTAGGGGGCAATTATGAACAACACTACATATTCAGATGTATGGGATTTAGACGTATTTTTCAAAGGCGGCAGTGAGTCAAAAGAATTCAGGGACCATCTTGAAACACTGAAAGAAAAGAAAACACACTTTGAAGAGAACGCTCTCGCCTTTCACCCGCCGCAGTCTGGCAGTGATGCGGACCTAGTGTGGAAGCTGATTGAAGAAGCAAAAGAAGTGATGCTGTACCTGCGTCAGGCGGGGGCATTTGTGAGCTGTCTGGAAGCACAGAATATGCACGACCGGAAAGCCGATGAGCTGAGAGGTGAAATCACGAGCATCAGCGCGGATTTCTCTTCCGTCTTTACCAAATTTCAGCAGCAGCTCTCTGACAGTTCTGAAGAAGTATGGAATGAACTGCTTCAGCACGAACGGTTAAAAGAGATCACCTTCGTACTGAATGAGTGGAGACAAAAAGCGAAAGACAAGTTATCCAGCACGGAAGAGGCATTGATCGGTGCGCTTGCGGTGGATGGCTACCACGGTTGGGGCCAGATGTATGATACGATCGTCGGCTCAATGGAGATTTCACATGACGGCAAAAAGCTGTCAGTAGGACAGGCGAACAATTTGTTGTCGAGCCCGGATAAGAAAACCAGGAAAGACGTCTTCGAAAAATTAGAAAACGCTTGGAAGCAGAATGAAGAATTGTTTGCAAAAACGCTTAATCATTTAGGAGGCTTCCGTTTGACCGTCTATAAAAAGCGCGGCTGGGAAGATATCATGAAAGAGCCGCTTGAGTACAACCGCATGAAGCAGGAAACGCTCGATGCGATGTGGGGGGCCATTTCCAAAAATAAAGCTCCATTTGTGAAATACCTCAATCGGAAAGCGAAGTTACTAGGTAAAGAAAAGCTTGATTGGTTCGATCAGGATGCACCGGTTGCCGAGTCGACGAGCACGATGTCTTACGATGAAGGAGCCCGGTTCATCCTGAAGCAATTTAGACGCTTCGGGGAGGAAATGGCCGGGTTTGCCGAAAAAGCATTCGAGGACAATTGGATCGAAGCAGAAGACCGTGCCGGTAAACGTCCTGGAGGATTCTGTACGTCATTCCCGATGAGTGACCAATCACGGATATTCATGACGTATTCAGGCAGTATGTCAAATGTATCCACGCTTGCTCACGAACTCGGGCACGCGTTCCACTCCTACGCATTGCGTCCGATGCATACGCTCAACCGCAATTATGCAATGAATGTTGCGGAAACGGCATCCACCTTTGCGGAGATGATTGTCGCGGATGCCGCTGTCAAGGAAGCGCAAACGAAGGAAGAAAAAATTGCCCTTGTCGAAGACAAACTGCAGCGAAGCGTGGCGTTCTTCATGAATATCCATGCCCGTTTCCTGTTTGAGACCCGTTTCTATGAAGAGCGTAAAAAAGGAATCGTTTCCGCTGATAAGCTGAACGAATTAATGGCCGAAGCGCAGAAAGAAGCGTTCTCCGACTCGCTGGGAGAAGTCCATCCGCGTTTCTGGGCATCCAAGCTTCATTTTTATATCACGGGTGTACCGTTCTATAACTTCCCGTACACCTTCGGCTATCTTTTCTCTTTAAGTATTTACGCCAAGGCCCTCGAGTCTGGTGAGAATTATGAAGAAAAGTACATGGCCCTGCTTCGCGACACAGCCATCATGAACGTCGAAGATCTTGCCATGAAGCATCTCGGGGAAGACATCACCCAGGAAGCGTTCTGGGAAAAAGGGATCAAGCTCTGCATAGCGGATGTAGAGGAATTCCTTGAACTGACAAAGTAAATCGAAGGCCCGTCCCTCATCGCTTTAAAGCGTCGGGGACGGGCTTTTTTATGTGCAGTCCTACCCCTCGTAAGCCTCAGGTCTTAGTTGAAAATAAAGCCCGAGCTCGTTATGGGAAATCCGGAAAATAGGTAGGATAGAGACATGAAGAAGAAAGGAGGCAACACCATATGAAAAAATTCGGATTGCTAGTAGCGGGAGGGATCGCAGCGATCGTGCTGCTTGCCAATTTAGGACCGATCGTGGGGCTCGCGATTTCCTTGGTGATCATGTATTACAGCTTCAAGGCGTTTCTGAAAACAGACTCAACATTCAAAAAGATCATCTGGGCCCTGATCGGTCTGGCGGCATTCAGCGCAACAGTGTCCAACTTCCCGGCCATCATAGGACTGATCGCACTTTACATCCTCTACGTGATCTACAAAAACTGGAAAAAGGACGACATCATCATCGAAGAAAAATCAAACGACCCATTCACCAACTTCGAAAGAGAATGGTCACAGTTGAAGAACTAGGGTATCACCATTAGGTCTTGGTCCTTAAAAAAATGCGATGTTGAATGTCTTAAGGATTTTAAGTTCCATCTAGCGTTGATTGGAGTGCAAGACGAAGACTCCTGCGGGAAAAGTAGCTAATGTGAGACCCCACAGGAGCGCAGCGACGAGGAGGCTCACGAGCTACCCGCGGAAAGCGAAGTCTTGCACGGAAATCAAAAGCGGTATTAAGAAGTACTTTACAAAATAAACAATCAAAAGGAGAGAAACAAAATGACAAACTTATTCCAAAGAATCAAAAACACAGTCATGTCCGACCTTCACGAAGCATTAGATAAAAAAGAGAAGAAAAACCCAATCGCAGTACTGAACCACTATCTAAGACAGTGCGAGCAAGAAGTAGAAAAAGTAAGAAAACTGGTCGAAAGACAATACCTTCTCAAAGAAGAATTCACAAAAGAATACCAGCAGGCAGCAAAACTTGCTGAAAAAAGAAAATACCAAGCAGAAGTGGCCTCGAATGCAAATGAAACAGAGCTTTATGAATTCGCCATTCAGGAACAAAAATACTACGAAGAGCGCTCAGAACGCATCGCAGACCTCAAGCTGAAAGCTGTGAAAGAGCTGGATGAGCTCGAAAGAAAGTACGAAGAAATGAAACACAAGCTGAAGGATATGTACATCAAGAGAATGGAGCTCATGGGAAGAGAAAACATCGCGCGTGCCCATAATAAGATGAACAGCGTCCTGGAATCTTCAACAGGCTACAACAACGGATCGTTCTCCAAGTTTGATGAAATCGAATCGTACTTAGACCAGCTGGAGCACGGTGTCAATTCATCTTATTACCGCAATACAATCGATGCGAAGATCGCTAAATTGGAAAAAGAAATGAAAAAAGAGGAAACAGAAGCCATTCCTTCCTAAAACATGGTATTCTATTAACAGTAAAAAGGGGGAGCCCAACCTTGGGTTCACCCTCTTTCACACTGTAAGGGGAAAGAATGAATACATAACGAACGAAAGGAGGAACCCCCTTTGTTAAATCGACTGCGTTCAGACGGCATAAGCTGGATCATACTGATCGGAACTTTACTCATCCTGTTGGAAGTCTCCTTTTATGACGGGGGGGTTCTGGTCTTTCTTTTTATCGCGGCTTTTGCCATCTATTTCGGCCGCAAGAATATTCATAAAAAATCAGGAAAGATCCTGTTCTGGTTCGGGGTCATCAGCCTGGGGATCAATATATTCAATACCGTCGCTTTTAAATTTTTGCTTTTTGCCATCTTACTTTTTATTATCATGCGATTTGCGGATTCAAAGAAACACCCTAAATATATAGCTCCTTCCATCAAAGAAACGTTCACTCAAACACAGGAACCGCTGATCATGAAAAAATCAGCCCTTCAAAATGAATGGTTCGGTACTAAGCGCACACCTGAGGACGTATTTGAATGGAATGATATCAACATTCAGGGAATCATCGGTGATTCGGTCATCGATATGGCGAATACCGTCCTTCCGAAAGGGACCTCGGTCGTGTCGGTCCGCAATATCCTCGGGAATGTGGAAATCCTTGTTCCATATGATGTGGAAGTCAGCATACATCATTCAGTGCTGGCGGGTTCCATTGAAATTTTTGAAAGTGTGGAACCGAAAGCGATCAACCAATCCCTCTACTATCAGACGCCGGGCTACGAGACAGCCGTCCAGCGGGTAAAAATAGTGACTTCCCTCTGGATTGGAGATTTAGAGGTGAAGAGAATATGAGTACAGTCGGGAAGCAGCTTGCAGCCGGATTGCTTTTTTCACTCAGCGTTCTGATTGTGTTGTCTGTCTCATTCTTTTACCTGTATCCCCTTGATGATTGGTCACTATTATGGGAAGTTGAAGTCATGGATATTCCGGGCATCGGATTCATCGTGCTGGTCAGCATCATTTTAGGGATGATCTTCGGACTTCGGTCTGGCTGGATCCATAAAAAGCAGCTGCATGAAATTGAAGATGCGCTCCTGCATGTGGAACAGGGTAAGACGTTCACACCGGCAGAGTCATCGGTTTCAGAACTTCAGCACATCTGGAAAAAGGTAGACACATTAGGAAAGCATCTTGCCGACCAGGCAAGATATTCACAGAAGCTGGCAAATGAAAAGGCGGAAGAGCAGGAAAAAAGGATTCAGGAAATCGTGTCCCAGGAGCGTAACCGTCTCGCCAGGGAGCTTCACGATTCCGTCAGCCAGCAGCTGTTCGCAGCATCCATGCTCATGTCAGCCATCACGGAGACACCGTCCTCGACTCGAACGCCGCAGGAAGAGAAACAGCTCAAGATGGTGGAACAGATGATTCATCAGTCACAGCTCGAAATGAGGGCGCTCCTCCTTCATTTGCGCCCTGTTGCATTAAAAGGGAAAAACCTGCAAGAAGGAATGAAGGAGCTATTGGTCGAATTATCACAAAAGGTCCCTCTGGAAATCGATTGGAAGATCGAAGACATGAAACTCGACAAGGGAGTCGAAGACCACCTGTTCAGGATCCTGCAGGAATCTGTCTCCAATACCCTCAGGCATGCAAAAGCTTCATCACTCGAAGTGCTGTTGATCAAACGGGAATCGATCATTATTTTGCGTGTAGTGGACGACGGGCAGGGCTTTGATGTCAACGAATCGAAAGCAACGAGTTCATACGGGCTTCAGAATATGAAAGAAAGAGCCATTGAAATCGGCGGCACGTGCAAGATTGTCAGTATCCCAAATAAAGGTACACGCCTTGAGGTGAAGGTGCCTGTTGTAGAGAATGTAGGTGAAGAAAATGATTAAAGTCGTATTTGTAGATGATCATGAAATGGTCCGGATCGGGGTCTCGTCTTATTTGTCAGCGCAGTCTGATATTGAAGTGGTCGGCGAAGCGTCCGACGGGAAAGAAGGTGTGAAGCTTGCACTAGAGCTGCGACCGGATATCATCCTCATGGACCTTGTGATGAAGGAAATGGACGGAATCCAGGCGACGAAGGAAATTGTGGAGCAGTGGCCGGAAGCGAAGATCATCATCGTCACCAGCTTTTTGGATGACGACAAGGTATACCCGGCACTCGAAGCAGGTGCGGTCAGCTATATGCTGAAAACCTCCAAAGCAAGTGAAATCGCCGACGCAGTCAGAAAAACCCATCACGGGCAATCCATCCTGGAGCCTGAAGTGACAGGAAAGATGATGTCCAGGATGAGACAGCGGAGTGTTTCCGAACCTCACGAAGAACTGACCAACCGGGAGCTTGAAATCCTGCTGCTGATGACGCAGGGTAAGACAAATCAGGAAATAGCGGACGAACTGTTCATAGCGTTGAAGACAGTGAAGACGCATGTCAGTAATATTTTATCCAAGCTTGGTGTGCAGGACCGCACGCAGGCTGTGATCTATGCATTTAAACACGATTTGGTGAAGTGACGACCCGGGAGCTGAGGCTTTTGGGTTTTTTATTAGAAGAGATTTAAGGAAGGAGGAAAGGTGCAATAGTGTGGACTTCGATTAGGAGGTGTTGGTTTTAGTAGTTGGAAGTTGTCGAAATTTCAGCAGTCCGCCCATAAAATTGAGGCTTTGCCCTTATAATAGAGATATCGCCCATATAACCGAGATTTGCGCCCATAAATCCAAAATATCGCCCATATATCCGAGATTTGCGCCCATAAATCTAAAATATCGCCCATATATCCGAGATTACGCCCACAAATCTAAAATATCGCCCATATCCCAATCCATAGAAAGAACCTTCGTAACAAACTCCATCTAGAATCCACATCAAGTCCCGCTTCACAAATTTTCATTCCTTAAAAAGAACAGATTAAGAGTCTTTTGTACTACACATCCTCACCTGCCGGCTTCGTTCAATTGAGTATTTATATCCATGAAATATAAGGAAATACCCTGGGAGTATAGTAATATCAATTTGCAAACTCAACACGGTATTTACAAAATAATTAGAATAATAGCGCCCTTCTGCCTATTACTCTACAAAATAAGACAAAATATACTTGTACTGTAATCTATTTTTTATATTTGTCATTTTATTTTGAAAGGGGAAAGGATATGAGTGTGAAAAAGGTTTCTTTGTCAGTAATCAGTACAGCGTTATTGCTTGTGGGGAGTCTGGTTCCACAAGGTGGCATGGATTTAAGGGAAGTGACGGCTGCCTCCAATACAGCGGTTATCAATGAAGTCGCCTGGATGGGGACGACGGCTTCCTATAACAATGAGTGGATTGAATTGTATAACCCATCTTCCTCCAGCCTGTCTCTGGATGGATGGGTGCTTGAAGCCCAGGACGGGTCACCGAGTATTCCGTTGAGCGGATCGGTGGCGGCCAATGACTATTTTCTATTGGAAAGAACGAGTGACAGCACGATTTCAGGCGTAACAGCTGATCAGATTTATACAGGTGCCATTGGCAACTCGAATGAAGTACTCTACTTGAAGGATGCTTCGGGCACCATCGTTGATGAGGTCGACAGCTGGTATGCAGGTGATAATACGACAAAAGCGACGATGGAGAGAAGTGACAGTACGGTGGCTGGTACTAATGCAGCAAGCTGGGCTACATCGACGGCTGCCTACGAAGGCGGCTACGGGACACCGAAAGCTCCAAACTCCCAGTCTGCTCCTCCTTCAGGCAGCGGAAGTGAATCTCTCACGAATGTCAGCGAGGAACTTGGTGCAATCAATGTCTTTTTCAACAAAAGTGCAGCGACTCAATATGCTTCTTCGGGTAACGCGGCAAACTACAACGTGAACCTGGAAGATCAATTGATTGAAAGGCTGAACGAAGCGACGACCTCGATCGATTTTGCTACATATGAAATCAATCTGCCGCGTGTGGTTGATACGCTCATGGAAAAAGCCGCTCAAGGGGTGGATGTGCGTATCCTTGCCGATGCGAAGGACGGGTCCGATCCTCATTATGCGGAACGGTATGAAACGATGAGACTTTATTTAGAGAAGCTTGTCCGCGGAAAAGATTCAATCGTCGGAACCGCTGATGATGCTCATATTCTATCGGATTCCCCTATGTTTGCCGTCGAAGACGCAGCGAAGCGTTCAGCATACAACCTGCCTGCAGGCTTCACTGATTTCCCGCAGCGTACGGTGATGGTGGGGAACACGGAGACGACAGGTCATCTGTTCGTTGAAGGCGAAGAGAAGGCAGTGGACAGCTATTACTCACCAGGAAATCAGATGCATAACAAATTTGCAGTGGTGGATGACACATGGGTGTTCACTGGCAGCTGGAATTTTACGGTGACTGGACTTTACGGTACTGAAGAGAATATGAATCAGGGAATTCTTGACGGGAATCAGCAGCACGTCGTCGAAGTTCATTCCCCTGAGCTTGCTGCCATCTATGAAACGGAGTTCGAGGAAATGTGGGGAAGCGGGATCACGACACCTGATAAGACGGTTTCGAACTTCAGTACGCGAAAAATCGATAACACTCCTCATTCAGTGACGATCGGCGGGAAAGAGGTCGAGGTATATTTTTCATCAGGTGATGATGCCGTCGGACGCATGACCGAACTTGTCAAAACGGAAGCGGATGAAAGTGCGTACTTCACGATTTTTGCCTGGAGCGATCAGGCTCTGGTCGATGAGCTAAAGAACAAATGGGAAGGAAGCTATGCGGATAATCAGGGGGCGTTGACAGGCTTTGATGTAAAAGGATTATTCGATGCAAGCTTTTGGAATCAATGGTGGTCTGCAAGTATAGAAATGACCGGCAGGACGGCATCCCAGACGAGCGAAAACAACCCGAATATCCGCTGGGCGAACCCGGCTCCGGTCTATCAGGCCAATGAAAGCAGAAAGCTTCATGCCAAAACCATGATCATCGATGCGGATACGACCAGTGATCCGACCGTCATCGTCGGTTCCACGAACTGGAGTGAAAACGGGAACAACGTAAATGATGAAAACATGTTGATCATCCATGACGCTGCCATTACGAATCAGTTTGTGCAGGAATTTAATGCGCGATATGTGAATGCAGGCGGGGTCGTTCAGTAGGGAATAAAAGATAGAAGCAGTTCGATTTGGGGCATGGGTCCCCAGGGCGAGCTGCTTTTTTGTCTGGCTTGAAAAGGTAAACGATTCATTTTGTTGAATTATATTCATAGACTGTGTTTCCACGGAAGGAGTGTGAGTATGGGCGATATCGATAAAAGAAATCGTCTGGATGAATCCCCGTTTCAGTATCGGGTCACAAAAAGCGGTTTTGTGTTTATAGATTATGAAGGCAGGCAAGTGAAAGTATTGAAGGGGAAGGACGCCGACCGTTTCTTGGAGAAAGTGAAAACGGCGGAAAGCGAAAAAGAACGGCAATTAATGATGGCAAAGATTACAGGTAATTTTAAAAGAGGCAATGAACGCCTTTAAAATAAGAATGATGACGGGGGAAAAACGATGAGAGCAGAGCGCTTAACAGAAAACACGAGGGAAGAATTTCTGGAGTATTGCCGTAAACACCGGCACGACGTGGATGATTCTTATCTATATGAGGACCAGCTGAAGGATTTCAAGGTCGATGAAGAAGAGAATCCAACCTATCTTCTAATAGAAGAAGACAGGGTCGCCGGTGCGGTTTCCCTCTATCGAAGTGAATATTTCCTTAAAGGAAACAGGGCGCGCTTCAGGATATTTCACAGTACGATCCTTACGCTGGAGGCTTATACACTTCTGTGGGAAAAGATAAAAGTGCATGGGGAAGATTTAGTTAAAGTGTTTACATTTATCGACGAAAAGAATACGGCTGTAAGAAAGATCATGGAGGAATTAGGTTTTGGTATAGAGAGAATATCTTATTTGCTTGAACGGCAGGCACAGGATGTACCTCAAGTGGATGTTCCAGCGGGATACAGTCTGGAAGACCTTGTCTTCGACCGTGATGAAGAAAAATGGTGTGAAGTGAGGAATGCTGCGTTCTCTCATTTAGCAGGTGCCGAAACACCGATTACAGCCGGGCAGGTCAAGGAAGCGAAGAATCATGATGGGTATCTGCCCGGGGGAATGAAAATTCTCTTCCGCAATGATGTTCCGGCAGCGATATTGAACGTTGAGAAGGAGTGGGATGAAGGGGAATGGAAAACCTTCATCGGCCTATTGGCAGTCAAACCGGATCAGCAGGGGAAAGGGCTCGGAAGGCTGCTGTTGAGGGAAGGGCTGCGTTTTGGGAAGGAAACCGGAATGGAAAAAGCCATGATCTCTGTGAATGGAGAAAATGATAAAGCAGTGAAGCTCTATACTCAAGAAGGGTTCGAGAAGAAGGTTGTCATGGTTTGTTATAAGTATGATATGAAATAAAGAAAGAGGATGCTCCGGGGGAAGGAGCATCCTTTTCGCTGCGGGAGAACTGGTCATTCCATCCCCGGTGCCTTTTGAATTTCAAAAATAAGTACAATTGCAGTAATCGCATGGGCAATCAACCGGATGATCGGGAAGAAATTGAGGAACGAGGCAATGATTCCTAGCGCACTTCCGAGAATAGGCTGATCTTCTGATTTTGAAACGTATAACACACAAGCATGCCAGACCGCCACTAGACAAAGGAGAAACGGAATTGCGTCACCAGCAATATTTCCAAAGACCGGGACCGCGAGAAATAATTCAATCGAAAAGGACAACCATTTTATACGTGAAAGCACGGCACACACCTCCTGTTTACAAAGTATGCAAAGTGGGAGGAGTGGTGCTTGTAAGAATGAGAGGAACGGAAAAAACCTGGTTTGAGTTCTCTATTTCCTTTGATATCTAATTGTTCTTTTACTAAGAACATGGCCGTTTCACAAAAAACTTAAATCATTTTAGATGAGATCACTTTCTTAGTCAGACTGCTTCACACTAAGCACGGTGATCGTAACCAGGATGACCGCCATGCCAAGAATTTGAATGGCATTCAAATGATCCCCGATAACCAGAACGCCAAATAATGAAGCTGTCACCGGCTCTACCATAGCGACCATGGAAGCATTTGACGGAGTAGTCCATCGTATTCCAATCACGTACAATGTAAATGAAAGTCCAGCCCCGAGGATCCCAAGAAGTAAAAATAGTCCTAGATCACTTGATGCCAACACTTCAACTGCTTCAGCCTTATCCGTGAAGAGAAAAAGGATGAGACAAAATGAAAAAAAAGAAATGGCTAACGTGGCGGGCGGATTCGCGATAGAAGATGCATTTTTAAACCCGAAAATAAATAAAGCATAGGAAAGACCGGCAGCAAGTCCCGCGCCCATCCCAATAAAACTCACTGAAATCGATTCAGTGTTGTAGGCACCTGTAAGCAGGACAATCCCTAAAAGAACACCGGCAATGCAGCCCCACTTGAACCAAGTAGAAGGTTCAATCCGTAAGAAAAAGGAGATTAAGAGAACGAATACAGGTGCGGTGTACATTAAAGTAGCGGCTACCGCAACACTTGATGCCTCGATACTCAAAAAATAAAAAGTGAAATTCCCGGCAACGCCCACACCCGCAATCAGAGCCCACATGAATAAACGGGGAGAGGTGACCCGGTTTTGTCTAAGACGAAAGAGAAACCACAGAAAAAAACATATAAAGCCGACGGCCCCCCGGTAAAATGAAATCACAATCGGATCCCAGCCCTTGTTCATTAATACATCGGCAATTCCCCCGCTGATGCCCCAGCATATAGCGGCTAACACTACTAAACCAGTACCTGCAAATTTCATCATGTACCTCCTGACCGAACATATGTTGATAGAAAAAGGTGTTATGGGTAATTCCTTTAATCTTTATTCCTTAAACATGCATGAAAATATATGAGTGGATATTTTAGAAAATAGATACTGGCTGGGGTCAATTGAAAGGCGGATTTCCGTGGTATATCAATCTATGTATAAAAATTTATAATATGACTGGCATAGCTTAGAGAGGATATAACAAAAATGGGCCTAGGAGAAAAATGATGTTCCTAAACAGTAAAAGATCCAGAACAAACGACTTGTTCTGGATTTTTTGATGTTTGAATGCAAAGCCTTTCCGCATTTCTTATTTGTCAGCTCCGGCGGCTAGCCCCTCGAGATCATAAGCTAAATGGACCAAGAAGGCAAAGTGCACCTTCCCGGCCCATTCATCTTATGCTTGTCGGGGCAGAACGAGCCGCCTCCGCATTTCTTATGCTAAAAGCTTTTCAATCACCTTATGTTCATTTTCATTTAAGAGATTCTTCTGAATCGTATCGTGAACGTCTTTATTCATATTTTCCGAAAGTACCGCCGCTTCTTCTTTGTCACCGACAAGGACGATTTTTCCCCAGTTTTCATCGGCGGCTTTTTTATCGAGGATACTGCCAAGGCTCTTCCACCAGCGCTGCTGATTGGCTTTCAGCCTTTCATCAAATTCATCCTGCTGGTTTGATTTTCCGCCTCCGCTGCCCATGCTGACATCTGCATGGTGCGGTCCTTCACTTCGTCTCCAGTCCTCTGTGTCGAGATCGAATTCCATGAACTCGCTTGTTTGGAGCTGTCCGAAAGCGGAGGTGAGGATTTTGATCTGATTTTGCTGCAGGAGGACCAGTCCGGTTTGCGGATATTGGTCGTGCAGTGATTTTAATTGCTCGAGATGGGGCTTTTCCTCCCAATAGAAGTTCGTTTCGACCGGTACCTGCAGCTCGAACGTTTCCCAGATGCCGCTGTCATCTGAAGCAAAGATGATGAAGCTTCTCGGCAGTTCCCTTTCCCGACTCAAAATATGGTCTTCCACTTTTGGACGGATTGCCTGAAGTCTCTCTCGTTCTTCGGGGGCACTCTTCAAATACTCTTCCAGACGGTTAAACCCGTTCTTCAGTGCGATTTTCCATTCGCCTCCCTGCTGATCAGGGTCGCTGCGGTCGGTGTTCAAATAGACGGTCAATAGTTTGTCCGGTTTCTGTAAGGATAAGTTTTCAAGCTTGTTCATCGTTTTTTGTAAAGACATCGAACTCCTCCTTTAGGAATGAATGTTGCTTATATTATTCTATAAACGGGTTTGACGTCTGTTAAACTTGAATTATAAGAAAAGGAGGAGATACCGATGAAAATCACACAGCAATGGGTTCAGGAAGACAGCGACTACATAAGAAAAAAATTGATTGAATACAATATGAGTGCTATTAATGAAGAAGTGAAGACACCCTTGGAGAAGGTCAGTTTCGTGCTTCGGAATGATCAGGATGAGATTGTCGGGGGAGTCGTCGGGGAGACATTTTGGCACCATCTTCATATCGACTTTCTCTGGGTAGCCGAGGAATATAGGAAGGAAGGATACGGTGTTCAGCTCATTGAAAGAATAGAAGGCTATGCAAAGGAAAGAGGCTGCTATTTGGTGATTTTGAATACATTCAGTTTTCAGGCCCCTGATTTTTACAAAAAAATGGGCTACCGCGAATTCGGAATGCTGAAGGATTTCCCAAAGGGTGCGCGGCAGCATTTTATGGAGAAACGGATACAATAGAAATAAAACAACCAACCTAAGGTCAGCAAAGGTTGGTTGTTTTTTAGATTCAGTGAAGCGGATCGGCCGCTTTCGGCTTGGCATGGGTTACATATGTTCCGGCAATAAAATCATGAATTGAACGTTTGTCTTCACGCAGGCCGACCATGAATGCACTTACGATGATACCTATTCCCAATGTAAGGACATAAACGATTCCTGCCACTATGTTTCTCATCAGCATATTTCCTATATGGACATTGCTGCCGTCTTTCTTTACAATCCGGATACCTGCAATGCGTTTCCCCACTACATACCCTTTCCAAAGAACTGGAGTGATCAGGACATAAAGAAAAGTGATTGCTGAAACAAAGGTATTTTCCTCGGAAAATTCACCTGTAATCAGTCCGGTGATGATAATCAATGGAAGGTTGATGATTAGCCAATCCATTATACCCGCTCCCACTCGAATCCAAAAACCTGCTGGTTGTATCATGAACTTCCCCCTTGCATCTCTAATTTGTAAAAATTGTAACATAATGACTACTACTATATGAAAAAGTTTCCTTAAATAAGACTAACTCCCTAAATTAATGTGCTTAAAGACTGAGTTTTTTTGAAAAACTAGATTAAAAATGTTTTACAGATGTCTCACCGGGTATATATGTACTAAATCAAACTTGACGGGAGAGAATATAAAGTGAGCTACATTAATCGAGGAAGAGAACGTATTCAATTTGATCGTAAAGGCAACGACCAGGACCTACATATCTTGGAATGCAGTCACTGTGAAACTGAATTTCGTACTCCGATGAATGTCCAGAAGATAAAATGTTCCCACTGCTCGGCAACCACCAATACGAAAATCGATTTATCAGACTTCAAAGTCATTGGATTCATAGAAAATCATCAAGGGAGTGAAATGGCATGCTAAAAAATGATAAGGTGACAGAAATGAAAATGGACTTCGGTGATATTCTTTGGATGAGCTCAGGTATTGTCATCATTCTTCTTCTCATCGCTATGGCTAATTTCTTTATTGTATCTTAATAAAAAAACGAACGGATTTAAGAGTCCTGTCTATTGATGGGACTTTTTTTACTGCCACTTTTTAGAGGCCCGTCCCACTAGCGTTGCACGACTTCAAAAATATGTAAAATAACGCAAAATGGTAAAATTTCTTTACAAAAACAAAAAAAGCCCTAATGTAGAAGATAGTGACCTAAACGTTCCCTAATCTTCTACAAAAGGAGCTCACGCAATGAGTAAAAGTATAGGTCAAAGAATGTTAATTTGTCAATGTTTATCCCAACTTCCTACGGAAGATTTACAATGTCCTCTTCTTGATTATGGAAAGAAGCTGACTACCGAAGCCCTATTAAGGATAGGTGTGGCTGCGCACCTGGATCAGATGAGTTCGTATTCTCATATTGAAGAAAAGATCCGAGCGTATACCGATCTAATGAAACTATTGAATGTCAACGGGATTAGTGGCTCTCAAATAAGCCGGCGGATCAACGATCTTTCTACCGAGGTAGTACAAAGTGTGTTTATCAAAGTAATGGCTAAAGTTCGTCACTACACTCGGAAGCAAAACGGTATTTCGAATGCGATTGGACGTTTGAACATCGTGGATTCTACAGAATTTCGGTTACCTGAAAACATGTGTGACTGGGCCTTTATTTCAAAGGGCCATAATGCTGTTAAAATGCATACACGATTGGTTGTCACTTCCAAAAATACAGTGTTTCCAGATAAAATCGTCCCTTCAACGGGTAATGTGACAGACTTTGAAAGCTCAGATGTCATCATTGAAGAGGCTAACGCTACCTATGTCATGGATAGAGGGTATGGATCGAAGAAAAACTTGATGGACTGGTTGGACAAAGAAATTGATTTTGTTGCCCGTATTGGAAAGAACTTAGTTCTTTACACATTGGAAGAACGAGAACCAACTCACTCGTCTGTTCTAAAAGACGAGACCGTTAATTTTGGTATTTCAAATGAACCCGTTCGCTACATTGAGTTTGTCGATGAAAAGAATCAAGTATATCGGATTTTGACCACTCGCTTTGATTTAACGGATGTGGAAATCCTCGAAATCTACAAAAACCGATGGTTGATTGAACTCTTCTTCAAATGGATAAAGGGTCATCTCAAGATGAAAAAGATATGGAGTACCAAACCGCAAGGTATCTGGAATCACATGTTTCTAGCACTAATCGCATACGGGCTATCACTGTTAATCAAGCTTCAACTGAACTCAACGAAGACGGCATGGAACTTCTTTCGAGTCTTACAGATTTATTTATTCCAACCGGCAGACAGAATCTTGAATGAGTTAAACCGAAGGAAGAAACCATCCAAAGGAAGGCAGAAAGTGCAAAAACCTCTGGGGAAAAAGAATCTGTTTTTTGGTGATACTGGGATTGTGATGGTGAAAGAAAAGAAAACGAAGAAGAAATAACAATGGCACATTATACATATGTAAAAAAAAGGGAACAAGGTTGAGTTAACACCTTACTTCCCTTTTTTAATTTAGAAACTCAAAATAGATGTAAAATAATTGAATATATTCAATTTAATTACTTTCGTGCAACGCTAGTGGGCCCGTCCCTTGTTGCTTTAAAGCAACGAGGGACGGGCCCTGTGTGTTGGTATTGTGTTTATCCTTTATAGTCTTCATCGTATTCCAAGTATACTACGTGAGTTTCCAGGTATTCATTGAGACCGTGCTTACCATCTGCTCCGCCGATGCCTGATTGGGCGCGTCCGGCATGGAAACCGTTGATGGCTTCGAAGTTCTCGCGGTTGACGAAGGTTTCTCCATATCGCAGTTCATTGGCAGCCCTCATGATTTCGTGCAGGTTTTCACTGAAGATGGAAGAGGAGAGGCCATACTCTGTGTCGTTGGCAAGCTCAATCACTTCATCAAAGTTTTTATAGGTCATGATCGGTAAGACCGGTCCGAAGATTTCCTCTTGTATGATCTCCATATCCTGCTTGACGTCTACGAGAATGGTAGGCTCATAGTAAAATCCTTGCTGTGCGTCGAGGGGATTTCCTCCTGTAAGGATTTTGGCCCCGTTTTCCACGGCGTTATTGACCATTTCAGTGACGGTATCCAAGCGGTCTTTATTCACAAGTGGACCAATCTCGTTTTCCCTGTCGGTTGGATCTCCAACCGCTGTATTTTTAAAGGCTTCGGTGATCTTACTGAAGAATTCCTCGGCTATACTTTCATGTACATAGACCCTCTCTGCATTTGTACAGGCCTGGCCGGAATTTGTGATTCTCGACGTTTTTATTTTTTCAACGGCAAGCTCTATATCAGCATGCTTCGTCACGATGGCAGGGGCTTTCCCGCCGAGTTCCAGGTTTACTTTGGTAATCGATTTTGAAGCAGCTTCCATTACCTTCGAGCCGGCAGGGTAGCTCCCTGTCATGGAGACCATACGGACTTTTGGGTGGCCGGATAATGGATTTCCGATATCAGACCCTTTTCCTGTCACAAGGTTAAAGACTCCTTTAGGAAGCTCCACTTCTTCTATAATCTTTGCAAACTCGCATGCTGTATTCGGGGTATACTGGCTGGGCTTCAATACGATTGTGCAGCCTGTTACGATGGCAGGAGCAAGCTTTCTTGCCAAAATGAACATCGGGAAGTTCCACGGAACGATCCCAGCCACAACCCCGATCGGCTTCTTATAAACAAGGATATTTTCATTAGAACGTTCACTTTCAAGAATTTCGCCTTCATAGCGGAGTGCCCAGCCTGCCATATAGCGGAAGTACTCTATGGCAACGTCGATTTCTCCTTCTGAGGCCTCAAGCGTCTTCCCGTTTTCTTCTGTCAGCATCCGAACGAATGCATCTCGACGATCCTCCAGCTTATCCGCTATTTTATACAGATAGGAAGCCCGTTCTTTAGACGGGACTTTCTCCCATGAAAGGAAAGCTGAGTGAGCCGCTTCAACCGCAGTGTTAACATCTTCTTCCGTTGCCTTCGGGATGGTTGAAATGACTTCTTCCGTTGCAGGATTGATCACATCTATTGTTTCACGGGATGAACCGTTTGTGAATTCACCATTTATATATAATTGATAAGACTTCATGTTTATTCCTCCTTGGTGTATTGCTTACCTATCTCATTCCCGCTGTGTGGGAGGGGGAAACATGGGGATGTGCCAGTAAAAAAAAGACAGCCCTATTTGGGCTGTCCCTCATTCATATCATTCTGTCGGCTCTGCCACTTTCACAAGCTGCTTTCCGAGGTTCTTCCCTTCGAACAGTCCGAGGAAAGCGTCTGTTACGTTCTCGAAGCCTTCGGTAATGGTTTCTTGGTACTGAAGTTTTCCTTCTGAGAGCCACTGGCCGAGCTGAGTCGCACCTTCTTTGAATCGGTCGTTATAATCATTGACGACGAATCCTTTCATAAGGGCGCTTGATTTGATCAGTTTCGTCTGGACACGCGGTCCGAGATCTCTGTCGGTTTTATTGTAGGAAGAAATAGCCCCGCAAACCGGCACGCGTCCGTGTTTATTCAGCAGGCTGATGGCAGCATCGCCGATTTCGCCGCCGACGTTTTCAAAGTAGACGTCGATCCCGTTTGGACATGCTTCTTTCAGTGTCCTGTAGATATCATCGGTTTCTTTATAATTGATAGCTTCATCGAATCCAAGAGATTCTTTCAAGTAAAGCACTTTTTCCTCAGAACCTGCGATGCCCACCACGCGAGCACCTTTGATTTTTGCGATCTGACCGACTACGGATCCAACCGCTCCGGCTGCACCTGAAACGACTACGGTTTCGTCTTCCTTGGGCTGGCCAATGTCGAGGAGTCCGAAGTAGGCTGTCAGGCCTGTTAACCCAAGCACACTCAGATGAGTGGAAAGAGGAGCGATATCCGGGTTGACTGAACGCACTTCTTTTTCGTTTGTCAGTGAATATTCCTGCCATGGAAGCATCCCGACAACGTAATCGCCCTTCTTGAAATGTTCTGATTTAGATTCCACGACTTCGCCTACGACACCGCCGGAGAGTGCTTCATTGAGTGCGAAAGGCTCTACATAAGATTTTGCATCAGACATTCTGCCCCGCATGTAGGGGTCGACTGAAAGGTATAACGTTTTGATGAGAATTTCACCTTGAGAAGGCTGAGGGACTTCTACCTCTTTGTAGAGAAAATCATTTTCAGCGGGCATTCCCTCAGGCCGGGCTACGAGTTGGATTTGCTGCTGGGTTTTTGGGAGCATATACTATTTCCTCCTTTGATAAGTTTGTGTTTATTGAAACGTATCACAAACAGACAAAGGGGACAAAGAATCGGCTTCGACAATATATAAAAAAACCGCTTTGATTCTTACATCAAAGCGGTTTTATCTTGAACGTTATTTCACGTTCTTTTTAATATATTTTACGGTTCTAAGAAGTTCGTCCGGATGGGGGCGTCCGAATGGACCGGTCTGCTGCTGCTGATACATCACTTCACTTTTTTCATTGACAAGGAAATATGCAGGTTCGCCGTGCTCCCCGTGATCTTCATAAGGGGCATCCTCGCCATGATAGTAAACATCGTAAGCTTTAATGGCCTCCAGTTCCTTGTCCGCCATGATCGGGAATGTGATGTTTTCTTTGTTTGCATATTCCTGCAGATCTTCCAGGTCATCGTTCGCGACCGCCAGGATATGGACACCCTGTTCTTCGAATTTCTCTTTGTTCGCTTGGAACTCACGGAGCTCTTCCTGACAGACTGGACACCACGCTCCCCTGAAGAAAACGATCAGATGCCAGCTGTCATGTTCCTTTTGATGCTCCTTAAATGAGAATTTCTCACCTGCGACTGTTGGGAGTGTGAAATCAGGTACCGTATCTTTTAATTGAAAGTTTGCCATATTTCATTCCTCCTTATGTGCATGGATAAACCTTACTGAGTGGACATGCATATAATATAGTCATCAACTCTTATTTCTTACATTGAATGTATTTCCCTTTGTGTGAGAAATGAAACGTTAAGTGTGTTCCAGAAAGAAAGGAGGGAAGAAGATGCGAGAGAAGAATAGTCCTATGTTTTGTATTTTCCCGGAATACAAATGGTGCGGTCCCGGCTGCAGCGGACCGGGTAAACCAATCAATGAGGTGGACGCAGCGTGCATGGAGCATGATCTATGTTATGAAAGATATGGACCGGCTTGCCACTGTGATCGGGAATTTCTTTCACAACTAAAACCTCATGCGAACTTTAACACTAAAAAAGGAAGAGACGCACTGATCTTCTATCACTATATGAAATTGCAGACCGGTTTTAAATGTGGACAAGAACGGAGGGGGGCCAATAGGAGGTCAAACCGAATGAGGTGGATTTAACATAGCCCGCTTCTCAATGCATTAAGGTAATGCATTGAGGGACGGGCCTTTAATGTGGTAAAATTTAGCTCTGATTAATGAAAACGGTTAATTTGGAGGGGTTTATGGAGATATTACTGGTGCGACACGGGGAATCTGAAGCGGATATTTTGAACGTGCATGAAGGGAGGGCGGACTTTTCTTTGACTGAACGCGGTGTCAGGCAGGTGGAGGCGATGGCAAAGCGGGTGAAAGAAGAGTTTCCCCCAGACTTGATTTGGTGCAGTACCTTGAAAAGGGCGAGGGAAACGGCTGAGAAGCTGGCAGAAGAAGTTGGCTGTGAACTGATCTATCATGAAGATTTAATGGAGCATAATAACGGGGTCCTCGCAGGTCTTTCCTTTAAAGAAGCAGAAAAAATTCCAATGCCGAGGCATCTCCATGAGAGCGTGGAAAACGGGGAGTCCCGCATCGAATTCCGTATGAGGATCGAAATGATTTTCTCAAAAATCATGGCAGATTCCAATGTAAATAGACTCGCGATCGTCGCTCACGGCGGGGTGATCAACAACCTGCTTCGTTCATTCCTGAGGATGCCGATCGATGCTGAAATCTATTTTCACTGCGGCGATACTACACTTCACCTGTTGGAGGTGACGAATAGAGGTCGGGCAGTAAGATTCATGAATGATACAAACCATTTGAAAGATTTATAGAAAAAAGAAAGAAAAGCCGGCTCACCCTGACAAGTTGAACCTGGCTTTTTTGCTTTTCTGGTTCGGTATGGACTGTACCCCCGTCAAAGGGGCAGGGTATAATGGTAGACTTTATTTTCGCGTTCATATCCGTTTTTCTCATATAAATGCTGGGCGTGTAAATTGTCACAATCGGTTTCAAGAATGATATTCTTAGATTCAGTCCGGAGGGCATGCTCCCTGGCAGCTTCCAGGAGTTTTTGGCCAATGCCCTTATTTCTGGCATGCTCTGCGATATACAAGTCATTCAGCTTCCAGATGGGCTTAAGGTAAACAGAAGAGAAGGAAGGATAGAGCTGTGTGAAGCCGAGGCAGGTGTCATTTTCGACGGCGATAAAAATGATGGATTCATCCTTTGCTAAACGTTCTGCCAAATAATGACGCGCCCCTTCCAGATCTGAAGGCTGCATATAAAACAAGCGATAATCATTAAAAAGCACGGCCACCCGGTCTGCGTCATGAAGTTTCGCCCTAAGAATTTTCATGTTTTCCGCCTCCTTTGAAGGAAAGTCTTTGCATTGATTATGTTTATGGAGAAAAAGGAATGAACATTCCTGACAAGTGAAAAGCGGGAGTCGACCTATAACTGCATAATCCAATGCTTACCGATGCATGCCTCGTCCTATGAATGATATAATAAAGGTGTTCAAACAGATTACCAGAGAGAGGTTTTCATATATGCTTAAAACAGCGATAGGGCGTTTTCGATTGAGCGGATTTATTGAAGGCGCCTCTTTATTAATCCTATTATTTATTGCCATGCCCCTGAAGTACATGGCAGGTTTCCCGGAAGCCGTTACGGTCGTCGGCTCATTGCACGGTTTCTTTTTCGTTGTCTATGTGCTGGTCATCGGTTATACCACTTTAAAAATCAGATGGCACTTTAAATGGGTATTGAGTGCTATCGCAGTCGCGTTCATTCCCTTTGGCAACTTGATTCTCGATCGGTACATCAAGCAGTCTTTTCCGACTCAATAGGAACGGATTTTTATATAAAGGATGTCTTACCAGTGAAATTTATCAATCAACTATTCTCTAAACGAAAGAATGTCACAATCGAATTTTGCGAGAAGAACCTGGACCGTTTTTTAACAGATGAGAATATGTCTGCCTATAATCAGTTCTTGAGTAAGAAAAACGTCACATATAAGGAATACGAATGTCAAAGCAGATGCAAGGAATGCAAGCAGTCGCCTTATGCCCTTGTGGACGGGGAATTCACGGCTGCGAAAGATTCGCAGGAATTATTGGAAAAGATGAAGAAGCATGCTGATGAAAAATAAAACCGCACAGGCTTGTGCGGTTTTGTTTTTAGTTATAAGAGAAAGTATTAGTTTAATTGTAGAATTGTCCAGCTGCAGGGGTTAGAGGCACATGTCATAAGCCAACCGGCCAAGAAGGCAAAGAACGCCTTCGTGGCCGGTTCGTCTTATGCCACCCGCCTCTGAACGAAGCCCTTCCGCTTTTCTGCTTGTCCAGCTCCGGCGGCTAGAGGCTCGAGACATAAGCCATGACATCCAAAAAGGCAAAGTGCGCCTTTATGACTGCCCTGTCTTATGCTTGTCGCCTCTGAACGAGCCGCCTGCGCATTTCTCGGTTAAAAAGGTTTAATGGACATTAATATGATAAGAATGATAGCAGCACTATGTATAATGATGTTATAAGGTTTTAACTCGGCATTGATTTTGCCATAGGAAGCAGGGACGTCTTCACCGTTGTGTGCATGGATGATCTCGGCCATTTGTTTCACTTTACGCGGCATGATGCCGGCAACAATGAATTGAACACCGATGTAGATAGCGATTGAAGCGATGTACCAGCCTGTCTTAAAGAGATAGGGGTTCATGATTCCCATCACAAGACCTGTAATCAGAAGAACAATGCTGCCAATTTTAGCGAAGTTTTCAATCTTTTTGCTGAGGTCGAGTGAGAATTTTGCCTGATGGGCTGTTTCTGGCGTCTTCATCACGACTGGCATTGCAAAGCTGGCGCCAAGTCCGGCAACTGCAGCCACGACGTGAATTAACACGATGATACCGTAGAGTGACATAAGATTCACCTCCATTAAAGGAAAATTTGTGCAGATATTATTGTATAGTAAATATGTCATGAGTTCCATGTTTTTTTTAGAAAAAAAGTCCCGGATTATACATATGAAGGAGGAAGTCGGATGAGAACGAAGGATGAAATCCGCCATAAAGTCTGGAATGCACTGACTGAAAAGAAACTCGGGCGGTTCCCTTTTCCGCTGGTCAATCGCATCCCGAATTTCAAAGGTGCGGAGGCAGCAGCGAAACAGGTGCAGGAAAAAGATTTTTATAGGGAGGCGAAAGTGGTTAAAGTCAATCCTGATGCGCCGCAGCTGCCTCTCAGAACTTCGGTGTTAAAAGATAAGAAGACACTTCTGATTCCGACCCCAAGACTGAAGGATGGGTTTGTCATGATTAAACCTGAATGGGTGCCCACAGGTGAGGAGCGGAAGGCTGCCAGCATCAAACATATGAACTCTTATGGCAAGGTGGTTCCGCTGACGGAGATCCCTCAAATCGATCTCATTGTCGTTGGATCGGTGGCGATTCACTCAGACGGAAGAAGACTTGGAAAAGGAGAGGGCTATGCCGATAGGGAATATGCGATCCTGCGTGAGATCGGCAATAAACCGGTTCCTGTCATCACGACAATCAACAGCGGGCAGCTGGTCGATGATGATATCCCGAGAGACTCATATGACTTGGCGGTTGATTGGATCTTTACGGAAAAGGGTGGAGTGGAGACGCATACGCCTTACGAAAAGCCTGAAGGGATCGAATGGGACCATGTCAGTGAGGATGAAATGGAGAAGATGCCGATATTACGCGAGTTGAAGGAGTTTCCAAAGAATTAATTTTATGTGAGATTTTTTGATTGTGTGAGGAGATTTTTTCTTCAAAAAGTTGTTTTTTAAATGAAATACCTATCCAATCATTTTTTTATCTAAAAAATGGCATCTTACAAGTTCGTTTCCCGGTGGAAAACACGTCTTTTCCCTAAATAAGCAGCAGACAAAGGTGTCCGATAGTACGTTATTATCGAAAATGAAGAATATATTATCGGAAATCAAAGTTTTAATATCGAAAAACGACTTTTTATTATCGAAGCCGGAAATTCTATTTTTGAAAGCTAACCGATAAAATTAATATCAAAGAATTATTATCAAAAAGAAGCATTTACTATCAAGAATTCTCTCTTGATTATATTTTAGAATAATCTATAAAGAATAAGGACAGCCCCTCATGATAAGGGGGTGTCCTTATTTAAAAAACTTAATATCCTTCAACAACCAAATCAAGCTTCCCTGTTTCAGGAGAGATGACGAGGCCGTGAACAGGAATATTTTTATCCATCAGCGGGTGATTCTTGATCATGTCCACGCTGTGGGCAACACTTTCCTGTACGGAACTGAAGCCTTTCAGCCAGTCGTGAAGGTCGATCCCTGAGTAGTCCAACGTATTAAATGTATCTTCAGCGATACCGCGATCTTTCATTTTACCGATGATCTGTTCGCTGTTGATTGCGCTCATTCCGCAATCGTGATGGCCGATGACCAATACCTCATCCGCCTGAAGTTCATACACTGCCACCAATAGGCTGCGCATAATGCTTCCATAAGGGTGAGCGACAACCGCTCCGGCATTTTTGACAACTTTTACGTCACCGTTTTTCATATTCATTGATTTAGGAAGAAGCTCGACCAAGCGGGTATCCATACACGTTAAAATAACGAGGCGTTTGTCCGGGAACTTAGTCGTTTTATACTCTTCATATGATTTTTCTTCAACAAATTTCTGATTGTACTCAAGCAAATTTCCAAGTAAAGTCATATTCGATTCTCCCAACTATGAATTGATGTACATCTTTATTGTACATTCTTCATGAGCAGAATTTCAATTTCTTTTACCCGATCCATGACTTCTTCCCTATTCCACTCACTCGTATTGGAAAGCTTCAAATAGAGTGAAGAAACGCTTGCCAATACTTCTCTGTGGTTTGTATCTTTCCTGATGATATTCGATTCTCCCAGCCGGTCAAACAGTCCGTTCATCTGCTGCGAGACTTTCTCGTATTCGTTGTCTTTCGATATGACGGCCATGTGAAACCGCTGCTGTACGTCTGAAAACTGGTAGAATAAATCTACGAGTTCAAAGGAAGAATCTTTTTTTAGATTCACTTCCATTTTACCCGATAACTCTTTATGGATAGCCCGGGCGAATTTTGGGGAGCTTTCTTCCTCAAGAATGGACAGGAAACTTTCTCCCCTCTGCAAAAGCGCATATCCTGTGTCAGAGGCATCAAGAACGTTTAGACCCCTATCCAATATCAGATAGGGGATGGGACAGAAATCCAAGTTTTCCATAGTATCCCTCCTTAGGGAAGGTTAACGGACACCATTGCCTCTATAATTCCGAATCAATCGGAGAGTTGGGGTAATTGTGAGAGAAACCTTTAATTTGGTATTTTTTCCTCCATTAGTGCAAGGAATTGTTCAGTATGCTCTTTCAGGTAATCATTTAACTCTCGTAAATCATCGAATGTTATAATTGATTCCCTTTTTAAAAAATCCAGATTGTATTGAGAAATGAGCCTGCCCCCAACGAGGATCTTGATGTCTGGCTGCACCTTCTCAATTTCCTCAAGACAGTGCTTGAGGTGCGGAATAGCTGTCGTCATCCCGATGGATAACGCGATAGCCTGGGGCTTCCAGGCTCTGACGAAAGTCGCCGCATCCTTTATGGGAACATTGGCTCCGAGGTAACGGGTATTCCAATGCTGTTCCTTGAAAATTTCATTTGCAAGTTCCAAACCCAGGCTGTGCTGCTCGCCTTCGATACAGAACAAAAGTCCTTTCGGGCGGCGATCTGACACCTCGTATGGTGTATAGACGTTTGCAAGTAAATATTTTAGGGTAGCAGTAGCTAAATGCTCTTCTGCAACCGTGATTTGATTTTTCTCCCAAAGATCACCAATACGATACATAGATGGCTTAACAACCGATTCATAAAAAGTAAGTGGATCTACTTTGGATTGAATCGAGGATGAATAAAGTTCTGTTACCGATTGAACATCACCCTTCAGTATAGCCTTGGTAAAAGCGGGGACAAGATGTTTCATTTATGAAAACCCCCTATTTGAATTGAGGAAAGACAACTCCGTATATATTCCACATATATTTTGAAATTCCTCTATGAAAACGAATGTGGGCCAATTGCTGTGCATGTTAAGGAAAGGGTGTGAATACCGCCCCAGGCTGATTAAATAAATTCAGAGAATGTTGACTTTCTCTTCAATCTTATTTATGATAACCTCTGTAAAACTATAAGTCGCTCACATATCTTGAGAGAGGTTCATAGCATTAACCCTCTATAAAAAAACTATGTTTCTATGAAGCTGATGGTTTGCTAAAATCTAGAAACCATCATCTATTAAGCGTAACAGTCTGCTGCAGGAATTGCAAAATTGCAGATTGTTCCCTTCTTTAAAAGAGCTAATGCTATGTCCTCCTTTATTTCTGGGTACAATGAAAGGGAGGATTTTAATATGTCTGGAAGAAAAGATGAGGAATTAACAGATATTACCTTGCTGGGAAATCAAGGAACCAACTACTTGTTCGAATATTCCCCCGAGATCCTGGAATCATTCGATAATAAGCACCCGAACCGTGATTACTTCGTGAAGTTCAACTGTCCGGAGTTCACAAGTCTCTGTCCTAAGACCGGCCAGCCGGATTTCGCCACCATTTATATCAGCTACATCCCCGATCAAAAAATGGTCGAGAGCAAGTCATTGAAGCTTTATCTGTTCAGTTTCAGGAATCACGGTGACTTCCATGAAGACTGCATGAACATCATCATGAATGACCTGATCGAACTGATGGATCCGCGCTACATCGAAGTATGGGGCAAATTCACCCCGCGCGGCGGGATCTCCATAGACCCGTACTGCAACTACGGAAAGCCAGGTACGAAATATGAGACCATGGCTGATCACCGCTTGATGAATCATGATTTATATCCGGAAAAAATCGATAATCGATAAAAAGATGCCGGGAGGCCCGTCCCTCACTGCTTTAAAGCGGTGAGGGACGGGCCTTCTGTTTTATGAATTCAGTCCAGGGTCGCAGGTCATTCTCATACTTGAGCTTGTGTCGGGGGTACCGGCTTTTTCTTATAATATAGTGGAAAGTCATTATAGATGAGAAGAAGTGGTCATTATGAAAAATAATTCTGTTAGTCCTTTATTTATACATTTGCTTATGGCAGCATTGGTTGTCACTTTGTTCACCACGTTATTGCCAGACCTGAAGCCGTTTGTGAAACAAGCAATTACTTACTTGATGATCAGTGTCGTGTCAATTGAAGGCATTTCCTTGTGGAGGAAGCAGCACACTTATGTAAAAGTCTCGCGATTGGTTTTCTACAGTCTGGTAAGCACAGTGCTTTTGTTCCTTCTCATTCACTACATTACAGCATTCACTGCGCTGGTGGATGCCAAAGGGATAGAGTCTGTTCTGATGGAATTTGATTCTGCCGCTAAGTTCATCTTCATCATCATCTGCTTTTTTCAGCCGATTCTCCTTCCCCTGCCAGAAGCGGTTACCGTACCGGCAGGAAGCGCCGTGTTCGGATCTTTCACTGCCGCTTATCTAAGCTATATCGGTACAATCTCTGGTATTGCTGTCATGTTCTTTATTGCGAGCGCCGGAGGGAAGAAGCTGGTGAATAAGAAGCACCTGTTGAAATACCAGGAATACACAGCAAAAAGCGAAACGGCCATTTTATTTTTACTATTTATTTTTCCGATCCTTCCTGATGAAATCATTTGTATAGGGGCAGGTCTAGGGAGTGTTTCGATAAGAAAATTCTTAATGATTGCGTCCCTCTCCAAATTAATAACGTCTATTTTACTGGCATACTCGGTTTCACTTGCTGGCCATCTATCTTTAGAACCGGCAGAATCTGTCTTATTACTCTCAATAATCCTTGCCGTCCTTTACACGATGACTATATGGATAAAAAGAAGATGGATCAATGACAGCATCCCCTCATTGAAAAGTGAAGAATAAGACAATATTTCTATTGCCGAAATATTCTCCCCGGATTATACTTGCTTGAGACACAGATGAAGAGGAGGGAGCAGGATGAAACCAATTAACGCATCTCTATGTGTACTCGTCGGCGCAAGCAGCTATGGCATCCATGCATCTGTGGTGAAGCTTGGTTTTGCGGAAGGCTACACAGTAGCGGAGGTGACCGGAATCCAGTATTTATTCGGACTGTTGATGCTGCTAACGGCTTTTCTTTTTACCCAAAAAGTGAAAGTTTCTCTAAAACAGGTACTCTCATTGTTGGGAATCGGGATATTGCTCGCACTTACCGGCGTTTTTTATGGTCTGAGTCTGAGTCAGGTGCCGGCGACGATTGCCGTTGTCATGCTATTTCAATTTACATGGATCGGGCTTATGATCGAAGCCCTTCATTTAAAAAAATGGCCGTCCAACAAAAAGCTGGTATCGGTTGTCTTCCTTTGGTTGGGGACGCTGCTGGCAGGAGGGCTGGCTTCTTCCGGAGGCTTTAACTGGTCTGAGAATATCCTTGGGATTCTGTATGGGTTTGCAGCAGCCTTCACGTTTGCTCTCTTCCTATTCTTGAGCGGAAAGGTAGCAAAAGGGGTTCCGACCATTCAAAAAAGTTTGATGATCACGTTTGGCGGTCTGTTGGTTGTGATTTTGGCGCTTCAGCCTTCTTTTATAAGAGAGCCGGCGCGGTTGATTGAGATGGGTGAATTCGGATTGGTTGTGGCGATTGTGGGAACGATCTTTCCGGTCGTGTTCCTGGCGATCGGTTCCCCGCATCTGGATTCCAGCATGACGACGATTCTCGGTGCAGCGGAACTTCCAGCAGCGATCATATCCGCCATGCTGATCCTCCATGAGCATGTCACCGCGCTGCAGATGGCGGGAATGATCCTCATCTTGATTGGTATTGCCATTCCCCAGATTCATTTCAAGACGATGCATTCGGGAAAACAATATAGTTAGGTTGTGAGGCTCTCTTCTTTGGAGGAGGGTCTTTTTATTTGGTTTTTCTCGATGAGATCTGCTCACGGCCAGCCTGCGGAAAGCGAAGTCTTGCACGGAAATCAACAGCGGTGTTCAAATTTGCCCTATATAAAACAACACATCAAAAAACCCCTCGACCCTATCAGGGAGGGATATGCAAACCCTTGCAATTGTCACAATTATTAAACCTTATTTTTTTACCCTCATTCCCTTTACAAAGGGTGTTGATGGGCTTTATAATCCCGTTGTTCAATCATTTACGGAAAAACCAAAAATACTTAAAAATAAAGGAGGTTGCGGTGATGCGACAAAGATTATTTTCCTTCCTAATGATGAACCTTGGTGCGTTTCTAGTATCCATCAATGTTCACTTTTTCTTATCGCCTAATAATTTAGCGACAGGGGGAGTCAGCGGGTTGTCGATCATCATGAACGACTTGTTCCCTGGTTTATCGCTGGGGCTGTTCATGATTATCATTAATATTGTGTTGTTTATCGTCGGTGTCATATTTCTTGGATTCAATTTCGGTGCCAAGACGATCTATGCAAGCTTTGCGCTTTCATTCTATGTATGGCTGCTGGAAATCGCGGCGCCGATGAGTCAGCCGCTCAGCGATGATATCCTGATCCAGTTGATCATCGGTCAATGCATCGCCGCAACCGGCATGGCGATCGTGTTTCACCAGCAGGCTTCAACAGGCGGAACCGATATCCTTGCGTTGATCTTTAATAAATATTTCAATATAGAAGTAGGCAGAGGAGTCTTGCTCGCTGATTTATCCATTGCGCTTTCCTCTGCGATACTTTTCGGCCCGCAGGTTGGTATGTACGCGTTCTTCGGTGTCATCCTGAACGGACTCGTTATTGACTATACCCTGCAGCAGTTCAATTCAAACAAGGAAATTGTCATCATCAGCAAATACAGTGATGAAATCAAATCCTTCATCGTTCACGAACTTGGTAAAGGTGCAACGATCCATACGGCAAAAGGGGCTTTCACTTCTGATGAGAAAGAAGTGATCACCACGATCCTCGGCCGTAAAGATTTCTCTAAGTTGAGAGGATTCATCACACAGATCGATAATCATGCGTTCATCACGGTACACACGATGAACGAAATATTAGGACAGAATTTTAAACGTTTGGCTTAAGGTTTGAAGCTCCACCCCGGTTTTGGGGTGGGGCTTTTCTGTGTTTATGAGGCTTTAACCTGCGGGGTATATTAGGTTGCAGGAATGTCGGTTGTTGTCGAATAATCGACAGTTCGCGCATAAATTTCATATTTCGCGCATAAAAACAAAATTTCGCCCATATATCGTGGATTTCACGCATAGAGCCGGAGTTTTCGCTCATAAAATAGTTCGTATACCAAGGCAGGTATAACGCCGGAGCTGCTTTTCAATGAGTAAAGCACCGAGCATCAGCCCCTTTCTCGTGAAAAAACCCGTCCCTTATTCAAAATCTGAAAACAAACTCGAAAAATATCTAAAAAAGAAAGGAAATATCTCATGCAGTACTGTATACATAACAGTAAGGAGGTGGGTGTATGGAAAGGGAAGAGTTAGAACGGCTGGAAAGGCGCGTCGATTCGCTGGAGAGGGAGTTGAACCTCGTAAAGATACAGCTCATGAAAGCTAAGCATGCAGCAGTCGATCCGCCGCCGGTCAATCAACAAAAAGAAAACACTGATCTAAACAAGTCACATGCAGGCTCATTGTCACCAGGAGGCACCCCGAATAAAACAGTTTCCGAAAAACCACCAGGAGCCATCCCGGGCAAATCAAATGCTGAAGAACCAAAAGGAGCCTTCGATTTCTCCGTTGAACGCTGGCTGCCGAAAGTGTTCTTATTTGTTCTATTAATAGGAAGTGTGTGGGGATTCATGGCGGCATCCCAGAACGGGTGGCTGACGCCGGGATTCAGGGTGCTGACCGGGGCCATCGTCAGTATCGCGATGTTCATCCTGGGTGAGCGTTATATCAAAGATCAGCGCAGGCTGGGCATCACCCTGTTATCTGGAAGCATTGTTCTGGCCATCATTACCTTATTCTCTGCAAATATTCTATACGGGTTCATACCGGGAGTGGTGACGAACCTCTTGCTGCTGTTGATCATTTTGACAGGTTTATGGGTGTCGCATAAGCATGCATCCCAGCTGATCCTGTGTTTGATCGGCGTCGGGGCATACTTGTTCCCGTTCATCTTTGCCGGGGATGCGAGGAGTGAAGGGTTATTTTACGGATATCAGCTCCTCATGTTCTTTGTACTGGTCACCTTCAGTACGTGGAAAAGATACCGGATCGCCTGGAATATTCACTATTACCTGATGTATTTCACGCTGTTCTTCTTTGCGGCATTCGGTGTCGGCGAAATTACCTTTACGATTCTTATTCCGTTTGCGATTCAGCATGCGTACATTTTACTGCTGATCGTCCTCAATCGGGATGAGAGGGTCAGTGCGGAAATGATTCCTGCGGTCGTATCAGGGACATTCATCCTTCTGGCATTGTTGAACGATGTCTATGCTTATACGGGGGTCCCGCTTTATTATTACGCCATCTTTGCAGTGGTGTATATCGGGATTTCATTCCTGGAGCCTGCCGAGAAGAAGCAGACGAAGGATGTCCTGCTCGTACTTGGATTCCTTCATATCATGTTACTTATTTTCGGCTGGATCGATGATGAATGGACGTTTACCCTGGTAGCCCTTCAGGCAGCGGCCCTGTTATTCCTGGCTGGAAAAAGAAAGAGCTATATCACCTTGGCGGGGTCCATCTTCCTTATGATGTATTCTTTACTTGGTGTCGGGTTCGGACCCCCTTATGATTTCTTGAGTGTGGAAATGCCGGTCTTCCTCATCGTATTCGGGTATTTGTATCTGCTTGACTATTATAGAAAGACAGGCACCGCCTTTTCAGGAATACCTGCAGTCCTGTTAAAATCGGTGCTCACGTTCATCGCGTTCTTCTTTGTGATGAGAGCGACTGATTTCATTGTCATCGGATGGGATTACACGCCAAGGACCACGGCGTTTACGGTCGCGATTGCAGTTCTGTCGATCATCTATCTGGTTGTAGGGGAAAGCAGGAAGGACGCTTTTTACCGCTGGTGCGGAATTGGATTTCTTGCTCTCGCATTGGTGAAGTTCTTTTTTGCGGACCTCGTCTTCCTAGACTTCACGATCCGGGCAATGATCCTCATCCCGATCGGTGTCGTCGGTCTGGTGCTATCGCGGATTTTGTATAAAAAACGGTAAAACAAGTTGCAAAAGCTTTCTGAATAATTATATAATGACTGTATAAACTATCGATAAAAGAAAAGGAGGTGGAATTTGAGATGAATCGTTCTGTAGGATTGCGTGGTAAGTACTTAGACTTTATTTATATCTGCCGTGCAATTTTTCATGCATTTGCATTCAAGGGGACACGTATGCCCTTTTTTAGCAAATGAATATGAAAACCACTGAACGGTAAGAGGTCTCAGGTTCCAACCACTTTTCTATAAAAGGATCGGAAACGGAGGGCGTCCAGCTCTCTTTTTTCATGCCCTTTATTAAAAGCCGCGAGCGAAGCCTTGTCTTACTTGCGGCTTTTTTATGTATAAAGATAGATGGCCGAATTCGCATGGAACGATTCAGCTTTGATCTCGTTGATATGGATGAACTCCTTTTTAGCAGCAATATCACCCGACATAGGGAGGATTTATGCGATACGAGTGAACCTCTTACCCATAATATAGAATTTGAAAGGAAGAGGAAAAATGATACTTTGCAGTGCACAGGAATTAAGTAAGATGTTTGGCGGGAACTTAATATTTGAAAATCTATCATTCGAGATTCCGGAAGGAGCCCGTATCGGGTTGGTCGGTAGGAACGGTACTGGAAAGACGACGATCTTTAAGTTGTTATCAGGGGTCGAGGCGCCTGATAAAGGACTCGTTCATTTGAAGAAAGGAGCGAAGGTCGGCTATCTTGCCCAGATTCCGCAGTATCCGGCAGGGACGAAGGGGTTGGATGTATTGAGGTCGGCGTTTTCTGATTTGCTCCAGACCGGGGAACGATTGAAAGAACTCGAAAGTAAAATGGGAAGCGAGGGGGATTCTGACTCGCTGAACCGAATGCTTGAAGAGTACGGGAAGCTGCAAGATTCGTTCACTCTCTCCGGCGGTTACGAAATCGAAGCGAACATTGCGAAAATCTCGAATGGCCTGGAAATCAATGAGCTGTTGGAAAAAGACTTCAATCAGTGCAGCGGAGGTGAGCAGACGAAGCTGTGCCTCGGGTTGATTTTGCTTCAGAACCCCGATTTACTGCTGCTTGATGAACCGACGAACCATCTTGATATTGGGGCGGTCGAATGGCTGGAGGACTTTTTGAAAGAGTATGAAGGGACGGTCATGTGCATCTCACATGACAGATATTTTCTTGACAATGTGATTACCAGAGTGTTCGATTTGGAGGACGGAGAGCTGACGATCTACCATGCAAACTACTCCGGTTTTGTAAAAGAGAAGGAAGAACGGCTGCTGCTTGAGTTTCAGGCTTACCAGGAGCAGCAGAAGAAAATCAAGAAGATGAAGGAAGCAATCAAGAGGCTGAAGGAATGGGCCAATCAGGCTAATCCCCCGAATGAGGCGCTCCATAAACGTGCACGTAATATGGAAAGGGCCCTAGAGCGGATGGAGAAAATCAAGCGTCCGATCCTTGAACGCAAAAAGATGGGGTTGGAATTTGAAGAGACGGACCGAAGCGGAAAAGTGGTTTATTCCATGAAGGAGGTCGGTAAGTCATTTGGTGAAAAAACGCTATTCTCGGATGCCGATATGCTGGTCCATTACAAAGACCGGACGGCGATCGTCGGGCAGAATGGAACGGGCAAATCGACCATCATCAAAATGCTTCTAGGCGACGAAAAATGGGATTCAGGCGAAGTGAAAATCGGCAGCAACGTGAAGCTCGGGTATCTGTCCCAGCATTTTACCGTGGCAGACCCATCAGCGCGTCTGATTGATGCTTTCCGGGAAGAAGTGGCGGTGACTGAAGGGGATGCCCGCCATATACTTGCCAAGTTCCTTTTCTATGGACCGAATGTCTTCAGGAAGGTGGGGCAGCTGAGCGGAGGAGAAAAGATGAGGCTGCGGCTGGCACAGCTGATGCATCAGGACATAAATTTCCTGGTGCTTGATGAACCGACGAACCACCTCGATATCGACTCGAGGGAAGTGCTGGAAGAAGCCTTGGAGGACTTCAAGGGTACCATCCTTGCCGTTTCGCATGACCGCTACTTTTTAAATAAATTATTTCATAAAACATATTGGATTCATGAAGGGAAGCTTTACTCATTTGAAGGCCCGTACAGCTGGGCGAAAAAGAAGCTGGCCGAGCTGGCACCGGTAAAAGAGGAAAAAGCAGTCGTGAAGAAGCAGACGGCACCTGTTCGTGAAAAGGAGGTACGTCCTGATCCGTCAATTTCCATTGAAGAGGTGGAAAAAGAGCTTGAAGAGTTGGAAGCACAGATTTCCGGGATTGAAGAAAAGCTGCTGGCTTCGGCGGAATTGGATGTCCTCCAGGAGCTGTATACGGAAAAAGAACAGCTGGAAAAAGTGAGAGATGAGAAGTACGAATTGCTGGATAAATGTTTGTAAGCATGAGGCAGCCGCTCCTTGATTGGACGGCTGCCTTTTTTATGAATTTTTAATAGTCAGAATTTACTAATGATTATATAATGAGGGAATAAATGGATAAATGCAAAGGGTGGTTCAATGTTTAAATCTTTGGAGTATCAGCCTAAAAAGAGATCCTCGTTCAGGGTATTCCTCGGTACTTGTTTTTACCGTACTAAAAGGTATGTTCAGTGGTTAACGACGAATGAAACATTTGCAAAAACGCGGGAATCCCAATTAATGCAGCATGTCATTCATTCGCACCGCACGCCGTTATACAGGAAGCTGAAGGATGTGGAGATGTGGTACCAGGAAAACAAGGTGAAGAATCTAAAGATTGCTGTCCGCGAGCTGGACAAGGTTGTCATCAAACCCGGAGAGACATTTTCTTATTGGAGGCTGCTCGGAAACACCACGAGACGAAAAGGGTATGTGGACGGGATGGTCCTTTATTATGGGTCCTTTAAACCGGGCATCGGCGGAGGGCTGTGCCAGTTGTCGAATTTGATCTATTGGATGACGCTTCACACGCCGCTGACTGTCACTGAGCGCCACCGCCACAGCTATGATGTCTTTCCTGACAGCAACCGCAGGCTTCCGTTCGGGAGCGGCGCAACCTGTGCGTACAATTATCTGGATTTGAAAATCAAAAATAATACGGATGTGATATTCCAGCTGCACTTGTATCTGACGGATGAAGCCCTCGTCGGTGAATGGAGGTCGACCTCACCTGCCCTCACTCATTATGAAGTATATGAAAAGGAACATCGCATCTCACATGAATACTGGGGCGGCTACTTGAGGCATAATCAAATTTTTCGGAAGGTGTTCAATAAGGCCGGCATACAGATAGATGATGAATTCATCACGGAAAATCATGCGTTGATGATGTATGAGCCGCTGCTTGAGCAGAAGACAGGAAGCAATCCCTGATGAGCGGTTTTTACAGAATAACCGCCACCTTTTCATCAAACACTAAGCGATAAGAAAATATTCAACGGATACGAGGAATGATAATGATTAAAGACGTGACTTCTTTAGAATTAAAAAAAGCAACAAATGAACAATTGGATGAGATTACCGAAGTTTATTTAAGAAGCAAAAAGGATCTAGATGAAAACGGACTGCTTCAGTGGGATGAAAACTATCCAAGCAGGGAGTACTTTGAAAAGCAGGCAGGGTACGGGGGCTTGTACTGCCTGTACTCGGATGGGGAGCTCTCGGGGGCCGTGACCTTGAATACGTGGCAGTCACCGGAATGGAGCAAAATTCCATGGGAGTTCGATGGGGAACTGGTGGTCCATGCCTTATTCCTTGATCCATTGAAGCAGGGGAAGGGGCTCGGTACCCGGTTTTTGGAGAAGTGCGAGGAGTTTGCATCCGAAAATGGATACCGCAGCATCCGGCTGGATGCATATTCCCGAAACGAGGGAGCCAATTATCTGTATGAGAAATTGGGGTATGTATACAGAGGGTCCGTCCATTTTACCTCAAAGCCTGAAGGCCATCAGGAATACCGCTGTTACGAAAAGTCCTTGATATAGGTCGGTATGCTTTGGACAGGTTCGCAGAGTCTGAAACTGGAGTCAGGGCGGCCGGTGAGCTCCTTCCCATTGGTGATGCAGGGCGGGACATAATGCCTGTCCCGCGTTCATCTTTTGTACAAATGTACGGGTTTTATAAGGATTCCGCCATGATATACTTGGGGTACAGTTTATGATATGAGGAAGCGGTAAGATTGACAGAATTATTTGCAGAGGCAAAGGCCTTTATACAGCAATTTTATATAGAATGTGAGAAGTCCGGTGTGGAGGGGCGTTTGCAGCAGATTGAAGAGGAAATTGCTGAAAGCGGGACCTACGCCCATACAAAAGAAGAGCTGGTGTTCGGGGCAAAGCTCGCGTGGTGGAACAGCAACCGCTGTATCGGCCGCTTGTTTTGGAATTCCCTTCAGGTGTTTGATGAACGGGAAGCTTCTACGGAGGAAGAAGTGTTCCAAGCCCTGGAACATCACTTGGAATTTGCCTCCAATGGGGGGCGGATCCGTCCTGCCATCACGGTGTTCAGACCGTCACATTCTGGGGAGCCCGACATCCGTTTGTGGAATCACCAATTGTTAAGATATGCGGGATATAAAGAAGGCGATTCCTATATCGGAGATCCACATTCGATCGATTATACAAAGAAATGTGAGGAGCTTGGCTGGGAAGGAAATAGGACCGATTTTGACATCCTGCCTTTCGTCGCCCAAATCGGGGATCACCCTCCTAAGTGGAAGCCGGTCAACAAAGATCTCGTGCTGGAAATCGATTTAAGGCACCCGGAATATGAATGGTTCAGTGACCTCGGTCTCAAATGGTACGGGGTGCCGATCATTTCTGATATGGAATTGAAAATCGGCGGAATATCCTACAAAGCGGCACCGTTCAATGGGTGGTATATGGAAACGGAAATCGGTGCGAGGAACCTGGCGGATGTTGAGCGTTACAATCTTCTGCCGAAAGTGGCCAGCTGCATGGGGCTTGATACCTCAAGGGCCATCACGCTATGGAAGGATAAGGCACTCGTCGAATTGAATATCGCCGTGCTTCATTCCTTTAAAGAAGAGGGCGTCAGCATCGTCGATCACCACATACTGCTGCACAGCAATTCCGCCTGTTTGAAGAGAACGAGAAGAATGAAGGCCGTGAAGTCACGGGTGATTGGACATGGCTGATCCCGCCTGTTTCCCCGGCGTCGACTCATATTTTTCATAAAGCATATGATAACACGTGGAAATCGACGAACTATTTTTATCAGGATAAACCGTATTGATATGAAAAGCTGTTTTCTGGATCAAACCCAGGGAACAGCTTTTTTCTGTGGAGGTTCGATTTCGGTGTCCCGCTTGCGGTGTTGGCAGGGAAAATACAGCTTTCAATGGCCAATAAGCCGTTTTAACAGATAAGGCAATTGATGTGTCAACAGTAAGGGGAAGAACCGTCCATCCCTTTCTTTGACACCTCGAAATAACGAAACCAAAAGCGGAATTCGTCAAACAAGATGGACCGATCGAGTGTGAAGTGGTCAAAGAAATCTTCCAGGTGCTCTGCCTCGCTCTCATCCAGTAAGCCTGTCACATAGAGGGGTGTTTTGAAGCGTCTATATAAATCTTCATGTCCATAAAAGTGAAACAAATCCTCCATTTGCTGTTCGGTCATGGTTCCATCACTCCTTTTTTCTAGGATTGGTCAGTTTTGAGTGATTTATCCATGGATGGAATGGTTGAAGGAGCGGGAAAGAATAATTTCATCACGTAAACTCCTTCACGTTTGGACAACTTAAAAGAAAAGGAGTGAAAAGGATGAGAAGCTTATTCATCTGTCTGTCAGTCATATGGATGGTGCAAAGCACGGCAGAAGCCAGGAACATCATGCCGCTGCCGGCCCATCATAAGGAACTGGCCATTGTGATCGATGACTTAGGAAATGATATGAAGGGTACAGAGGAAATTCTTCATCTGCCTGTGACACTGACCCTCGCCATCATGCCGTTTTTACCTACGACGAGAGAAGATGCAGAAAAGGCGCACAGGCTGGGGCATGAGGTGATTGTACACCTCCCGATGGAGCCGGGTGTCCGGAAAGGCTAGCTGGCTCGGACCGGGAGCGATCACAACATCATTATCAAATGAAGAAATCCGGAGCCGGGTGGAAAAAGCGATTGAGGATGTTCCGCACGCTGTGGGCATCAATCACCATATGGGCTCAAAAGCGACGGCCGATGAGCGGGTCATGAGGGTTGTACTTGAGGTATGCAAGGAGAGAGGGCTCTTTTATCTTGATAGTAAAACGACAGGCAAGAGTGTGATTCCGAAGCTTGCTGCAGAACTTGATGTGCCCTATCTTGAAAATGAATTATTTTTTGATGACATTTACACACTCAGCCATATCGGTAAGCAGGCGAAACGTCTCTCGCATGAGTTGGATGATGAAGAAAGTACGATCGCGATCGGACATGTAGGCGTGACAGGGATGAAGGTTGCGACGATGCTGAAGGAATTCATACCGCTATATGAGAGGAAGGCGTCGATTGTACCGCTGTCTGATTTGATACCTGAATATCATTTGATAGATGAGAGCATGCCTTGAGGGGTGTGCTTTTTGTCTGATAAGAAAGTATAAATTCATTTTGAGGATTGTCCAGTTAGGTACCCCGCTGTTCAGAGCCTCCGCTTTTTGATTCATAAGGAGGATTTTGGGTTCCATTCTCAGAATACATAGTGAAAAAGGAAAGAAAGGAGACTGGGTATGAATATTGAAAAACAGATGATCGATTGGTTCGATCATTTCCACGCCAATCCCGAAGTGAGCTGGAAGGAGTATGAAACGACAGACAAGATTGCGGGGATACTGGATGAGCTGGATGTGAGTTACAGGAGATTTCCTGATGTGACAGGTTTGATTGCCGAGATTGGTGAAGGGGTTGAAGTGACGGCTGTACGCGCAGATATCGATGCGCTGTGGCAAGAGGTGGACGGGGTGATGAAGGCGAATCATTCCTGCGGCCATGATGCCAATATTTCAATGGTACTCGGGGCCCTTCTTTATTGCCTTCAGGATCCTCCGAAGGACAAGCGGATCCGCTTTATTTTTCAACCTGCAGAGGAGAAGGGAAATGGGTCGCTTTCCATGATTGATAAAGGAGCGCTAGAGGATGTCGGCTATTTATTCGGCGTCCATTTGAGACCGAAAGAAGAACTGGATCATGGATACTTTTCACCTTCGATTCACCACGGGGCAGGTATTTATATGGAGGGGAAAATAAAAGGGGTGGATGCGCACGGTGCAAGGCCCCATCAAGGAAAGAACAGCATCGATGTGCTGGTGGCGATTCATTCATTGTTAAAATCGATCTATCTTGCCCCATTTGAATCGTATTCTGCCAAACTGACAAAGCTGGCTGCGGGAGGGGACAATTTGAACATCATTCCGGGAAGTGCCGAGTTTGCAATCGATGTACGAGCCCAGAAGAATGAGGTGCTTAAGGAAATACAGAGCCGTCTCCAAGAGGGGATCACAGGTCTTGAAAAGCTGTATGGCGTGATGATTGAATATGAATGGACCGACTATACACCTGGAGCGGAGGTGTCGGAAGAAGCAGAAACCATCACCAGAGAAGCGATTCTCTCCATCGCCGGTGAAGAAGCATTGGCTCCGCCGGTCATCACCTCGGGAAGTGATGATTTTCATTTTTATACAATCAAGCATCCGAAAGTGAAGGCGGCAATGATAGGGATAGGTGCGGATTTGACTCCCGGGCTGCATCATCCGGAAATGACGTTCAATATTTCTGCATTGAATCAGGCGGCTAGAATCGTGGCTGAAGCGTTGAAAAAAGCTTAGCTCGATCTGTAAACGGTACCATAATCTGATTGACTACTTCATTTCCTGCCCTTATGATACTCATATAGCGACTATTTAACGACAATTTAAAATAGTCAAAAAACAAACAAGTGATTTCAAGGGGGAATTTGGATGAAAAAAGAAATGTCTTTTTGGCTGGCGATCATTCCATTGCTTGTCATGATCACCGTAATGGCCATCACCATTGTGGTATTGGAGCAGGGGCCGCACATTCCCCTGATCATCGGTACGGTCACGGCTGCACTTGTCGCCTGGTTTGCAGGATACAAGTGGAAGGATATAGAGGAGGCCATGTATAAGGGGATTCGTCTTGCCTTACCTGCCGTAGTCATCATTATGCTTGTTGGATTGACAATCGGTGCGTGGATCGGTGGGGGAATTGTAGCCACGATGATTTACTACGGGCTGAAGATGATCACTCCGTCCCTTTTCCTTTTATCGATCGCCGTCATCTGTGCAGTAGTGTCGCTTGCGATCGGAAGTTCCTGGTCAACGATGGGAACAATCGGTGTAGCGGGGATGGGAATCGGTATGAGTATGGGGATACCGGCTCCGATGATTGCGGGTGCCATTATCTCGGGTGCTTATTTTGGTGATAAAATGTCACCGCTGTCAGATACAACGAACCTGGCTTCGGGACTCACCAACACAGATCTTTTTGTACATATCCGTCATATGCTTTACACGACGATTCCTGGCTTTGTGATTGCCCTGGCTGTTTATGCTTATTTAGGGAGGAGCTTCGGGAAAAATGGAGTGGATACGGCTGATATCGAAAAGACGATCGGCGTTCTGCAGGACAGCTTTGTCGTTTCTCCATTTTTACTGATAGTCCCGCTGCTGGTCATCGTGCTCGTTGCACGGAAAGTCCCAGCCATCCCGGCTCTTATTGTTGGGATCATTCTTGGTTTCTGTGCCCAGGTATTCATTCAGCATGATTCCTTTGCGGATGCTGTTTCTGCACTTCAAAGCGGGTATGTGATTGAGACGGGCAATACGATGGTCGATGATCTTTTTTCACGCGGCGGTCTGGATTCGATGATGTACACCGTGTCGATGACGATTGTAGCCATGACCTTCGGAGGGATTTTGGAGCACACAGGTATGCTTCAAGCCATCGTCAATCAAATTCTAAAGGTGACAAAAACGGCGAAAGGCTTAGTGGCTTCCACTGTGGTTTCATGTTTTGCCACGAATGCATCCTGCTCTGAGCAGTATATTTCTGTAGTGGTGCCTTCCCGGATGTATGCGAATGCCTATAAAGAAAAAGGGCTGCATTCGAAGAACCTGTCGCGTGCACTGGAGGACGGGGGGACATTGACATCTGTCTTTATCCCATGGAATACATGCGGGGTCTTCATTTTTGGGACGCTCGGGGTTCACGCATTTGATTATGCCCCTTACGCTGTGTTGAATTTTGTCGTGCCGATCATTTCCATCATCTATGCCTTCACCGGTTTCAGCATCACAAAGCTTACTGAAACCGAAATGAAAGCAGCGGAGCAGGAGGATGCAACGCTCTCCTCCTGATAGGATTCAATAGATGGGGAAGGTTAGTTCATAAACCGCACGGGGTCTTCCTTGTGCATACGTCATTTCTTCTCCAATAATCTTAGCGGAGCCGTTGTCCACCAGCTTTTTTAGGATTCGTTCCGTTGAGCGCCGGGTGATCTGCATGTAGTCAGAAAGCTCTGCTGCAGTAAACTCGCGGGAAGATCGGGATTTATAGAATTGAATGATTTTGGATAAGTTCGACGGACTTAATTTTACTTGTTTGGCAAGGGACAGCATTTGGGGATCATTATTTTTCAGATGCTGTTTCTTTTTTTTATCAGGGTAAGGTCCTGAGAGCTCCTTTTCTTCATTTAAAATAAAGGCACAGCCTTTAGAATCAACCTTCTTTGCAAATGACAACGCCGTCTCAGCGTTTTCCTCCGCTTGTGCGGCCGTGTGGCCATATCCAAATCCAGCAAGCACAACGGGGGACTCAAGCTGAAAGAGAGTAGGGAAGTCAGTGCTTTCCAAGAAATTTTCGATGCTTCCTCTATTGCTGTAGATCGTATAGGAAGGATCATCCTTAATTTTTTGAAGCGTACCCTCCATCAAGTGGACGAGTTGTTCAAGATGTTTATCACTGCCATCCATTCCTTGTATGGAAATACGGGCAGCGGCAATACTGCCTGCCTTTCTTTTGGATAGTAAGGCTTGAGACTGTGCTTCGCCGATGGCACGTATCAGCGACTTAGCGGGATCGATCATTCGCATGCAAGGGATATTGAAATGGTTAAGCTGATCATAAACCGCATGGATACTTGTTAAGGCCAATTGGGTTTTACCATCCTTATATAAACGCTTGTGGAATTCTGTATATTCATTGATGTTAAAATTGTGGGGCAGATGCTCCTTAAAATCCATCACATAACGGGGAGGATTCTTGAGGTGTAAGTCTGACACAACGTGATCGATGAAAGAAGTATCCAACAAATCGATGGAAACCCGTTCTGGTTCAACCTCGTGATGGTGAAGGATGTAGAGAAGTGATGTCACAAGAGCGGTCTCATCCTGTTCAAGGTAAAGGACCGGAACTGACAGCGGGCGGCATGCTTCTTTTGAAAAAAAGTAAGGCAGTGCCCCTGAAAATAGAAGTGCATCACATGGAGTGATATGTGAAATCAGACTGCCTGCTTCCTGAGGATTCTTGTAAATATAGGGGACCAGTTCGATGCTGGTCAAGTCAGGAGCAATGGACGTCTGGACATGTTCGATAAAATCCATGGAGCCGATCAGGGCGATTTTCGTTTTCATGACGATCTCCTTTCTTACTTAATTAACGACTATATAACGACATTATACCAATCGAAAGTGAAAATTGTTAGATTTAAAGGAGTGTATTTTTATATGATGATAAAAAAAATCAATCTGTATGCCATTCGATTGCCGTTAAAACAGCCTTTCATCATAAGTTACCATACGTATGATGATATGCCTTCCATCATTTTGGAAATGGAGACCGATGAAGGAATCGTTGGTTACGGTGAAGCGGTTGCTGATGAGCATGTGACAGGAGAAACGTGGGAAAGCACATTTCAGGTGCTGAAGCACACGCTCGCGCCGAAACTGATCGGGGAGGATCCTCTTCAAATCGAAAAAATCCATACTCTGATGGATAACGCTATTTACAATGTCCCGACAGCAAAGGCGGCGATCGATATCGCGTGCTATGACGTCATTGGAAAAAAAATAAATCAGCCTGTTTATCAGCTGCTCGGCGGTCGTTATCATCAAGAATTTCAGCTTACCCACGTCCTCAGCATAACAGAACCGGATACAATGGCAGAGGAAGCTGCCCGTATGATCGAGGATGGGTTCCAGTCATTTAAAATGAAGGTGGGCACTGATATCGACCTTGATATCGAAAGGATACGCAAAGTCCGGGAACGAATCGGAATGGAAGTGCCTATACGGGTGGATGTCAATCAGGGGTGGAAGAACAGCAGTCAAACGATAAAGGCACTTCGGCATCTCCAACATTTGAACATTGATTGGCTTGAGCAGCCCGTTATGGCAGATGACATAGATGGGATGGTCCGGATCAAATCCAGGACAGATATTCCGCTCATGATTGATGAAGGGCTTAAAGGCGTACGTGAAATGCGTGAGATCATCACGAAGCAGGCAGCGGATAAAGTGAATATTAAATTGATGAAAAGCGGCGGGATCTACCCCGCGGTCAAACTTGCCCATATGGCTGAAATGGCAGGAATGGAATGCCAGGTCGGTTCGATGGTCGAATCATCGATTGCTTCGGCGGCAGGCTTCCATGTTGCTTTTTCCAAAAAGGTCATCACTAGTGTAGAATTGACGGGACCGATTAAATTCTCAAAGGACATAGGGGATCTGCATTATGATATCCCTTTTATCCGACTTCCGGAAAAGCCGGGTCTCGGTGTAAAAGTAGATAAAGATATTCTTGAAGAATTGACTGAGTTCAAGAGTGTCGTAGAGTAAGGAGCACGAAGTCATGGAGCATCTATTCGAGGGATTTCTTGAAAAAAACAATGAATCTTATACTGTTCGTTTGTTAGATAAAGAGGATATGAGCCAGTTGCAGGCACTGCAGGAGCTTGTGGTGGCTGCACTGGTGGAAAAAAAGAATTTGCAGCCCCTTACGTATGGGGAATTAGACTATATTTTAGATGGAAACGGACTGATGATTGGAGCTTTTATTGGAAGTGAATTAGTGGCATTCCGCGCCTTGTTGATCCCTCCGATCGATGAAGAGCATCTGGGGCTGGACGTTGGATTGGAAGCCGGGGAACTGCCGCGGGTGATCTATCAGGAAATTTCGATTGTACACCCGGATTACAGGGGCAACCGGCTGCAGCAAACCCTGGCCCATTTGATTATGGAAGAACTGGGCAAATTGGAACAAACGTTTACTTATGCGGCATGCACGGTCGCTCCCTTTAATATTCCCAGTTTAAAAGATAAGTTTAAGCAGGGGATGGAGATTGCGGCCCTAAAGGTCAAATATGTAAATCAACTGCGCTATATATTCATTAAACAGCTGGGTGGCGAGAATAAAAAAGGAGAAATTTCAGAGATTGAGAGAGTCCCGATGGGTAATGTAAAAGGGCAGCAGGCATTATTAGATGCAGGCTGGCGCGGCATTTCACTGGAAAGAGAAGATGACGGTGAGTATCGGGTATTGTATGTGAAAAGGCGGCAGGGTTAAGAAGAGATGTAAAATGTGGTGACCAGAAGGGTAACGGGTTCTGTTTTGGAGTACAAAATTGCAATCTGCAACGCAGAACCTGGCAGTAAGTGCAGATGCGTTTACAGCTAATCTTACCCGGCAAAGTGAATAAACGCGGAACCCCTCGAGCCAGATGAAAGAATCAGTAACATTAGATTATTAAATAAGGGGAGATATTTCCCTTAATGATTAAATGGAACTGAAAACAGTTAAAATAAAGGGAAAATTTTCTTCTATTTACTTGAAAAACATTAAAATTGGGGATCTGTGCAAGATTAGAGGGAAGTTTTCCCCTTATTCACCCCCATCCAAGCGAGCTTGAGCAGATTAACGGTAAAATCTTCCCTTATTTTTGTCTTTAGTTACTCTATAAAGGATAAGGCATCCTGTGAATCCGAAAATTCCTAACCTGTTCTTTAGTTTAATAAGGATTCACCTAATTTTCACATCTTTCAACTTTGGAGACTAAACTAACACGTTAGACAGATTGTAAAAACATTGTAATTGAAGCGTTACAGAAAATTCTGTAACGCTTCAATTTTAGTGAAGTTTCGGTAACAAATAAATATACAAATAAGAACCCGAATTCCTTAAAAAGGTTGTTATATCCAATAAAAAAAGGTTGCAACATCATTACGATTTGCTTCCCTTTTTTCCAATGTTTTTATAGTTTGTACCTTAAAAACAGAACCCGTTACCAGAAGGGCGCCTTTTTTTATTGTTGGAATAACGAGTTGATAAGAGAGGATTAATGGCATCAAAAAAGCCGGAGGCAAATGACCCGGCTTTTCCTGAATGCTTATTTCTTCCGTGTAATTTCAAGTCCCTGCTGATCAAGTGCGTACTTGATTCCTTGCTGCAGGATGGTGAAGCAGGGGATGCTTGAGACGGTATGGCCGGATTGAGTGATTTTTATGCTGAGCTCAGGTGAAATTCCTACCAAGAGGCATTTCGTGCCCAGCAGGCCGGCAGATCCCACGAATTTTTGGATGAAGTCAAGGGTATAGTCGTCGAACCCGGTCAAACTTGTCAGGTCTAGCACAAGATATTCCGCTTTGTAGTGAGGGAGGTTCAACAGTGTCCGATTCAATAGCTCCTCGCCTCTCAATTCATCGTAAGGCCCTACTAACGGAACGACGAGTATCGAGTCCATAACCGGTATGATCGGAGAGGATATTTCTTTGATTATTCCAGAAAGCACCTGGGTGCGATGTTCCGTCAGCTGCTCCAACTCCGCGCGTACCTTTCTTGTCTGTTCATCAAATAAACTTTGGACATTCAGGGTAGGTGTGATGTCCGACGCGAAGAATTCATATTGACTGTAGTCATCCCCGCCTATCTGGCTCTTTACGACCCTGTACCATACATTTGCACCGAATAATCCGGAGAATACCCCTGCCCAGTGTCCCGGAAGGAATTTACCTTCATCTGTCTTGCCTTGAGCCAGTTTGACTTTGTGCTCCCAGCCATTTTTGACGGTGATCACGGCTTTCCTGTCTTTGATGGTATAGGAGACGACATCTGTAACACCCCAACCGGCTGTTATATATGTATTGGGGATCTTGGTCAATATTTCATCTGTGTTTCCGATCGTGTCCATGTAGAATTGACTCACAATCTTCCCGGTTCTGTACCCTGCTGTTTCAAGAACGATTTCCGATTCCTTTTCTCCTGCAATTTCTTCGATGGAATCAAACAGCGTTTTAAAAGCTGTATTCACCCAGAACATGACGACTTCATCACTTTCAAAATGAAAGTCCCCTGTCTCTAGATTCCAGTCAAATAATGAACCGTTGACGTTTACATCGTACGTTGTCATAAATAATAGCCTCCATAAAACTAATAGGTTGATAGTTACCTATACCCAAAAAGAGGGAAGGATAAAAATGTTCTTATCTTAAACTCGTAACCTGTTTAATAGAATTATACGGTCTGCCATTCGAAGAGTAAATCTACAGGCTCTCCCATTGAAAAAGGGGGCCCGCTATCGGGAAAAAGGGCAATTAGACAAAATAAAAAACCCGTCCGGGGCGGGTTTCAAGATTTAAGCTCTGTGTAAATGACAAGCCGTTTGCTATAGTTTCTCGATGATCGGTCAAAGTCACCTGTGCACGTGATAAGGTTCAATGAACTTCTGTGGGTATAACCAAAGATGGATTTTAGCGGTGCCTCATCCCATGGATATTCTTTTTTGTCTGTCACCACAAAGGTTCTTGTATCTCCGGATTTGCTTGTGACTTTCACCTCATCGCCTACAGACAGCTTGTTCAATTCATAGAAAACGGCAGGTCCGTTCCGGCTGTCGACATGGCCTCCTATGACGGCATTTCCAGGCTCACCCGGATGATAGCCTTCACCATACCAGCCAGTCGTATCGAAGCTTTCGGTGACGGCCATTTCTCCGTTTTCCTTCAGCCCGACCGATTCGACATTGGCTTTGAGGCCAATCGCAGGGATTTCAAGAGAGGCGGGAACGATTCCTGTGCGCTCGTCTTTTATGATCGATTCCGCGTAGGGAGAAGAGCTGGTGGTTGTTCCGGTCATTTTTTGTGTAGACGTTTCCTGAACTTTAGGATTCTCGTCAGGTTTAACACTTGAATTCATGCCCGTTTCAGAACTGCATGCAGAAATAGTCATTAGTACAAGCACAAGGAAGACAACCCTCATAGTATAAAATATGTGAAGCCACTCCTTTCATCTTCACAAAAGAGGGGACAGACCTTGCAGGGGTCGTCCCTCTTTCTTTGTGTATTATTTACTTCCGGCGTATTTTTTAAGGGCTAAAACAGATCCCCCGGCAATCGCCATCAGTGCAGCCAGTAAGTATTCCAGTGGGAATTCCTCCGCGTCAGCTGTACCGCCCATTCCTGTGTTCGGCATTTGGGAGGGCATATCGTGAGCGAACTTATCAGGATATTGATCGACAATGGCTGAAGACAGCCCTTTTGCAGGATTCAGCATATGCTCGTATGCCATACGGATGTCTTCAAAAGACTTTTCATAATCGCCGGCAGCATAGCTGTCAAATGCCCCTACCAATTGATCGACGTGCATTTGAAGCCCCTCTGCCAGAGCGTCGGATTTTAGGCGGCCGTCTGTGGCTGTTTCAAGGAATTTTGAGAAATCGGCACGATAGTTGTCCAGGTTTTGAAGGGCTTCTTTCTTCGCCGCTTCATCCTCTGCACCTGTTGCTTTTACATAGTCAACAAAGAATCCGATATGGTTCGACCACATTTCTTTAAACTGATTCCCGGCTTCCTCTCCATATACAGAGGCGATCGCTGCAGAAAGGGCTTCGGTATTCGCATTTAATGCATCGACCGAAGCATCGAAGTCTTCAGAACCGTCGATTCCATTTTGCATTGCCATTGTGGCAAGTGCAGCATGCTCAGTCAATAGATGGTTAAGGGTTGATCGTAAGTCAGCTGCTGGTGTAACGGCCATGGTGTTCTCGAATTTATCAGGATATTGATCTGTAATGGCGCTGGATAAGCCTTTTGCCACCATATGCATATGATTGATGGCTTCGCGCTCATATTCGTAGGCTTTTTCATAGTCTCCTGCCACATAACTGTCAAATGCCCCTACAAGCTGATTCACGTGCATTTGAAGTCCTTCCGCCAGGCTGTCAGACTCTAAACGTTCACCTGTGGCTGTTTCGAGAAATTTTGAAAATTCAGCCCGGTAGCCGTCCAGATTTTTGAGAGCTTCATCTTTTGCTGCCTGGTTGTTTGCACCTGTTGCTTTAACGTAATCGACAAAGAATCCGATATGATTGGACCACATTTCATTGAATTGGTTTCCAGCTTCTTCCCCGTATACAGAAGTGATGGCCCCTGTTAAGTCCTCTGTATTAGCGTTCAATGCATTTGCTGCTGCATCAAAGTCTTCAGTTCCATCTGCGCCTCTTCTCATTGATTCGACTGCTAAGTATGCATGTTCACTTAAGTAATGCTGCAATGTCGTTCTTAAATCGGATGCCGGCGTCACAGCTGTAGGCGAATGGTCTTCACCGTCATGGGCCAACGCTGTTCCTGCTGCGGGGATCATCAATGTCATGCTCAATGGGATGGCTAAATAACTTTTTTTAAATTTCATAGGGTAATCTCTCCTTTTGTTTTTTTATTTTCATAGAGCTAACGACAGAAGTTGACAGATGGATCACTTTTTTTGAAAAAAGTTTTTTAAAACGGATTAGGGGGGAGAGAAGTTTGTCATCCCAGGGTAATTTCAATATAAAAAACCCGGCTAAATGATGCCGGGTTTTAATACAATGGTGGTTATTAGATTTCAGAAGCAAGTACGATATCCCCTTGAGGAAGCTGGCTGTTAGCATCAGGTTCCAAAGTGATGGCGACTGTATCCCAATCTTCCTTAGCGAATTCTTCGTTCAATTTAAAGACGACAGAGCCTTTACCATCCTGTCCGGTAACAAATGTCCCGGCGCGCTGCGGTTTTTCATCCTTTATGAGCCATACCTGGTATACCTCTTCCTGAGAAAGGTCTTGAAGCTGTGAAGCCTGGACGACAAGGCTTGATTGCCCGCCCTGCTTGATGATGCTGGCTGTCCCTTTTGCATTGCCTTTTACGGCGGCAAGTTCAACATACTGTGTAACCTGATCGATCGTCGCCTGTTCGACAATGTCCTCTTCTTTCTGAATCTGCGTGAACATATAGGCATTCCCGAGTAAGGAAAGGGCAAGCACTGCGGCGACAGAAGGGAAAATCCAGCGCTTTCGGGGTTTTTCTTCCCTGAAAGAAGTGATGGTGTTTTCAGTTTTTTCGATATTAGCAAATACTCGTTCTTCCAGGCCTTCCGGAGGGACGATGGGTTCAGAAGCATAAGGCAGGAATTCATTCAGCTGTATAAGCTCGTTCAGTGCTTCCTGACAGTCTGAACAGCTTTTCAAATGCGTCTCGAACGCTTCTTTGTCCAACTCGTTCAAATGGTGATTATAATAATCGAGTAAGTGATCACATTGATGAGTCATTCCATGGTCCCTCCTTTCCCTTTAAGGCAGTTGTGCAAATGTTTCAGTGCCAGCCGTATTCTTCCTTTCACTGTGCCGAGCGGCGTATCTGTGCTCTTTGAAATCGACTGCTGGGTCAGTCCTTTGAAATAAAATAAATGGATGATCCGCTGCTGATCTTCCTTGAGAGCGCGCATGCAGTCCTGTATGGCTTTCCCTTTTTCCTTCCATTCCACGATATCGGCAGGTGTTTCGTAGCTGACCTGCAGGGAATCTTTTTCAATATATTCGACTGATTCATGTTTCTTGCGCTTGCGGAGTGCGTCCAGGCAAGTATTCCGGGTCATCGTCAATAACCAGGAAGAAAACTTTCCTTTTGAATGGTCATATGGGGCATGCTTCTTCCAAAGTTTCATGAAGACTTCCTGTATGACTTCTTCCGCAATCTCCTGATCACCGGTCATTTTATACGTAAACGAATAAATAAGTTTTTCATATTTACGGTAAAGCTGCCGCAAAGCAGTCGAATCTTGATCATCGACCACTTTCCGATATAAATCAATATCCTTGATTTCCTGTGGCATAAAACGCTCCTTCAATATGACATAAGTAAATTAAGGATACTAAACTACCTTCATTAACTCAATTAACTAACTTCTGAATAGCTAACGAAAAAGGGAGGGATTTGGATCATTTTCAGGTTTAGATTTGTTTGGGAGAGGGTACGGGGGCTGTCAATCCGAAGGCCCGTCCCTCGTTCCGTTAAAGCGCTAAACGCCCGTCCCTCACCACTTTAAAGCGATAAAAAAACGAACCCCCGATTGATGGGAGGTTCGTTTACTGGTAAGTCATTTGTTTACTATTATCTTACCTTTTGCAATTTATGGATGACTGTTAGTGAACGCCCTGTTCCGATTGCGACTGATTCGAGTGGGTTTGGAGCAAGGTGGACAGGTACCACGATTTCTTCACTCAGCCAGTCTTGAAGTCCGTTCAGCAGTGAGCCTCCGCCTGTCAGGATCACACCTCGATCCACGATGTCCCCGCTTAGTTCAGGAGGACAGTTTTCAAGCGTTGCACGGATGGTTTCAAGAATATGAAGCAGCGATTCTCTTAGAGCACTTTGGATTTCATGGGAAGTCAAAGTAATCGTTTTTGGTAATCCGGTAACCAGGTCACGGCCGCGAATTTCCATCGTGCGTTCTTCATGTTCGATTAAGGCATGTCCCACATCGATCTTGATGTTTTCCGCTGTTCTTTCACCGATCAGCAGGTTGTAGCGTTTGCGTACGTGTTGGATGATGTCTTCATCCATTTGGTCACCGCCGATGCGGATCGTATTGCAGGATACCACACCGCCATAAGAGATGATGGCAACTTCTGTTGTTCCGCCGCCGATGTCGACGATCACGTTGGCAACAGGCTCGTCGACAGGAAGGTCTGCCCCGATTGCTGCAGCAACAGGCTCTTCGATAAGAGTGACTGTCTTTGCACCGCTTCCACGTACAGCATCCTGGATCGCTCTGCGTTCCACGCTTGTCGCACCTGATGGCGTACACACAACAACATTTGGCTTACGGATAGAGAAGCCAAGCTTTTTACTCGCTTTTTTCATTACTTGTTTCAACATTTCGGTTGTTACATCAAAGTCAGCGATCACGCCGTCTTTCAATGGGCGGACTGCCACGATTTTACCAGGGGTTTTCCCGATCATGCTTTTGGCTTCTACGCCGACTGCCAATACTTGTTTATTTTCTGTGTCGATTGCGACTACAGATGGTTCGTTTAAAATGATTCCTTTATTTTTACTATAAACTAGAATATTTGCGGTTCCTAAATCGATCCCGATTTCAGAGTTTGATAACATCAATATTCCTCCAACTATAAGAATTCTACACAGTATAACCTTCTATATAGTATAGGAGATTTTTGGCGGTTTTGAAGGTGGAGATATTTACCACCGACACAATGTTACAAAGTATGACATAAAGATTTTTCGTGAAAAGGTTTCTGCAAAGCCATTTTAAATACCTGGGTATGTATAAAAAACTATCCGTTTCATTTACCCTCGTTAAATAAATTTAAACGTCCTGTAATAATGGGGAGGGTGCAATTACGACTAGTAGAAAGGTGACATCCTGGTTTTATTGGTAAATGAGTAGGAATTCTTAGTGACAGTAGTGATAGTTTGAGATAATATCAGGAAGATAGTGGATATGACGATGATGATGGAATCAAGACGATTTCCTCTGAAAAAAATATTCAATCATGGATTCGTTTTATTGATAGGACTCATTCTGTAATAAAGTAAGAGATCGGACCCATGGCCCGATCTCTTTTTTATAAAGTGAATTTCTCCAGTTCCTTCTTCATCTTAACGGTCATGGCATTCAATTCTGATACTTGACCGGTCAACTGCTCGAAGTAGCGGAGCTGTTCCTCCGTTGAAGAATAGATTTCTTCCGTACCTGCTGCCGTTTCTTCGGTGATGGCTGAAATGTTTTCCACGGCTGCAATGACATTGTTGGTTCGCTCATTCGAGGCCATCATCCCTGTTTCGAGCTCTGATAATTTTTCGTAGATCGACGAGACATTACCTGCAATTTCTTCAAAAGCACTTTCGGTTACGGACATCGACTCCATTTGCCGGTTCGAAAGGCTGCTCCCTTTTTGTGAAGCTTCCATGATGGAATGAATGCCTTCTTTAATGCTTCCGACCATGCTTCCGATTCGTTCCGTTGCTACGGACGAGTCTTCGGCAAGCTTACGGACTTCCTGAGCCACGACGGCGAAACCTTTTCCGGCATCACCTGCGCGGGCGGCTTCGATTGCTGCGTTAAGGGCGAGGAGATTAGTCTGTTCAGCAATTTCTTTTACTGCCTGGGCAGCCTGTTCGATTTCTCCTGTGTACCTTGCAAAGGATAGAACTGATTGTTCGATTGAGGCTGAAGAATCATTGATGGATTCAGCAAATTCTTTTTGCTTGATCAGCGACGTTCTTCCGTGCTCTACAGATTGAAGAGCGACTTTACTATTGGCGGAAGATTCCTGGCTGCTGCGTACATTGCTGGCAAATTCCTCGCCCATCACTGTCATCAAGGAAGCGGTGGACTGAACATCCTCTGAGATTGCCTGGCTTCCCTTAGCTAATTCTTCGGTTGAAACAGCGACTTGACTGCTGCTTTCAGATAGATTTGCCATTTGACCCTGGACATCCCTGGTGAATTGTTCTACATTCACACCAATTTCATTGACGGACTGAACCGTATTACGCAAATTCATGACCATGTGCTGAAAGGCTTCCTGAAGCTTATATACCTCAAATTTGTTGTTCTTTTTGCTGCTTTCTTCAAACGATATCGTGAGGTCTCCGCGAGCCATTCTTTCCGCATTATGAACCATCGCATTCAAGGGTTTCACAATTCGGTTTGATAGAATGGCAGAGGCACCGATTGATAGGATGAGGGCCGTCAGAAAGCCGATGATTGTCGCCCACACTATGAAAGTGATTTGCTGCTCATTCTCTTTTAATAGGTTTTGATACCAGTCAGAGGTCTGTTTGTTTAATAGGTGCATATCATTCAGGACGCCGGAAATCCTTAGCGATTGCCGCTTGATTTCCGCTTTGTTGTTTGCATTCAGCGCTTTGCCGGAAACGGATTTCAGTTCTGAAAACTTTGTTTCTATGATGGCTAACGTTTCGTCCTGCTCTTTTACGGAAATGAGTTTACCGAGTTCATCGATCTGTGAGGAGGTATCTGTCAACAACGTTTCCGCCATCTGCTTATTTTCATCAGAGGTATTGACGGAATAATTGGCGAGGGCCTGTTTCGTGACGATCAGGTCGCTGCGCAGCTTTTCCGTTTCTACTAGGATTTTGACATCTTCATTTGCTGAACTTTGAAGAGAGATCAATTGAGATACAACATACCCTATAATGATGGTAGATAGAATGAGGGGGATGAACCCCAGTATCATTAATCGTTTTTTCAGTGCCATGTAAATACTCCTTAAAAGTGAGATTAGTTCATCTTAATCGTGACTTCCCCTGAGATGATCTTGTCTGTTGCTTCTTTGAGCATTTTCTTTTCATCATCCGTCAATTCTGTGATCCGGACTGGGGCAAGTCCGACTCCATCTTCCTTTAACCCAAGCTCAAATGATGCCTCAGAAATACTGCCTTCAGACACCAGTTCTTCTGTCAGGTTGAAAACGGCATTATCGATTTTTTTCATCATGGACGTCACGACCGAATTTTCCGCAATAAAATATTGATCGGAATCGACTCCACCTGAATAGACGCCCGCCTTCTGGGCAGCCTGTATCGCGCCGACCCCTGTAAATCCGGCAGCAGGGTAAATGAAGTCTGCGCCGGCTTTGATCTGTTTATCCGCAATGCTGCTACCAAGGGCTGCATCCCCAAAGTTATTCGCATTGTCTTTCAGGATTTTGATGGAAGGATTCACATACTTAGCACCCTGTTCAAAGCCTTTTTCAAAACGGTGAATGACAGGTACATCCGCACCCCCGATGAATCCGAGCGTATTCGTCTTCGACTTCATCGCAGCCACCATTCCGACAAGGAAGCTTCCTTCGTGTTCCTTAAATGTGATGGATGTAATATTATCGAGCTCTGAAAATCCATCAATCATCAAATAATGCTGCTCCGGATGTTCTTTCGCAACTTTCTCAAGCGCTTCTTGAATGGAGAACCCAAGCCCGATCACCAGGTCATGGTCCTGAGCCGTGAGTTCCTGAAGTGCTTCTTCAAAATTCCCATCCGGTGCTTCCCTGTAATCAAACAGGATTCCCAGCTCATCGCGTGCCCGTTCAAGCCCGCGGAAAGCCGAATCATTAAAGGAGCCATCTCCAAGACCCGTGTCAGAGAGAAGGATACCGATCGTTTGTAAGTTTTCATTATTCTTTTGGTCAGCTGAAGACGACGAGCATCCGGCTGCCGCCAGCATCATCACCAGCAATATCATCATGAACTTTTTCAAAACAAACCCTCCAGATTAGTGTAAGAATAAGGACGTTGTACTTGTCCGTACCTTTGTATTATCGGAGGTGGGTGGAAAATTGTTATAGGGATGAGAAATGTGGGAGTATTTTGAAAATTGGCTGCGTGGAGACTGAGAATAGGGTGGGGAAGACGTCGACATATATTGATCAACAGTTCGCTTAAAAGTAATCATAAGCGGGTTCAAGAATTAAAAAAGTTTCATGAAAGCAGCCAGAAATAAAAAAGAGATGCTCAACTCAAGCATCTCTTCAAAAAACTAATATGCATTCCTGAAAAACTCCGCCAGCTCCTGGCTGTGCTTTTTACGTGCTTTCCTGTGTTCCGCCCGGTTCTTAGCCGTTTCGTTCAGCCATTTTTCTTCTTCTGTTTCCGGTACGACTTCCGGTATCACGACAGGCTTTCCGTCCTCAAGGGCGACGAATGTTAAAAAGGAAATGGCTGCGACATTAGTTTCACCGGTAAGCAGGACTTCTGACGTGACCTTGACGCCGACTTCCATCGAACTGCGTCCGGTATAAGTGACCATTGCTTCCAATGTAACGGCATCTCCGACTTTGATCGGCTGCAGGAAGTCGACCGAGTCGGTGGATGCGGTGACGACCGGTTTACGTGCATGCCGGGTGGCCGCGATGGATGCGACGTCGTCTATATAGGCCATCAGCTTTCCGCCGAATAAAGTACCGTGATGGTTGGTATCCGGCGGAAGCACATGGGTGGTTTTACTTGTTTTTGTTTCTTTCATGAATTTCTTTTCTCTCAATTCGTTCACCTTCCGTCCCAAATAATAAACGTACACTACCTTTTACTATTCACCAAAGACCGAAAATGAAACATAAATTAACCAATTTTATAAAAATATACTGACGACAATTGCTGTGATGAAACTTGCAAGTGTACCAGCTGCAATGGCTTTGAGGCTAAGCTTTGAAACAGTCGGGCGCTGGGAAGGTTCAAGGGAACCCAAGCCGACGATCAGTTGACCGATCGAGGAAAGATTCGCAAAGTTACATAGGGCAACAGATAGAATTGCGACTGTTTTCGGCGAAAGCTCATCCACTATCCCTGACAGCTGATCAAAAGCGACAAATTCATTGACAGAAAGCTTTGTTCCGATGATGGATGCAGCCCGGAATGCTTCCTCCACTGGAACACCCACCAATAAAGCGAGTGGATAGAAGACGTATCCAAAAATGGTGGACAGGTCTGTGTGAACGAGTCCAAGGACACCATTTACAAGCGCAAGCACCCCGATGAAGGCAATTAATAAACCACCGATATTGATTGCAAGCTGAACGCCGCTGATCGCTCCTTCTGAGATGGCTTCGAAAATGTTGGTATGACCGGTTTTTCCTAACGATATGTCCCCATTTGTTTTTGATTCTTCCGTTTCCGGTTCCATGATTTTCGCCATGATGAGAGAAACGAGCGGAACACTGAAGACAGACAGAAGAAGATACTTCATCTCAATTCCCATCAAGGAATAGCCGATCAAGATCGCTCCGCTTGCAGAAGCGGTTCCTCCGACCATTACCGCGAACAGCTCTGAACGGGTGAGTTTTGCCAGATAAGGCTTGACCAGAAGAGGAGCTTCGACCAATCCGAGAAACGAATTTCCGATTGCGTTGAAGGATTCAACCTTTGTCGTCCCCATGATTTTGCCCAGAACGATCCCGATATACTTAACGAAGAGCGGGATGATGCGTAAATAGTAAAGCGCGGAAATCACGGCAGAAATAAAAATGATGGCTCCAAGCACATTGATTGCAAACACGAATGTGATATTGCTGCCTTTTTCAAAGAATCCGCCGAAGACGAACATGATTCCTTCGTTGCTGTAGTCGATGACTTTTTGTACGCCGAGTGCCGTTTTTTTCAGCAGCGTCTGACCGAATGGAACTTTTAAGACGAAAAGGACAAGAAGGAATTCAAGCGCAATTCCTATTCCCACTGTCTTCCATTTGATTGCTGAGCGGTTGCTGCTCCACAGCCAGCCAAGGAAGAGAACCCCGGCAAGTGATAATAAACCGAATACTAAATCCATCATGTTACCTCCAATAAAACGAACCCTTATAGATCGGATGTCAGACCTCTCTAAATTAAACAAAATAAAAACGTGCATGCAGACCATCTCTTAATCTATAAAGAAAGTCTGCATGCACGGAAAAAGCATAGATCCGACTTTCCTTATAGTCCGGCAATTTACGGGTGCCGGGTAGAGACTTATGGTCCATATCACCATAGTTATATAAGGAATTCGTATGAAATTTTTAAAATATGTTGTTTACTCTAACATAAGGAAGAAGGCTGGTACAATAGTTTTTCGCGAAGGTTTTGAGTGGAAAATACAGGTGAATCTTTTTTACTATTATTAGAAAAATTCGGAAAAATAGTTTAGCAGAATAACGTTAAGGGGATATTTCTTCTAATCTTAATGAATAGGAAGGGAAGAAGAAAAATGGGTGGAAGTGGACTGCTTTTTACTATTGTTTCCTGTGTTTTTTTCATGGCGCTTGTCGGCTGGGTTTCGTATGTAAAAACGAAAGGGTCGGTGAATGATTCAACGGGATATTTTTTAGCGGGGAGGGGGCTGACGGGAACGTTCATTGCAGGGTCGCTGCTGTTGACGAACCTATCTGCAGAGCAGCTGGTCGGACTGAATGGACAGGCCTTCCGTGCGAACCTTTCCAATATGGCGTGGGAAGTCACCGCAGCATTTGCAATCATCATCATGGCGTTATATCTTCTGCCCAAATATTTGGGACGCAGCTTCACCACGCTGCCGGAGTTTTTGAATCAGCGGTATGACAAAGGGGTGCGGCAGTATACGACGGTCCTCTTCATGCTCGGATATGTATTCGTCACGATCCCTTCGATGCTGTACTCGGGGGCGCTCGCTGTCCTGAAGCTGTTTGATGTACCTGGTTTGCTTGGCATTACATATACCCAGTCGATCTGGGCGATCGTGTGGACGATCGGCATCATCGGCAGTATTTACGCGATTTTCGGCGGCCTGAAAGCCGTCGCGATATCAGATACAATTAACGGAATAGGACTATTGATCATCGGGGCGCTGGTTCCGATATTGGGCTTTTATGCGTTAGGGGATGGAAGCTTCTTATCGGGCGTAAAAGAGATTGCGACCAACAATCCTGAAAAATTGAATTCCATCGGTACGTCGTCTGATTCCGTACCCTTTTCGACGATTTTTACCGGGATGATCTTCGCTAACCTTTTCTATTGGGCCTCCAATCAGTATGTCATTCAGCGTACGCTTGGGGCGAAAAACCTGGCTCAGGGACAGAAGGGTGTCATCATCTCCGGTTTCTATAAGCTGCTCGTTCCCTTTATGATGATGCTTCCAGGCGTCATCGCTTTCCATCTTTACGGAGGGACGCTGAAGAGTGTGGACCTGGCATACCCGGCGCTGATCAATGAAGTGCTGCCGTCCTATCTGACGGGATTCTTTTTGGCGGTATTGCTCGGGGCAGTGCTAAGTTCGTTTAACTCGCTCCTGAACAGTGCCGCTACATTGTTTGCACTGGATATTTACAAGCCTCAGTTCAATCCGAAGGTCAGTGATGAAAAATTGATTTCGATCAGTAAATGGTTCGGCGCTGCCCTTGCCGTGGTGTCGATGTGCATTTCACCGCTATTGATCCATGCGACGGATGGATTGTGGGACTTGATCCGGAAATTCACCGGCTTCTTTAATATCCCGATCATCGTCGTGCTGCTGGTCGGTATCTTTTCGAAACGAATCCCGGCAGCCGCTGCGAAAACGGTCATCATCCTTCACGTGTTCGCCTACTATATGCTTGTGTGGGGGACGGGGCATCTGTTCGGCTTCACGATCGGCATCAACTTTATTCACATCTATGGAATTCTGTTTGCAGCAGAGGTCCTGCTCATGGTGCTGTTCGGTTTCTGGAAGCCGCTCGCGAAACCGTATGAATACAGGTACAATCCTAAAGTGGACATGATGCCATGGAAATGGAGCATCCCGGCCTCTGTCATCCTGATGGCATGCGTTGCGGTAACGTACTTCATCTTTTCACCGATTGGTCTGGCCTACGAAGGCGGCGTGATCTCCCCATGGTTTTGGCCGGCATCCGGGGGCGTGGCACTGGTGACGGCATTGCTCATCTATTTGTCTCTTAAAAGCTGGAACGGCAAATACGCTGCCTATCTATTGAAAAATAAATCATATAAATTGAAACGCACCCGAAGCTATTCCACCATGAAGGAGTTGCAGCCGATTTTTTACAGGGTCAAAGTAAAGTGATGATAGTTTGAGTAAGGAGCTATGTAAGACACGAATCTCAAAAAAAGAGGGACGGGCCTCCATTCCTATGACTTGGTCTTAGGAGAGAGGTCCGTCCCTCTTATTCTATTATTTAGTACGTTCTAATAGATTTGCCAGAACGTGCTTTTTGTAGGATTCAACTTTGCGTTCTTCGTAGCGGCGAACGCCTGCTTTTTTAAGTTCTTCCACGTACCAGCCTTTGCTTCCTCTATGCATCTAAAAACATCCTTTCTGCGTAGTATTGATTGGAATCTCCGACTAACTCGGGTCGAGAGTTACATAAAGATTGCTTACGGTTGTACATTGTAACATCTGTGTTTTTACCTTTAAAGGGGTCATCCGGAATTTTTCGGATTCAGGCTTTTCTGAAAGTTTATGAAGAAAAATAAATTTTTTTAAAAAATGTGATCCAGATTATAACTTCTTACGTTGGCTTAGTGAAATATTGATATCGAGGGGGATGAAGTGTTTTGAGCCAGGCACAAATGAAGTGTTTTGAGCCAGGCACAAATGAAGTGTTTTGAGCCAGGCACAAATGAAGTGTTTTGAGCCAGGCACAAATGAAGTGTTTTGAGCCAGGCACCTCTCCCGCCATTTGATCACATACAAAAATTCTTCAATTGAAAGGAGGTGACAAGACGCAGTGCAGAAACGACTAATTGGCGCTTTGCTATTTATTGGGGTGCTCGCCGTTCCTACATTTGCTTCGGCGGAAGGCGGACTGTTATCCAATGTCACCGATGAAGTGGATGCAGTCACGGATGAGGTCATTTCCACCGAGGACAAAGCCAGTCGAGAGGCACCTGCTCCTGACGAGGAGGAGGACAAGCCTGGAGAGGGAAATATCCTTTCTTCAACAATCGATTCGGTGAAGGACACGGTTGATCAAACGACCGGAACTGTTAAAAATACCGTGGATACAACGGTTTCCGAAGCAGGTGATGCGGTGAACCGAACCGTGGACACGGCTGTTGAACCGGTTTCCCGATTGACAGGGGATTCAGCGGCTCCTGTAACGGATACGGTGAAAGAATCGACAAAATCCGTTACGAATACCGTTGAACATACAACCAAAACGGTAACCGGCACAGTCGAAGATACTGCTGAGACAGTGACAGAAACGGTGGATGATACGACGAAACCTGTAACGGAATCACTATCCGATGATGAACCTTTGGTAGAAGTCGATGTCGAGGAGCCCGAAGTGAAAGTTGAGACCGGCATCATTGAGGCAGATGTTTCAGATGAACCGTCAGTCAATGTGGAAACTGAAGATCCGGATAGGATTCAGGATTCACCAAATACTACAGTGATTCCTGAAAGTCAGGAAAGTAAAAAGGATGCTCCTGATAAAGAAAATAAAGGAACGTCTGAACTGAGCACAGAAACCAGAATGAACAAAGCCAAACAAATAGAGGAATCCATCACAGCTGCAGCAACCGGGACAGCTTCACCTGAAAAAAAGCCAGTGAACACAGGGGCTGTTGAAGGACAGGCAGAAGAATCAAAAAATGATCTTCCGCCAATCCCATATAAACAGATGGAACCAGTACTTACTAACTCGACAACCAACACGACAAACGGCCATTCCACAATTACAAATGGAATGGGGCAGTCTCCCGCTGCAGGAAACCTGCAGGCATTCCGGGAGCGGGAAGCCGACAATGTCAGTCTTGAGCGTTCAGGTTTCAACGGAAAAGAAAATCTATATTACGATCAGTGGTTAAACGCACCACCGTCACAGCCACCTCAACATTCTCTTCTTTTCAAAAGTATATAAACCTAAAAACTTTTAAAAGGAGAGAATATTAAAATGAGAAAAAGCGTATTTAGAACATTAGCATTTACTGGTGGTTTAGCAGCAGCATTAACATTCGGAGGTCAAACAAGTTTTGCGGCAGACAACGATTCTTTACTGGATCGTGACAGCGGGCTGGTTGAAGACATCAATATCCTTGATTCAGAAGATGGTCTATGGGAAGGGTTAAACCTAGGAGGATCGGACGATGAGTCGAATTCTGATGTCAACGCAGACGCGGATGCAGATGTCATGGGCGAAACAAAAGTCGATGAAAAAAATGACACGGTTTCTACTAAAAATGGTGCGGAAGCCGAATCCGGTGTAAACGCAGCGGTTGAAGGAGAAGACGAATCAGCAGAAGTGAATGCAGATACAGAAGCTGGCGTGAAAAACGAAACAGAAGTGGACGAAGAAAATGACACTACTGCGACTTCAACAGAAGCAGGAGCGTCTCAAGACGTGAACGCAGCGGTTGAAGGAGAAGACGAATCAGCGGAAGTGAATGCAGAAACGGAAGCTGGCGTGAAAAACGAAACAGAAGTGGACGAAGAAAATGACACTACTTGGACTTCAACAGAAGCAGGAGCGTCTCAAGACGTGAACGCAGCGGTTGAAGGAGAAGACGAATCAGCGGAAGTGAATGCAGAAACGGAAGCTGGCGTGAAAAACGAAACAGTAGTGGATGAAGAAAATGACACTACTTGGACGTCAACAGAAGCAGGAGCGTCTCAAGATGTAAACGCGGCATTTGAAGGAGAAGATGAGTCGGCAGAAGTTGGAGCAATGACAGATGCTGGAATCATGAATGAAACGATGGTCAATGAAGAAGACGAATCTGTTTCATCAAAAACTGCCGGTAACCTTGCTTCAGGACTAAATGCTTCAGCTGCCAATGAAGACAGTGAAGTGATGGCTGATGCAATGACTGATAATACTGGATGGGTTATGTTCGAAAGCAATGAAGAAAATGATTCTTCAAGTGCAGCAATCGGTACTGAATCCATGAATGGTTTCACTCTTGGAGCGATGGACCGTGAGGACGGAGAATCTTCCAAAGTAGAAGATATGAACGATACTTCTCTTATGACAATGGCAGAAAACAATGAAGATTCTTCTAAATTTACTGCAGAAGCAGGCAACGATCTTATGCTTGGTGCCATGACTGAAGATGAAGACGGAGAATCTGCTGCCATGGTTATGAACAACGTTGATGCTGCACTATGGGCTGAATCAATGGAAGATGATGAAGAAGAGTACAGAAATGCAGGCCTTTCAGCTGGTACTGACACTGCTTTAAACTTCCTTTCTTCTGATGAAGATCGTGAATCATCCCTTCTTTCCAACCTTGGTGTGAATGCTGATGCAAGCTACACAGAGTGGGAAAACGAAGATGATTCCGATCGTGAATTCAATCTTGGTCTTTCAACGGATCTTGGACTAAATGCGATGCAGTCTTCTGAGGATGGTTTTGACTTGGGACTGTAAGGAATAAAGAAAAGGAATGATCCGCTTTCTCGGATCATTCCTTTTTTGGGCTTAACGCCCTTATTGAACAGCTTTCTTAAGCTCAAGCTCCTCTTTTTCAAACCGCTCAAACATGATGTAGAACAAGCCGGCGCTGATCAGGGCAAGCAATGATAAGATGATGAACGTCCAGTCATACCCTACATACAGTGAGAGTGTGATCGACAGCGGTGCGATCGTTCTTGCAATCGTAAAGCGAAGGCTTGCCGCAGCAAAGTACTGTCCTCTCATATGATCAGGGGCAAGCTTTGATACAAAGCTCTGCTGGATCCCTGCCGTCATGAGCTCGGCGAAGGTAAACACCGCCATCGCCGCGATGAAGATCCAGACGGAGCTTGACTGTCCGAACATCAGGATCGACACGGCGTAAATAACGGATGACAGGATAAACACATTCCGCTCGCGGAACTTGGTGATCCAGCGCGTGATGACCACTGTCAAAAGCGCCACCAGGAATCCGTTTTCCGAGAGGATCAGCCCGAAGATCTGCTCACTGACAAGCGTCAATGACCAGTCACCGACACTGAACAGCACGGCCTGGTCCATCACATCTTTTATATACACAGGAAACAGCAGATCGAGCTGCATGAATGTCTGACCGACAAGAATTCCAGCTAGAATGAATAATAAGAACGTCTTATCCTTGAAAATAACACTGTAATCCTTAAACTGATCACTCAATACACTATGCCAGGCTTTCTTTTTGCCTTCCGTCACAAGCAGCTTGCTTCGATCGGCCGGTGCGGTTTCGCGCGTCATTTTATATAAAAGAAATGCGAGTCCCATACAAATGATGGCCGCAGCCACCAGGAGCTGGAATCTGTAATGCACGTAGAAAATACCGCCCAAGATCGGCCCAACGACCACGGCAATGTTGATGGACGTATAGAACACGGCGAAAACGTGGCTTCGGTCCTTCTCATCTACCACATCGGCGACCATCGCCTGACTTGCAGGCCAGTAAAATGATCCGAATACCCCCACTAAACTAAAACAAATGAAACCTATAAGTGCAGAATCAAGCCATGGCGAACTTGCCAGGCCGAAGATTAAAAACGCAAACCCCTGTCCGAAAGCGGAAATCACCATCATCTTCTTCCGTCCGAACCGGTCCGCACAATAACCTCCCATTAAGTTGGCAGCTACCGCAAACACTTGAGAAAGAACCAATAGTAAACCTGCTGTCTGTTTTCCGAACGCTTCTGTGAAATAAATCGTCAGAAACGGAAAGAACATCCAGAATGTGATGTTGATCGCTGCTTCCCCAAACAGCCGGACCTTGAGATTCCGGTCCCAATCACGAATTCTCATCTATTTCTCCCCCCTTTTGAAAACCATAGATGAACTAGAATATCATAGCCTGATAAAACGAAATAGACAAGATGGATTTACTGGAATTTACAAATTTTTTAAAGACGTCCCGGAGATGCGGATTTTTGGGGTTTTGAATACAGTAATGTATCAGCTGGGAAAGGATGAGTTGGAGGTGAAAGGTGAGTTAATGATTCTGACTGGCGCGTGGATTCAAGTGCTGGGTACAGTGATTGCGGCAATCGGGGAAACCATATTGGTAAAAGAAGAACATGCCGGTTTTCGACTGGTTTCAATCGGCAATGGCTTTGAAGCAGCGGGGAATTCCCTGCAGGCTGCCGGGGCTGAAAAGGCATCGGATGGATCTGAGGGAGAGCGTTTGAGGATCACTGGTGACTGGTTTCAAGCAGCAGGGAACGTAACAAACGTCCGGGCAGCTGAGCTTCAATTTTCAGGAGAAGAAATAGAGGGATTGAGCTTGGATGTAATCGGTGATAGTGTCCAGTCGATTGGAGCTGCATTTGAAGCGTATGGAGCAAGTATTGGAGATGCGAGTTTTAAAAAGCTGTTAACAACGGGGAATACCATTCAGTCATTAGGGGCAGCATTGGAAGCCATTGGTGAAACCTATGTTTTAAAAGGGGAAAGGGCGTTAGGGCTGCAAATCACGGCATTCGGAAGTTATGCGCAGGCGGCAGGAGCAACGATTGCGGCGGTGGCGTTGACGAAGGAACATGGAGGCGGAGAAGTAAAATAATGCACTGAATGACATGTTGAAAAATGTAGAACTGCGGGATTAAAGGTGTTTTGAAAGATTATGACCCGAAACTCGACGATTATGTGGTGAAACTCGATGATTTTAGGCGGAAACTCGATGATTATGGGCAAAAACTCGATGATTATGGAGTAAAACTAAAAGATTATTGGGAAAAACCGAAAGAAATGTTCTCTGAACTCGAAGATGATTGGCTCCCAGCTATCATACATTAACGGCAGCGTCATATAGATACATAAAAAATCCCAAAAGGCAGCAATTCGCACCTTTTGGGATCCCTTATTTATATAAAATTAAAACGCCCAGCCGCCATCACGGAATACAGGCTCAGTTGAACCGTCTTCTTTGATTCCATCGATGTTCATTTTGTCTGAACCGATCATGAAATCAACGTGGGTGATACTGTTGTTCAAGCCATTCTGATCAAGCTCTTCCTGGCTCATTTTCTTTCCGCCTTCGATACAGAATGCGTATGCATTCCCGATGGCAAGGTGGTTTGATGCGTTCTCGTCAAACAACGTGTTGTAGAAAAGGACGTTTGATTGAGAGATCGGTGATTTATGAGGGACGAGGGCGATTTCTCCCAGGTAATGAGAGCCTTCATCCGTATCGACAAGACGCTTCAGGATTTCTTCGCCTTCTTCTGCCTTCACATCGACGATACGGCCGTTTTCGAATGTAAGCGTGAAGTTATCGATCACGTTACCTCCGTAGCTTAATGGTTTCGTGCTTGATACCGTCCCGTATACACCTGTTTTCAACGGCACAGTGAAGACTTCCTCGGTCGGCATGTTTGCCATGAACTCGACACCCTGCTCATTGACACTTCCTGCACCTACCCAAAGGTGACCTTTAGGAAGCTCGATTGTCAGGTCTGTACCAGGAGCCGTGTAGTGAAGTTTTTGATAGTTCTTTTCGTTCAGGTATTCCACTTTTTCATGAAGCGTTGCATCATGGTCTTTCCATGCTTGAACAGGATCCGCCTGGTCTGCACGCACAGCCTTGAAGATGGCATCCCATAATAAGTCCACTTGCTCCTCTTCAGAAGCATCCGGGAATACTTTAGCAGCCCAGTCTTTGGATGGAGCAGCCAGTACACACCAGCTTACTTTGTCAGATTGAATGAACTGACGATACTTGGACATCGCCTTGCCTGCCACCTTTTGGAAGTTGGAGATTCGCTCCGGATCCACGCCTTTAAGAAGGTCAGGGCTTGAAGATACGATGCTCATGAACGCAGCGCCGCCTTCCGCAAGCTCCTCCACTTCACGTGCTTTCCACTGCGGGAACTCCTGGAATGCTTCATCCGGGGCAAGATCGTATTTCGTACGATTCACCACGTCGTCGTTCCAGTTTACGTATACATGCTTCGCGCCGACTTCATAGGCTTTTTTCACCACTAAACGAACAAACTCAGCCGCATCGATGGAGGTGTTGATCACCAATGTCTGGCCCTTTTGTACGTTTACACCGACTTGAACGGCAAGACTCGCGTACTTTTCTAGATTTTGTTGAAAGTTAGACATAATATGTATTCTCCTTTTTTCAGAATGTTCTATTACAATTCAATTGTATCAGTGCCATCAAGGTTTGCAAGTGTTTTCAACCGACATAAATAGACGAAGCACGCTCACCGGGCGGCGACGGTTTATGAACGTTCTTTTACAATCCTCGTATTTTGTCGACAGGTCTGAATCCCCACGGATATAATATTCTTATAACTTTAGTGAAAATAAGGGGGAAACCTGGTTGGCTTGGAATGTACTTTTATTGAGAATGTCCGCTGTATATGCACTGATCGGTGCCTTCATGGGATCTCATATGGCAGGGGCCGGGTCTTACGCATTTAAACCCATCCATGCTCATATCCTGGTTGTCGGATGGCTGAGTCTGTTTGCCTTTTCATCCTATTACCGCTCCTATGAAGTGCCGAAGACGTCCAGACTGGCAGCCTTTCACGTATGGACCGCCATCATCGGGACGTTCGGATTGACGTCCGGGATGTGGCTTTATAATCTGAACCCGTTTAATCTTCCAGCGACGTTTACGATGGTCTTTTATATCGTGGGCGGAACTACGCTGCTGGTAAGCTTTTTCCTGTTCATGATTATGACATTCAAGTACGCGGAAAGCAAAAAGTAAGAAGGGAGTCTGTTTTCTATTGAGGAGACAGGCTTTTTTTATATCCGGTCTTGAGGCGGTGCCTGAAACGGATGAGGTGGCTTCCGGGAAATAAGCGCACGCGTTCATATAAAAATCCCCTCCCGAAAAACGGAAGGGGATGACGGATATTACTGTTCGGTTTCTCTTTGCTGTTCTTGAAAAAGCAGTCGATAATCCATAGGGTTTGTTACGAGGTCAGCAAGTGTGTAGTCATCCAGGACTGAAAGATAGGCGTTCAGTGCTTTGGCAAGTACGTGTTTAAGTCCGCAGACGGGAGTGATGACGCAGCTGTTATGTTTGCTGAAACATTCAACCAGCTCAAAATCTTCCTCCGTTTTCCGTACGAGTTTACCGATGTTGATATCAACAGGATCCTTGGCGAGCTTGATGCCGCCGTATCTGCCGCGGACGGTTTCGATGATCCCCATTTTCCCTAATTCATACGTAACCTTCATCAGGTGGTTTTTTGATATCTGATAAGAATCTGCAATTTCTTTTATAGTAGAGAGTTCGGTCCTAGGCTTGGATGCCAGATAGATCAGGACTCTCAGGGAATAATCAGTATATAGTGTCAATTTCATATGGATTCACCCTTTTCTTTACATGATTCCATTATACTAATCCAAAGCGTTTGTGTCTAAATAATGGATTGAATTGTGTCTAAACTGTTAAAGGTGTATTTGAAATATTGCTTTAAATGATCTAAAGGTGTAAGTTAAAGATGTATTCAAAATATATCTTTAGAGGTGAATGTAAAATGCTATCTCAAAAAACAATTGATATCGTGAAATCCACTGCACCCGTTTTAGAAGTCAAAGGGACAGAGATTACTTCTGTTTTTTATAAAAATATGTTTGCAAGCCATCCGGAGTTATTGGATATTTTCAACCATGCCAACCAAAAGAAAGGAAGACAGCAAACGGCGTTGGCGAATACGGTCTATGCCGCTGCACAAAATATTGATCGATTAGAAGCGCTGCTCCCTGCCGTTAAGCAAATCGCTCACAAACATAGAAGTTTGGGGATCAAACCTGAACATTATCCTATCGTTGGGGAACATTTACTGGGAGCGATCAAAGAAGTGCTTGGCGATGCTGCTACGGATGAAATCATCCAGGCGTGGGCAGATGCTTACGGCGTAATTGCCGGAGTGTTCATCGATGTGGAAGAACAGATGTATGTGGAAGCGGAGCAAAAAGAAGCCGGATTCCGTGACTTCAAACCATTTGTTGTGGCTAAGAAAATAAAAGAAAGCGATGTTATCACATCCTTCTATCTGGTACCACAGGATGGAGAAAAGGTCCCTGCGTACAAACCAGGGCAGTACATCTCGGTTCGTGTGACGATCCCCGGTCAAAAGAATACACATATCCGTCAATACAGCTTATCAAGCGCTTATAAAGGAGAGTTCTTCCGTATTTCTGTCAAGAAAGAAGCTGAATTTGATCCGAATGGGGTTGTATCGACATTCCTGCATGATGAGGTCAAGGAAGGAAGCGTCATCGAGGTAAGTGCTCCTGCAGGTGATTTCTACTTGAATGAAGAAAACACGGAGGGCAAGGTTGCATTCATTTCAGGAGGCGTGGGCATCACACCAATGATGAGCATGCTTGAAACAATCGCTGAAAAGAATCCGAAGCGTCCAACTGCATTCATCCATGCAAGTAAAAATGAAAGCGTGCAAGCGTTCAGAAATGACATCGACGTATTGATGGATGAGCTGGAAAACGGGGAAGCATGCTATATTTTAGAAAACCCTGAAAACGTTTCTCTTTGCAACTTTTCCGGGTACGTGAACAAAGAAATCCTATCAACTTATGTAGACCAGGAAACAGAATGCTATGTGTGCGGACCTGCTCCATTCATGAAAGCTGTAATCATGACGTTAAAAGAGATCGGTCTTCCTGAAAACAAAATCAAATTTGAATTCTTTGGTCCTTCCATGGATTTATCCACTGTGGATGAAAAAGAGAAAGTGAGATCTTAATTAGGGCTGAGAACGATTTAGAAAGAGAAACAAGCATCAGGAACTTTCCTGGTGCTTGTTTATATCTGCCATATTAGAAACGATGCTCGTCGTGATCGACTCTGTTTTTGAAAGCCTCCTGCGTGACGATCAGTTCTTCGTCGCCAGGGGGTTTTTCAGTATGTCGTTCGGAAGTGCTGTTTTGAGGGAAATTACCCGGATGTCCTTTTTTCTTTGCTTCAAATGATTTTCCGCGTGCCATATGAAACACTCCTTTCATGAGTCATAACCGTAGTTTTTCCATGAGGTGTGAAATTATGTAGGGGCGGTAAGATGGTAAAGAGTGGCGATTGTAGCAGACTGAACGTGACTGAACGCTCAGTCGACAGTTGTTGCTGTATCGTCAAAATTTACCCCGATCAAAAAGATATATTCGTATACACTAAGAGTAACAAGTGGCCTGCCACACGTCTTTTGAATATTCAGCCGGTCCCACTGAAATCTCTACTGGAGGGGTTACATGGATTTTTCAATGATTATTTCAGAACAAAGGATTAAAAAGGCCCAGGAGGACGGGGAGTTTGAAAACCTTCCGGGCTACGGAAAACCACAGAATCTGGACGATGACTTATCGATACCGCCGGCTCTCCGGATGGCGCACCGGATCATGAAGAACGCCGGTTATTCCACAGAGGAAATGGATATCAAGAAAGAAATGATGAGGATTGAGGATCTGATCCGCGTGTGTGAAGATGATTCGGAAAAGAAAGAGCTGCAGAAGAGTCTTAATGAAAAAATGGTAAGATACAATTCGATGCTGTCGAAGAAAAGGGTGAAGACGAACAGTTCGATGTTTAAAAATTATGAGCAGAAAATTGAAAAGAAGCTGCTGTGACAGTAGAACCCCCGCTCAATCCGTGAGCGGGGGTTTTAGGTGATGTACTATTTGATTGGTTTAGGTTTGGTTTGGAACATCGACTCACATAATCCCCATGCTATGTCGTTTCCGTTCGGATCAGTTATGCTGACGATTGGAACAACTCGTGAGAGGACCCTGACCTCATCCACCTTTGTCATACCGACTATAAGCTTCATGTTTTCTCCGTTTATACCGTAGATCTCCTGTATTTTCAGCGGCTGCAGAGCAGGATTGAACAGGACTTCCATCAAATATCGTTTGGAGGGGTCCTTCCTGGGAAGCGTGATTGTATAGCTCCCGTCCTTATCGACTTTTACAGTCCCTTCAGCAGTGATAGCCGTACTTGCTTCAGCCTGCCAACGTATGATGGTGCCGTATTTGCTGGAAAGGTCGCCGTATTCTTTAATACTGGCATAAATCACGGAATTTTTAGGAAGGTTGCTTGTTCCTTCAATGATGAGCTCATTTGATTTTAGGTTCACTTTCCCGTCAAGTTTGACAAGTTTGCCTGTATTCTGCTTGGTTTTTACTCCCGGAGTGGCATCCCACTCGATTCTGCAGCCCGACAGGAAGAGGGTGCTCATGATTAATAGTAGGAAGGTCAGCTTATATGGATTCATGATGATTCCCCCTCCTGCTTTCACGGCCGGAAAGGACAAACAAGTTATCGGCAGTTGAAGGAGGGATCTCAGGTTTAACCAAAATCTTTTTCGGTTTCCTTAAAGACTTTCCTTCAATAAATACTTCCTTTATAACCGAGTTGATTTCATTCACACAAAAAATCGCTGCCGCAAAGAAGGCAAGGGGTGCAAGGAGCAGCCAGGGATATAGATGAACCTGGTAGATATTGATGCTCATCGTGGCAGCCCAGTCATTAATGAAGGAGAAATATTCAGGCCTGGGCTCGAGCATCCCGAATTCGACAATTCTGAGACCGCCCAGACAGATGTGTAGGATGCCGAGTTGAATGAGTAAATAGAGAGTCTGGGCCAGTTGTTCGGAAAACATTACGATAGCATGACGGCTGAATTGGGAGCGAAGATGCCTTTTGATAATAAAAAGCCTGCCGGCTCCGATCTGCCTTGAAACTGAAATAAAATCATTTTTAAGAAATTCTCTCATTTCCTCTCCAATGTACATACCGAGTGAAGGGATGACAATGACGGAAATCACGATGACCTGAATGACAAGAAACTTCATGGAATAAAGAGAACCTGTTTCAAAAGCCCTCTGCAGGGGTGCTAATAACACAAAGGCGATAATGGCAAGCGGGATGAAATTGAACGTGTCACCGAGTCCTTTGCAAACCTGTCTCACCCAGCCCGGAAGAAATGCGTAAGTCAATCCGAACAAAAAGCCTCCGACCATGCGGATCAGGGCAATCGCAGTCGCGGCGAGGAGAGTGTATTTAGCTCCTTCTATCAGTACATAAAAGACATTTCGCCCTAACTTATCACTCCCCAACGGACCCATTTCTGAGGGGGTATAAGGGGGAGAGGCGAGTAATTTGCCAGTCTCCTCATCTTTTAAATAGGAAGGTCCCTGTTCAAAAAGATGCGGATGGGTGCCGGGCAGGACGAAGCTCACGGCGATCAGTAACAACAGGAGCCCGATCGGTATCCATAATCGTAATAAGCGGATCGTCATCAGGCCTGCACCTCCTCATGCGGGAGCCATTATTTTAACAGCAGCCCCCCCAAGCTAAACACCACGAAAAATGGAATGTAAATCATCAGCATGCCCAGGAAAAAAGCACTTGGATTCCGCTGCGAAACGTCCAGCAGGACATTCATGAAACCATTGATGTTGAAAAGGATTTCGATGATCAATAGATTGGACAGCATCAAAAGAAAAATCGGTTTGATATGAAAATAAAAATGGATCCACACATTTCTGAACAGATGCACCCATATCGTATAGGCCCTGGAAAACCCCTTGGAAAAAGAATATTCCACATAAGGCTTTTCCTCTTCTTCCTTGAGCTGAAAGAGAAAATGCTTGGTGAGAAACGCAATCGGCATAATCGCCAGGCAAATGATCGGCACCAAGTAGACTTTTTCATCGCCCAATGTATAGATATCAATCAAAAGAATATCTGTCTTTTTGAAGAACCAGATCACAAAGAACTGAATGAAGACGATGATTAACACATCCGGAAGCGAATCAAAGATGTCCATGAATTTCAAACAAACCTTATACACTTTCTTCGGCAGGAACATGAAACAATAACTGAGTAGTGCAGAAACGGCCGCGGCAGCCAGGAAAGCAAGAAATAAAAGCAGGAAAGAATAGCCGAACAGTTGAAAAAATATTGGATAAATGGGGTACTTTTTATAGTCCGGATCGGCACTTACTTTCGGGTCGGAGCTTATTTCAACGATGAGGGAGGAAGGATGGAATAACTGACTGATGCTTTCGGATAAGGTATGAAAATATTTCCCCATCATGACGACCAGTTCAATGTCGTATGAAAGCAGGACCCCGGCACCGCTGAAAAGAAATAAACCCGTGCATGTCAGTAAAAATTGTGCAGGCAGTGTGAAGTATCGAATTTGTTTCATTTGGACCCCCTTGAATAGTTCTGTTATGAATAGATTATAGTCCTATATGTCAAAAATTACAAAATATTTATAAAATTATTACAATTTAGAATGAGTTTTCCTTTTTCTATACGTGCCTTCGGACAAGACTCTCAAGCTTAATGAAATAGAGGAAAGAATAAAACCCCCGCTCACTTATGGAGCGGGGGTTTAGCCATAAAATTTATTTCTCTCCTTGCTCCCCATCCGGTTTGAACAGGAAATAAGAGATGATTCCCGATAATAATGTACCGCCGAGCACAATCAGCGTCCGCGTGCCTTCAGGGACCTCTGTATAGGCTTTACCCAGATAAGAGTTTCCGACGAGGAATACGACAAGCATGATCGGAATCGTGATGATGAGTCTTTTTTTCAAAACGCCACATCCTTTAGTTCTGCTGTCTTAAGTTTATCATATATAATCTGCTGAAATATCTACAATCCGATGACAAGTCATTTCTTCACACCAAAAAGGACAGCCTTCTAAAAGACTGTCCCCGGGATGTTAATTGTTGATGCTGTGTTCGATCCGTTCGGCACTTTCTGCGGTGTCCTCGATGTAGCGGGCAATCGTTTCGTTATCCTGGTTCAATGTTTCGATGGTCGCGCTGATTTCTTCAAGACCTGCACTTGATTGTTCGATAACGGCAGCAAGCTCTTTGGTGGACAGTTCGACCTCACCGGTTTGGCCCTTAACAGAAGTGGCGGTTGACGATAAGCGCTGGAATTCTTTCGAGATGGCATCAAGTTTTTCACGGAGTGTCGAGAAGTATTCCGTTACTTCACCGGTAGCCGACATGTTTTCATGAAGCTTCGTTGAACTCAAAGACATGATCTCAAGGGCTGTTGAGTTGACTTCATTAACGGAAGATAGATTATCGTTGATCCGTGTTGCTGTATTTCTGGTGATTTCCGCAAGCTTACGGATCTCATCAGCCACGATTGAGAACCCTCTTCCAGCTTCGCCTGCCCGGGCTGCTTCAATCGATGCATTCAATGCGAGCAGATTTGTTTGATCGGTGATGTCCTGGATGCTTCCGATGAACGTGTTTGTTTCTTCAATTTTCTTCGTTAATTCCTTGAAGGTGCTGCTCAGTCCTTCAATGATGTTTTTAAGCTCGGTCATATTGTCATGAAGGTAGGTCACGCGTTCGTTTCCAGAGAGAGCAAGACGGTTGGCATCATCGGAATGAAGAGTCAGTTCATTGGAAAGGTGAGTGACTTCCTCCATTTTCGTCATGGTCATGGCTGCAACGGAAGCAATGTTGTTAATTTGATCACTTTGCGTCTGGCTGCCCGCAGAAATTTCAGTCACAGCCGTCCTCATTTCGTTCTGTGATACAAGATGGACTTGGATTTGATCATTGATCTGCTTGATGCTCGTTGAGATGGTCGTTAATTCTTTTGCAAAAAGAGCCCGCTGTTCGTCTTTTTTCCTGCCTTCATCTTCAGTTTTTTGCAGAAACTCCTGGATCTGGGCGTACTGTTTTTGGTTTAAATGAATGACGACTCCAAGCACGATCCCTACCAGCAAATAGGTAAGTAAAGCAGGAAGGAACAGCTCGCTGAACAATGCATCATCACTAGGTGCGAAGACTTTGTTCAGCACAAGGATGATGAGCCCGGATACGTAGCCGATCACAAAAATGAAGGTTTGAAAATGAATGGCAGACAGGACTGCCATAAGCGTTAAGATCACCATATTTTTGGCGTTTGCCCCATCCGTCAGCAGCCAAAGCAGCATAATGACATAAATGGTCGAAATACTGAAGTAGACATACAGATGAGGCTTTTTCATCATCAATTGCAGAACGATAAAGTAGACCGCAAGCAAAATCAGCTGTGAGGCGAAGACCGTAGTGGGAATGATGCCTGAATCGTTCAGGATGGAAAAAATCAGACCAGAAAGCAGACTTACTGAATACGTGATCAGTAATAAAACATTCTTGCGTTTTGTATCGGAAATCTTCATTTGCTCAGGTGTCACGTAATTTCTCTCCTTTAATATGTAAAATATAATCCCCTTTCCTATTTATATCGGTTCGGGAAATACAACTTTTATACTATATATGGAAATATTTTTCCGTTAAGCGTAAAGGCCGTCCCGCGCTGCTTTAAAGCGGCGCGGGACGGGCCTTTTAAAAAAGTTAAATAAATGGATGTTTTGTCCGATAGTAAAAGTAGACTACTACAAAGAGTAAGGTGGACAAAAGATGGATAAAACGTCAGTAATTGGAGTCATTTTAGGGTTGATTGCTGTTGGTGTGGGAATGTTTTTCAAAGGTGTCAGCCCGATAGCCCTCGTTAACCCTGCAGCCATTTTGATTATCCTGCTTGGAACGGCAGCAGCTGTTATCATTGCATTTCCGACACATGAAATAAAAAAAGTTCCAAAATTATTCGGCATGCTTTTTAAAGAACAGGCTGTACAGGATCCGAAAGAAATCATCCGGTATTTTTCAGAGATCGCAGATGTCGCGCGTAAAGAAGGACTTCTTGCGCTGGAATCGAAATCCCAGGAAGTAGAGGATCAGTTCCTGAAAAATGGCCTTTCCCTAGCAGTCGATGGACAAAGTGCGGATTACATACGTGACGTTCTTCATGAAGAAATCGATGCGATGGAGGAACGGCACAGCGCAGGTGCCTCCATCTTTTCACAGGCAGGGACATATGCCCCGACACTGGGAGTGCTTGGTGCCGTAATCGGATTGATTGCAGCACTTGGCAATATGGAAAATACAGAAGAGATGGGTCATGCCATCGCCGGGGCCTTTATTGCAACGCTTCTCGGAATCTTCACGGGTTATGTATTGTGGCATCCATTTGCCAACAAGCTGAAGCGCAAGTCCAAGCGGGAAGTGCAGCTGAAAATGATGATGGTAGAAGGCATTCTTTCCATTATTGAAGGGGAGAGCCCCCGGGTCATCGAGCAGAAACTTGCCTCTTACTTACCGGCAAGCGAGCGGTTGATGCTGATGGAGGATGAAGCAAATGAGCCGGCGTAAAAAGAAGCACGATGAGGAACACATGGATGAATCCTGGCTCATCCCTTATGCGGATTTGCTCACTCTATTATTGGCGCTGTTTATTGTGCTTTATGCTTCAAGCTCGGTTGATGCCCAGAAATTCAAGGAGCTGTCGAAAGCTTTTAATGAAGTGTTTACAGGGGGTACCGGGATCATGGAACACCAAAGCCCGGTAGAGCCTCCTCAGAAAAATGAGGAGGAAGTGAAGTCCAGCGTGTCAGCGGATACGGAAGAAAAAGCTGAGCTGGATAAGGAAGAAATTGAACGCCAGGCGTTTCTGAAGGATCAGGAAGAACTGAAAGAGATCCAGAAGAAAGTCAATGAGTATATCAAGACGAATAACCTCGAGGTTCAGTTTGTAACGAAACTGACGGATGAAGGACTGCTGCTGACGATCCGGGACAATGTGCTATTTGATTCAGGATCTGCCGATGTCCACGGCAATGACTTGAATGTGGCACGTGAACTGTCTGATTTATTGGAGATGAACCCGCCGAGAAATATCATCATTTCGGGGCATACCGATAACGTCCCGATCCGAAACGCGGAGTTTGATTCAAACTGGGAGCTCAGTGTGATGCGTGCCGTGAATTTCATGAAACTCATTCTGGAAAATAAGGATCTGAACCCGCAATGGTTCAGTGCGAAGGGATTCGGAGAGTTTGAACCAGTCGCGGATAATGCGACACGTGACGGACGGGCATTGAATCGGAGAGTGGAAGTGCTGATTTTGCCGCGGGTGACGGAGTAAAAGTGAATATTGACTGTTTTTGGACCTGGGACTGCTCGTGGGAGTGGTTTCGGGTCTTTTTGTTATGGGGAGGGACGGCTTAGGAGGAGAATGATCTGGTTTTTTTGAAAGAGGATCGCTGCAGATTGTATCGAAATATGAAGAATTGTTGGTATTCACCCTCCGCGTTCGCATTGCGAAAGAAAACCGGCATTTTGCTAAAATTGTCCTCAATCTCGATTTATTGTCCGTAAACCACAATTTCTTGTCCGATTGGCACCGTTAGTTCTCCTCCCCGTCTCTCACCCTCAATAGAATTCCCCCGGCAAAATTCAACCTAAAATGTTTCACACGCCCAAATTCAGGGAAAAGTAAGCAAAGATTAGTAGAATCAGTGTCTAAATTTTCAGAATTACAGCGGGGCTAAGTCCTCTGCTTCCATAAGTTCGTTCTTGTACATACATATATTCTGACTGACATGATCTGGGGTTTAGACATTGAATCTATGTTATTTTGAGGAGGAGTTCGATTGGAGAATTTTTTTGACATCATAGGGAAAATATCGGCATGGTTATGGGGTCCGCCTTTAATCATCGTCCTGGCAGGTACAGGTTTGTATTTGACGTTCCTGCTGAAGTTCATACAGTTCCGTTACCCTCTGTATATATTCAAGCAGACAATCGGAAGTGTTTTCAGTAAGAAGAAGCCAAAAGGGGAAGGGACGGTCACTCCGCTGCAGGCATTAACGTCCGCCCTGTCCTCTACAATCGGGGCAGCGAATATCGTCGGGGTCCCGGCAGCCATCATGTTCGGTGGGCCGGGTGCAGTCTTTTGGATGTGGTTCATCGCGCTTATAGGGATGGCGCTTAAGTTCTCTGAGAGTGTACTGGCGGTACGCTATCGGGAGAAGAATGAGAAAGGTGAATTCGTCGGCGGTCCGATGTATTACATGCGTAATGGACTGAATATGAAATGGCTTGGTGTCTGGTTTGCCTTTGCGCTTATGATCGAGTTGATTCCGAGCGTCATGGTCCAGGGTAACTCGGTTGCGGCAACGGTGGAGGAATCATTCAATGTGAGCGGTCTGGTGACAGGCTTGATCATGGCCTTTATCGTTGTACTGATTGTATTCGGCGGGATTAAACGGATCGGGAAGGTGACGGAGATATTTGTCCCGTTCATGGCTCTGATCTATGTCGGAGCAGCACTTGTCATCATGTTTATGAACTTTGATGCGATTCCCGAGTTCTTCAGCCTTATTTTAGGGAACGCATTCCAACCGATGTCCGCGATGGGCGGATTTGCAGGAGCGGCGATTGCTGAAACAATCCGCTGGGGCTTTGCACGCGGGTTATATTCCAATGAGGCGGGACTTGGGACCGCACCGATTGCCCACGCCGCCGCCAAGACGGATCACCCGGTAAGGCAAGGTCTATGGGCGATTGTCGGAATCGTGATTGATACGCTGATTGTTTGTACGGCAACGGCGTTTGTCGTCATATCTTCAGGAGTGTGGACGGCAGAGGATGCATTGGATGATCCTTCTGCACTAACGACTGAAGCATTCACTCAATACTTCGGATCCTTCGGAGGAATTCTTGTAACAGTTTCCTTGATTTTCTTTGTCCTATCGACGATCATTGTCATCGTTTTCTACGGGGCCAAGCAAGCGGAATTCTTATTTGGATGGAAAGCAGCTCAAGGAATCAAGATCGTTTACGTTGTAGCTATCGTTCTTGGATCAGTCGGAGCAGCCAAGACGATCTGGCAGTTCCTTGACTTGGCACTCGCTGCCATTTTGATTCCGAATATTATCGCCGTCCTGCTCTTAAGTAAAGAAGTGAAGCGGTTGACGAACGAATTCTTTACGTCGGAAGAATATTATTTGAAGGATGTAGGGAAGAAGAAGAAAGGCGCTTAAATAGACGAGGAAAATGACGTGTGCTGATAGGCATACGTCATTTTTTTTGTTGAGTATGATGAGAGGGCACCATCGGCGGTTTTGAATAACATTTTTTTAAATTCCTCCTGTAACAATATGTTATGGAGGAAGTGTCATGCAGCCGTTCCCCATGAAATAAAATAGCACATAAATGTATTTTTTTGAAGTGGAATAAAGGGTATACAGTATAGGAATGAATTTATTACCAGGAGGGGATACGATGAGCATATCAACCAAGAACCTGATTCTGGGATCACTGCTTTCAATCGGCGGGGTGATGTTGGTTAAGGGGACTATTGAACAGAGACGGAATAAAGAGTTCCCGGTGCTCCAGGATACGGATATGAGGAACAGTGATAGAGTGGACGAAATGGAAAGCGTGGATGCGGATGAGGAGGCTTCGGAAAAAGGACTGACCCAGCTTGATTCGACTTATCGGGATGAATGGGTGGCCAATGGATTTCCGCAGACGCATGAGGAAATGAGGGAATTGGAGGAACAGAACCAGTAATCATAATAGGAAATTAATAAAAAAGCGGATATCTGCCGAATGATGGCGGATTTTCGCTTTTTTATGGCGTTAAAAGCTGGTTGGATCTTATATCCCAACTGTTTTTAGCTAAAAGGACCCCAGGTAAAACTTGTATGAAATAAAACAAAAGTTTAGAATATTAACAAAAGTTATATTTTTACATAGGAGTGGGAGACATTGAATGAGAAGGAAAAGCTCTTGTTGACTTTGATCGAAAAAAATCCGTTTATGAGTCAGCAGGAGCTGTCTGAGAAAAGCGGATTTTCGCGGTCGGCTGTTGCGGGGTATATCTCGAATCTGATGAAGGAAGGCAGGATCCTCGGCCGCGCTTATGTGCTTCCGGGAAAAAAGGGTGTTACGTGCATAGGCGGTGCGAATATTGACCGAAAGCTTCAGCTTCACGATGAATTGCTTCCTGAGACTTCCAATCCGGCTCAATCCAGTCAGGCAAGCGGCGGAGTGGCCCGCAATATTGCGGAGAATCTGGGTCGAATCGGTCTTCAGTCCTGTCTTTTGACGGTCGTCGGGGATGATACCGAAGGCAAATGGCTTCTGGACCAGACAAAAAATTACGTGGATGTGTCTTCATCCGTCAGTTTATATAAAGAAACGACCGGCACGTATTCCGTCATTCTTAACCAACAAGGGGAAATGTTGTTTGCACTAGCTGATATGGACCTTTATGAAAGCGTTGACATCGGGTTCATCGAAAAGAAGTGGGGGGCGATTGCCTCCTCTGAAATGGTGATGCTTGATACCAATTTCCCGGCAGAGGTCTTGCAGTATATAATCCGTAGATGTCAGGCAGAAGGCCTTCCTTTGACGATCGTTCCGGTATCTGCCCCAAAAATAAAAAAGCTTCCGTCATCCTTGGAAGGGGTCACCTGGTTCATTTGTAACAAAGGGGAAGCAGAAGCTTACCTGGACATGTCGATTGAATCGGAAGGAGACTTTTTTAAGGCGGCGAAAATGATCACACAAAAAGGGGCGGAAAGAGTCGTCATAACCCGGGGAGATCAGGGGCTGGTGTATTACACGGTTTATAAAGAAGCAAGTGCCATCCTGCCTCCACAAGTGAAGGTCGTCGACGTAACCGGCGCAGGGGATGCCCTAGTGGCAGGAATCATTTATGGATATATCAAAGGGAGTGACACAGACGGAGCATGCAGAATCGGCGTCACCTGCTCATCTTTGACGCTGCAATCCGCCCATACAGTCAACCCATCACTTACAAAAGGAAAACTTCAGCAGCATTTCAGCCTGTATTATTAATTGATGAACAAATGGGGGAGTTACAAAATGAAAATAGAATCATACATCGAGTACTCAGAAGAGGTCCTGGAAGGCAGGAAGAAAGGGAAAGCCATGGTGGCCCTGGAATCCACGATCATTTCACATGGGATGCCCTATCCTCAAAATGTACAGACGGCCCGGGAAGTGGAAGATATTATCCGTAACGGGGGAGCGGTGCCTGCAACGATTGCCATTCTGGATGGGAAAATTAAAATCGGTTTATCCCACGAAGAACTGGAATACCTGGGACAGGCTTCAGACGTGATAAAAGCAAGCCGCCGTGACATTCCTTACATCCTGGCTGCAGGGAAAAACGGTGCGACAACGGTGGCGGCAACGATGATTCTTGCAGAGCTTGCCGATATTCCCGTGTTCGTGACGGGCGGCATAGGCGGGGTCCACCGCGGCGCTGAGGAGACGATGGATATTTCGGCCGACCTTGAAGAGCTTGCCCGGACGAATGTCGCTGTCGTCTGTGCAGGAGCCAAATCGATCCTCAACATCGGCCTCACACTGGAATACCTGGAAACCAAAGGAGTGCCCGTGCTCGGGTATCAGACCGAATCACTGCCTGCTTTTTATACAAGAAACAGCCCTTACAATGTAAACTATCAAATGGATACATGTGAAGAGATCGCTTCCCTGTTAAAGACAAAGTGGGAGCTGGGTCTGGCTGGAGGCGTGGTCGTAGCGAATCCGATCCCGGAAAAAGATGCGATGGAAGAAAACGAAATGAGCAGCATCATAGAATCGGCACTCCAGGAGGCGGAAGAACGAAACATCACCGGCAAGGAAACCACTCCATTCCTATTAGGGAAAGTGAAAGAACTCACCGGAGGGAAAAGCCTTATAGCCAACATCGCCCTCGTAAAGAACAACGCACAGGTCGGCGCTGAAATTGCCGTGAAATATGAAACTATGAAAACAACATATGTTTAAGGAAAAAAAACCTGGGCTTAATGGGCTCAGGTTTATTTTTTTGTCAATAGAACTTTTACTATAGTTAAGTTTGTTCCAGCGGTGATTAAACGTACATATTAAACTCATTCCCAGGTCATGGAGCGGATTTCCATATTAGTATAAAGACAAGCATTTATATGATCATAAAGGTAGGGTAAAATGGTAGTAAATCAAGTTATGAGAAGGAAGGTACTATGGCTGATATCAGACCCTTGAATGGGATAAGTATTCATTCGATTCCTGTCCCTGCTGCGTTATGGAACACTGATAAACATACGATCGCAGAAGCCAATCCAGAATGGGAAGAGCTGTTCCGAATGGACTGCTTCAATAGTAAAAGATTGCTAGATACAGATGGGAGTCGCATTTTACATAACGACCGTTCATATACTCTTAAGCGCAGAACGGTGGAATGCGGCATCGATCTACTCATGATTGTTCCCCGTGACGAGAAGGAAAACGTGAAAAAGGCAGAAGACAAACAGAACTCTTTATCAGAAATATATCAAACGCTGATAAAGAATACGCCAACATGTGTTTGTATAATTGATAAAAACGGCATCCTGACTGAAATGAATGAGTCATTTAAAAAGCTCTTCATGTTGACCGACGATGCCATTGGAGAATCGCTATGCAGGCAGCCGGCCTTCAAAAAACCTGAATTTGTGGATCTGGTGGTTCAGGGTATTGAAGGGAAGAATACACAGAGTGAGGAGCTCACTTTCACGACAGAGGGCAGTCATCTATGCACCTGTCATATCACGATTTCACCGGCGGACTACAATCCGCAGGGGACTATTGATCATGTAGGCATCATCCTTCACGATATCACGGAAAAAAAGAAATACGAAAATGAACTGATTTCTTTAAAAGTGGAGCTTGAAAATACGCTGAGGCTTCAAAAGACAATCACGTATAAAATCAAGAAACGTGACAATGATTTCGTAATCGAGATGGCCGCGGGTGATCTCCTTAATAAACTCGATATTTCCCCTTCCAACGTGATCGGCAAAACGATTCAGGAAGTGTTCGACTCTTATCACCTTGGGAAAATTCAGCCTAAATTAAATAGAATCTGGGAAACAGGAGAGGAACTGACATACGAAGATAAATACAAAGATTTGGAATATATCGCCTCGATTGTGCCAGTTCTGAAAAACGGAAAAGTCTCAAAAATCATCTGTTCCATCGCTGATATTTCGATGATCAAAGATATTCAGAGAAAATTGGTTGAGGCGCAGCAAAAGTATCAATCCATTGTACAATACAGTCCGGATAATATTTATATGGTTGATACGGAAGGGATCATCCAGGAAGTGAACCCGGCAGCCGAGGATCAATGGACATCCCCCTCATCCGATATGATCGGCACTCATTATAGTGAATTCATCGCTGAAGATAAGATAAAAGAGGCATCCGATAATTTTGAAGCTGCCCTGCAAGGGGAAGCCACCAGATACATGGCGACCTTCGTGAACAGAGAAGGTGATAGAAGTCATATCAGTGTCACGAATATCCCGATTCGTGTAGGCGGCAAAGTCATCGGTATATATGGATTCGGTCAGGACATTACGGCCAGAATCAAAATGGAAGAAGAATTAAAAGAAGCGAAAGAACTTCTTGAAGCCTATTTTGAACATGCGGGTGATGGGATCGCCCTCCTTGATCCTGCCGGCAATATTCTAAAGGTCAATCAGCATTTCGAGTCGATGTTCGGCTGGAAGGAAGCCGATATCGCCGGTAAAGAAATCACGATTCTCCATCTGGAGGAGCAGGTATCTCAATTTAAACAGAATTTAAAAACGGTCAAAGAAGGTAAGAGGATTAAAGATTTTGAGACCGTTCGTTACAGAAGAGACGGTTCACCGATTGAAATTATGTTTAATCTCAATCCCATTTTGAACGACACAGGAAAATTGATTGGAATCTCTGCGATCATCCGTGATTTATCTGAAAAGAAACGTAACGAAGATCTGTTGAAAAAATCAGAGCAGCTCGCTATGATCGGGCAGCTGGCTGCAGGGGTCGCACATGAAATCCGCAACCCGTTGACGACAATCAAAGGCTTCCTGCAGCTGATGAAGGAAAGTGCTGAAGATGAGTTCCACTTGAAAGTCATTCAAGGCGAACTCGACCGTATCGAAATCATTACGAATGAATTCCTGGCACTGGCTAAGCCCCGTGCCGTCCAATTTTCATTAACCTCCCTGACCAGCCTGCTGACAAGCTCAGTCGAGTTCATCAAGATGGAATGCCTGAAGCAGGGGGTGGATGTACGCTTCTCTGTTGAGGAGGCGGAAATTCATTGTGACTCCCATCAAATCAAACAGGTGGTGCTCAATGTCATGAAAAATGCCGTGGAAGCACTGCCGAATGGCGGCCTTCTGAGCGTTCAGCTCCAACGCGAAAACGATTACGCGAAGATATCGATCCAGGATAACGGAGCCGGAATCCCGCCTGAGCGGATGAAGCATCTAGGTGAACCCTTTTACAGCACAAAGGAAAAAGGGACGGGGCTCGGCTTGATGATCTGCCAGAAAATAATCAAGGAACATAACGGTTCGATCTCCATCCAAAGCAACGTGAACGAAGGAACAACCGTCAATATCTTGCTTCCGATTGCAGGGAAGGATTCATAAAGAAAATGAAGCTTCAAAACGGTAATGGTTATCCGTTTTGAAGCTTTTTTTTATAAAGTAATTTCAGTTAAATACGACACGTTTCCCAGTGGGATTGACGATTGATGCCGGGGAAATAGCGACAAATCATGCGGTTTAGCTGCTCATATCGTTTATTTTCCGGGAAATAGATGATTCTACAAATTCGGCAGATTTGTCTAAAAAAGGGGGCTCCCCTTCAGCACATCCGCAAGTTTCAACATTCCACATTAAGGATAAATGTAAGGGAAGAGGTGAAACGATATGCGGACAAGTGTGTTTATCAGCGGGGGAGGAATCGGCGGACTGACACTTGGGTTGAAGCTTGCACATTGCGGAGTTGATGTGACCGTAGCAGAAAGGCTGCCGGGCCCGAGCCCCATCTATAAAGGAGAACTGCTTCAGCCAAAAAGCCTGGAAATACTCGATTCTCTTGGTGTGATCGAAACTGTCTTTGAACATGGTCATAAAATTTCGGATTTAGAGCTGACCGAACTGAAGAATGAAAAGGCTGAACCGGAGTATTCATTGATGAGCTACTCCATTCTGCCCAGCCACTATCCATTTTCATTGATGATCCACCACGAAACCCTAAAAGGAATCTTATTGAATAAGGCGAAGGAATATCCATCTTTTCACTATCATCCTCATACCGTGTGCAAAGAAATACAAAATCATAAAGTAACGCTCGAGAACCGGAAGGATAAAGAGTCATTTGAGGTGGAGTGTGATTTCATCATCGGGGCGGAAGGCAGGAGCTCCGTCACGCGGGACTACATGAATGTAACTGTCAAAGAAAAGAATTATAATCATCACTTCCTGACAGTCACGTTCCCAAGGCCGGAAAAGATGGTAAAAGGAAAAATCATTTCAACCTACCAGTCTTTCCTCGGATTGTTTCCGCTCCCGGACAACGAGGTTCGCTCTGTTTATCTGATTCCGGCGGGAGAATATAAATCCCTCAGAAAAAAACCGATTTCCGAGTTTCATAAACTTTATATAAAAATGTGTCCCGAACTTGATGGGTACGTCAATCAGATACAGGAATGGAAACAGATTCAGCTGATGGTGCCACTCAAGTATCACAGCGATACTTATGTAAAGGATCACTTGGCGATCATCGGAGACGCGGCTCATACCGTTCACCCCATGGCAGGTGAAGGAATGAACATGGCGATTCAGGATGGAGATGTCCTCGGTGAATTGCTATGCGATATGTACAAGAAAGACAAAATAGACCCTTCCAATCTCGAATGGTATCCGAAAGTACGGAGAAAAAGGGTTTCCCATCAAATGCACCTGAGCCACTTGTCGGCGCTTGTATATTCGTATCCGTACAGGCCGGTCGGGTGGCTGCGAAAGAAAAGCCTGCAGAGAATGGAAAAAGACAATGTCTCCCATTACAAACAAATGCTGAATATATCGGGACTGGGGCTCTGGAGGGAAACCCTCTATGATCGCATGATCCAAGGGGGGATCCTCCCGACTCGATCAGACAGAATCACCGGAGAAGAGAAGGGCAACTCAACATTTACAGAAACCCAAGACTATCCTTGGAAAGAAACGGAGGCATTACAATGATTGCAGAGATGGCGAAAGTATGGCGGGCAAGGACCTGGATGAAGAAGAATGTCCCGTTTTTATACAGCTGGCACGCCTATGTAGGGTACGAAATGGAACTGTTCGAAAGCTTCAAGAAGCCTGCTTCGATACAGGAAGTGGCGATTGAAAAGAATATTGAAATGGACTTGTTGGAGCAATGGGTGGAAGTCGGAATCACCCTCAAGCATTTGAAACGCGCTTCAAAGGACCGTGTGAGAATCAAAAACGGCTGGAAACTGCCTTCTTCTAAAAAAGAAGCATTCTCTTCAGGAGTATTGCTGAAGGAAATGATGGAGCTTCATATCCCGGCTCTGTTATCTTATCCGAGCCTCCTCAGAAATCAGACGAGACAGCATTTCAACTCTGAACTGCACGGTTCTACCGTTGCCAAGACATCCATCCTTCTCGAACGATTTGCGTTTCCGAAGCTTCAAAAAGTAATGAAGAAGTTCAAAGTGAATTCCGTGCTGGACCTGGGATGCGGGGAAGGCGGCTATATCCGCAGGCTCGCAGACCGCTACCCGAAGAAACAGATGGTCGGAATTGAAATCCATGAAGCGGTGGCAAGGGAAGCGGAGGAACAGCTGCAAAGCTATAATAATGTCGATATCGAATGCTGCGATCTGCATGATTACAAGCCGCAGCAAGCGTTTGATATGGTGATGGCAAATAATCTTTTTCATTATATAGATCCATCGGAGCGGCTGCAATTTTTTGAAAAAGCCTCGGACTGGCTGGAGAAAAAAGGACTGTTCTTCGTCCTTACGCCGATGCAGAAATCAAAGCATGGCCAGCAGTTCTCCAGTGCGTTCAACAGCTTCTTCATGACATTCCAAAACCTGCACCCGATCCCTTCCCAAAAAGAGATGGAGACAATCGCCAAAAAGACCGGTTTCAAGGTCGTATCGGTGGAACCGATTGTGAAGGAAGGCGGATGGTATGCCCTCTGTTTTAAGAAAAAATAAGATTGGATCAGGACTGACTTCTTGAAGGCAGTCCTTTTAAAATAGTTTTTTATTTCTTAGGTAAAAATAAGGGAAACTGCATGTGGGATGGAGGTAATACGTTTGGGAAGAGATGAGATGTATGATTGTATCGGAATTGGTATCGGGCCGTATAATTTGAGCCTGGCTGCGTTGGTAGATGAGAAGACGAAGTTGAAGGTGAAGTTTTTCGACAAGACACCTGAATTTCAGTGGCATCCCGGTATGCTGATCGATTTGACCGATCTGCAGGTGCCGTTCATCGCTGACCTGGTCACATTCGCGAATCCGCAGAGTAAGTACAGCTATTTGAATTATTTACATACCCATAACCGGCTGTACAAGTTTTTCTTTTTTCATAAATTTGAAATGCCGAGACAGGAGTACAATGATTATGCGCGCTGGGTCGTGAAGCAGCTTCCGGGCTGTCAATTTCACAGTGAGGTCATCGGTGTGAAGGATACAGGCGATCACTATGAAATCGAGATTGACAACCGGCTGACGGATGAACGTGAGGTGTATCATGCGAAACATGTGGTGATGGGGACGGGAAGTAAACCGCTTATATTGGATGGAATGGACGGACTTCCATCAGAAGACGTCCACCATACGAGCCGATACTTGTTTCATAAAGATACCACCATGGAAAGTTCATCGATCACGATCATCGGCTCGGGTCAGAGTGCAGCGGAAGTCTTTTATGATTTGTTAAAAGAGCAAAGGGATCATCCGTACAAGCTGACGTGGATGACGAGGTCGGAGGGGATCCTCCAGCTCGAATCATCAAAACTCGGCCAGGAGTTCTTCGCCCCGGATTATGTCGATTATTTTCATGGGCTGTCATTTGAAAAGAGGCTGAGTGCCTTGAAGACGCTCGATCAGCTCAGGAATGGGATCGATATGGATACGCTGAATAATATTTATAACATCCTTTACAATCATTCTGTCAGCAAGAATGCTCCCGATATTGTGATTCAGCCTTTGACGGAAGTCAAAAAGATCCGGCAGGAAGAAAACCAATATGTACTGAGCTGCCATCAATGGCAGGAGGATAAGGAGTTTTCATATTTGTCGGGGAAGATCATTCTGGCAACGGGGTATGTACCGAACATCCCATCGTGGTTCGATGATGCTTTCAGGGACAAGATTGTGTGGGAGGACGATAAAAGATTCAAGGTAACAAGGGATTATAAGCTGGAGTTTAAGGATGACGAGGAGCGCGGCCATCATTTTTATACGCTGACGAACCTTGAACACTCTCACGGGGCAGGGGCGACAAACCTTGGTTTGGCCGTGGATCGCAACATCGCGATTATCAATAGTATCGTCGGGGAGGAAGTATACAAAGTTCAGAGAAATACAATTTTCTCCCAATTCTCTATGGATGAACACTCTTAACGACGTTTTATTTTTGGGTGAAAGGGTACAGTTACTATGTGGGCAAAACAATAAACTAACAATTAGGAGTGTTTTCGATTTATGGCTAAAGTTGCATGCTTACTTACAGATATGTTTGAAGACGTAGAATTTACAGATCCGGAAAAAGCATTGAAAGAAGCAGGACACGAAGTCATCACGATTGAAAAGGAAAAAGGCAAATCGGTAAAAGGAAAGCAGGGAGACGCGACGGTTTCGATCGATGAGAACATCGACAATGTAAAACCAGAAGACTTTGACGCACTCCTGCTGCCTGGCGGATTCTCCCCGGACCAGCTGCGTGCGGATGACCGTTTTGTGAAATTCACGAAGCACTTCATGGATGAAAAGAAACCGGTCTTTGCAATCTGCCACGGACCACAGCTTCTGATCACAGCGAAGGCGCTTGAGGGCAGACACGCGACAGGCTTCACGTCCATCAAAGTGGACATGGAATATGCCGGCGCCACTTATGAGGATAAGGAAGTCGTCGTATGCGGTGACCAGCTTGTGACGAGCAGAACACCGGATGACCTGCCGGCGTTCAACCGTGAGTCGTTAAAAATTCTTTCAAAATAATGTAAGTGAAGGGACGTTCCTAGTTGGAACGTCCCTTCTTATGAATAGAAAGGCCCGTCCCTCGCTGCGTTAATGCGTTAACGCGGTCTGGGACGGGCCTTCAACATTATTTGCGGAGTGCTCCGAGTTCTTCGATGATGGCTGTCATTTCGCTTGGGCTGAAGCGGTCTTTCTTTTCGACCATCATATAGAGGTCGTGAAGGTCTTCGTACATTTCTTCGTTAAAGTGTTCAGGCTTGATGGCGCCGGCGTTTACGACGTTCAGTTTTTCCTTGATGGCGGTGATCATGAATTCGATGTTTTCAGTTGTGTTTTGTGATAAGTCCATTAATGCTCGTCCTTTCTTTCGCACATATTATTAGTATTCATCTTTCCATGATTCACCCCCCTTGTCAATAACCTCTGGGATGAGAGCGCCGAAAGAAGGATTTTTTTCCTGAATGTTTTACACTATTAGGAATTGGGGAATTAGTAGTTAAGCAAGGAAGGTTAGGGGAAACTAAACCGGAACTTCGCTGTATGAAGGAACTTTGAGCATGTTTAGAGAAAATAATATAAAAGGTGAAAACTGGCTGCCGTCCACTGAGGCTGCAGCGGTTCATGAATGAAATAGGAGGTTATGAGATGGGAAATAGTAAATTTTTAAAAGGTGTCATGATTGGCGCTGTTGCGGGAGGGCTTCTGTCACTCTTGGACAAAACGACCCGCCAGGAAATGGGGACGACGCTGAAAAACAGCGGAACTACTATTACGAAGTATTCAAAGAATCCAAAGATGCTGGCAGACACGTCAAAGGATGTCTATGAAAAGCTGAGAACGACTGCCGATCAAGTCAGCAAAGATATTCAATTCATTTCAGAAAAGGTAAATGAGATCAAGGATATGACTCCTCAAGTGAAAGAGATGATCGAGGAGACGAAAGAAACGTTTGAGGATTCATCAGAGGCATACAAGGAGACGTTTTCTGACCATCCTTCAAACGAATTGAATTCCGGGGAAGAAGCAAGCCAGCCTGTGGCTTCATCTTTCAAAGGATATTAAAAAGGAAAACGAACTGCATAATTAAGAAATACTAAAAGAGGTGAGTGGATGTCGGAGGGGACGACCCGCAAAGGTTGGAAAAAGGATTCGAAGAATTTATTCAAGCAAATCAGCGCCAACGATATCACCGGGCTGGCTGCACAGATTGCTTATTACTTTTTGTTATCACTATTTCCGCTGCTGATTTTTGTTTTCACGCTGCTGCCTTATCTTCCTGTTGAGCAGGGAGATATACTGGGTGTGATCAGAGATTTTGCACCGGGAGAAACGATGAAGATGATTGAAGAAAATCTGGGTGAAGTCATGTCCAATCGAAATACCGGTCTGTTGTCGATCTCCATTATCGCGACAATCTGGTCGGCGTCGAACGGCATGAATGCAATCGTGAAAAGTTTGAACCGCGCGTACGATGTGGAAGAAACAAGATCGTTCATCGTCACACGTTTGATGTCGATCGTGCTGACTCTCGGTATGATTGTCGTGTTTGTGGTGGCACTTCTGCTGCCGGTTTTTGGGAAGCAAATCGGACTTTTCTTATTTTCTCAATTCGGTTTTTCAGAACAATTCCTGACGATTTGGAATGGGATTCGATGGGCGATTTCACCGCTCATTCTGTTCATTGTATTCGTCGGGCTGTATTACTTCGCGCCGAGCAAGAGAATCAGATGCTTGAGTGCCATCCCCGGAGCGATTTTTGCAACGGTCGGGTGGGTGCTTGTTTCACTGGCATTCTCCTTCTATGTAAGCAGTTTCGGTAATTATTCTGCCACTTACGGGAGTATCGGAGGAATCATCGTATTGATGATCTGGTTCTACCTGACGGGGATCATCATCATGGTCGGCGGGGAAATCAATGCAATGGCAACGGAAAAAGACGATACACCATGCTGATAAACCATATGTTTTAGGGAAAGATTCTATTAAACATACGTTTAATGGGTCTTTCTTTTTTGTGTGCAATTAGAATGGGTCAAGTATAATAAGGGGAAAAAGGGAGGTGCACCTTATGCTGATAGCCGCCATGATCGAACGGCTCGGGATCATCGTGACGATTGCTTTTATCATGACGAGGCTCGGGTTCTTCCGCAAGCTGATTGAACAACGGAGCAACGTGAAGAAATCCCAGACCCTGCTGATTATCTTGTTGTTTGGTTTCTTTGGAATCATTGGTTCTTATACGGGACTGGTTGTGAACGCTGAAATAGATGAGTATGCCAAGTGGCATTTGACGCTTCAGGAGAATGAAGCGATTGCCAATTCAAGGGTGATCGGGATTGTGGCAGCGGGCCTTTTAGGAGGTCCGTGGATCGGTCTCGGTGCCGGTTTGACAGCGGGTGTCCACCGTTATTTTCTTGGAGGATTCACGGCTTTCGCCTGCGGTGTTTCCACGATCTTAGCCGGGCTTCTCGCGGGTTACGTAGGAAAGCGTGAGAAGAAGAACCGGCTGGTATCTCCACAAAAAGCGTTTTTGGTTGGATTTTTGGCTGAAGCCATGCAGATGGCCATCATCCTTCTTTTTGCAAAACCTTATCCTGCTGCATATGAGCTGGTGTCTGATATCGGCTGGCCAATGATCATCGCAAATGGGATCGGTACGGGAATTTTCCTCCTGATCATTAAAAGTGTATTTTACGAGGAAGAGCGAATGGGGGCGGTGCAGTCCCAGAAAGCGCTCAGGCTGGCAGACAGGACGGTTAAATACATGCGTAAAGGACTGAATTCATCCTCTGCCCATGCCACTTGCCAGATCCTGATGAAGGAAGTGGACGCGATCGCCGTGTCCATCACAAACCGTACCCATATCCTTGCGCACGTCGGCGTCGCCTCGGACCATCACCAAAAAGATAAACCGATCCAAACCGAGGCAACAAAGCGGGTGATCGAAACGGGTGAATTATTGAAAGTAGGGAAAAAGGAGATTCATTGTGACCGGGATGACTGCCTGCTTGGTGCCGCCGTTATGGCCCCTCTATTAAAAGGGGACGAGATCGTCGGTACTTTGAAATTCTATTTCCACTCTGAAAAAGTCATATCGCCGATCATGATGGAGCTGACAAAAGGGATCGCGACGCTGCTCAGCAACCAGCTGGAGCTTGCGGAAATCGATACCCATAAAGAACTGGCGAAGGAATCCGAGGTCAAAGCGCTTCAGGCACAGATAAGTCCACACTTCTTGTTCAATGCGATCAATGTGATCGTATCGCTGACTCGTATCAATCCTGATAAAGCGCGTACTCTGCTGATTTCGCTGTCACAATTCATCAGGCAGAACCTGAGCGGCAGCACGAAGTCTACATCTGCCTTAAGGGAAGAATGCCAACACGTGAAGGCGTATCTCGCAATTGAAGAAGCTAGGTTTTATGACCGCCTGCAGGTAAAGTACGAGCTCGATGAAGAAGCTCTACAAGCCGTCGTTCCATCAATCACGCTTCAGCCGCTGGTCGAAAATGCGATCAAACACGGAATGAAGAATCAGGCAGAAGGATTTATTTTAACCATATCGATCACTCAAAGAGACGGACTTGTAAAGGTGAAGGTGGAGGATAACGGCGATGGGATTGAAGAATCCCGCCTTGAAACGCTTCTAGTGGAGCCGGTGGAATCCTCGTCAGGAACCGGACTCGCCTTGTACAACGTCAATAAACGATTGGAAATGATGATCGGTGAAGAGTCTGGACTGGTCATTCACTCAGTAAAAGGAGAAGGGACCACAGTCCAGTTCTTGATTAAGGGGGAAGCACATGAAAGTCGCAATCATCGATGATGAACCATACAGCAGGGAAGAAATGAAGCATCTATTAAGAGCATATGAGTGGGTTGAAATCGTCGGGGAAGCAAGTTCGGCTGAAAAGGCGATGGAGCTGCTATTGACCCGCGACCCGCAAGTCTTGTTTCTCGATATCGAAATGCCTGGCATGAGTGGTGTCGATCTTGCAGAGTCATTACAGAAAATGAAACAAAAACCCGAAATCGTTTTTGCCACCGCCTACCCGGACTTCGCATTGAAAGCGTTCCGAGTCGAAGCGGTCGACTACCTGCTTAAGCCCTTTGATGAGGACCAGCTGGCAGGGACGATGGAAAGACTGAAGAAAATCGTCGCTGAAGATTCGGCAGAAGAAACAGAAGTGAAAACGAAAGGGAAGCTCGCTGTACAGGATGAAGACAAAATCATCTACATCAAACCGGACGACATCCTCTACATCTTCCGTGAAGAGCGGGAAACATATATCTGCACTGAAAAGAAGAGATACACCTGCCGTCTTCCGATCAAAGAACTTGAATCGAAGCTTGTCACCTACCCGTTCTTCCGGGTTCACAAAAGCTATTTAGTCCAGCTGCCATTTGTCGAAGAACTCATACCGTGGGGGAATGGAGTCTATCAGCTGAAGGTTCACGGATCGAAGGAGAAGATCCCGGTGAGCAGGAATTATGTGAAGGAGCTGCGGGAGAGGCTGGAGTTGTAGGTTAGTGGTTTTTGATTATGAGTGTACCAGGTACAAGGCTTGTGGTTTGTACCTGGTACACTTTTTTTGCTGTGAGCCGGTGACAGGCACATCTCCAGGGTGGTTGCAGGTGTAGTTCGTATGTGGTTCGTAGGTGGGTGGTCAAAAACGGGGAAGCAACGCTAGGTTGAAAATAAGTGTACCGGAGTTGAAAATAATATGGGGAAAGTTGAAAATAAGACACACAAAGTTGAAAATAAATCATCAAAAGTTGAAAATAAACGTTTGAAAAGCAGTTCCAAGATCAGCTTTCATACTGTTTTGCCAGCAACATTCAATGTTGTCATTTAACGCTTCTATAGAAAAAAGATGCGAAGCACGACAACTTCGCATCTTTAGGCTTAATTCAGTTTCATTTCCTTCAAAACTTCTTCCAGCACATCCGGATAATTGGTGAACATTCCCGTCACGCCCCAATCGAGCAAACGTTTCATATCTTCTTTTTCATTGACCGTGTACGGGTGGAGGAGGAGATCATGTTCCCTTACTTTTTGGACATATTCTTCATTTATTTTTTTATAGCTCATGCCGAGGCCGACTGCGTAATCGGAGTAGTGAGCGAGTTCTTCGTCCGTAATGGAGGCTGTTGTTTTGTAATCAAGCAATTGAACCAGCGGAATCTGATCATTCAAGTCATGGACTTTCTGCAAGCTTTCTTCACTGAAAGATTGGATGATGACCCGGCTTGACGGTCCATTTTGTCTTGTCAGGTTGTACTCTTCAAGGATTTTCAGTAACTTTTCTTCCATTCCTGGATAGACATCCGGTGATTTCGTTTCGATGTAGTAGTTCTTGTTTTTGCCGAAGTGTTCAATTACTTCCTGCAGGGTTTGGACTTGCAAGCCTGCGAACTCTTCCTTCGCTTTTTCTGGATAGGCTTCATTAAACCATGACCCGGCGTCAAGAGCCTTGATTTCTTCAAGGGTGTAATCCTTCACAAGGCCTGTCCCCTCTGTAGTGCGGTCAAGAGTTTCGTCATGCATGGCAATGAGTTCGCCATCTTTAGTCATCTGAAGATCCAGTTCTATGTAGTCTCCGCCCATTTGGTCGCCTAGTTCATAGGAAGCCAGCGTATGCTCGGGTGCATGTCCGGAGGCCCCGCGGTGTGAGATGTTCAGGATCTGGTTGTCGTTCAGCTGAGGGTTATTGCCGGATTGAGCTGATGCAGGGTTGACAGCACCTGCTCCGATGCCGATTACGGATGCTGATAAACAGATGTTTCTGATGAATTTATTCATTGTGATTCTCCTCTCAAATAACGTTCTATTTAAGAGTAGTGAAGAAAATTAAAGTGAGGATGAAGTGGATGAAAAGCCTGTGTCAATTTTCCATTAAAGGATGATTACATGCAGGCAGATGAGGCTGGGTGAAAAGAAACAAAAAAGATAATTCGACAATTCACAGCAAAAATCTTTGCACGTTAATCCTTCTGGAAAACATGTCAGCCTGATTTTTTAACATGTTAAACAGGAATGTGACGAACCTGTGACGTTGTTTGATATAATGTAAGCGTATTCATATTGAACGAAAGGGGATCAGCATCATGGTCACATTCCTTGTTGCAATTGCATTATTAATCGTTGGTTACTTCACATATGGAAAGTTTATTGAAAAGATTTTTGGCGTGAAAGAGGCGCGGACGACACCGGCTTATGCGAAAGCCGACGGCGTCGATTATGTGCCGATGAACACGAAGAAAAATTCGATGATCCAGCTGTTGAACATCGCAGGTGTCGGACCGATCTTCGGCCCAATCATGGGGGCGCTTTACGGACCGGTAGCATTTTTGTGGATTGTCCTCGGGGCAATTTTTGCCGGGGCTGTTCATGATTATTTGACAGGTATGATTTCGATCCGTAACGGCGGGGCGCATCTGCCTGCCCTTGCAGGAAAGTTTTTAGGAAAAACGATGAAACACGTGGTAAACGGATTCTCGATTTTACTTCTGGTACTCGTAGGTACGGTATTCGTAACGGCACCTGCAGCGTTGATTGCCGATTTGACTCCGGCATGGATTTCATTGGGCGTGATCATTGCCGCAATTTTCGTTTATTACCTTTTGGCAACATTGCTTCCGGTCGATAAAATTATCGGCCGCGTATATCCGCTGTTCGGTGCGTTACTATTAATCAGTGCAGTGGGTGTTGGTGCAGGACTTGTCATCACGGGAGCGGATATTCCTGAAATGACGCTTACGAACATGCACCCTGATTCAGTTGCGATCTTCCCATTGTTATTCTTGACGATTTCGTGCGGGGCACTTTCAGGGTTCCATGCGACACAATCACCGATTATTTCAAGAACGACTCAAAATGAGAAAAATGGACGCAAGATTTTCTACGGTATGATGATTTTAGAAGCAATCATTGCCATGATCTGGGCTGCGGCAGCGATGAGCTTATTCGAGCCGGGCGAGCTGAGCGCGATCCTTGCTGAAGGCGGACCTGCTGCAATCGTCAGCGAAGTGTCTATGCTGATGCTTGGTTCCATCGGTGGAACACTTGCGATCCTTGGTGTCATCGTCCTTCCAATCACATCTGGCGACACATCGTTCAGAAGTGCGCGTATGATCATCGCTGATTACATCAACGTGAAGCAAGTGAAGATGTCAAGCCGCTTATGGATTGCGGTGCCACTATTCGTCATCTCAATGGTTCTGACTCAAATTGACTTCAACTTATTATGGAGATATTTCTCCTGGGCAAACCAATCAACTGCCATGATTGCCCTTTGGGTCGGCGCGATGTACCTTGCGCTCCAGAAAAAACCACACTGGGTGGCCAGTATTCCGGCAGTGTTCATGACGATGGTCACATTCACTTACATCCTGAACGCGCCGATCGGCTTCGGATTATCAATGGGAGCTTCTTATACGGGGGCAACGGTTGGTACAGTGCTTGTTGTTTTAGCCTTCATTTTCAGTCTGAGAAAACAATTGAATGCGGGCGGAGTGATTCAAGTCGATGAGGATGTTCCTCAGCCGGCAGCGTAAATTTGGTTGGATGAGATCATCCGGGCCATGTGACAGTTGTATCGACATTTTCTGTTGACCTTAATGAGTTTTCCGGTAATTACCGGGAAGCTCTTTTCTTTTTCTGTGCAAAATAAGAATGGTTCATAAAACAAATGTTTTCTTGATATGTGCCCGTTTTGTCGTCATGGCAAAACGTTCGATGTAAGGCAGCGGGACGGAGGGACAGGAACCGTGTCCCGATGATGAAACGCCAAACTTGTTTTTCTATAACTAAAAAACAGGAGTGATTCAGCATGACAAAGAAAACGAAAAAAGACGGCGGAACAAAGCAGAATAAGAACCATAAGCCTAAGCAGAAGACATCCGGTTCTGCGAATGGGCAGAATGGGTATCACTAGGTTTTTGTTAAGGACCAATCTCTTAGGGGATTGGTCTTTTTTGGTTTGGGCGGGGTTTTAGAAGTGAAGTGTTGATGTGGGTGAGAAAGAGGGACGTTTACGTTGAGTGCTGGGTGTTGGAAGTTGGGTAAAGGTTTTTCGACAAGTTGCTTGAATATGGGGGAAAGTGGCATGTAAAACTGGAAGGGGGAACGTAAATTTTGAAAGTGGTTTGTATTTTCCAAAAGTAGAATGAAAAAGGTAAAAAGTGGATTGAAAGCTGACCGAAACCGGAATTTACTTTGCGAAGAATTCGTTGAGGCTCATTGATGAACTGTTTTTTTCTGATTAGGCAACCAAAAACAAGCTGTTTTCTCCTAAATGATGTATTATAATGAATAAATAACATAGTTTTGCCTCAGAAGGAGGTCTCGTGATGACTGAAAAGAAGAAGATCAGCCTGCAGGAAGCGATGAAGCAGCAGCTGGCTAAGAAGAAAGAAGCTCAGGCAGGCGGCAAGCAAGCTACAAACGGCTTGGCGGCAAATCAGCGCATGCAGAGTCAGCAAACCAAGAAGCCGAGTAACACTCGCCGTAAAATGGGAAGCTAATAGGTAGGAGAAGAGCGCTTAGATTCTGTAGGCAGCTCTTTTTTTTATTGGTTTTTCAATTTTTTCGACCGCCGAGGAGAAAATATGGCAGAAATCCACCTTATGATTGCTGATAATGTTCTGGACACTGCTGATTTAATCCTGGCCAATGATCGAATTTACGCATCACATTGGTTTTATGCTGACAAATTTCGTTTTATGAGCAAAAATATCATTATATGCTGACAAATTTACATTTATGCTGACTTTTTTCATTTTATGCTGAAAAATTTTTATATATGCTGATTTTAACATAATATGGAAATAGAGCAGTCTTCTACCTGCCTCAGATTGTCAAAACCTATTTTAAACAACCCCCTTTTTAAAAAGATGAAAACAAATAAAAAATTTACCAAACCATCATACATAATGTGTCGTCAAAGGTATAGAGAGCCGAGGTGGAACGTGTTGAATGCGGAATGGCTGCAAGTTGATGGATCAGGTAAGGATGGACTGCTGGAAAGAGCCATGGATGAATATGGGCAGGCGGTTTTGTATATGGCGTTTTCGTATGTGAAGGATCATGGATTGGCGGAGGATATTGCGCAGGAAGTATTTGTGAAGTTTTATGGGAAGATGGATTCCTTCAGGAGTGATTCGAGTCTGAAGACGTGGTTCATGCGAATCACGATCAATCAGTGCAAGGATCATTTGAAACGCTGGGATACGCGGAAGATTCTTTTTACAAATAAGGTGAGTGAAATCCTTCAAGAGCACGGGAATCCCGAATCGAAGACGATTGAGGGAGAAAAGCGAGGCGAGCTGCATTCGAAGCTGCTCAAACTGCCTGTTAAGTATCGAGAGGTCTTATTTTTATATTATTATCAAGAGTTAAAGGTGAATGAGATGGCGGAGGCGTTGGAGCTGAATCCCAGTACGGTCAAGACGAGGCTGAAGACGGGAAGGGAGCGGCTGCACAGGATGTATGGAGAAGGGGGGCGGCATGATGGATAGGGAGCTGGAGCGGAAAATCAAGAGGATGACCGATGAGGGGCTGAAGGATCTTGAGTTCAGTGCTGAGTTGAAGGGGAAGGTTCGGGAAAAGGTGAAGCGTGGTAAGCCTTACCGCAGACGGTGGTATGCACCGTTGATCAGCATCCTGATTGTGCTCTTGCTTGTCTTCATTTTTGCAGTGGTAAAGGGGGAGAAGCTTGGGTTCATCGGGAGTGAGTGGCTAAGTGGTTTTTTTGCTAACAGTTCTAATTTTGATATTGAGTTCACCCCTTCTCATGGGCCGGCGATCAGTACTTTTGATGGGACGATCATCCGGGGGGATGAAGTGAAGCCGATTTCGTTTACAAAAGAAGAGCGGGATAAGATTTATGCCAAGATTGAGAGTATAAATTTTAGTGAGGAAATGAATCTTTACAAGGAAGAGGGTTGTGATATGCAGCCTTATGGGGAGTTCCGGGTTAAAGTTCGGATCAATCAAGATGTTTATGAGCATCGCTATTCTGGTTGTAAAACGACGAATGACAGCAGGGAGCTGGATGAGCTTCGGGAAATGATGCTGGATATGATTAAGAAAAGGCCGGGGTATGAAGAAATCGTGGAGCCTTATCTTATGATTTAAAAAATGGTTTACATTTCCAATACGGAATGCTACCATAAGTGAAATTAACAAAAGCGATGACGAGAAGAGTAGCCAGCAGAATCCTTCGAAAGAGAGCCCCGGGAGCTGAAAAGGGGCAGGGAGGCTGTTGGTGAACCAAGACTCTGAGCTGCACACCGGAACTTTCAGAAGGGATGGTGTGACAGGAGCTCCTGTTATAGAGCTAGGGTATACGCAAAAAGCTGTACCCGAAAAGGTTGATATGGTGACATATTGACGAACTGGGGTGGCACCGCGATCGAATCTCGCCCCCAAGACTGGGACGTCTTGGGGGTGGGATTTTTTTATTGGCTGAATGGAAGGCCCGTCCCGCGTCGCTTTAACGCGATGCGGGACGGGCGTTGAAAAAGATTGCGGGGAGGAATGTTGATGATGAGGTGGAAGGATCCAATTTTACTGTTGATGGGGATTGGTTTGTCGAATGTCGGGGCTTGGATTTTCTTGATCGCTCTGAACCTGATTGTTCTGGATGAGTGGGGTTCGGCGCTGGCGGTGGGGATCCTTTATGTGCTGAAGCCCTTGGCAGCATTGTTCACCAATGCATGGGCGGGGAGTGTGATCGACCGGATGAATAAGCGGAGGGTGATGGTGTTCCTCGATCTATTCAGGGCGGTGCTGGTGGCTGTACTGCCGTTCATATCTTCCATCACGCTCATGTATGCTGTTGTGTTTGTCATCAATATGGGGAGTGCCGTTTTTTACCCGGCATCGCTGACCTATATGACAAAGTTGGTTCCGAGGGAGAACAGGCAGCGGTTCAATGCGCTGCGGAGCGTGATCGGGTCTGGGGCTTTCATCATCGGTCCTGCCGTTGCAGGGATCCTTTTCATCCTGGGTACTCCGACGACAGCCCTTTATTTGAACGCGGCTGCATTGTTTTTATCTGGACTCATTACATTACTGCTCCCGGACTTAGAGGGTGATTCATTTACTGGAGCGAAGAAATTATCTTTTGAAATGATCAAGGCGGATTGGCGGGTGGTCAGGAACTTTAGCCGCCGGTACACGTATGTGATGGCAGTATACCTACTGTTCAGCTGCATGATCGTGATGACGGCGGCAATTGATTCGCTGGAGGCGGCATTTTCAAAAGAGGTGCTGGGGCTTTCAAACAGCACGTATGGATATTTGGTGAGCATTGCGGGGGCAGGATTCCTTGCCGGGGCTATCGTGAATACAGTGATTGCAAACAAGGTACGTGAGGTCCACCTGATTGCATTCGGGTCGGTCATGGTTTCAGCGGGGTATATGGTCTACTCGTTTTCTGGGGAGTTCGCAGCTGCTGCCATCGGCTTTTCCCTTTTGTCCTTTTCGCTTGCTTTTGCACAGACAGGGTTTGAAACGTTCATTCAGGAGCGGATCCCTGTTGAGGTGATGGGACGTGTGAGCAGTGTGTACGGCTGGATTGAAGGCATTCTTGTCATTGCTGCAACCATCCTGATCGGTGTGGGTGCGGAGCTTTTATCCATCCGGGGAATGGTGATCGCAGGATCTATTGTTATGGTAACCATCACTGTTTTTCTATTTGTTTATTCCATGGGCAGGGGAGAGGTCAAGACGGTTGAAAAGAACCCGATTGAAATCAGCTGATAATTAAATTGACACGTCATGGAAATCTCTATATAATCATCTAAAATAATGAAAAACATTGATGAGGATCAGTAAAGTGAACCTGTCTTTTCAGAGAGGGGGCCAGCGTGGTGTGAGGCTCCTATAGACAATCATTTGAACCTGCCTCTGAGTCTGAATATTCAGCGGTTGAATACCGTTATCATGTGTGAGTGTAAAGCTTTGCTTTGAATCAGGGTGGTACCGCCAGCAATGGTCCCTGATGATGAGCGGGGCTTATTTTTATTTTATCAAAAAGGTGTGGGGACACGCTTATATTTTAAAAAAGAGGGTGCTATGTATGGCAAAGGAATATGTGAAAGATGTCACCGGCATGGATGAGGATTTCGCCCAGTGGTATACGGATGTGGTGAAGAAGGCGGAGCTGGTCGATTATTCGAGTGTGCGCGGATCGATGATTATCCGTCCTTACGGATATGCGATCTGGGAGAATATCAAAAATGCGCTTGATGCGAAAATCAAGGAAACAGGACATGAGAATGTGTATATGCCGTTGTTCATTCCGGAGAGTCTCCTGCAGCGGGAGAAGGATCATATCGATGGATTTGCGCCAGAGGTTGCATGGGTTACGCACGGCGGTGAAGAGGAGCTGGCGGAGAGATTATGTGTCCGTCCGACTTCCGAGGTATTGTTCGGTGAGCATTATAAAAATATCATCCATTCCTACCGCGACCTGCCGAAGCTTTATAATCAGTGGGCGAATGTCGTGCGATGGGAGAAGACGACTCGGCCATTCCTGCGGACGCTGGAGTTTTTATGGCAGGAAGGTCATACGTGCCATGAAACGGATGAGGACGCTCATGAGGAAACTGTGAGGATGCTCGAAGTGTATGCAGAGCTTTGCGAAGAGCTGCTGGCGATCCCTGTCGTGAAAGGCCAGAAGACGGAGAAAGAGAAGTTTGCCGGTGCGAAGTATACGTACACGATCGAGAGCCTGATGCACGACGGGAAGGCTCTGCAGTCGGGTACGTCCCATCATTTAGGTGATGGATTTGCAAAAGCGTTCGGCATTCAATTCACCGATCGTGAAGGGAAGCTGCAGCATGTGCAGCAGACATCATGGGGGCTGACGACGCGCATCATCGGTGCGATGATCATGGTGCACGGGGATGACCGGGGACTAGTTGTGCCTCCGCGCATGGCGCCGACTCAATTGATGATCGTGCCGATTGCGCAGCATAAGGAAGGCGTGTTTGATTTCGCCTATGATTTGAAAGAAAAGCTGTCGGCAGTGGCGCGAGTCGGAATTGATGCGAGCGACAAGAAGCCGGGCTGGAAGTTCAATGAATATGAGATGAAAGGTATCCCGTTGCGCCTTGAAGTCGGACCTCGTGATATCGAGAACGGCCAGGTGATTTTGGCCCGCCGTGATACAGGTGAGAAGCTGACGGTGCCTGTCGGGGAACTTGAAACGAAGGTGCCAGTGCTGCTTGAAGAGATTCAAAAGAACCTTTTTGTAAAAGCGAGGGAGCATCGCGAGGAGATGACGAGTATCGCTTCAGGGTTTGATGAGTTTAAACAGGTCATTGCGGAAAAAGGCGGTTTCGTGAAGGCGATGTGGTGCGGTGAACTTGCCTGCGAGGATAAGATCAAGGAAGAAACGGGTGCGACTTCTAGGTGTATGCCGTTCGAGCAGGAGAAAGTAGCGGATACTTGTGTGTGCTGCGGGGAAGATGCGGAGAAGCTGGTTTATTGGGCTAAGGCTTATTAGGTTTTGAGGTTAGAAGTGTTGTACCAGGTACAGGATGCAGGAATTGTACCTGGTACATTTTTTTAAAAGGAAAACTGTGCCTGGCACAGGATAGGTGGTTTGTGCCAGGCACAAAATCCCCATTTTGAGCCAGGCTCAGCACCCCGACGTTGAGCCTGGCACGATAAAGCGGTTTCGTGCCAGGAACATTGTTACCTGGTTTTGAGCTCTCTGTAAGGTTTCCGGCCTGTCAAACAGGTCAACATACCCGCCCCAAAATCCAAAATTAATTCTTCTGGCCCTACTTCCCGAACCCTCGTCTATTTAGGGATCCTCCCTAATATAAATAGGTAAGGAGGGGATTCGACGTGTTTATGGACTTCATCATTATTCTTATTATTTCGTTCGTGGTGATCAGTCTTTGGATGATCAATGTGAAACTTAACCGCCTCGCCAATCATTTTGATATTAGTGACGGTCACGCCCTTTCGGATGAGGAAATTGAGAAGGAGCTTGAGGAAGAGTGGGAAAAGTGGTCCCAGCAAAAATAATGGAATCGAAGCGTTTCTCTTGAGAGGGAACGCTTCTTTTCGTTGATGGGAAAATTTAGAACAAAATAGATAGGCACGTTAGGAGAAATTTTTTCGTAGGCTGAATGGAGAGGATAGCTGTGAGGTGAAACTCAGTGAATAAGATGGTGAGATGGATCATCGGAGCTGCGGCGTTTCTTCTGGCATGCCTGGTGCTCTATTTAAAATTGAACCCGCCGCTTGAGAGTAAAGGGTATGGCTGGAGTGAGACCCAAGCCGGACTTGTCACGGTGGAACTTGAAAATCAAGGGATTTATAAGGTCAAATTGACTGAGGTGCTGATCAATGGCGGCGATCGGCCCCGTGAAGTGGAATTGGGCGTCAGCCGTTCCAATGCACTGATCGGTCTATTTGCAGTGAAAGACGAAATCGAGGGAATCAGTTTTAATAATATACATGAGTACGAAATTGAACCGAAGCTGAGCCGTGAAGAAGTCATACAGCTGGATGAACTGGATAACAGGAGCACGATCCGACATTATGGATTGGCGCTGGATCATTGTAAGAAGATCGACTCTGTGATGGTCAAGTATACGTATTTGGGTTTTCCTTTTACAAAAGAAATCCAGATTGAAAGAACGGAGTAAATTCGCCTGATAAACTGGTATAATAAGAGAAAAATAGTTACAAGGGTAACAGGACCTGATCCGTGTGCCCTTAAAGTGAGGTGCCTCCGTGGATAAAAGGAGTTTAAGCATAGAAACAGCGCGGTTGATTGTCCGGCCGTTCATGAAAAGTGATTATCATAACTGGCTCCATGAAAATATGAACAAGCTGCCCTCTCAGCACAAATATGATCTTGGTGTGCAGGATATGAGTGAATGCACGGAATTCTGGTTCTATGACATGATCGAGAAGCAGAATGAAATGATGTACAACGATGAGGTTTATATCTTCGGTGTCTTCCTGAAGGAGACAGGCGCTTACATCGGAAGCATCGATTTTTCCACTCTGATGAGGCTGAGCTTTCAATGGGGCCGGGTCGGCTATACATTGAATAATACTCATTGGCGGAAGGGATACGGGAAAGAAGCCGTGCGGGGTGCGCTGAAAATCGCCTTTGAAAAAATCAATTATCATCGGGTGGAGGCTCATATCAATCTGGATAATGTCCCTTCGATCAAGCTTGCAGAAGGGGTCGGTATGAAATATGAGTGTACCCGGAAAGGCTTTATCAATGAAAATGGGGTATGGACGGATAATTACGTATTTTATATGAATGCGGAGGATTATTATTAACGCTCAGATCAAATCTGAGCGTTTTGTTTTGCCAGGGCTTTTTCAATCTGCTGTTTATGGTGAAGATCGTGTTCTGCCAATCCTTCTACATAATCGGACAAGTCCATTTCTTTCTCCCCAAGCTTGAACGTCTGTCCCCAGGATTCATCGAGGATTTCTTGCAGGCTGGCAATCAACTGGCTCCTTGAATCAATGAATGATTGGATGACAGCTGCCTGTTCGGTGGAGCGGGCTAGTAAAGCTGCCTGTTCGTTTAAAACCTGCGGATCAGGTGTCGAAGGAAGTGGCTCGCCGGTTCCAAGATAAGGGAGACGCTTGCTTACGACAAAATCATCCCAAGGAGAGAAATGACTGATGATCTCAGCGATACTCCATTTGTTTTTTTCAGTTGGACGAAGCCATGCTTCCTTCGAAATCGAGCTCAACGACTTTACCCAACGGATCATTTCTTGATGGTGAAAGAGTATTTGTTCTCTTCTTTCTTTCATAACAATCACTTCTTTCCGTATTTGATATGAATATTTTACCATGATTCTTCATTTAAAAACCCGGACTAATTTGCTTCCAGGAAGGCAAATTAGTTCGGGTTACTTAGACTAAAGCACTTATGTCCCAGCCTCTATCTTTCTACTCCAATCCCTCAATCTTCAATTCCTTCACCGGCAGGAAGCTCTCGCCTGTATCCATGTACTTCACGCTGACCTTGTCATTTTCTTTCAAGTAAATCGCCAGCGGGCTGATTTCGGAAGAAACGAGATAGTTGCTGCCGTTGTCGAGCAAGAATGATACGGCTGTGTAGTCACCGATTTTTTCTTTGTAGACCCTGACGACGGTGCCGGCTGTTTGTTTTTCTTCAGCTTTTGAGCTGCCGTCCACTGTGCCGCCGCCTTTTTGAAGGACGGTTTTGTATTTTTTGAGTGCCTGATTGGGCGTGTCGGCATAGGCCGAGATTTCAGGGTTCGCTGCTGATACGATGAAGTAGTTTTGCAGGAAACCGTTGGCATCAAGCACCGGAGTCAGCCAGCTTGCTTCACCAAAGAAGTTATAGAGGACCGGCATTTCGCCGTCCCATTTCTTCTCGATGAATTTTTTCTGGATGATTTGCAGAGCACCTTGTGAATCCATGTAAGATTCTTCGAGATTTCCTGTGAAGAACGTGGCTTCACCTGTCCGTGAGTTGGTCAGGGAGTAACCGAGCATCGAGTCTACGCCTTCTTTTGGAGATGTGAAATCCGTGAAGTAGTACATCTCCCCGTCTTCATTAAAAATAGGGCTGACATTCGCTTCGGTGCCTTCGTCGGAAGGCAGTTTCACGTCAGATTTACCGAATACGCTGTTCCAGAAGCCCTGCACGTAGTTTCCGAAGTAGCTATTTTGAAGGCTAACTGTTTCAGGTGATACGGCACCATCGATAAAGTCCGGTACATCGCTTAGTTTATAGGATTTGGTATCGCCGCTTTGCGGGTCGACCATTACGATCCCTTTGACATCAAAACCGTTACGGGCAGAAATGAAGTCTCCGTAAGTGCGGATATAGAAAGGCTTCCCGTCATCATCGATTTCGAGTTGAACATCTCCATTGAATATATACTTTGGATAATTCATGCGGATATGCCGCTCTATGTTTTTATTAAAGAAAGAGGAAGGCGTATAGACCATAGATTCCTTCATGAATTTAGGGTTCGCTGATGAATCGGTTGCGCTCAGTGTAAAGTAACCAGGCGTTTCGTCCCCCTTGATCCATTTGAATAACCCGGAGAATTCGACGGGGGCGATATAGACATACTCGCCGTTCACCTTCTGGATCTGTAATTCGCCAAGCTCATAATAACTTGTGTTGGGCACCTGTCCGAAAGCTTTTTTCATTTTGTTGCGTGCAAACTGAGGAGGCACGCTCGCAGGTGTTTTCTCTTCGTCAAACGCTTCGATTTCCGTTTTGACATCCATTTTGGCAGACTTATATTTTTCGTCTGCGTTGAAGACGAATGCTGTCAGGAAGTAAGCTCCGACCCCAAGGCCGAACAGGAAAATTCCGCTTTTCACCAGTCGTTCCCTGCCCGTGGCGAATGCAGCACCGGCACCCGCCGCGACAATGAAGAGAATCCACATCGATGTAAAGTTGCGGTCAAGGTTTGTGATGTAATAGAAGGCAAATGCACCGATCACGGCAATGATCATCGTCGCTGCAATCATACCGATAACCGAGGGATTCGCGTTACCTTCTTTCTTTTTTGTAAAAGTGACCGGGACCAGGAGCAGTGCCATGATCAATCCGACAATCACTGAAAATAATAATATGTTACCCAATTTTGTGTTCCCCTTTCAAAGGTCTATTTCTGTGTATGGTTTATATACGGATGAAGGGTGGAGGAGGTTTCATAATGTTTGATAGTAAGGGAACGGAGTGGCTTTAAGATGCAGGTTGAGGCTGAAGTGATGGACCTGCCCTTTATGTGTCCCGCTCAAGAAAATTCGACAAAAGGCTCAATTATTGGAAATGTGGCGCAATTAATCGGAAAGCGGCTCAATTATTTAAAAAGCAGCGCAATAAATAAGAGAGAGGCGCAATAATCCTGAAACTGGCGCAATTATTAGATCCAGCACCGGAATGTTCCTTTTGAAAGCGCTACCTTCATACCTTTTCGCACTAAAAATACATCCAGACTCATGGAATTTATTAAAAAGGGCTTATCAAATTAGGTTTTATCATAAAAAAAACCGCCTATTAAATAGACGGGTCTGGAAAAATCACTTCAACTAAATCGAAAGGTCCTCAATCACCACTTCAACCCCATAATGATCCGACACCAAGGGTTTATTTTCCCCATTAAATATCACTTTAGATGAAGTGACCTCACATTTCTCACTTGCCAGAACCAGATCAATCCGTAAATCGACTTTGTTCTCATCCCATCCGGCGATCGTTCCTTCAACGGTCACACCGTCGTCCCGCTGAAGTGCAAGTTCATACGTATCAATTAGGCCTTTGCCCAAGAGATAATCATATCCTTCATTGCGGACATAAGCGTTATTGTTGAAATCCCCCATTAAAAATACAGGGGACTCAGCCGTGATCTGTTCCAACAAAGAATCGACCTGATACTTGAACGGTTCTTCTTCATCCTGCCACCAGCCGAGGTGGCAGGAATAGAAGGTGAAGGGACGACCGTGATATGAGATGGTAGCCCCGACGATTTTGCGGGTTTTCCAGTAGGACTGATCGTGACTTTTAGAAATGAAGAGGCGGTGCTCTTCGACGATATCATGCTTGGTCAGAATGGCGACGCCTTCTTCGTAGATATCATAGCCGATATGGGCGAAATCCCATACGAAACGATAGCCGGTGACGCCCAGCCGCTCAAGCTCTTCAAGCAATACCAGGGCGAAATTGTCTTTTTTCACAAGCCCGGAAACGGTCTCACTCTCGATAAGCTGGCTGACTTCCTGGAGCGCGATGACGTCGTAGGATTTCTCTGCGATGTCACGCGCCAGGGTCGAGATTTTCTCAAGCTGGTTCTCTTCCTGCCAAGAGTGGCAGTTCAGTGTCAGCAATTTCATGAATTATGCTCCCAATAAGTCTTGGATATCAGATTTGATGACGTCGGCTTTCGGACCGTAGATGGCCTGTACGCCCTTGTCTTTCATGACCAGACCGAGTGCGCCATTACTTTTCCATTCGGCTTCCGTGCCGACAAGGCTGGTGTCTTTAACCGTTACGCGGAGGCGTGTCATACAAGCGTCCACATCCACGATGTTTTCTTTTCCTCCAAGAAGGGCAACCACTTTTGGTGCAAGTGAATCTTTTTTAACCGCAGAACTTCCGCCTGCAGCAGCATCGTCTTCGATGTAGTTACCGTTGCGTCCCGGTGTCGGGAAGTTGAACTTCTTGATCAGGAAGTTGGCAACGGCAAAGTTCAGGAAGAAGAATACGAGACAAGCAATCACAAAGTTTACAAGGTCCATCCACAGCCCGGCTTTGACGATCATAGGGACACGAGTCAATAGCTCGATTGATCCGAATGAATGAACGCGGATGTTGATGATGTCGACGATTGCGAATGCAAAACCTGTCATGATGGCGTACACCACATAAAGCAGAGGAGCAGCGAACATGAACATGAATTCGATCGGTTCGGTTACACCTGTCAAGAATACGGCAAGACCAGCTGAGAAGAACATGGACTTATATTTTTTCTTTTTGTCTTGATCAACGTTTCTGTACATAGCGAATGCGATACCGATAAGGGCCGCTGATGATAAAATCATCTGACCGACTTTGAATCGTGCAGGTGTTACGTCATTCAATAATTGCTTGTAGCTTTGAGTGTCTCCTGCCTGAAGGAAGTTGTTCAGGTCGGCGATCCATGCCAGCCATAGCGGATCTTGTCCGGCAACCGTTGAACCGGCTCCTGAACCAGTCAGGATCTTGTACGTTCCGCCAAGCTCCGTGTAGTTGATCGGAACCGTCAGCATATGGTGCAAACCGAATGGAAGCAGCAGACGTTCCATGGCACCGAAAATAAACGGCGCGATGATTGGTGCGGTGTTTCGTGATGTTGCGATCCATTGACCGAAATCGTTCAGTGCACCCTGGATGAACGGCCATACGATTGACAAGGCGATAGCGGATACAACCGAGCCGACGATGACGACGAAAGGTACGAAACGCTTACCGTTAAAGAACGAAAGAGCGTCCGGTAATTTATCATAGTTATAATATTTGTTGAAAAGATTGGCTCCTAGGAAACCGGAGATGATCCCGACGAATACTCCCATGTTCAGTGCAGGTGCACCAAGAACCGATGTGAAATAGTCAGATACAATCAATGTTTGTCCAAAAAGAGAAGAGACGGTTGCTTCCGGGTCGGCAAGCATATCTCCGTTCACTCCGAAAATCGCTCCGGTGATGCGGTTGATCAGGATGAAGGCGATAAGTGCTGCGAATGCACCGCCCGCACGCTCCTTGGCCCACGATCCCCCGATGGCGACGGCGAAGAGGATATGTAAATTAGTGATGATCCCCCAACCGATATCTTCCATTACTCTTGCAATCGTTTGCACTAAAGTGATGTCTCCACCCGTCATTCCGATTAATTTACCGATCGAAATCATGATCCCGGCAGCTGGCATAACAGCGACAACGACCAATAGTGCCTTACCGAATTTCTGCCAGAAATCAAATGACAATAAATTCTTCATAATCCTGTTTCCTCCTTTAATACCAATATCTATTGTGTATTCGTTTTCATAATTAATTGTGTGCGTTTTCATTTTCAGTTTTAAAAATGAGGGAGCGGAAGTCATCTGGAAATTGAAATGGTTTGTAAATAAAATGAGATGCAACCGTTTGCACTGTAAAATCATTTTAAAGCAACCTACCCAATAAATCAACACAAAAATATTATGTTAGGAAAATATTACTATATTCCTTTAACGCAGTGAGGGACGGGCCTTCGTTTTATACGGAGAACAAGGAGGAAATTCTTATAAATGACCAATTTTGGTACTAAAGGTCTGTGTCGTATTGACCGAAATAACGTTTGGCAGGCTGACCGTTTAAGGAGAGACTGCTCCTTAGATGAAGTCATAGACATCTCATTTTATAAGACTTGGTGTCGCCATTATTCAGATCGACCATCACGATTCATTTCAAATCAAAGCTGTTATGGTCTGAGATGAACGTTAGAGTAACGGCCGTGCCTCTTACTTGCAAAAGTCCACATAAGAAAAAGACAACCCATTTATATGGAAAAAAGGGTTGTCTTTTAACGTTTGATTGTTAAAATTCTACTTCATCTTGATTTTTGACAACTAACAGTGTTTTTCCTTTGTCTAATTCTTCTTCAAGTTTTTGTGCTTTTGACTGCTCAAATCCGATTTCCTTCATTTTTGAAATGAGTTTGTCGGATTTTCCTCTAAAAATATTCTTGGTGGCGGTGCCTATTCCTGTGACGCTTACTCCGATTTTATTGGAATCGTTGCTCTTTCTTGCAGGCCTGTCATGGTCATTATCATAGGCAAGCATGTAAATATCATCTTCGTTGACGCCGTTTTTGCGAAGTTTATCAATTGATTCACTCAAATGTTCGTCATTATGGAAGATTTTAAATATAGGATTCAATGGAATCGCCTCCTTAGAGGAACAGATACCCTCTGCCAATTCTTTTAAACAGGTCTGTTAAATAGGAGGAGGAGGAAAGTTCTTACATATGAAAGGTCAGGTCGAGTTAGAAATGCACAAAAAAAACACCCGGACAAATAAGCCGGGTGCTACAACTATTAAAGCTCACGATATGAATCGCCCTTGTGTGACAGTCCTTGCGGCGTGTTCATGAACCGCCGCAAGGACCTGCCCTCAAATCAACCTTTTGGACCATCCCTGAAATACTCCACCGTCTTCTCCAATCCTGCAATCAATTCATACTGAGGTTCCCATTTCAGAATGTCCAGCGCTTTCACGTTTGAGAGAAGGCTGTGCTTGATGTCCCCATCACGGGTTCCCTGGTAGTCCGGTGTTCCGGTTGCATCGAGCTGGCTTGATAGCAGCGTATAAAGCAGGTTGATGGAGGTTTGTGTGTTCGTGCCGATGTTGATGATTTCGTTGTCTGCGTTGTCGATGGCGAGGAGATTGGCACGGGCGACGTCTTCGACATAGACAAAGTCGCGGGTCTGGGTGCCGTCTCCGTATATGACGGGGGTTTCACCGTTTAAAAGCTTTTCGATAAAGATGCTGATGACGCCGCCTTCACCGTCGGATCGCTGCCTCGGTCCATACACATTGGCGTAGCGCAGGATGGTGTAGGGGAGGCCGTAGCTTGTTCCGAACAGCTTGATGTAGGATTCGGATACTAATTTGGACGTACCGTAAAAGGAAATCGGACTTGCGGCCGTTTCTTCGGTCAGGACTTCATCTGTGGTTCCATAGACCGCACTGGAAGAAGAGAAGATGAATTTCTTCACCCCGTACTTGACTGAGTATCCAAGCAGTTTGACGGTGCCGAGGACATTGACCGCTGCATCTTCTGCAGGGTTTTCCAGGGATTTTGCGACACTGACCTGTGCGGCAAGATGCATGACGATGTCCGGCTTTTCTTTTTTGAAAATCTTTTCGACTTTGTCGGATAATAGATTTCTGCGGTAGCATGTAACCCCGTCAGGCAGGTTTTTCTCACGCCCATTCGAGAAGTTGTCGAGAATGATCGGCGTGTGCCCTGCGGCGAGAAGGGTTTCAACGAGCTGGGATCCGATGAAACCGCCGCCGCCCGTGACTAGAATTTTCATAATCGATCATGAATCTGGTTGTTCTCCCTCATGATGAGTCTCCTTTCAATCTGTGTACATTTGATAGATTTGTTCGATTTTGCTCGTCATTACCTTGCTTGTTAAGTGCTGCCGGGCAAATGTTTCGGCCGCTTTTCCAAAAGCGTCCCGTTCTTCTTTATTGATGATGAAACGTTTAATCGCTTCGGCGAGCTCTTTTACATTCCCGGGTTCACAGAGGAGGCCGGTTTCCCCGTGCCGGACCATCTCCGGTATGCCGCCGCATGTGGTCGAGATGACCGCCTGCCTTGAAAACATCGCCTCCATCACGGAAAGGGGGAAGTTATCATTGATGGTCGAGAGTACATAAATGTCTGACATCGACAGAATCTCAGGTATGTCATGGCGTTTTCCGAAGAAAATGACGTTGTACAGTCCCAAATCTTCTGCTTGCTTCATAAGTGTCTTCTTCATGACCCCGTCCCCGACGATCCACACTTCCACATTGGTAAGATGTTCACGGATCATGGCCAACGCTTCTAATAGAAATCCGTGACCTTTCCTCGGGGAAAGACGGGAGACGCTTGTGAGGATGATATTTTCATGGGTTCTTGGAGGAATCGGTGTAAAGTCTATTCCTGTATGAACGGTAGTCATTTGTTCGTCCCTTGCACCAAAATCCTGCAGGTTCGGCCGGAAAGAATCGGCGATCATGACGATTTCGGCACTCGCGGAGATCCCTTCTTTTTCCAATCTCGTGAAATAGGCTTCTTCGATGGACCCTTTTTGCATCTTGTTGAATTTCAGCCTGCTTTTTGTAAAAAAGCCGTGCGGTGTAAAGAGCAGTGGTTTTTGGAGTGTTTGGTTGAGGTGGCCGAGTATGAAAATGGCAAATAGGTCCTGGGCATGGATGATATCGTACTGATCAAGGTTTTTTTCTTTCAGGAACAGTTCGAATACATGCAGGAAGCTAAGGTTTTTGACGATTTTCTCATTCACGGTGCCATAGCGGCTGCGCATGAGGCTTCTCGCTTCATAGGCTGCCTGCGGAACCCATTTCTCAAGCTGGAGGGAAGACATCTGGTTTGGTGCGAAGACATCGACTTCATGTCCGAGCTGTTCAAATCCTTTTTGGATGGAGGTGATGTAATGTGACAAACCGCCTGTATGGGGGTATTGGAAGAAAGTGACGTATAAGATCTTCATTTTTTTCTTTCCACCCACCTTTGATTTCCGGCCGAATGGCTGAAGCGGGACCGGGTCCTCCAATCCCCGGTCGACTCCATAAAAATCATCCATGGCGGTCAGAAGAGACGGATGTATGGCGAGAGGGGGCATTCTGCTCAAATCGTTTCATCCTTTCAGGTGCCTACTTATAAATTCCGAGTTCGCTTCCCCAAGTGGCGATTCTATCTAAATGATACGGAAGAAGTTCACCGCCGCGGTTCTCAAAGTACCGTCTGAACTGGGTGTGCAGACCTTTTTCCAGGGTGCGCTGCAGGTAGGCCATTTTGTACAGGTCCGTCGGGTTCGTTTTGAATGTAATTCCATGTTTCTTCATTTCATTTGTATACACTTCGACGGCATGTGTGCGGATTTCTTCAGCATTACCTTGCCAATCCTTGCGAAAGGCCAGTAAAATTTCGACCAGGACAATCATGTCAAACCAGACCGGGGAGTATTTGGCCGACTCCCAATCGATGAATTGAATCTCCCACGGTTCGTTTCTGCTTGCGTCTTTTGAGCAGATATTCTGCATATGAAGGTCTCCGTGGGTGATGGCAGAACCGCTTTGAAGCAATTCCGGGAAAAAGTCCGGACCTTTGCTGTAAATGGTTTTTAATGCTTTGTAATGCGGCTTGATGAGGTCTTTCAATTGTTTATCCTTCTTGGCCTGTTCCAGGAAGCTCATGGTGTTCGTAGTGAATTTTTCCCTGTCTTCCTTCATTTTGTCCGAATCGTATAGCGGGAACCAGGATTTGAATGTATCCTTTTCGTTCCTGAATCGGTCTTCGAAGGTGTGGGCATGGAGTTTTGCCAGGGTAGGGATGATGTAATCAAAATGCTTTGGTGTAAAGGTCAGCTGTCCCCGGATCTGCCGGACGAATTCCATGAACACCCACGTATCACTTCCATGTTTCGCCATCAGGTAGATTTCGGGAAGGAATTCTTTCAAAAAAGGATAGGCTCTGCCGTAGACATTGATCTCGACTTCATTTTTATATTTGGTTGAATGGTAGATTTTAAAAATGATGGGGAAGGATGTTGATAGACTCTCAAGTTCCATTTGATAGATGCTGCTCCGTTTTGTCGATTTCAGGTTTTGAATGGATGTTTCTTTGATCGTTACCTTTTTACCGAGGGAAGCAGAGAGCTTCCCCTCAATATCATTTTTCTTGAAAATGGAATATAATTCCTTTGGTGTGTGCAAACACGATCACTCCTTTCGTTTTCTTTTCCACGCATTCCATAAATGCGATGTGGTGCTCCGGATGAAGGGCATCGGGTCGTCTAAAGCGAGGAGGGCGAATACTTTCTTTCCTTTGAAACCTCTCAGAAAGTCCCTCCAGGTCATTTCCCCAGTCCTGCGCTTTTCCAAAAAGGTAAGGAAATAGCGGACAAGGTAGATCCACTGGACACCATCGATCTGCTCCAGCTGCGGAACGGGGTTCTCCCCGGTGAGGTAGAGATAGTACGTATAGGCAAAATCGACGCCGGAATGACCTGTCAAACTATGAGTGAGCCAGAAGCGGGGGTTGATTTCAATAAGCTTATACTGACCGTCCCGAGGATCCTTCTTGTATTCAATCATGTTGACGCCCTTTAATCCGAGCTCTTTCAAAAGCGGCACACCAAGATCCACAAGCTCCGGGATCCGCTTGCTCACGATATGTGCGCCCGTTCCGAATTCCGCAGGGAACTGATGATTCTTCTGAAGGGTAAAGAGGGTCAGCAGCTTCATATCGTCGTCGAAAAAGGTGGCCACTTTATAAAAGCTTTGGTTATCGCCCGGGATCAGCTCCTGGATAATCAATTCCCCATATTTGCTGTAAATCGGAAAGACTTTCTTTAATTGATTGGCGTCCTGGATTTTGATGGCTTTCTTATTGATGTGTTTTCTGAATTCATGGCCGAACACCGGCTTCAGTATGCAGGGGAATTCAAGCTCTGAAATGGCTTCATCAAGCTGGTCATCCGTTTCTACGAAAAAGGTTTTCGCCGTCGGAATCGAATACTTCAAGGCAAGGTCATACGTTTTCTTTTTATCCAACAAATCCTCAATCATAGAATGTTCGGGATAGAGAAACAGGTAATACTCCGATAATTCTTCCCGGTAGGTCGAGATGAACACGACGTAATCATCCGCCCCTGCATAAAGCACCGGTTTTTGGTCAAATTTCATCGCCACTCCCTTTAAAAAAGAGAGCAGCGCTTTTTGCTGTGTCAAGGGACTTGGACATACAGCGCAGGATGCGAGTCTTGATTTCCCTTTTGAATAAGGACCTGCTGTGTCATATGCGTATACCTCGATCCCTTTCCTGGCAAGGGCATGGATGATGCCCACACCATTGGCACTTAAATCGAGTACAACGGCTGGGTGTGATGGCATATCAGTGTCCCCCCGTGGTTAATAAATGTTGATAGATGTGTTCGATCTTCTGCACCATCGCTTCGCGAGTGAGGTGGGTCTTGGCATATCGGGAAGCATTTTCTCCAAGCTGGCTTCTTAAGGCACCGTTTACAATTAATTGCTTCAGCTGTGTCGCGAGCTGAGTGACATTGCCGGGCTGAACGATGAGGCCGGTTTCATTATGATGAACGATTTCAGTGATTCCTCCGCAATCGGTCGTCAGGATTGCCGTCCCGCTGTGCATGGCTTCAATGATTGAAATCGGGAGGTTATCATTGACGGTCGGCAGGACAAAGATATCGGTCTTGCTTAAAATGGCCGGTACATCATCCCGTTTTCCGAGGAACGTCACATTTGTGAGCCGCAGTTCCTTCACCTGTGCTTCGAGTGCTTCACGCATTTCACCATCACCGACGATTTGCACTTCCACACTCTGATTCAACGATTTTAATTTTGATAGAGCCAGAAATAAATCGGTATGACCTTTTCTCGGCCCCAATCTGGCCACACAGGATATGACGACCTTTCCACTTTTGCCCTTGCGTGAAACAGGAGAGAAATCGATTCCTGTATTGACCGTTGTCATTTTAGAGGAGCGCGCCCCAAGCTGGCTGAGCGGTTCGCGGAATGAGTCGCTCAGGATGACCATATGGGTTGCATAATCAATGGCTTTTTTCTCGATTTCCAGGTAGTAGGCTTCTTCTTCGCTCGTGATCCGGTTGAATTTAACCCGGCTGAAGGTGAACATTCCGTGCGGAGTGAATAAGAGCGGCTTGCCTAGGTCTTCATTGAGTCTTCCCAATATATTGGCAGTGAAGAGATCCTGGGCATGAAGGATATCGTATTTCTCGAGCTTGACCGACTCCAGCATCTGTTCGTAAATATAGAGGAGACGGCAGCTTTGGATGATTTTGCTGGTGTAGGAGCCGTACCGGTTCTGGAACAAGGTCTTCAGCTGCGGTACGACAGCTTCCCGCAGTGCTTCCACTCTGACCGCTGAAAACTGATTTGGGGAGATGACGTCCACTTTATGTCCCAACCCCTTTAGTCCTGCTTTCAAGGTAGTGATATAGTTTGATAGTCCGCCGGTGTGGGGATAATCCCAGAATGTGGCGATGAGAATCGATAGTTTCTTTCCTGGTTTACTTTTCTTCTTTTTTGATTTATCCTTTTTGTCTTTCTTTTTCCGTTTGGAATCCTTGTCCTTAACCTTGCCCTTATCCTTGCCCGTACTCGTCTTTTTCAGAGTGACGGGTTTGGCCTTGACTCCATAATATTTGTCTAAGGCAGTAATGACGTAAGGATAAGGAAAATGCATTTCATTCATATCCAGACCCTCCTGATGACTTCGAATGCTTCGGCATACGGCACCCCGACCGTCATGCCCCTTACGCTTGCCAAATGCCTGACTCCCTCATAGGAACGAGGATGTGGAAAGTCCCTCATTTCAACATCATAGTGTTTTAAGGAAGCAATTTTTTCTTCAATCGTTGATGACACATCAACATAATAGTTCGGTTTAAATTGCTTATCATTTGTTTGGGTGTTCCATTCACTCGAGGATACGGTTTCAAACGTGATCAATTCAATCGGCTGAGCATTCGGTACCGGACGGACAGCTGTCAGTACGGCTTGAAACGTAATCTGATGATCGCGGTTCACATCCCCATAGTGATGTGTAAAAATTTTAGCAGGCTGATAGATATTGATTAGTTTCTCAATTTCTTTGGTGAAAAGATGAAGCGGCATCATTTCAAGCTCAAGATTCGGATGCTCAAGGAAAATCACTTCTTTGATGCCTATTTCTTTGTTTGCTTTTCGAGCAAGTTTCTGAATATGATGGGCCTCTTCTTTTCGTCCGTTTGCTGTAATGATCGAGATGACTCTATTGCCTTGATCTACTAGTCTTTTAAGTGTGCCTGCCGTACCTAGCAGTTCATCATCTGGATGTGCAGCTATGACCAATACAGTTTCTTTCATTTCATTCACCCCATTCTAATCTCTATTACCTTAGTATATGTAGCTTGTAATATAGTCGAAACAGACATTAGCACAGGGCAAATGTCTGTTTCTCCCGTCTCATTTTTTTCTTTTCTTTTGAGCTATACTGATGCCGCCGCTGATGACTTGCAGTCTTACATATCCATCTCCATCGATCCAAATGAAGAAGTCACGGCCGGCTGCTAAAAACGTTCCCTGTTTATCAAGCAGCTTACTGCCTGCATACACATTGATCTTGTCACCGAGTGTGAAATGTTTATTCAAGATCGTGGTATACGATTCTTCAACTACCTCGTCGTTGGCTGCTGGAGACACTGTTTCCCCTGCATTTTCTTTACCTTCTGATTCGGAGCTATGAGTTGAATCGGTGGTTTTGTTTTTATGATTGCTAGGTTGGGCTGGGGCTTTTTCCTGAGTTTCTGCCGGTTGAACCGGTGTGCTCGAGTGGACGGCGGCATCTTGTGCCGGGGTAACGTCCGGCTCCTCTTCAGTAATTTCTTCAATCCGTTCTTTGTGAGCAACGGATGGACTGTCACCGTCTAATTCCTCGTCATCGTTTTTGGTGATGGTTTCTTCTTGTTTTGGTTGTTCCGTTGAGTCAACAACTAATTCTGCCGTCTGAACGGATGGAGTATCCTCGTTCTGACTTTCATCTTCGAAGATCAGGTTTTCTTCTTGGAATTCTGCATCAGTCCTATCGGATTCTTCCACTTCGTCAGGTGTAATGGCCGCTGGAGGAAGATCCTGTTCTAGTGCGGTGATTGTGCTCATTTCAGTTTCACCAGGAGTAGGATCCGCCGTTTCTTCTGTGTCAGCTGAAGCGTCAGGATGGTTGAATTCCAAGTCTGACTCCACGCTTGAATCTGTTTCTTCCTGTGTGTGTTGATCAGCAGGTTCGTCTTCTTCGTCTTCAGCAGGTTCAGCTGCAACTTCTTCTTCATACTGGACAGATGGAGTACCCTCGATATGGTTATCAGATTCCTCTTCAATGAGTGTTTTTTCCTCTGAGATGCTTTCAAGCGCTGTATCGGATTCTTCTTCATCCTGAATGATGCTGTCTGATGAGAAGTCCTGTTCAAATTCAATGGCCGTGTCCGTTTCAATCTCAACAGGTAGGTGACCCTCCGTTTCTTCTGTATCATCTGAAGTGTCAGGATCGATGAATTCCAATTCTGATTCCTCGCTGCTGTCTGTTTCTTCCTGAGTGTGCTGGTCAACAGGTTCAGCTACAACAGGTTCTTCATATTGGACGAATGGAGTATCTTCGATATGGTAATCGGATCCCTCTTTAATGATTGTTTTTTCCTTTGAGATGCGTTCAAGCGTCGTATCGGATTCTTCCTCTTCATCCGAAGTACTGTTGTCTGCTGAAAGATCTTGCTCGAAATCAATGGCCGTATCCGTTTCAACGGGGTGGTGATCCTCCGTTTCAGCTGAAATGCCAGGGTGGATGAATTCCAATTCTGATTCCTCGCTGCTGTCTGTTTCTTCCAGAGTGTGTTGATCAGCAGGTTCACCATCAATCGTTTCTTCATGCTGGACGGATGGAGTATCTTCGATATGGTTATCGAATTCCTCTTCAATGATTGTTTTTTCCTCTGAGATGCGTTCAAGCGTCGTATCGGATTCTTCCTCTTCATCCGAAGTACTGTTGTCTGATGAAAAATCTTGCTCGAAATCACTGACCGTATCCGTTTCAACGGGGAGGTGATCCTCCGTTTCAGTTGAAATGTCAGGATGGATGAATTCCAATTCTGATTCCTCGCTTCGGTCTGTTTCTTCTGATAGATGGTGATCTGCTGAGTCTTCAACTATTTCTTCCATCTGATTGGATGAAGTATCTTCGCTCAGGCTATCAAACCCTAGATCAGGGTCCATTTTTTCTTCAGAAACAACCTCAGGTGATGATTCAGGTTCTTCGTTTTCTTCGATTGGAGGGATGAATTCCAAGTAGGATTCCTGGCTTCTCTCTGTTTTTTCTGGAGAAGGTTGAACCGCTGAATCGCCAACCGTTTCTTCCGTCTGAACGGATAAAGTATCTTGGATCAGGCTGCCGGATTCGTAATTAGAGACTATTTTTTCTTCAGGAATTTCCTCAATGACTGGTTCAACTATCTCGATTTCTTCACCTGTGGTGCCGTCTTGCTCATAATCGGTAGTATTTGTTTCTGTTTCAGCAGTGTGGTCATCCAATGATTCTTCCTGCTCTTGAATTGTGTCAATAGGAAGGGTGTCGAAGTGATCTTCTTGACCGGCGGGGGTTTCTTCCTGGAAATCATCAACTTTAGGTCCTGCTTCTTTCTTGTCAGGGGATGCCGCACCATTGTGCAGGCGGTCAGATTCATCTGCAAGTGGATCGTCTGCTTCTTCTTCCATGATAGAGTGGTCAATTACTTCCTCCGTGTCAATTAATGCTTCGCCCCTGTTTAGGTCGTCTGATTGCCCATCTGGTTCTTCAACCAATTCATCTTCTAGAGGGCTGTATGCTAATTCTTCCGTTCCATCGGTAAGACTTTTATATTCATTCGTAACTTCCGATTCTTCAAAAGTGACTTCATCTATAAAATGATCAACAGGTTCCACCGTTCCGGTTGATGGAATGTTGTCTTCATGATAGCTCTCATATACAATCCCCGCGTCATCCCGCATGATTTCTTCAGTAGTCTCATCGGCCTCTGTTAATACACCATCTAAAATGTCATCTGGAATGATGGCATTCTCGTGTTCATGTATACCATCCAAATCGGTATCTAAAGAATGATACCCTGCTGTTTCAACATATTCAGCTGTTGTATAAGGCTCATCGGAGACGTGATCGAATTCGGCAGTGAGCTCTGATTCCTCTGCGTTTTGTTCTGAGTCAACGGTTTCGTTATGGACTGGATCTTCAATGAGCGTGTCGTAATCATCTGCTTCTAATTCCGGCTCTGGAGACTCTGGGATTATTGGTTCATCGTTTTCGGGTGTGTCTTCCTCCAGTGGGACAAAGGTTTCTTCGACTTCGACTTCTTTAATCTGGTCGTCAGATATACCGCTCACATCTTCTATTGAAGAAGGGGCAGGGAAGTCAGTTGCTTCTTCACGGCTATGATTCAACAAGCATGCATCAGGAAGTTGAACAGAATCCTCTGCTTGATGACGATCCGGCAGGTGCCCGGTATCACTCAGAAACGGCTCCGCGTGGTCGATTGTTTCCTTCGTTTTCTCAACTTTAGCTCCTTTTTGAGAGGCAGCAGGCTTTTTTGGCCTGTGCACTGGTTTAGTGGCAGAATATTTTAATTGGTGCAGACTTTTGCTGCGGTCTATATAGTTGATTCGTTTAAACGGGCTCTCATCCCGCGGTGCGAGCCGCGGACATTTTCCACGTCTTTTAGGGCGTTTATACTTGGATATTTTAGAAAGAATCACGCTTGGCTCTGCATCATTATCCAGTGTGATATCGAAGGCAGGCCTATCTGATTTAGGGTGGTGAGCAGCTTTTTTGTTAAGGCTGTTCACCATGCTGTAAATCAATTCGGAAACGTGTGCCTGGTCCATTGAAGCATGCAGCTGCTGGGGAGGCGGAGGAAAGATGTACGGTTCTTTATCTTCCTTTAGGTAACGGATGAAAATGGATTGATTGTGGCAGGGAACCAGTAAGTCTCTGTAATAATACAAGGAAAAAATCCTTGGGAGTAGGTGTTCGTTTATAAAAAGATAACAATTGGGCATGGTTTTCTCACCTCCATGTCTCTCTATCTTCTTATAAATTATTCAAACGCCCGATTTGAGTGAGTGGAATTTGCGATTCTACTGCAAAATAGGCTATACATTCTGATTTTACATACATATATTGATTATGAATTGCAGACTAAACGCAAAGGAGTGTAAACGAATATGAATGAAGTCAATGAGCCCTCTGGTAACGACAGAGACCGCCTCGATGATCAAGGTCATTCAGAGCAATCACCTGTGGAACAGGAAGGAATGACAGGCGGGGGGACTGAGCAGCCTGTGGAGAAGAGTAAGGGAAAATCTTCATCTGATGGGGATTTTAATCAAATTCCAAATAAGACTCTCGCAGAAGTGTTAAATAGCATCTTCAGCTTAGGCGATCATCTTGAACTATTATATGAAGATGATCAAATCGATGACAATGGAACATTTGTAGCTGCTTTTAACAAGACGCTCTTATGGGCCGATCATGACGGCAACTTCAATGTGACCGATCTAAATGGTCCGCTTTCTGTAAAGAAGGTGCCTTCTAAGAGGAGGCGAAAGAAGAAACAGAAAGAGAACAAGAGAGGACACCGCGACGAAGAAACGAAGGATCCAAAGTCCATCATGGAAGATGTCATGAACAAGATGGAAAATGAAGACAGCGAGAACGAAACAGAAGAAAATGTGATCCTTCGAGTCATGCATGAAGACAGTGAAAATGAAGAAACGTCTGAAGTCACCTTCGAAATCATCGACGATTCCTCAGAAGATTCAATGGATCAGGAGGAAACCTCTTCGGAGGAAGAAAACCTTGACGAAGCCGGATCTGATGTGGAAGAAATCACTATTGTGATGGATGAGGAGGAAGATCACTCTGAGACAGACGGCAATCTTGAAGTATCTGTAGATGATACAGATGCGGAAGATGAAGACTCAGAAGAAGAAATTTCTCTGGAATTAGCCATTGAAGAAGAAATCGACGAAGAAACAGAAGAAGAAACCGACGAAACCGGCGATGAAGCATACGAAGAAATAGAAGAAGCAGAAGCAGAAGATGAAGCTGCAGAAGAAACCGACGATGAATCAGATCAAGCAGATGAAGAAGCAGAAGAAACGGAAGAAGCCGGAGAAGAAACCAAAGAAAGCATGAGTATTGAGATAGCTGAGGTTCACGACGAGGATGAAGTTGAAGAAGAGCAGGCCATTTCACTAGTAGAGTACGAACCAGAAAAAGACCAGGCTGTTTCACTAGTAGACGAATCACTAGAGACATCCGACACGGAGGAAGAGGAAATGGAAGAAGCCTCCGAGGAAGGATCGGAACCTACTCTCATTGCAATTCCTGAAGGTCCATCACACGAGGAAAAGAGAGATTAGTCTAGTAAAATCTTTTGAAAAAGCAGAAATTTTTTTGAAATCTAGTTATCTGCCTTTACGCATCAACAAATCCGGCATAAATATAGAGTAAACACCGAAAGGAGGAAACATAATGGCAAACTTATTTGGAAAGTGTGGAAACATGGCTGATTTCCTTAATAAAATTTTATCTATGGGTGACAAAATCGAAGTGTTGTCCGGTGACGACGAAATCGAAGAGGGTTCATTCATCGGTGCGAGCGACAACTTTGTAGTTTGGGTTGACGACGACGGGGACATGAACACTTCTGACCTGAACAGTGTGACTGTTCGTAAAGTATAGTCACATTCAGACTGAAAATGACTGGAAAACATTCCAGTCATTTTTTTCTGAAAAAAAATGAAACGATAGGTAAGCGCCCTATCAAATTTCATTTTATTTAATATAAATATATAGACTGATTGATTAAAGGAAGAAGGGAGGAGTCACAATGGGACTTTCTGAAAAGTTGAATAGTGTACTAAAGCTTGGTGACAAAATCGAGGTACTATCAGGTTCTGATAAAATTGACTGCGATGGAACATTCATTAACGCAGAAGATCACTATCTAGTATGGTCTAATGGAGATGGAGACATTTTATTTACTCAGCTGGATAATGTAACGGTTAAAAAGGTGTAATGATATAGATTGACATTTGCAGGTGCAGTACTTTTGTGGCGAAAGTACTGCACTATTTTTATGGATCGGTGTTGGGGCCGCCGGTCGAATGTTATAGAGTACATGGCGGAGATCTTTTTGCTCATACCATGACACGGGGGAAGACGATGTTCATTGCCGGCTTGTCCTATTTGGTATCATGAAAGATTCCTCATTTCTTATGGGGATAGGAGGACGCAGCATGTTCATGTTCGACTCGATATGTGTCGGCTTGTCCGACGGTAAATCTTTTTGAAGACTGTCTTTCCCCTATGTCACGGGAAAGACAGTCTACGAAAGGCGCCGTCTATTTATGTTTTTTCCAGGCATCAAATAGCTTTGGGTTCACACTCTTCACATGCAGAAGGAACTCCTTGGCTAATCCGAATTTATCCATTCCTTTTAACAGCTTCGTCGGAACAGGGGAATCAGAGGTGAACGCGCGTTTATGATCAATGACCTTGAAATCGCCATTTTCATCCATCAGCATATGGCGAACCTCCGTATCCCATCTTGTGAAGCCTAATTTCTTGAATTCATCCAGAACGAATAATATCCTCTTCGTCATATCTTCATCGATTGTCCCGTGCCGTTTCATATGGCGGGCAAGGGAGATCCCTTTGATGAACTCCATTACGATATAATTGTCGCCGTATTCATACAGCCGGGGCATAATGGATGAAGCTTGCCCGATTTGCATTGCCTCCAGTTCCCTTTGATGTGTTTCTTCTTTAAAGAAGTATTTTACGACTTTATTGTCGGCTACTTTGTAAATTTCTCCGTCTTTCCCATCACCGATCATATCAAAGGCTGCAAGATCCTTTTTCGTGATTTTCTTGCTTCCGTTAAATAGATTCTCCACCGGTCTTCACTCCTTTACATAGAATTCTTACACTTTTTCTATATTGTATGGAGTTGGAAGCGTTTATGTAACCGAGCCAAACGTTGAATTTACTAGAAAGGCTGCCAAGCTTTCCGCCATATTGGCTTAGAGCAGGGGTCTGTTATTTGCATGAGCTATTCTTTTGGGAAGAGGGGCCGTGATCTTTATGAGTGTATGAGGTGCTTAAGGGATCAGCTCATATTAGAAAGGGTCCAAGAAGATGAGCCTTCTTGGACCCTTTGACGGCAGGGACTGGGACTGCTGAGCATTTCTACAGCTTCCGCAGTTTATTACTAAGGTATAATGTACCTGACGTTTATCGTTCTACCTTATTCCCTTCGAAAATCTGCACATCGATCGGGGCTGCCATATATTCAGGAGCTCTACCCGCGAAGGAAACGAAATGGCTGCTTGTGTTGTGAGCTTCCACAGCGGCCTGGTCTTTCCAAATTTCAACCATGGTGTAAGTGTGGTCTGTTTCTGTCGATTTCATCAAATCGTAGGAGACATTGCCGTCTTCTCCCCGTGAGGCAGCGACCAGGGACTGCATTTCCTCCAGGAATGCCCCTTCTTTTTCAGGGATGATTTGAAAATGTGCGTGTATGATGATCATATAAATTCCCCATTTCTTTTATAGAATGATTTTTTCAAGTGAAAGGTGGGACAGGGAGCCTGTCCCTTGTCCCGGATTATTTCCACTCTGTAATTTTTTCGACCGGCAGGCGTACGGATTTGTAGCCTGCATCGGCTGCTTTACCGATGGATATGAGCATGACCGGGTAGTAGCGCTCTTTATCCATGCCGTATGCTTCCGCGATTTGATCTTTTTCATAGCCGCCGATTGGATTGGTGTCGTAACCGTGGGCGCGGGCTGCGAGCATCAGCTGCATCGATACAAGGCCGGCGTCAATCAAGTTCATTTCTTTGTATTGTTCTGCTGGCATTACATCAAGAAGGCCTTTGATTGAAGGAAGCTGGCGGTCCCGTACTTCAGCCGGCATATAGCCTTTTTCCACGGCTTCATCATAGATTTCATCCGCGTAATCCAGGCTGTTCATGTCAACAAATACAGCGATGACTGCTGAAGATGTCTTCACTTGCGTTTGGTTGAACTTGGCGAGCGGTGCCAATGTCTCTTTTCCTTCAGGGCTGTCGATGACAAGGAAGCGCCATGGCTGAAGATTGACTGAAGAAGGGGCAAGCGTCGCTTCTTGCAGAATTTCAGTCATTTCTTCTTTGCTGATTTTGACAGAAGGATCATAGTTGCGGATCGAGCGGCGTCCTGTGATGATGTCTTGAAAGTCATTGATTCTTGTTGTGTTCATGTTGCAAAACTCCTTTATATTAGTGTTGAATATCTTTTACATTTTGCTGAATTCGGATGAGTAAATCCGAAAGCATCTCTTGTTCATCCATGCTGAAACCTTTCAGCACCTGGGTAATGAACTGCTTCTTTTCCTGACATAACGCTTTGATTTTTTCCCTTCCTTCATCTGTCAGGCTGACAAATGTGACTCGGTTATCGTCCGGATTCTTTCTGCGTGATACCATTCCCTTGGCTTCAAGCTGCTTTAAATGCCTAGTAACAGCCGCATTGTCGATATTCACTTCGCGCTGCAGGGCACGCTGGCTGATTTCGTCAACTTCCATCAGCTTGTGCAGCAGGTCCAGCCGCGATTGGCTGATACCGGTGCAGCGTTCAAATTTCGGGCTCAGCTGTTTATAAATATCATTCAGATGACGTAAGATCTTTTCTTCGCTGGACAAAGCATTCTCCTCCTATAGAAGATTGAGGGGTCAATTATTGACACGTCAATTAATATAATGCACCTTGGTTTCGAAGTCAAAACATCCGATTCGCCTCTTACTCACTGACGGACAATTGATGAAAAAGAAAACACCCTGAATCCTTATGGATCCGGGTGTTTTTACGTTTTTAGTCATTCGTTTTCTCCAGAAATCACCAATACATCTTCGCCTTCGGATATCGTTTTCTCAATATGCTGCTCTCCCCATGAACAGAGCATCTGCAGGGCGGGAGCCAGAGAGGTGCCGTAATCAGTCAGTTCATATTCCACTTTCGGCGGCACCTGATTATAGATGATCCGGTTTAGGACGCCATCTGCTTCGAGCTCCCTCAGCTGCTGGGTGAGCATTTTCTGGGTGATGTTCGGCATCATCCGTTTCAGCTGGCTGGTGCGAAGCGTGCCGTTATCAATCAGGTGGCAAAGGATGACGACCTTCCATTTCCCGCCGATGACTTCAAGTGCCGCTTCCACAGGGATATTGTACTTCTTCATTGGTATACCTCCTCTAAGTATCTTTTCTTACTGTATAGCTTGTTCCTTATGATAGTGTTCATGAGATTATTTACAGATGAATATAACACAGCCGATCATCCTTTCCTAATGGGCGGATTGCCGGCTTATGGTTACTTCCGGGTGCGTATTGCACTTTAAAGTGCGTACTTCTCAAGCTTTCCGGAAGGGTGCATAATCGACCCTGTACCTTGATGGTACGACAAATTTCAGGACCATTCCATACGGTACTTGCAGGTGCCTATGGAACTTCACGGTACCTACAGCACTTTAAAGTGCGTAATTCCAATTTGGAACCATACGCCTCATAATGTTGGATATGCGGGAAAGCGAAAGGCGCCTTCGGGAGTACCGGGTGTTTAGTATGTAAAAGCTGGGTTTCGCCCCAATAAAATGAATTTAATCTATAAGGAGGAATTCTCTCATGAGTTCTCATGCACATACAATCAATCACTCAAAATCAAAAGGAGGGACGCCGGCATTATTGGCGCTGGCGATCTCCGCGTTTGGAATCGGGACGACGGAATTTGTCCCGGTTGGATTATTATCATCCATTGCAGATGATTTATCGATTTCGATCACACTTGCCGGATTATTGATTTCCGGATATGCAGTCGGAGTGGCGATCGGTGCCCCGATCCTTACTGCTTTGACAAGTAAAATGAGCCGGAAGACGCTGCTCATGTCCCTGATGATTTTATTTATCGCAGGGAACTCTGTTTCTGCGTTGTCATCGAGCTTCGGGCTGCTTCTTGCCGCCCGGTTCATCACGGCCTTTTCACATGGTATCTTCTTTTCAATCGGTTCGACGATTGCCGCGGATTTAGTGCCTGCCAATAAACGGGCGAGTGCGATCGCATTCATGTTTACCGGTCTGACCGTCGCGACCGTTACAGGTGTCCCGCTTGGAACGTTCATCGGGCAGGCGTTTGGCTGGAGAGCGACGTTCTGGGGAGTGGCCCTGCTCGGAATCATCGGCATCATAGCCAGCTCCATTCTTGTACCGAAAGACTTAAAAGAAGCACCACCTGCGAAATTCAGTGAACAGCTGAAGATTTTACGTAATGGAAAGTTACTATTGGCGTTTACCATCACAGCACTTGGATATGGCGGGACATTCGTGGCATTTACGTATCTGACTCCGCTATTGGAAAATGTCACAGGATTCAGTTCAAAATGGGTAAGCATCATCCTGCTTGTCTATGGAATCGCAGTTGCGATCGGTAACGTGGTCGGAGGGAAAGCTTCGGATAAAAATCCTCTTAAGGCATTATTCTGGATGTTCATCCTGCAGGCGGTCATTCTCGTTGCATTGACGTTTGCGGCACCATTCAAGACTGCCGGATTGATCGCAATCTTCCTGATGGGATTGTTTGCTTTCATGAATGTTCCGGGGCTCCAGGTCCTTGTCGTGAATCTGGCGGAAAAATACGTGCCATCAGCCGTTAATGTGGCATCCGCACTGAATATCGCGGCCTTCAACGTCGGGATTGCCATCGGATCCTTTGTCGGCGGCATCATCGTGGATGGCATCGGACTGATTCATACACCTTGGATCGGTGCTCTGATGGTCGGTGGAGCCGTGTTGCTGACGGCTTGGCTGCGCCGGTTGGAGCGGTTTTCAGCTTAAACAAATCTATTATTCTGCAAATCGCCCCGTGAATGGCACGGGGCGATTTTTATATCCTTGGAAATGTTCTACTGGTGAGCAGTGATTATGGTAAAATTAGGATAAATAAGTATGGCTGTCTTTTAGGATGAGTCTTTGTTGTGGGAATTTTTTTAAATCAATGGAAATGACAACAGGAAGGAACTGTGAATCTACTAAAATAGAATTCGGAATGGGGGAGCAGGATGGAACGTTTAGTCATCATGACCGTCGGCAAGACACACAGCGGAAAGTCGACATTCGCAACGAAATTAGAAAAACAACTGGAGAACGCCGTTGTGGTCGATCAGGACCGCCATGCAGAGTTCATCAACACATATTATAGTAAGTTATTGGCAAAAGAGGGCCCGAACACGATCAAATATGCCGTTACGAAGACGATTGTCGATCATGCAATCGAAGAAACCGGCTGCCATCTCATCATCTGTAATTCCAACCGAAGCAGGAGCGGGCGGCAGGATTTGCTTGATTATTTTCACAATAAGGGGTTCACGAGTATCCTGGTCAATTTCGATTTGCCCGACCGTGTTCTGAAGGAACGTATTGCAGCTAGTTCAAGAAGTAAAAAAATTTTCAGGAGTGCTGCTACTTTTGAAGAAGTGCTTGCGCGGCAGAATGCAGAGTCGGACAAAAATGGTGTGACCTCTCCGGTGGAAGGGGAAGCCGATTATTTATTTGTCATAAGGGATACGAATGATGTTAGTGGAGTGATCCAAGAGATTGGGAGGATTTCTTCTAGTAAAAGAGGAGGGGACTTATGAACATCGGACACGAATATTTGAAAATAATCATTGAACGATTTAAGAGCGTGAAAAGCCTGGGGGATAAAACCATTAACCAATTATCTGAAGAAGCCATCTTTTGGATGTATAACAATGAGTCAAATAGTGCAGCAACCATCGTGAAGCACATGAGCGGAAACATGCTTTCAAGATGGACGGACTTTTTGACTTCAGATGGCGAGAAGGCTTTTCGGAATCGGGATGAAGAATTCAATCATGATCTTTCTTCGAAATCAGAAGTGAAGTTGGTATGGGAAAAGGGCTGGCAGATTCTGATGGATGCATTGACGGGGTTGACTGAACAGGATCTATTAAAAACCATCACCATTCGGGGAGAACGTCATTTGGTGATGGAGGCCATCGAGAGGCAGTTGGCCCATTATGCGTATCATGTGGGACAGCTCGTATATATCGGTAAACAGGTAAAAGATGATCGCTGGAAAAGCCTCAGTATTCCAAAGGGAAAATCAGAGGAGTATTTAAAAGAGATGCTCGATAAGCATCATGGCAGCTAAGCCGGGAAATGCGGATTGGCTGATGCAGGTTAAAATGTTCAATTCAAAGGAAAAACTCGCCCGAATAACAATCAGGCGAGTTTTTTAAATTCAAGATTTCAACAAGCGCAATCCATTTAAAATAACCAAAATCGTACTTCCTTCATGCCCGATGACCCCATATGGAAGGTCAAGCAGCTGCAGAAAGTTGGAAGCGATCAGGACCATGATGACGCCGATAGAGAAGACGACGTTCTGCTGGACGATACGCTTCATTTTCTTCGATAGTTTGATAGCTTCAGCGATACGGGTGAGGTCGTTTTTCATCAGTACGACGTCCGCGGTTTCAAGGGCGACGTCTGTTCCTTCACCCATCGCGATGCCGACGTTTGCCGTTGCGAGAGCAGGGGCATCGTTGATTCCGTCTCCGACCATTGCGACCGTTCCGAAGTGGTTCTTCAGTTTCTTCAGTTCTTCCACTTTCGTTTCAGGGAGGCATTCAGCGATCAGGGACGTGACGCCTGCTTCTTTCGCGATGGCATGGGCGGTCTTTTCATTATCACCGGTGAGCATGATCGTTTCGATGCCTTCTTTTTTCAGTAATTCGAGGGCTTCGATCGTTTCCTTGCGAACGACGTCTTTCAGTGCGATCAGCGCTGCGATTTCACCATCTTTAGCGGCGAAAACCGTGGTTTTACCTTCTGATGCGAGCCCGCTGTAAGCACCGTTCATGTAATTGGCGGCCTGTTCTTTTCCGACAAAATCAGCTTTCCCGATTTTCCACTCTGAACCGTCTACTAAGGCTTTGACACCCCAGCCTGACACGTCTTGGAGCGAATCCGGCTGGAAGAGGCCAGTCTTCAATTCCTTGCGTACATGCCCGACGATTGCCTGAGCGAGCGGGTGGTTCGATTGATTTTCAATGGAAGCGATGATGGTCATGACTTCCTGCCCGTCAAATCCTTCAGCGATGAGTGTATCCGTAACGGCAGGTTTCCCTTTCGTAAGTGTACCTGTTTTATCAAATGCAATGGCTTTCAGGTTGCTCAGGTTCTCCAGGTGGGCGCCTCCTTTAAAAAGGATCCCGTGGCGTGCGCCGTTTGAGATGGCAGACAAGCTTGCCGGCATGATCGATGCTACAAGGGCGCAAGGTGAAGCGACAACGAGCAGTACCATCGCGCGGTAGAAGGTCTCCGTCCAGCTCCATCCGATCAGGAAATGAGGGAGGAACATCATCAGGAAGACCACGGCAAGGACCACTTTGACATACGTGCCTTCAAAGCGTTCGATGAACTGCTGGGAAGGGGATTTTTCACTCTGGGCGGATTGCACAAGGTCAATGATTTTCTGGAATAATGTTTCGCTGCTCGGCTTAGTCATTTCGACGGTGATGGCACCGTTGATATTGACCGTCCCGGCGAACACTTCATCGCTTGAAGCTTTTGTGACCGGCACCGCTTCACCGGAAATCGCGGCTTCATCAATGGAAGTCTTTCCTTTTACGACTACCCCATCAGTAGGTACACGCTCACCAGGCTTGATCAGAATGTGGTCACCGATATCAAGGCTCGAGACATGGACTTTCTTTTCACCTGAGTAAGTCACCAGCCAGGCTTCTTCCGGCTGCATTTCCATCAGGGCGGAGATTTCTTTCTGACTCTTGTTCATCGTGTATGTTTCAAGGGCTCCGCTGACTGCAAAGATGAAGATGAGGATGGCACCTTCCGTCCAGTAGCCGATGATGGCAGAACCGACCGCTGCAAAAATCATCAGCATTTCGACATTGAGTTCCTTGTTCTCAATCGTTTCTTCGATTCCTTCCTTGGCTTTGGCGAATCCCCCGATCGCGAAGGCGAGCAGATAGGAGACGGTGCTCAGAGTGTCAGTGTCTCCTTTCGAGAAGAGCCATCCCAGCAGGATGAACACACCGCTTACAAGCGCTGCGATCAATTCAGCGTGTGGTTTTATTTTTTCAAGGAAATGGATCTGTTCTTTGGGATTTCCGAGTGACATGGCTTTGGATTGTGAGCTCATAGGGTACTCCTCCTTTTGTTTAAATGAAAATAGGAATTTCTAATTGATAATAATAATCAACGTCATTATCCTTATAAAACGACGAAAGCTGCCACCTGTTAAGGATGACAGCAAATCTATGCGTGTGTGGATTGGACTTTTTAAAGAAGTTTTTAATTTATAATTATTATAATCTGATAGTACCATATCTTTATGTGAAAGAAAAGGATTTTGTGCGGATTAATTTTGTGTGACTTCCCGGCGCCTGTTTTGAACGGAGAAGACGAGAAGGCTTACGAAAATCACAAGCATCATCAAGCTGATCATATAGAAGAAGCTCGGTCCGCTGAACCATTCGATCACGATCCCGCCGATGAACGGGCCCATCATGCTACCGAAGCTGAAGAAGATGCCGCACATGATATTCCCGGCAGGAAGCAATTCCTTCGGAAGAAGATCGGTCATATAACTGATTCCGAGGGAGAAAGTCGATCCGACCGCCATGCCGGCAAGTGTGAAGCAGGTGAATAAGCCGATTGTTGATTCCGAGACGAAACCGGCAGCGGTAAAGCATAGGAATCCGATCATCATGACGATGAGAAGGACATTCTGTCTGCCGTATTTGTCACTCATCACACCGAGCGGTACCTGCGAAATGATGCTTCCGACAGCGAATGCAGGAAGCAGGATCGAGACGGCTTCGACCGATATTCCGTTTCGGAGGGCGAATACCGGGAAGTTTCCGTTGAGCGATGCTTCAAGGAAACCGTAGCCAAGCGGCGGAAGAAGCGCGACCCATGCATATTTCAAGACCTTCCCGAAGCGCTGGAATGATCCTAGGAACGAAGCACTGCCTATATTTTGCTGCTCGGGGAATTCGTTTTTCAATTTAAAGACGAAGCTCCAGACGAGCAGGCTCAAAGCCGAAGAAATCATAAACGGAAGCGCCTGGCTGTACTCGATGAGCTGTGCCATCAGCGGTCCGACCGCAAATCCTATTCCGAATGAAACCCCGTAGATCGATATGTTTCTGCCGCGATGCTCTTTTGGTGAGAAAGATGTGATCCATGTTTGGGTGGCGAAGTGCAGCATATGATCGCCGATCCCGATGAACAAACGGAGCGCAAACCAAAACCAGAACGACTTCCATAATGGAAAAAGGAAGAGTGACAGGGCGACAACGATTCCGCCGATGATGATCATCGGTTTGTAGCCGATTTTCTGTAGCGGTTTTTCCATCAGTGGTGAAGCAAGTAAGATTCCTATATAGAGGGCGGTGGCGTTCAGGCCATTCAATGAAGAGGAAAGGCCGTCCTGCTCGAAGATGATCGCGATCAGCGGCAGGAGCATCCCTTGAGAGAAGCCTGAAATCGCGACGATGGCCACCAGTACCCAGAAGCGGAAAGATAATGATTGATTCATGTGCAAAAACTCCTAAACTAGTAATTTCCTTATTAGATGGTACCCCGGATTCGATTGTTTGGCAATGGGGAGCGGATAGAGTAAAATTTAGAGCAATCATGATATGAGAGAAAGGATGAGGGTAATGGAATTCAAAATGCAGGAAGGCGGATTTTATTCTGACCTGGGATTTGGGAAGCTGGAGGTGTCAGGTAACGAAGAGTATGGATTCCGTCCATTCCAGCTGCTCGTTTCGTCTATAGCGGTCTGCAGCGGCGGTGTCCTTCGAAAGGTGCTCGAGAAAATGCGTATCGAATTCGATGATATCCATATTAAAGCGGATGTCGTCAGAAATGAAGACGAAGCGAACCGTGTAGAAGAAATTTCGCTGCATTTCACAATCAAGGGAGAGAATCTGAACGAGAAGAAAATCGAAAAAGCCATGAAGCTTACACGCAAAAACTGTTCCATGGTCCAATCCGTGCAGGACTCCATCAAAATCGAAGAAACCTTCGAACTCGTCACGCAGTAACGCACTGCAGTAACGAGGGACGGGCCTTCAAGGGAGAAATCATTTCCCTTGAAGGCCCGTTTTTTTTGGTTTCAAGCACGGTAGAATGTGGGAATAAAGTGGTATCAGCTGGTAAAACCAAAACGAAAGGCCCGTCCCAGACTGCGTTAATGCGTTAAAAGCCCGTCCCTCACTGTGCTAAAGTGTCAGTTCCTGTGGCTCCTTGCCTGGTTTTTCGTAGTAGAGGATGGTGGCCGGGCTTAGTTTGAGCAGCATGTATTCAGGGTCGTCGGGGCTTGCGATCCAATGCTTGAGCTGTTCCGACCAGAATTTTTTCTTGAGTTCTGCTGAGTCCTCGATGGATGCCTTCGCTTCTATTTCTACATAATGTTCATGATCTGAGTCGCGGTCATAGCCGAGGAGGATATGAACATTCGGATTTTGCGCGATATCCTCCGCTTTATGGGCGTGCTCATTTGTGGCTGTGTAAAGAGTTAGATCATCATTGTTGAACATCATGAAACGTGAATACGGCTTGTTGTCACGGATGGTTGCGAGTGTCCCGACCTTGTGGTGGGAAAACAGCTTGGTTACTTTACCTTTTAGCGTATTTGTCATAAAAAGTCCCTCCTGGAAAAAGTTCTATCTATTAATGTGTCTTTTCTCCATGGGTTTCATGAGTTTGTTGGCAAAAAAAATTTACCGTCTCCATACACTAGGTAAGGGACCTTAAATATTCTTAGGAAAAGAGGACTGCACTGTGCATAAAATCTTCTTGATTCTTGTATTGGGAGGCGTTCCGTTATCAGTCATCGGAAATCTTCTTCACTGGCCGACCGTCATGATGTTTGCCGTGTACTGTGTGACGATCATCGCACTTGCAGGCTTTATGGGAAGGGCGACGGAGAGTCTGGCCGTGATTTCCGGCCCGCGGATCGGCGGATTGTTGAATGCCACCTTCGGAAATGCAGTTGAACTTATCATCTCTATCTTTGCGTTAAAAGCAGGACTGATCGGTGTCGTACTGGCCTCACTGACAGGGTCTGTACTTGGAAACCTGCTGCTGGTGGCGGGACTTTCATTCTTCGTCGGGGGGATCAAATTCAAACGCCAGAAATTCAATGTGTTCGATGCCCGCCACAATTCGGGCCTCCTGATGTTCGCTGTCATCGTCGCGTTCGTCATCCCAGAAGTGTTCGCACAGGAGATGGATGATGCAGCAACGATGACGATGAGCCTTGGAGTGGCAGGCATTCTGATCGCACTTTATTTATTTGCGCTTTTCTTCAAGCTCGTCACGCACCGCGGGGTATATCAGCATGATGAGGGTCATGGAGAGCATGCCCATGAAGAAGAGCCGGAATGGAGCAAAGGAAAGGCACTCCTCATCCTGGCGGCATCCACGGCAGCCGTTGCATACGTATCAGAAAGCTTAGTGCACACTTTTGAAGAGGTCGGCACTGCTTTCGGCTGGAGTGAGCTGTTCATCGGGGTCATCATCGTCGCGATCGTCGGGAATGCCGCGGAGCATGCTTCCGCCATCATCATGGCCTATAAAAACAAGATGGACATCGCCGTCGAAATTGCAGTCGGTTCAACCCTGCAGATTGCCATGTTCGTCGCACCGGTGCTCGTGTTCATTTCGCTGTTCTTCGAAACAAGCATGCCGCTCGTCTTTACCCTGCCGGAGCTGGTCGCCATGGTATCAGCAGTACTTGTCACAATCATCATCTCGAATGATGGGGAGACAAATTGGTTTGAAGGACTCACCTTACTGGCCGCTTACTTTATCATGGGTATCGGTTTTTATCTTTTGTAATGAGGCAGCTTTAGAAAGAGCAAAAGAAAGATCAGGAAGCCCAGGTGGCAGTTATGAAACCAAAAAAACAGCGGTGTCCACGAATGGACCCGCTGCCTTTTTGGGAAAATAGGAATTACTTATGAAAAACTGTCAGCATTCTAAGATGTCTGACAACCCTCCAGGTGACTTCATTATAAAATATTTATCGAATTTTGTAAATATTCTTTCAGTTATTAGATTTTATTTTTTTCATGGATAAGCTCCTGCAACTATGAAAAAACTAAGGGCAAACCCTTAAGTTAAAGTTGAAAGGAGTCTATTTAAATGAAATTAATGCGTACTGTTCTCATGTTCATTCTCGCATTTTTTGTCGCCGCTTCCGGCACACATGCTGAAAAGAGTCCCGCTCCGAAAAAAGAAGCGGATTCTGCAAAAGTCACGATTCCCAATTCCGTCCTGAACATTGCGAAGGAAAACACATACCCGAATTCCACGCAGGATCAGCCTTATCTGCAGCCTAGCGAATTCACACAGGAGCTCTTGGATACCGCCAATGTAAGAATCGAAAACCCGAACTTGATCCGCATTCTGAATGAATCTTCGATAAATAAGGCGCCGACCATCGGATTGCGCGCGACCATCTATTTAGGGGAATGGCCGTTGAATTACGCTTCGACCGAGACATCCCCCAACTGGGAATACCAGAAGATCAACACGAATTATTATGATAACCGCGGTGGAAAAGGCAATTACCAAATCCACTATGTACAAGAAGCACAGAAGGTAGTCAAAGGCGGCCTGACGGCGAAAGTCCCTCATGCTGACGATGTCGAAAAAATGATGATGATCAAAGCGATGGACAACTCACAGCTTCCGCTCGCGTTCCAGACGATCGTCGGGGCAGGCACGAAGAAGAACCAGGTTTATAATATTTCGCCAAAACGCCTGGGTTATCTCTACGCCTACGCACCTGCCATCAATGAAAAAGGGAAAGTGACCTACGGGGAAGTATATCTGCAAATGAAAGGGACCAAGCGTTCAATTGTCGTCAAAAATGTGACGTCCCAAGGAGTAGGAGCATGGATCCCAATCCAGGATCACGTGCACTTTGGATTCATGGCAAGTGAAGTACCGAGATAATCGAATGAATGAGGCCCGTCTTCTAGCGAATCAAGCGTTCAGAGGCCGGGTCTTTATTAAATGTTTTGGAAAATGTTTAGAATGTGTCGAATGGTGGAATATAAATATCTCCAACAATACCTTTAAATTTTTTTAGGCATATGTTATAATATTCAGAATACTCTAAATAAAAGGAGGGATACTTTCATGGAATATTTATTAGTATTTGGAGCTGTACTTGTGTTGGCGACAGCGATGAGACTCTGGTTCGGATCGAGGCGCGCGAAGTATTATGCAGAACGAATCAAGCGCTATGGACTAGGTGAACAGCCATTTGAGAAAGCGGCCCGTGAAACGGCACCGATCAACAACAAAACACCTAAATAAAAACACTTCGGATCTCCTGTTCCGGGGTGTTTTTTTTGTTTGATCGGGGGCATGAAGAACTCCTATTTAAAAAAAGGACCCAGCTTCAAGTGGAAGCTGGGCATTTTATGGTTAACGTTCGATCAGAGCTTTTCGCTTAGAAAAATCGACATCCTTATAATACATGGATTTCACCAATACATTCGGTCCCAGACAGCGGGCTGCCGGACAGTGGCAGTTCAACTCCTTTGCAAGCTCCTGATCCTGCCATTTATCGAAGATGTCAGGAAGGGCATCATTCATGATATTGCCAAGCGGCGGTGTGTCACCAAAGTCAGTTACGATGACATCGCCTGTGAAGATATTGACGTTCAAGCGGGATCGGCCGTCAGGGTCATTGCGCACACTTACATTTTTGGCAGCGTACAGCTTCTTCAGCAATTCACGGTCTTCTTCTGATGAACTGCATGGGTAGAACGGCAGTGTACCGAATAGCATCCACACATCTTCATCACGGAACTGGAGGATGTTTTTAATGGCCTCGCGGGTTTCATCGAGTGATAGAGTCTCAAGGCTTGAAGCGAAGTCTGAAGGGTACATCGGATGAATTTCGTGACGTCCGCACTTCATTTCATCGACAACCTGGCGGTGGATTTTTTCAAGATAAGGAAGCGTATTTTTGTTCAGCATCGTCTCGGCCGATACAAGGACACCGGCTTCAGAAAGCGCGCGGCTGTTTTCGATCATCCGGTCAAACAGCTTCTGACGCTGCTCGCGGGTAGGCTTTCTCTCCATATTGGCAAATCCGACATCAATGAACTCATCCGTGGTGCCCCAGTTATGGGAAATGTGTAACACATCCAGATACGGGGCAATCAATAAGTAACGGTCAAGGTCGAGCGTCAGGTTCGAGTTGATCTGTGTATGTACGCCTCTGGAATGTGCGTATTTAAGAAGGGGGAGCACAACATGTTCCACTGATTTTTTTGAAAGCATCGGCTCGCCTCCGGTAATACTAAGAGAACGGAGCGTCGTGATTTCATCAAGGCGCTGAAAGACGGTATCCATCGGCAGGATCTCAGGATCCTTCGGCGTCAGAGTGTAGCCGACTGCACAGTGCTCACACCGCATATTGCAGAGTGTGGTCGTCGTAAATTCAATGTTGGAAAGCGTGATGCCGCCATGCTCCTCAACATCCAGGTAAGCCTCCCAAGGGTCATGGTCAATCGACATTTTCTTGAAGAGAGTGGTTGGTTTCATATAGTAAAAACTCCTTTACAATAAGTCACTAACTCATTATTGAAAACTGTGCCCCCCCTTGTCAATCCGAAAGTTATTGGTTACCATAATAAAGGTATGAAAGGAGAGATTCTCTTGGGCAAAGCCGTAAACGATAAAAACTCACAGGTTGATTACCTGAAACAGCGTTTGAACCTGTTTGTCGATGTGTTAGATTCAATCGACCCCGAGCAGGCTGATGTAGAAGATATCGATCGTTTGATTTCCATGATCGATGATATAGAGACGAAATGCGAACAGTTTAAGAAGAGTGAATGAGAGTCCTGGTGATGGGGCTCTTTTTTTATTATAGTTCTTATTTACCTATATTGCCTCTTTGGATAAAAGGGGTTCTTTTGTATTAAAAAGGAAAACAACTTAGAGTTTATCGGTGATTTTTGTCTCATTTATACTGGAAACAGTGGAAATTTTTTTCAATTTATTTATAATGACTAATTGTGATTAATTTACCAAAATAGGAGGAAAATTACATTGAAGAAAATGTTATTCGGAAGTCTATTGTTAGGAGGCCTATTGCTGGCTGGAAATAGTGCTTCTGCCAACGAACCAGAATTTACTGTTAAACAAACTGATTCATCTTTAAATGTACATATTCATGAAAAGGCTGATTACTACAAAGTATATAACAAGGGGGAATTAATTTATGAGGGTACTTCCCCGGATTGGAAAGATTCAATACAAGAGGACTTTAATAAATACAAAGTAGGAATCTATGAAAATAACAAACTTGAAAAAGTAGTAAATGTAAAAGTGGATAACCAAAAAGCTGACCAGACAAAATCAACTAAGTCGATCATGTATAACCAGCAAAATAGTTTGAAAGAAGATGTCATGTCCAAAAAAGTAAGCGGTAATACACTTGAAAATATCGCCACTTCTGAGGAAGTGAAATTAAAATGGGCGTCACTTCCAGACGATGACGGATTGTACGAGATTTATAAAGATGGGAAAAAGATAGGTCAAACCAAAAATTTGACTTTCACAGACCGGAATGTAAAACCAGGTGAAAGATATTCATACAAAGTCATTAGCGAAACCGAAGTAGATCAGGAACAAAAAAACCTGATCAATGAGCAAATTGGTCAAGAGAAGCTGAAAGAATTCAACCCCCGGCAACTAAGAGAAATGTATGCTGTAAAAGGATCTCTTACAAATATTGTTAAGACTCCTGAAAATACCGAATCCTATTTAGTGGAAAAAGAAGCCTTAATTAAAACGCCAGAAAGTGAATCGGGAAATAACTTGTTAAAAGCAGCATCCTTCCCTGGCACCTCAGATTGGAGAAATTACATTTTCAGATATACGACTTTTATACCGCAAGACTCAGTAGAAGACCCTAAGCCTTTTAACGGAACTTATCTGAAGGGTGACGGCAGAGGGTATAATTACTTCTCTAATTCTTATCGAACAAGAGTTGATGTTAATGCATACCTTACGTGGAATGACTTTTTCTATAACAAAGATGTTGGTGAGTCCCATCGCTGCAGTGATTCAGCTTGTACCGACATTATTGAAAGTGACACAGCTTCTGAATCAGGAATAGAAGTACTCGAGGATTACTCATCAAGCAGTAAAATGCAATGGAGAGTAAAGCATGATGTGGGTATTCCATTTGGTGCAGAATATCCAAATATTACTTACTATTATGATGCGACCCTTACCTCTTCTCCTTCTTTAAGTATTAATGGATCACACGATAAAGCTCCGAGCCATGAGTTCTATATGGCTGTATATGCAAGTGATGTAATGGTGCCATTAGAGAAATACATGGTAGATAGCGAATGGGATTTCATTATGTTAGCACCGGGTATGCCGCAAGAATATTTTAATATTTCCATGTAACACAGACGAAGGGATCCATTTAAAGAAATGGATCCCTTTGGTTATGTAGCTTTTAATCTTTTTAATTTTACTAAGGAATTAATCATCCAGTATATGAAAGCAGTTGCAAAAATGGAAAAGAATATGTCAGGATTTTCGAAAAAGGGCTGATAATCATTGAAAAAATGATAAATTAAATAATGGAAAATAAATGAAAAAGTCAACAGGATGAATAGTCCGGGAATGGAAAAACTTTTAGCAGACCACTTTTCGATAAGTATTTGAATTGGAGTTGCAATGATCAAATAAATCAAAAAAAATAAAGCAGTGTAGGCTATAAATACAAGTATTGTAGAAATTGAAAATTCTTTCATGATTTCCCTTACTCCGTATTCTGAAATAAGGTAAATACAACTGATGACAGAGGAAGATAGTAATGCTGCCAGTATTCTTTGTTTCAAAATCCTTACCTCCCAGTCTAGATGAAATATTTTAGGACGGCCTTATTCTATCTTAGGTGGAAATTACAGTCAATATTTCTTTTTCCATATTATACAAACTGAATCTTTTGTAATAGGAAGCAATATACATAGGGGTATTTGGCTTTATTTCCCGGAAAATGATGAACCCTGTCAAAATCCCCCTGACTTCCGGAAGGGATTTTATCCCCTGAGTCAAATATATAACAGTGGTTCACATATAAAGGAGAGATACATATGCAAATCCAGGCGATACATAAAGAGCAGTGCCCCGCAGCGAAGGAAGTGATCCTGGCGGGTTTCCTTGAGCGATTCGGTTTCATCGACCACACCCTGAACCCCGATATCCAGGACATCTGGAGTGAATACATGCAGGGGGATGATTTATTATTTTATGTGGGGATGGACGGGGATAGAATGGTTTGTACCGGGGCGATCCGGAGGGAATCCGAAGATACGTTTCAGGTCGTGAGGATGTCTGTGTTGAAGCCTTACCGGAAGCACGGACTCGGCCGGCGGATGCTTTCCCATTTGGAAAATAAGGCACATACCCTGGGCGCACGGAAGCTGATCCTTGAAACGAATAAACAGTGGGCGGATGCCATTCAATTTTATAAAAAGAACGGGTACTCGGAGACTCATGAGGATGAAGTGTCCTGTTATTTCCAAAAGGAATTTCCTTTGTGAAATCCCTTTCAATCCGATTCTTATAGGAGTATAATGATTGGTGAAAAATCATGAATCGTTTGTACAATTCAAGTGGTAAAGGGGAATGGGGAAGAATGATGAATAAAGAGACATTGCAGCAAAGTATGTATGACTTGATCGTGGAAACGTCCACGAACCTGCCGAAGGATGTGCGCCGTGCGATCCGTTCTGCGAAAGAGCGAGAGAATGCGGGGACGCGAGCGGCGATGAGCCTTGATACGATTTCGAATAACGTAAAGATGGCGGATGACAATGTATCTCCGATTTGTCAGGATACAGGTCTTCCTACATTTAAAATAAAGACTCCGGTCGGTGTGAATCAGCTGGAAATCAAAGATGCGATTTATGCGGCGATGGTACAGGCGACGAAAGACGGTAAGCTGCGTCCAAACTCAGTTGATTCATTGACCGGCGCGAACTCAGGTGACAATCTCGGTCTTGGTACGCCTGTCGTCAAGTTCGAGCAATGGGAAAAGGATTATGTGGATGCGCGTCTGATTTTGAAAGGCGGCGGCTGTGAAAATAAAAACATCCAGTACAGTCTTCCTTGTGAACTTGAAGGGCTGGGCCGTGCAGGGCGCGACCTTGACGGAATCCGCAAGTGTGTGATGCATTCCGTGTACCAGGCACAGGGTCAGGGATGCAGCGCCGGCTTCATCGGAGTCGGTATCGGCGGAGATCGTTCTTCAGGATATGATCTGGCGAAGGAACAGCTTTTCCGTTCAGTCGATGATGTGAATCCTAATGAAGATCTTCGCAAGTTAGAAGAATATGTGATGGATAACGCGAACGAACTTGGCATCGGGACAATGGGCTTCGGCGGGGAAACGACGCTTCTTGGCTGTAAGGTCGGCGTGATGAACCGCATCCCTGCAAGCTTCTTCGTTTCGGTTGCGTATAACTGCTGGGCATTCAGACGCCTTGGTGTAAAGCTTGATTCCGACGGTGGAATCGCTGAATGGTTCTATCAGGAAGGCGACAAGATTGATTTGACTCAAGGGTCCGAGGCACAACTGGAGACGGCAGCTGCTGATTCTGGAGAAACGCCGAATGTAGTGACGCTTCAAGCGCCGATCACAGAAGAGCAAATCCGCGAACTGAAGGTGGGAGACGTTGTGCAGATCAACGGCCGGATGTATACGGGACGCGACGCAATCCACAAACATTTGAGTGACAATGATGCGCCGGTTGATCTTGACGGGCAGATTATTTACCACTGCGGACCGGTCATGCTGAAGGACGACGAAGGCAACTGGCACGTGAAAGCGGCTGGACCGACGACGTCGATTCGTGAAGAGCCTTATCAAGGAGACATTATGAAGCGTTTCGGTATCCGCGCGGTCATCGGTAAAGGCGGAATGGGTCCTAAGACGCTTGCTGCCTTGAGGGAGCACGGCGGTGTTTACTTGAACGCGATCGGCGGAGCGGCGCAGTATTATGCTGACTGCATCAAAGGTGTGGACGGAGTAGACCTGATGCAATTTGGTATTCCTGAAGCTATGTGGCACTTGAATGTTGAAGGGTTCACTGCGGTCGTGACGATGGATTCTCATGGCAATTCCCTTCATGAAGAAGTGGATAAGTCATCATTGGAGAAGTTGGCGCAGTTTAAGGAGCCGGTTTTTAAATAAGAGAATAGAGGATGTCAGCGGAAGTAAGAGCTGGCTTTTAGGAAATGTCCCGTGATTTTTCACGGGGCATTTTTATGTAAATTTTCGGACCATTACTTTTGGGTGCATGGTAAAATAAGGGTATTATAATTTTTTAAAAACATATAGGATGGAGAATGTCGGATGAGTTCAAATCAAAGTACGCAACAAGCATCTACACCGCCAAAGCATATCGTCTCTGCTGCCACGATTGTCATTAATAATCAGGGGGAGATGCTTCTGATCAAAGGACCGAGAATGGGCTGGGAAATGCCCGGTGGCCAAGTGGAAGAAGGTGAATCGCTGAAAGAGGCGGCAATCAGGGAAACAATCGAGGAATCCGGGATCGAAGTCGAAATCACTAAGTTCTGCGGTATTTTTCAAAACGTGGAACAATCAATCTGTAACACGTTGTTTTTGGCCAAGCCGGTTGGCGGTACGCCGACCACTTCTGATGAGAGCCTTGAGGTTGGATTTTTTCCTATTGAGCAGGCGCTGGAAATGGTGACGTTCCCGAATTTCAGGGAGAGGATCAGATATTGTCTGGACGAAGAGACTCATCCGTTTTATGTAGAGTTTTAAGGATCGCCGGATTGTCATAGGATATGAAAAGGAGGCGATGGCTATGTGGTGGTTCTGGGTCATGATTGCAGGGATTTTGATTTTTGCCTATTTCATCGATGTACGCAGGAAGAAAAGGAATAACGATGATCACCTGCCTGGGATCAATCCAGGTGCGAAGCCGGGGGAGGATCAGAATTATTCGGTGGGGAGTCATAGGGATTCCGGCGGGAGTACAGGACAGTGAATAGTTGTCAGTTAGTTAGGTGAATTTTTTAAAACGCAGCAGGTTTGGTTTTCGCTGCGTTTTTTGTATGAATTAAAGTCGGTCATTACCTAAGAACTTTCCAATAATCGCCATGTTTAGTATACTACAAGCAAATGGAGGGATCGTATGAAACGGATAACATTTATCCTCATGATGGCGGCTGCGGCTGCATTGATTCTGGCTGGTTGCAGCGAACCTGCCAATAAGGTGAAGATTAAGACGATCGACGGTGTAAATATTGAAAAATTACAGGAAAAGACAGGTACATACGTCGGGGACAATAGTAGCGTATACAGCATCGTTCAGCAGCTTGCCGGCGGTGAAACCGTGAAAGGGCTCGATTTGTCCGGTGAAAGGATTAAGGTCACATACGGAATAAAAGAGGGTTCCGAGATTTCTGAGGAACAATTGAACGAATATTGGTTTAATGGGCAGAATGTAGATAAAAAGAACTTTTATTATAATGCCATTTACCTGACGCTTCTGGTGCCGAATGCAAAAGGGTTTGAGTTCAGCATTGATGAAACCACCGTGGCTGTCACGAGACAGCAGGTAGAAAAGGAGCTGAAAGAGGAATTCAAGAACTATCCCGATGTAAATGATGAGGAAGCGGTCAGGAAGTTCATTGAGAGTAATAAGTCTAAATTAAAGGAACTCGCAAGCGAGGAGTATCAGGCTTTTCAGTAGAAGCTGGGTGGAATTTGGAGAGATGATTTGATTTGTTCAGGGCAAGGGTTCGGGGTTCGTAAGCTGAGAAAAATCGACAAATCGAGCAAAAAATCCTGAATTCGAGCAAATATGTTGGATTTCGAGCAAATATTCGGAGTGCCCGAGCAAAAATTCCAGATTTCGCGCATAAAAGCTGCCGTGAACCTGATCGCACACAATTTGGATACTTTTAGTAAGCATGAAACCATCAACTTCTCAAAAACTAAAGAAAAAGAATGAGAAGGAAGGTTAATATGGCCAAGTTACTGAAAATCCTATTGATTGCATCCCTATTCGTATTGATCATGCCGGCTAATGCAAAAGCCGTTTCGAATAATCCGATTGGCTGGGGCTTTAAGAAGAGCCGCGACGAAGTGCCGGCGGAAGCAGGATCTGCCCATGACGCACTGCTTGAAAAGTACGGGGCTTTCTATAAAGGGTCCCCTGGTAAAAAAGACATTTACCTCACTTTTGATAACGGCTACGAAAATGGATTCACGGAAAAGGTGCTTGATGTACTGAAAAAAGAAAAAGTCCCGGCAACGTTCTTCGTCACAGGGCATTATCTGCTCAGCGCTGAAGACCTTGTGAAACGAATGGTGAAAGAAGGGCATATCGTCGGGAATCACTCCTGGCACCATCCTGATTTTACCGCTACCACCGACCAGCGGGTGCGGGAAGAGCTGGAAAAAGTCAAAGTAAAAACCGCTGAACTGACAGGTCAGAAAGAAATGAAGTATCTCCGTCCGCCTAGAGGCGTATTCAGTGAGCGTACCCTTCAAATTGCCCAGCAGGAAGGCTACCGCCACGTCTTCTGGTCACTTGCATTCGTCGACTGGAAAACAAACGAACAGCGCGGATGGCAATACTCCTACGACAACATCATGGCGCAGATCCATCCGGGTGCCATCATCCTGCTGCATACGGTCTCCAAAGACAATGCAGATGCTCTGGAAAAATCAATTCAAGATCTTAAGAAACGCGGGTACACATTCAAAAGCTTGGATGAACATCCGGCAATGAAATAAGAGGGACGGGCCTTTAGTTCGCTAAAGGCCCGTCCCTCGGCGCGTTAATGGGTTAAAGTTATTCGTTTTATCAGTTGTACCAAAGCACAATTTCTTCAGAATTTTTCTTTCCGCATTCTGTCAGTTTGTACACGTTGTCTGCCATATCGTTTGTTGTGGAGTATTCGATATTCGTACAGGTCATGATGATCAACTCTCCTTCTCCAAACTTATCACGTCGGGAATCCGTTATGGATTTAAAAAACATTCCGTCGTAACTTAGATCCTGCAGAATCGGATCGCCTTCCTCTGTATAGTAAACGATGCGTATATTGTCTTCCATTCCGCTTTGCGCATTTTCATAAAATTCATCAAAGCGCTCAAGATTCTCAACATTCCCATGTGTATTCACGATATCCGTTTCCTTTGGTTCATAGTCCTCGACCGGTTTCCCCACTTCCATCTCAACCTGATCCCCCGGCTCGTCACAACCTCCAGCCAGCAATACAAGCAGCATCCCGGCTGCCATCCACTTTTTCAAACCCACCAGCCCCTTTTACCGTATTCTACCACACTAGACGTACCGTAACGTTGAAGGGTTACACCCGGCATATGCTATAATACACATACGAGTTTTGACGCGGAGGGATGAGGACGATGGTAACGAGGAATGTTAGGATTGAAGGACCTTATAATTTCGACCGGGTGCTGGACAGGCTCTCGCTCGATCCGTTGAATGCAGTGGACAAGGATGACCGCAGCGTGAAGGTTCCATATTATCTCCCGCATGGCGAAGGAGAGGTCATCAAAGTACAGGCAATCGGCACGACGGACGACCCAGAGTTCACTATTACGTTTGAAAACGAGGATAACCTTGAACAGAAGCACAGCCGGATCGCAGAGATTTTTCAGTGGCATATCGGGCTTCACGACGTGCACGAGCACTTCCTGCAAACTGAGCTGAAGCCGATCTTCGAGGAGCATATCGGCACGCCGATCATCCTTGAATTTGATCCGTTTGCCACGATTGTGAAAAGCATCATCCACCAGCAGCTCAACCTGAAATTTGCATTCACGCTGACGCACCGGTTTGTCACCACATATGGCTGGCAAAAGGACGGCGTCTGGTTCTATCCGTCACCTGAAAAAACGGCCGGAATCACCGTGGAAGAACTGAGAGAACTTCAATTCTCACAACGAAAAGCGGAGTATGTAATCGGCCTCGGCCAGAAGGTGGCGAGCGGTGAGTTGAACCTGGACTCACTTGCCCATGAAACGGACGAAACCATTATTAAAGAGCTCACAAAAATCCGCGGCATCGGACCATGGACGGCACAGAGCTACCTGTTATTCGGACTCGGACGCCCGAATCTGTTTCCCACAGCCGATATCGGCATTCAGAACGCCATCAAACTTTTATTCAAAATGGACCGGAAGCCTACCCAGGAAGAGCTTGAACAATTCAGCTCGCCGTGGCATCCTTATTTAAGCTATGCATCCCTGTATTTATGGAGAAGTATCGAATAGAACGGACGTGAATCAATGAAAAAGCAATACACGAAAAAAAGGCAAGGCAACAATAATGAAGTGAAAATAGAGCTGAAACAGCAGTTTCCTCTTACGATAAAAAAAATCGGCATCAACGGGGAAGGCATCGGGTTCTTTAAACGAAAGATCGTCTTCGTACCAGGAGCGCTGCCAGAGGAAGAAGTGGTCGTCGAAGTCACCAAGGTGCACCCGAAATTCACCGAAGCACGCATCAAGAAGATCCGGAAGAAGTCACCGCAGCGCACGAAGGCACCTTGCCTCGTCTACGAAGAATGCGGCGGCTGCCAGCTTCAGCACCTCACCTATGAGGGCCAGCTCGAAGCGAAGCGCGACATCGTCCTGCAATCGCTTGAACGTCATACAAAACTGAACCTTGACGAGCTCGACATCCGTCCGACGATCGGCATGGAAAATCCGTGGCACTACCGGAACAAGAGCCAATTCCAAGTGGAGTCCCATAAAGGGAGAGCCTTCGCCGGCCTCTACAGCATGAACTCAAACAAGCTGATCAACATCGACGAATGCATCGTCCAGCACTCGGCAACCAACAAGGTAACAACCGAAATCAAGCGCATCATCAACGATTTCAACATTCCTGTGTTTGATGACAAAAAGAAGAAGCCGATCCTGAGAACAATCGTGACACGTGTCGGATTCGAAACGGGACAGGTTCAAGTGGTACTTGTTACGACAGAGAAAAAGATTCCACGCAAGGATTTACTGATTTCTGAGATTGAGAAACGCCTTCCTGAAGTCGTTTCGATTGCACAAAACATCAACCCGAAGAAAACAGGCATCATCTTTGGAGATGAAACCCTTCATCTTTCCGGAAAAGAGAGCATCGAAGAACGACTTGATGAGTTCACATATGAACTTTCAGCACGTGCCTTCTTCCAGTTGAACCCGATCCAGACCTCGAAGCTTTATAACGAAGCTAAAAAGGCAGCGGGACTGACCGGAGAAGAAAAGGTTGTCGATGCTTACTGTGGAGTAGGAACAATCGGATTGTGGCTTGCTGACGGAGCTAAGGAAATCCGTGGAATGGATGTTATTAAAGAAGGTATCGACGACGCCAAGAAAAACGCAAAGCGATTTGGAGTCGACCATGCCGAATATTTTGTCGGCAGTGCGGAAGAACTCATGCCGAAGTGGAAAAAGGAAGGCTGGAGACCGGATGTGGTCGTCGTAGATCCCCCGCGTACGGGCTGCGATCAGAAGTTCCTTGATACGATCAAGGAAGTGAAGCCGAAGAAGTTTGTGTATGTGAGCTGTAACCCTTCTACATTGGCGAAGGATATTGAGTATTTGAAGAAGCAGTACACTGTTGAATATTTGCAGCCGGTGGATATGTTTCCGCAGACGGCGCATGTGGAGTGCTGTGTGTCGATGAAATTAATTTAAGAAAAAACAGTGGAAGGCAAGAATCGGTAATGGATTCTTGCATTTCCATCTGCTGTTATTTCAATGCGTTCAATTAGGCGATGAAGAATATTAGGTGTAAGTTCTTTAATGTCCTTGAATTCTTCAAGCCTATTTCTAATTTCTGTAAATGCTAGTGTATCGTCTTTTGTGTTCACAGAAGATAGCAAATGCTGTCTATTTAGCAATAATGCTTCAATTTCTTTATTGGTTACATCTACGTACTCATTGTACTCTTCTTTTGTTGTGTTTCCATCATAATAGTCGTCCAATGCTCGTTTTTTTCTTTTCTTGAATTTTTCAATTTCAGTTTCAATATCTTTGAATTTTTTCTCATCTTTCTGCTTCTGCTTTTTTAACTTTCTTTCCAAATCCCCCATCACTTTGTCATTCCTTAAAGAACCAATTAAGTAATGAATATCTTGTATGATAGCGGATTTTAATTCAACTTCTCTTACAAGGTGATCACTACATTTCGATGAACCAAGTTTCACATAATTACCGCACATGTATCCTTTAGAGTTAGCTCTATAGTGCATTCCACGACCACAATCAGCACAGTAGGCAGTGTTAGTGAATAAATGTTTCTCTTGGTAAGGCCGTTTTTTCCGCTTACTTGCTATCAAAAGTTGCACAGCCTCAAAGTCCTCGTAGGAAATGATAGGTTCGTGTGTTCCTTTTACAATAATGAAGTCTTTAGGCTCTGCATAATTTCGCATTTTACTGGTAACGTCTTGGGTTGTAGAACGGCCTTGCACCAGATCACCAGTGTAGTGAGGATTTTCTAAGATTTTTCTTATTGCAGAACCTTGCCAATTTACACCAGCATTACTTTTACCTGAAATTTGTCCAGGGGTAGGGATGCCCTCTGCTGTTAAGTCTCTTGCAATATGATCAAATCCTTTTCCAGAAATGTAATCTCTGAAAATACGTTTAACTAAGTCTGGTGTGAAGTCGTCTCTGACATAAAGTTTTCCCTTAACTGCTTTATAGCCAAGGGGGGTGTGAACGCTAGAATAAAGTTGACAGTTTTTGCTCGATAAGATTTTACACTTTTGCTCAATCAACCTATTACTTTAGTAAAATAAATAGTGACGTTATTTTACTGGAGGTTAGGATTTTTGGAGGAAAAGTTAGTGTTATATGTAAAGATTCATGAACTACGCAAAAGAAAATTTAAAGTAGCACAAATCGCTAAGGAGCTTAAGATTTCAAGGCCAACTGTCTACAAGTATTTAGAAATGACATTTAATGAGGCAAGAGCATACACTGAACAGCCCTTGGGGAAGAAGAAAAAGTTAGACCACTATAAAGACTGGATACTTGCTTGGCTAGAAGAATATCCTCACCTGAGTAGTGCTCAAATTCATGATTGGCTTTTGGAGAGGTATCCCGACCTTTCGGTTGGGGGAAGTACTGTGAGGACTTATGTTCGAAATATCCGTGAAGTCTATCAGATTGAGAAAAAGGTTATTGTCCGTCAATACGAAGCAGTTCCTGAACAACCAATGGGCAAACAACTTCAGGTAGACTGGGGTGAAACAAAACAGAAGTCGACAGACAACAAAGAAATCAAATTGTACTTTATAGCCTTTGTACTCGCTCATTCTAGACATAAATATATGGAATGGCAGGCACGTCCGTTTACTACAAGAGATGCGATCAGATGTCATGAAAATGCATTCCAATTCTACGGTGGACGTACAAATGAAATTGTCTACGATCAGGACCACTTAATCGCTGTGAGTGAAAACGCAGGTCAGCTACTTTTAACAGAAGAATTTCAAAACTATGTGAATGAGCGTCAATTCAAAGTTCACTTGTGCAGAAGAGCAGATCCGGAATCTAAAGGCATGATTGAAAATGTAGTGAAATACATAAAAGGGAATTTCGCAGACAGTCGAGTTTTTAGAGACATAGAAGATTGGAATGATCGAGCATTACAGTGGCTTCAACGTACAGGGAACCATCAGGTTCACCAGACAACGAAAAAAAGACCAGCAGAAGTGTTTCTCCTCGAAAAGCAACACTTACAGCCAGTCTCTTCGTTACTTTCATATGAAAGTACCAATAAACAAAGTATAACAAGAACTGTAAGCAAGGACAACACGATCCGTTATAAGTCTAACCGTTATTCTGTTCCACTAGGGACTTATCAAACAATGACTGAAAATATAGTATGGATTGAAGTGACAAACAAAGAACAACAGACTCTTGTGGTACGCAAAGAAGCAAGTGGTGAAATCATCACCGAACATATTATTAGTTCAGAAAAAGGAAAACTCATTCAAAACCGTCACCATACTCGCGATCGTTCAAAGGGGATTGAAGAGCTTAAACAACGTCTTATCTCTTACTTTGAAGATCAGACTCAGGCAGCTGTGTATTTTGATGAGATCAGTCAAAGATACCCAAGGTATCGTCGAGACCAATTTGCGATCATATACAAGGTGATTCAACAGTATCCATCATTAATTAATACTGTGTTGGCCAAGTGCACTACAGAAAAACTATACAATGCGAATGACTTTCGGGATATCGCTCATCACCTTGATAGTTTGCGTGATGAACCAGTTAAAGAGGTACAATCCTTTTATGCCAATCTAGCAAAACATCCTCCTATTAAGGCTTCTACCCGTTCTTTAAACGCGTATACTAGCATTTTGGGAGGTCGAGGATGATGAACAAGACGGTGCATGAATTACAAGATCAATTTCGACAGTTACGTTTATCAGAGACGGCGGAGGAGCTACCACAGCTTCTTCGCGAAGCTGAAAAAGCATCCTGGACTTACTTGGAGTTCTTAGAATCTATCACACGATATGAATTAGTAAAACGTGAAGCAAAGAGCCTTGAAAAAAGAATGAAATGGGCACGCTTCCCTTTCGTGAAGTCATTAGATGAGTTTGAACTTAAAGGTCAAAACGTTCTAACAGCCCGCCAGCTTTCTCAACTTAGAGAATTAAGCTGGTTAGAGCAACAGTATAATTTGATTCTCTTAGGTCCCCCTGGGATTGGAAAAACATATATCGCAATTGGGCTGGGACTTGAAGCCGTTTATAAAGGATTCAATGTTTACTTCGCTACAATGGGTGAACTAGTACAACTTTTAAAGACAGAAGAATACCTGAATAAATCTAAAGTTCAACTCAAGCGAATTAGAAATGCCGATCTTGTGATTATCGATGATTTAATGTACATGGCGATGGATCAGAGAGAAGCAAACTTATTTTTTCATTTAATTAATCACTTATATGAACGAAGTTCAATCATCCTTACTTCAAATAAAAGTCCAGATGAATGGGGTAATCTAATTGGAGATCAAGGGATTACGACAGCTATTTTGGATCGTTTACTTCATCGAGTGGAAGTCATACATGGTGGAGAGAATGAGGAGAGCCATCGGATGAAAAACCGAAAGAGCATTTTTTCAGCAGAAGTGTAAAAAGGAAACGAGCAAAAAGTGTAAAATTCAACTTGACGTCTACAGGGGGGAATGGATCCCTTAAACAACCCTTTTTGTGCTACAGCTCTACGATAGCCCTTAACACGGTTACTTGTATTTTGTGCTTCCATTTCATACATTGATGTGTAAATCCCAAACATGTGCCCAGTATTACCATTTTCATAGGTGTTTACGACCCCATCCATTGTAACAATATGGATTCGGTTATTTTGGGCAATCTCTTTGATTTGATAGGCGAGGGAAACACTACGGGCTAGGCGTGAAAATTCTTTTGTTAGTATAACATCGAAATTCTTCGATTTTGCGTCCCTAATTAGTCTTTGTAACTCTTTTCGCTTTGCAGTTGTTCCACTTTGGATGTCTTCGTAGAATTCGTAAACATCCCAACCTTTGCTACTTATATACTGAATAGCTTGTTCTCTTTGATGTTTTAAAGAGGTTTTTTGTTCGTCATGATCTGTTGAAACTCGGATATAAATAGCAACTTTCATGCCACTTCCTCCTCTTTCTTGTTAGAAGAGTCAGTGGAATTCACCTTATTACTATCATAAAATTCCTTGATAAGTGCGTCAATTTTTTCATTCAATATTGATTGGAAAATGTCTTCGAGGGTAAATGGGGATTGGTTGTTGAAGATTCTTTCGATTCTCATTATGTTTCCTCCTGGTGTGGTATTTTTAGATGAGGTATTATGGGGTATCTAAATCATTGAGGCTTGAGGTTTTGCGGAGATATATCATTAATTTTATATGAAAACTCACTTCCTTCCAACGAATCAATTAGTTTATGTATCTATCATAATTAGGATGAATTCGAAAATCAAAATTCTTAGGTTCGAGTGTAAAAAAAGTTTTTCGAAAAAGGGTACAAGGTATACTCCTAATTGAAAAAAGGAGCATTATGAACTATACTAATTGGTAAGTAACCACAGAAAGATGGAAAACCTATGTGTAGTACAATTTCATTTCAAAACAAATTAATAGTGAATAAAGAGTTCGTATCCTAAAAGGGGTACGAGCTCTTTTTTTTACCATTGACTATTGGCAATGGAATAAAAAAGTACAAAAGGGAGAGGTTTTTATGTGGCTTTTGATGATTTCTGGGTTAGCCATTTTAATTGCTATTCTATTGGGTATTACTGCTGCTATGGTTATTTGGAAATCAAAATGACAGTATAACTACTAAAGGAGACTAGAAAAATGACAGAGGAAGAGAATATTAAATTTATGATGGAATTGAGTGATATGATTCACGATAAATACTTTAGAGAATACAAGGAGCAAGTTAGAACTTTAACGAAGAGAGTTGATGAACTGAAGGTCTGATTGTTGACATAATTGAAAATGATGCGAAAACTAGCGAAGACAAAGTAAGACTATTTAGAAATGGCATAAAAGGATATTTTTAATCAGGGGGAAGAGGTATTGGATAGGGGAAAAACATGTAGTATTTGTGGTGAACATATCTCAATAAAGAATTTCGCCAAAAAGGATAAACAAAGATGGCGATCATATTGTAAGAGTTGCAGGATGCTTCGAAATGAAATGTTAAAGGCAAGGCAAATTGAAACCCCAGAACTTGAAAAAGGGACTCAAATTGAGGTAAGGGGGAATATGTCAAACGGTCATAGGTATAGCTCCTTCGTTTCTTATGAAAAGGCAGTTCAAATGGTAGATGAGAAGGTGGCTTATATTGTAAATCCCAAGTTAATCCGTAAATATTTTGATAGGGAAACATTTAGAAAACTTGTATTTAGAAGATACGGGAATTGTTGCATTTACTGTGAAGATGAGGCCACTACAATTGATCATGTGATTCCAAAGAGCCAAGGAGGTATTTCATCTTTCGCAAATTGTGTACCTGCCTGTTCCCAATGTAATGAGGCAAAAGGAAGCATGAATGTAGAAGAATTTTTATATTATTATGATTTGTCAACCACAATTCCAGGTATGTCAAGAGTTGCGACTGTAAGATACGGTTTGATGGAAATAATGGAGAAACTTCATAATATCCATATATACCTTAATATGTGTTTGCAAAAGATTGAGATAGAAGAAATCGTATTTAACGATCTTGTTGAAGTGGAGGAACTGGAGAAAAAAGTGAATGAAGTAAACGAGACTATTAAGATGTATAAGAAATTAAATAAACAAAGTCTAGTATAGTGAGTGATTCCTTTGACTTTGAAACGCTTTGAGAAGATGAAACAATAGCTTTTCCATTATGAGATTATATGAAACAAAAGGTTGGGATAAAAATGAACAAGATGACAGATGTAATAAAAAAACAATCACCAGATATATGGAAATGGGCTGGAACACAAATTTCCGCACTCTCTTGTAGCGAAACGCTTATCGACGAAATGATAGAAAATGAGAAAAAGCAACTTGAAGAAAGTGGGAGAGAGCTGTTGGATGTACATGTTTTTAAGTCGGAGGAAAGGGTTTTTCCGATTGTAGGGATTGAATTTTTAACAAAGCCTAAACAAACGGGGAATGTAGATTAGCTACTTTTAAAGAAGAAAATCAAAGTGAATGTCTAGTGATTCCAATGTTAATGGGAATAACGAAATAGACTAATCAATATGGAAAATAGGAAGTGAAACTAGATGGATAAAGTAAATAACCAGAATGTTCCCTTATTGCATATTTACCCACAAAAACTTCCTCATGATGATGTAGTAATTGTTTCAAGTAGAACAGCTTTATTAAGACTACAGAAGAGTATAGAGAACGCACTTGAAAAGGGGGAGGGGGATTGTGTAGTAACCACTTCTGATTTCGAAAGGTATGAAATGAAAATAATACTTAATGACGAGGGGCTACAAGCAGATTTTTGGCGTAGGTTACAGTTGCCACATTTTGAAATTGATGAAAGTAAAGTGGGAGAAATCCTTACCATTGAAGACATTATTGGTTTTGATATAAAAAATTCAGAGGATTTAAGAAAGGTTAAGTCAGTAATGGAGGAATACCGAAAATATAGTCAGGAGATGACTGAAAAGATGAAGCAATTTGCAAAAAGGAACAAACTAAGGGACGAATAGAGTAGAAGAGATAGAAAAGCGAAAGGAATTGTAAACGGATGAATAGTTTTTGAACTTAACCATTTACGTCAAGCTATGTATATCGAAATGGATATCGTTAAACAAAGTTTAAAAGAGTACAAAAAACTATTAGAAAAAGGTAAATTGAAAACGAATAATAAGATGAATGTTCCAGAATGAGACACCAAAAATACATTAGTACCCTTGCAGGGAAAGGGGGAAATACAGGTATGGAATATTTAAGAATATTAGATGCAAATGAAATGAAAGAACTTTATGGATATGTACATAAACACGGTGTAAATCAAGAAATAAGTGGTGCTAGTCTTTTATACTGGGCCGTATATTGCAACAATCAATCGTTTGTTATAAGACTGTTAGAGATGGGTGCTGATCCAAACCATAAAGATTCTAATGGAAGAAGTATCCTATCTATAGCTTGTTATTTTGGTTTTATAGATATTTCAAGGCTTTTGCTAAAGTACAATGCTAGGATAGATGTAAGTTGTGTAGAACGTGCTTATCACGGTTGGGACAATCATATCCAGATTGAGACCCTGAATTTGCTTCAGGATTACTGGTTTATCAATCTTTATTTGGATGATCTTCGTGATGTTCCAAAAGGCTTTGTAGGTGCTAGAACGGTAGGGGAAGCAATTTCATTAATGGAGAATAACTGTATACACACTCTTTCACTAGATCATGACTTAGGGATGGATGATGAAGGGAACTTGCGAAAAACAGGTTACGATTTAGTCAAATATGTATGTGAAAAGGGAATAAGGCCAGCAAATAGAATCTACTTACACACCGATAATGTTGTAGGCAGAGAAAATATGTATCAAACCCTACTTGCAGCACAAAGAAAAGGGTTCATTGATACAGACATTAAAATTTTTTGTTATCCATTTACTAGAAATAGATATTCAGGTTAACAGTATTTAAGGATAATGATTTAGTAAAACGATTTATTTGTTAATACAAGTAAATAGCTAATAAACGAAGCCGTAAGAATCCAGCTCTTACGGTTTTTTTCTGTAACCATATATTTGTAATCTAATAAGACAACGGGAAAATACTGTACCTTTACTATTATGCAAATACTGTAATGTTGTTGAACGATTTTATGAGGCCACTTATGAATATTTTTTTCATAACTTCAGTAGTATGCTTTACTTCATGATCACATTGGTTTTTATCAATGTGTTGGAAAGTCATTTAAATTAGTTTGGGTCGGGAAAAATAAAGCTAAGAGAGCCCTTGATAATAAAGGGTTTCTTTACTCCCAAGACCGAGAATAAAGGAGATGGTTTAATTGATTCACACATTCGAAATTATGATACTCATAAGCTACGAAGACTTTCATCACCTCTTTTCTATGTACGGTGTTAGATTAAACAAATACCATTATGTCCGTGCAGCAGTTAAAGAACTAAATAAAGAAATAAAAAAAAGTCTTCCAGCGTATGCAATTACCCGCACTTGGGAGCAAGTGAACGGTGATTGGAATTTGCAATTGAAGGTCGATGCTATAAAGATGTTGAATAGAGGGACAATTACAGAAGAAGACTATGAATTGATAGAGTTAGATATTCGTAGATTCCTTATCCGACATTTTGGGCATTCTGATTATTTTGATTCACATACACTTACAAGAATTGATTATAGAATGGATGTGGAATTACCGAATCCAAAAGACCGGGAGCTGTTATTTCATTTACTTGAAAAATATACTGCTAAGTATGCCTTCAAAGAAAAAATCAATTGGGGCAAGGATGAAAATGGCAACCCTGTTAAATATGAAACTTCGCAATACCATAAATGTAAAAGTATTGAGTTGATCATTTATGATAAAGAAGAAGAACGAATTGCAAATAACGAAGAAATCCAATCGTATGATTCTGGACGTATCAGGTACGAATTGAGATTGAAAAATTCCCATCTGAATAGCATGAAAAGAAAAGACAAAGGAAAAGGTAGACCAAAGGAATTAAAAAGCTACTTTTCGTACCAGTTATGGAAAGAGTACATGGAAAAGCACGTACTACCAATTGTTCATAGAGGTGATTATTTTAAGATCACTGAAGCCGAAAAAATCATTGAAAACAGTAATTTCTCAAAAAGGAAAAAAGATGACCTTCGTGCATTCCTCGTAATGATCTCCAGAGGGAATATAGACACCCCTAAACAACACATGTCCCTACCTACCTATCGAAAATACCTTCGAGATCTTGCTTCTATCGGAGTAAGCCCCATCCTCATTCCAAAAAACCGCACCGATTTCCCCAATTGTTTAAAAAATCCATTAAAAATCTAAGCATAAATGAAAATAACATTGAAGGTGTCTAAAATGTGTTGTACCCAACGCATTAGACACCTTTTTTATGTAAAAATAACACAAAAAGACGAGAGCATTTTATTACTCTCGTCCGTTTTCTGGTTTATACCTATTCATTGCATCAATTAGTGCTTGTGCGATGACATCTTGAGTTTTTAAATGGGGAAAATACTCTTCGCAAAATCCGGTAAAAGCCTCGTAAATCGGATTATTCATTCGGATGCTTTTATTGACGAACTCTGCATCCTTACTGTAGATGCGTTTATCAAGGAGTAATAGCCCTTGTTCCTCAAATTGTTGAATTACCTTTTTCAAGGTATCTACATGATTTTTGATGAATGCTATCTCATCACTTTCTCCATTTTGTGGGTTTTTCACCCTTTCCTCTTCGGAACGAACAAATGGATAGTATTGCTTGTCTGCTTGATGGTACAGATAATCCCCCTCTCGCATGAGTTTGCTGAATGATCCACTTGGGATCCCGATGGTTTCGCATATTTCCGCTAGACTATGCTTTTTTAACATCGTATTGACTTCTTGTACTCTTTTTGCTGGTGGCATTGTAATGATTGTGTCTTTATCCATATACACAACCCCTTTCTTATAATGAAGTTAATACATTATAGACTCAAATTTTTTGGGTATAACTGTATTTCATTTGTTATTTATTTCTATAGAGTTAGGTTCATTACCAGTAAGGATTGACTTTGGTTAAATTAAAGTTATATACTGTATTTAACGATTATTGTTAAATATTATATTTAACATTATATTTAACGTATGAAGAGGAGGTGTAACATGCATCTTGGTGAGATTGCCCAAATAAAGACTGGATTGGTATTAAGTAGGAAGAAGGCAGAATTTGAATATGATGCAAAGGCTAGATACAAACTTTTGTCTCTCAAAAATATAAGTGAAGATGGGGCAATTGTTAACGAATTATTTGATGAATTCATCAGTAATGATGACTTAGATGATCATTACTTTACTGAAGAATGCGATGTACTAATGCGGTTAAGCCAACCTTATACAGCAGTGTTTATAGATAAAGACCATACTGGTTTATTGGTTCCGTCATACTTTGCTATCATAAAGGTGAATGAAACTAAAGTTTTACCACAATATGCAGCATGGTATCTAAATACATTGAATGTAAAGAAGGAATTGGAGCGTTCTCAAGCAGGTAGTAGGATTCCTAGCACAAATCAACATGCAATAAGAAATATTCCTATTATGTTAACGTCCATCTCTAAACAACAAATGTTGATTGAGCTTTTCCAGCTACACCAAAGAGAAAAAATGCTTTATAAGAAATTGATTGAAGAAAAAGAGTTGCTCTTTCAGGGAGTTACTCAGCAAATAATAGGAGGATAAAAGAATGATTGAACAGACATCACAAGAAAAAATCAATAGTGTATTATGGCAGGCGGCAGACACCTTTAGAGGAAAGATTGACTCTTCTACATACAAGGATTACATCCTTACTACGTTGTTTATTAAGTATTTAAGTGATTCCTACAAAGAGAAAGTAGAAGAATATTCAAACCGTTACAATGGAGATGAACAGCGTATTCAACGAGCTATATCAAGAGAACGTTTTGTGTTGGATGAAACGTCAACATTTGACTATCTGTATAGCAAAAGAAACGACCCAGAGATTGGTGAGATCATAAACAAAGCATTAGAACGAATTGAAAATGAAAATACAGGAAAACTTCGTGGTGTATTCCGTAATATAGACTTCAATAGTGAGGCAATTCTTGGTAAGGCGAAAGAACGTAATGCAATGCTACGTTCTTTATTGGAGGATTTTAATCAACTATCGTTAAGACCGTCCCAATTAGGTAATGAAGATATTGTTGGTAATGCTTATCAATACATGATTGGATTATTTGCTTCTGATGCAGGGAAAAAAGGTGGAGAATTCTACACACCTGCTGAGGTTTCAGAACTTCTGGCACGATTAGTTAAACCGCATGAAAATGATCGTATTTATGACCCAACTTGTGGCTCTGGTTCTTTATTGTTAAAAGTAGCTAAACAAGTACCTAGTAAGAAGGTAGCGATTTATGGTCAAGAACGTAATGGGGCAACTCATTCATTAGCATTAATGAATATGTATTTGCACGGGATAGATGATGCAAAGATTGAATGGGGTGATACATTAGCTAACCCATTGCATTTGGATGAAGGCAAATTAATGAAGTTTCAAGTCATTGTTGCAAATCCTCCTTTCTCATTAGATAAGTGGGCGATGGGATTTGCTGGTGAAGGAAATGATAAGAAATTTAAAATGGAGCCAGGGCTTGATCAATACAGAAGATTTGAATGGGGAGTTCCACCAAGTTCAAAAGGGGACTATGCGTTTGTACAACACATGCTCTATTCATTAGCTGAAAATGGACGGATGGCTACAATTTTGCCTCATGGAGTATTATTCCGAGGTGCAAGTGAAGGGAATATCCGTCAGCAAATTATTAATATGAACCTTTTAGATGCTGTTATTGGATTACCAGAAGGACTATTCTATGGTACTGGAATTCCAGCATGTATTATGGTATTTCGAAAAGACCGTTCACGTAAAGATGTTATATTCATTGACGCTTCCGGTGAAGGAAACTATGAAAAAGGGAAAAACCAAAACAAATTAAGAGAGCAGGACATTGAAAAGATTTTTGCAACGTATGAGAAGAGGGAAACCATTGATAAATATTCGTATGTGGCAACATTTGATGAAATTAAAGAAAACGACTATAACCTAAACATCCCACGGTATGTTGATACGTTTGAAGAAGAGGAACCCGTCGAAATGGCTACGGTTAAGGAAAATATTGAGAATATTAAACAAGAGATTCATGAAGTTGAAAGACAAATGGAGAAGTATTTGAAAGAGTTGGGATTGTAGGTGAAAAGTATATGAATGACTTAGTGAATACACAACTTGTTAGTAGAATAGGTCAATTCCCAAAAGATTGGAGAATAACTAAAATTGGGGAAATAGCCTCTGTAACAAAGTTAGCTGGTTTTGAGTTTACAGAACACATTACTTATAAAGATGATGGTGAGATTATTGCTCTAAGAGCACTTAATTTGAAAAAAGGGAAGTTGGATTTAAGTGATGTTAAGCGTATTGATAAAAGTGTATCCGAGGGTTTAATGCGTTCAAAATTGTTTAAAGATGACATTGTTTTTTCTTATGTTGGTACAATTGGTGAAGTGGCAAATATAGAAGAAGATGATAAGTATCACCTGGCTCCTAATGTTGCAAAAATTGTTGTTAATAAAAAATATGATTCAAAGTATGTAACTTACTATCTTGTATCACAAAATGCTAATAAGGAGATAGAAAGATTATTAACAACTTCTTCTCAACCGGCGTTATCAATGGGAAATATTAGAGAAATCCAAATCCCGATTCCACCGCTTGTAGAACAACAAAAAATTGCTTCAATCCTCTCAACTTGGGATAAGGCGATTGAGTTAAAAGAAAAGTTGATTGAGCAGAAAAAAGAGCAGCAAAAAGGGTTAATGCAGAAGTTGTTGACAGGAAAAGTTAGATTATCAAATTTTAATGGGGAATGGAGAGAAACTAAACTCGGTGAAATAGGGAAGTTCCTCAAAGGTAAAGGAATTTCCAAAAATGAGACAGTGGAAAAGGGAATAAATTGTATTCGTTATGGTGAAATATACACTTCACACCATTTTTACATCAAAGAATTTTACTCGTTTATTACAAAAGAGGTTGCTCATAAAAGTACCAAAATAATAAAAAATGACCTGTTATTTGCAGGATCAGGTGAGACTGCAGAAGAGATAGGGAAGGCTGTTGCGTACTTAGGGAATGATGAGGGATACGCTGGTGGTGATATAATAATTTTACGACCAACAATGGATGTGGATAGTCTGTTTTTATCATATATGGTTAATACAGGAACTGTTGCCTTTGAGAGAGCAAGGTTAGGACAAGGGCACTCTGTAGTGCATATATACCCTTCAAATTTAGCAAATCTAAAAATTTTACTACCTCCAATTGATGAACAGAAGCAAATAGCAGATTTGCTAAAACAATTTGATAAGAATATAGATTTGATTGAACAAGAAGTCAATGAAATAAGAATGCAAAAGAAAGGCCTTATGCAATTGCTTTTAACAGGAAAAATTCGAATGCAGGTTTAAAACCTTCACTCACTTTCCTATTTTTAGAATTGGAGGTGTTAAAATGACAAGGGAGAAGAGTTATGATGAACGCTTTATTAGCCAAGTTCCAGCTATTGAAGTGTTGCAGGAGCTAGGTTATCAATATTTATCACCGGAAAGAGCGAATCAAATACGTGGAAATCACCATGACGTTTTATTAAAAACGGTTTTAGTAGAGAAACTGAAAGATTTAAATTCTTACGAATACAAAGAGGAAATTCGTAAGTTCAGTGATACCAATATCCAGCAGTCCATTCGAGATTTAGATGAACCGCTAACAAATGGCTTGGTAAAAACAAATGAAGCTATTTACGAAACCATCATGAACGGACGAAGTTATACAGAGTTTTTACCAGACGGTTCAAAGAAATCATTTACTATAAAATATGTTGATTGGAAGAACATTGAAAATAACGTATTTCATGTGGTAGAAGAATTTGAAGTAGAGCGAATGGATGGGCGTGGAACGATAAGACCAGATATTGTCCTGTTTGTAAATGGGATTCCTTTTGTAGTGATTGAGTGTAAAAAGGCATCCATTTCTATGAAACAAGGAATTAGTCAAATGATTCGTAATCAAGGCAAAGATTATGCCCCACAGTTGTTCAAGTTTGTACAAATGGTTATGGCTACAAATAAAAATGAGACACAATATGCAACTTGCAATACACCGAAAAAGTTTTGGTCTGTTTGGAAAGAAGAGAGAGAGTATTGGCTGAATTCTTGGTTAGACAAAACGGTTGAGGGCAGATTACCGACAACACAGGACAAAAATATCATATCCTTGTTCCAACCTGAGAGGCTACTTGAAATCACCAAGTTCTTCACATTATTTGATAAAGATGTGAAGAAAGTGGCACGTTATCAACAATATTTTGCTATTAAAGAAATTATTAAAACAATAGATGAACGGGATGAAAATGGTAATCGTCAAAGTGGTGTTATTTGGCATACACAGGGATCTGGTAAATCACTCACAATGGTGATGTTGGCTAGATATATCTTGGCGGAGCTGCATGATTTTAATCCAAAAGTCGTAGTGGTTACAGACCGAGTGGAATTGGATAAACAAATCCATAAAACATTCCGCCATTCAAGGTTAAAGGCGAGTAGAGCTACTTCAGGCGGTCATTTGGTAGAATTAATCAATGACAATAATTCGGATATTGTTACAACATTGGTTCACAAGTTTGATTCGGCATCAAGTAAGCAAAAACCTATAGAATCTAGGGATATTTTTGTACTGGTTGACGAGTCGCATCGAACTCAATATGGAGAACTTCATATTAAGATGAAAAAAGTCTTTCCGAATGCTTGTTATTTAGGATTTACAGGGACCCCACTGATGAAGAAAGAAAAAAGTACAATGATAAAGTTTGGAAAACTCATTCATAAGTATACGATTGCTGATGGAGTTCGTGATAATGCGATTGTTCCTTTACTATATGAAGGGAAAATGGTGGAACAATCGGTTAATCAAAAAGCAATTGATAAACGTTTGGAAATGATTACTCGAAATCTAAATGATAAGCAAAAAGAAGAAGTAAAGCAAAGATGGAGCAAATATGAAAAACTTGCTTCATCTGAACAACGGATTTATTTAATTGCGGAAGATATTAACAAGCATTTTTTGGAGAACTATAAGACACAGGGAAGCCAATTTAAGGCGATGTTGGCTACCAATAGTAAAATAGAGTCTATTCGCTATTTGGAGGCATTTGAAGAGTTTGAGGACTTAAACTGTGCTGTCGTAATCTCTCCACCTGACCAACGTGAAGGGCACGAAGCAGTTGATGAGGAATCGAAAGATAAAATTCAGCGTTTTTGGAAACGGATGATGAACCGCTATGGGACTCCTGAGAAGTACGAAGATGGAATTAAAGATGATTTTGTTAATGGTGATGATCTTGATTTACTGATTGTCGTTGACAAGCTGTTAACGGGCTTTGATGCCCCTAGAGCAACGTTGCTATATGTAGATAAGCCGATGAAGGAACACACGCTTCTACAAGCTATTGCACGTGTAAATCGACTATATGAAGGAAAAGATTATGGATTAATCATTGATTATCGTGGTTTATTAGATAAACTTGATCAAGCAATGCAGATGTATTCTGGTGCTGGTCTGGAGAATTTTGATCCAGAAGATTTAAAAGGTGCCATTTACGATGTTATTAGTGTCATTGGTTCATTACGTCAGTATTACTCCGATTTATGGCAAATCTTTGCTCCTGTTAAGAACAAAAATGATCGGGAAGAATATGAGGTATTGTTGGAGGATGAAGAAGGCAGAGAAGGGTTTTATAACGTTTTAAGCAACTTTGGGCGAAACCTTGGAATCTCCTTAGAGTCGGAAAAAATCTATAATGCCTTGCCTCCAGAAGAGTTACAAAAGTACAAAAAGGATTTCAAGTTTTTCCAGGACTTGCGGAAAAGTGTGAAGCTACGATATTCGGATACGATTGACCATAAAGAATATGAAGCAAAAATGCAGAAGTTGATGGATAATTATATTTCTGCAGAGGAAGTTATTCGTATTACCAATCCAGTAGATATTTTAAATGCAAAGGCTTTTGAAGAGGAAATAGAACGACTTGGTTCCAAACGAGCGAAAGCAGATGCCATCCGTACTCGTTTAACAAAAAGTGTTCATGCAAAATGGGACGAAAACCCATCCTATTACAAAAAGTTTTCTGAACGTATACAAGAGGCCATTCAAGAATATCGAGACAAACGGATTTCTGAGGCTGAGTATTTGAACCGTATGAAGGACATTATGAAGGATTACCAGAGTGGTCAATCAACTGAGCATTATCCTAATGTGATTAAAGAAAATCGAAATGCACAAGCCTTTTATGGCGTTACAAGGGATATTTTGGGTGAAACAAAAGAATCTGCTACAAGCTATAACACTAATAATCTGGGGGACTTGGCACAGAAGATGGATGAAATCATAAAAGAACATCAAAAAGTTGATTGGCATGATAACTTAGAGATTCACAATCGAATTGCTCAAGAATTGGATGATCTTCTTTTTGATTTTAAAGAAAAGTACAGTTTGGAAATTGACTTTGATACAATTGATAAAATCATTGAGCAAATCAAAACGGTTGCTCTAAGACGTTACTAAGGCAGGGAGCAGCATGGAAAAACATCAAATTGAGTACGCCAATAATGTCATAGATTTCATTATTAAGCGGAAACAAGTCAAAAATGTAAACCTTAATGTCAAACCAGACATGACGATTGAGGTTACTGCAAATGACAGAGTGCCGTTAGATTTTATTTCCGATTTTGTTAAATCAAAAGGCTCATGGATTCTTAAAAATGTTGGGAATTTTAATGATGTACAGCCTTTGAAGCAAAGTGAAAGAGAATATGTCAGTGGCGAGACGTTTAAGTATTTGGGAAAGCAATACCGCTTACGAGTACAGCAGTCAATGGAAGAAGAAGTAGTGAAATACTTCCGAGGCTTCATTTATTTGTACGTGAAGAAAACAGATAATGTTAGCCGAAAATCGAAATTGATGGACGAATGGTATCGTGAAAAAGCCCAAATGACATTCAATGAATCATTAGAGAAAATGTATCCACTGGTGCAAAAATACGGAGTGGAGAAGCCAGAAATTGATATAAGGTTGATGAAAGCACGATGGGGTTCAGCACTAACCGAAAAAAACACGGTACTTCTAAATACTGAGCTTATAAAGGCACCAAAATACTGTATTGATTACGTGGTTCTTCATGAATTAATTCATTTTAAGTATAACGATCACAGTGATAACTTCTATCAGATGCTTTTTTCATTAATGCCTGATTGGGAAAAGAGAAAAGCGATATTGGATGAAGAAGTTGTGAAGGATTTATGAGATGAACTATATAGTGATGAACACAACAGAAAGAACAACAGAAGGTAGTTCCTATATATAGGTGCTGCCTTTTACACATTTTGACTATTTAGAGGAGGGATTATATTGGGGAAAAGTAAAACAAAGCAACGAAGACCAGATGATTACGTAAGATATGGACCTATTGAACTTGCTAGATTTGGCAAGGAAGTTGTTATGCGGAACAACATGACCGATGAAGAACATCAAGACTATATCAATAGTCTTGCAGACCAGTACCAAGAAATAAAAGATAGAATAGACCTACTTGTTAATGAAATTCGTGATTTAGTGGCAAGTTGCAATCCATTAGCATTATTACAGCAAAGCTATTGGAGTATGTTTATGTCTATGTTAAATAAAACATCTGAATTTCAGTATGGCTTTGACCAAATGATTGCAGTTCGAATGATAGATTATGTACAAAGTGTTCTTGTTTCAACTGATTCGATAAAAAGTAATGATGAAGAAGGAGATACAGATAAGTGGCATTTGATTTATGAAAAAGTTGCTGAGTTGTACAGAAGTATAAGCCATTTTCATATCTGCCACTCAGTTTACTTACAAAAGACAGACCCAAACTACAATGAAGGTTATAATTCTCTTTATGTACAAGCACAAGAATTAAGAACTACAGTAAGAGGTCAAAGATACCCAGTTTTTGAGTTTCCTCACTACCTTGATTTATTATTACCGCATGATGAAGTCTTTCAAGAACTTTTTGGAATAAGCATTGAAGAATTTCTAAAAGGTATTGAGAAAATGCAAATGTCCTTGATGTGTGGAATGAACAATTTAATAGAAGATTTAGATCATATGATGGAGAAGACTGCCCCTATAATTGAACAACAATTCGATAATGTTCAGAAAAATTCTACTGAAAAAGTGGAAAAATTATTTGAAGAATTGGGTTTAAAGGAAAAAAGAGATTCTTTTAATGGGCGATTTTTTGGATATGATTTATTCGATGTAGAGAAAGTAACAGGGCTACCTAGAGCATTAATAGAGGAACTATCATGGAATTTGGGTGAAGAAACAAGTTTTTACTCTGATGGTGAATATACAGGTTGGCCATTAAGAAGGTTACCTATTGAAGAACGTCCTTTTATTTGTATAGAGGACAAGATTTATTGTTTTGAATATTATAGCCTTTTTGATAACTTATACAGGGTAATTCAAAGATTAATAACTAGGCTTAAACCGGAATACAAAAAAGATTGGAACGAGAAACAAAAACAGGTTTCAGAAGAATTACCATTTGAATTGTTCCGCAAGTTACTTCCAAGATTAGAATCCCATAAATCAATTTATTATCAGAGCAATACGGGTAATACTGGAAAAAAACAATGGTGTGAGTGTGACGGGATCATAGAATTTGATAGTCATTTAATTGTTATAGAAGTGAAAGCAGGTTCGTTTACCTATACTCATCCTTCAACTGATTTTAGTGCTTTTATTAAATCCATAGAAAATCTAGCAAAAAAACCTCATGAACAAGCAACTAGATTCATAGAGACCTTAAAAGAAGAGGGGAAAGTAATCGTTTGTAATGAGGAACACGTACCGATAAAAGAATTAAAATATGATGATTATAGGCATATAACTTCATGTAGTGTTACTATTGATAATTTTAACGAGTTTGCTGCACGGATTGATAAACTATCACCCATTGGGATTCAACTTGGTGATTTACCGTCATGGAATATCTCAATTGATGAGTTACGGGTTTACGCTGACTACTTTGAATCACCTAGTATTTTTCTTCATTTCTTGGAACAAAGATTAAAAGCAGCACAATCTCCTGATTTAGAGGTTATTGATGAGCTTGACCATTTGGGCATGTATATTGAACACAACCGCTATCTTAATACTGCCAAATTGGGAAATGGAAACCGTATACTATGGCATGGGTATAGGGAAGAATTGGATAATTACTTTTCTTTACTTGTTTTTCCTGACATAGAAAAACCAAAGAAACCACAACAGGAAATACCCGTGAAGATGCAAGAAATTATAGACATATTAGAAAAACAAGGAAAAAGTGGATTTACCAGGGTAGCAAGTACACTTCTGGATATAGATTTTGAATTAAGAGTAGAGTTAGATAATAAAATGAATACATTATTGGAAAGACAAGCAGATGTGAATAGAATTATGCCATTAAATATCTTTGAAGATTCAAAGATTACTCTTATTTGCAATCAAGATGAAATTAGTAATTTCAGAGGGGATAAAGCAAAAGAATATGTATTAGCAACAATGTTAAAACCTAATGATGACAATAGATTGGCTTTGTATTTAGACTACAATTCTAAAGGGAAATTGTATAATGTGGATTTCGAATATCTAACTAAGGACGATATACCGCCTGAAAGAGAAGCAGAACTTATTGAGTTATCGGAAAGGTATGCTCAACAACGAATTCTATCATACAAAAAACAAACTGGAATAAAGAAAATAGGAAGAAATGATCCATGTCCGTGCGGAAGTGGCTTAAAACACAAAAAATGTTGTGGTAAATAAAATGTTATAATATTTTACTGTTTTCTTTTATCTTAAAAAGCATTGGAAGGAATCGAATCCATCCAATGCTCATTTTTTTCTGTTTTATTTGTTCTCTTCTACCCAATTAGCCATACTGAGTCGATGAAAATTACCAGTATAAACTGTCCCATGTTTAGAGTGGTTTTGCTCTTTAAGCCAATCCTGGAAGGTCTGTTTCTTTTCAGCATTAGCGATGAAGGTGCCAACACTGTCATACACTTTTTTTGTTACACAAATGGGAAAATTATATTCTTTATTGGCTAAGCCGCACATTTTGGAAGCTCTATTTACTACATCACCCATATAAATGAGATCTTTTATTCCGCTTCCACTGAAACCTGCTTTGATTACTAAAGCACGTCCTAAAGCTACACCTATTCCGGCTTTTATTTCTTTGAAATCTTTGCCCCACTTTTTTTGGTATTTCAGGTTGAAAATTTCCATCATTCCATTACTCATTGATGCGGCCTGCATAGCCTCGATAACAGGGGATTCACTACCTTCTTCTTCACCAGCAAACATGGCTGATACACAATCCCCTATAATATTTATTTCCTTGCATGTTTTGAAGCTGTTTACGATTGCAACTATTTCGCTGATATAAGACCGGTAAATTCGGGCTAATGTTCTTGATTTTCTTCCCTGTGTCTCAATTAGATCAGTAGATCCCCGGAGGTCAATAAAAAATGCCGAACATTTGACATACTTTCCGTTCTTAAAAGTCAAATCATCAATTTCTGGAATATCATCGCTCTCTTCATATGTATTCGAATCGCTTAGAATGTCATCAATTCGGGATAAGCTACTTTCCAGATTAAAAATTTTATAATTTGATCTCATATTCATCACCCATAATTGATTTGTTTTAAAAGTTTCTATTCTAACAATAGAAGCTGGTTTCCTTGGATTTCATTCTTTAGCCCAAGTGCTTTTAAAATCTTCCATAATTCGAGACGTGTTTCTTGACTAACATTGTGATATTTGCTGCAATACAAAACAGCATCTAAATAATCTCTTTCTTTCCCAAGCGTCTTTACAATAGTAACGATCAGATCGTTAGAAGGAAACACTAGATAAGGAAGTTTGTTCATTAGTTGTTCAATAATCAATGAATATGCAATAAAGGACTCTTTGTCTTTAAAATACTTAATCAACTTCCAATAATATAAGTCATTATGGCAATGTGCTGTACTGAGCCCAATTTTGTTACCAATAGTTTCTACTTCTTTCATAAGCTGAAGAGCTGTTTCTATTGTAAAAGAATCAATATTTTCCTTGAAATATAGGACTTTAACTTCATAGATAGCTTTGTTTCTAGCATATTCAGTTGCTGATGAAATCTTTGCTTCCTTTTCTGATAACTCTCTTTCCTTCTTTTCAATAGCAACAACTTTTTGGGCAACCTCCTGCTCTTGTTTTCTTAACTTATTCTCTCTTTCTATTACAGTTTCAAATTGTTCAAGCAAATTCAAAGTTTTTTGTCGAATATCTTCTAAAATGGTGGTAACGACCTGTTGGTTTTGATTGCTTTCATTCTTTTGATTGAGAGTATCGTCTGTTTGTGAACCTGTGGTTATTGTCTCATCAATACAATCTAAATAGTAATCAATAGTCCCGTAGCCTTCATAGATTGAATCGCCCTTTATACGGAATCGTTTTTCCCAAATATCTGTTTTCAATCCAGCTGGCATTTTGTTGTACACTCTATTAGAAATGAAAATTTCTCTCTCTAATGCCAAATCAGTCAGTTTGCTTGCAACATTAGCGGTTTTTCCTGCCCATACTAAATCTCTTGCATCATCGTCTTCGTGCTTAATCCCGATTGAAGTAGTTAGTACCCTTCCTGTATCAATTCCAACCCCACATTCAATACTCTTGTTGTTGACATTCGTTTTACATAACGGGTTAAACACATGTTCTACAACTGTAATAATTGCACGTGCCGCATTCATTGCTTTAGAAACAGATCCTTCTTCTGCATCGTCAACAAAAACTCCCATTACTCGATCTCCCGCTATCTGTCGCACACTTCCACCACTTGAATAAATGCAGATACTCATCGCTCTTGCAAACGCCCGATATATTTTCGCCATGCTTTTTGCTTGAGAACGGTCTGAAAGCTGGGTTGAACTTCTTATATCCACAAACAGTATGGAACAATTTGTAATAATTAGTCCTTGATTTCTGTCAGGAAGGTCGTCAATGGAAGGAACCGTATCTCCTGTGAAATCATTCACTTCCATTTCCGTTGTAAAGATACCTTCAATTTTCTCTTTAATTTTGTCTAAGACATCCCAACCCATCATGCTCATTATTTTCCTCACCCAATCGACTTTTTTCTACTTCTATTTTAAACTCAAGTGTATAATATTGGAAGAGTTTCTTAAAATGGGAAGAAAAGGGGGAAGGTTTATATGAACAGTTCAAATAATGAAAATGTAGAAGTAAATAAAGAAGAGGTAATAGAAACGTTAGATAGGATTAATTTTTGGATTGGAAATTGTGATACAAAAGTTTCTTTTTCATTGGCTTTTGCGGGAATACTCCTAGGAGGCTTCTTCTCAAGTAGTATAATAACTGGTTCGTTAAACTTACTTATAAAGAAATTGATACGAATGTATAGCATTAATAATTATGGGGAAGTGGGAATGGTGTTACTAACTAGCTTTGTCTTGGCGATGTTCTTTTTCTTTATGGCTTTAACCATCACCTACCTATTTAAAGCGTTGAAGGGTTCGATTGATTCCTCTGTATATAAACAGCCTGGTCTCACTACTGATTCAATAAGTTTTTTTGGAACTATTGCTGGTCAAAGTTTTGATTCATATAAGCAAAAAGTAATGACCGCTACTTTATTGGAAAAGCAAAATGATCTTCTTTCACAAGTATATATTAATTCAAAGATTTGCCAGAATAAATTTAAACTATATAATAATGGACTAAGATACTTGGTAATATCTACTTTACTTTTTGCCATTCTCAATCTGTTCTTTTTATTTATTAAATAGATAATTAAGAACCCCAGTGTTTTTCTTTGTCAAACTTAAAGTAGTTATGTAAGAAAACAGGTAAAGTAAATTACCTGTTTCAGATTAAATAAATATTTTACACAAATTTTACGCATTGCAATTAAAAACCTTATTAAGTCAATACTTTGACCGCCATTTCAACCCCGACCATCAGTATCTATGGATGTAACAGTGATTGAGCAATTAAAAACAGCGGTTAAAATATTTATTAGTTAAAAATACAATATGAGTGAATACACAGATTTTAGGTGAATTCCACTGCTCTGGTGTATTGACTATGATGGATTATCTACACCTAGCACTCTGCACATGTGGAGTGTGTGGCGAAGTTGGTTTTGAAATAGAATTTTATTATATATTTATGGGTGCCTGATTCCCTGCGCGTTAACTAACGCATTAACGCGCAGGGGATCGTGCCTTTTTTGTGTTAATTGCAGCGGGTCAAGTGAAGCCGGAAAGAACTGACAGCGAGATTAAAACCACTGTTAATTATTATTTGCCACTCCTCACTTTACGTTCTTGAAATGCCCATAATTTGGGTTTACTCCAAATGCTGCAGGGAAGAGGACAAGTAGTGAGGAAGGAGGAGTATGATGTTTTTTTCTAATTTTGATGGGATTCAACGAATTGTCGTTATAGCTGTTTTTTCTTATGCTTCACTTGTTATCTTTCTTAGGGTCTCTGGAAAGAGAACACTCTCAAAGCTAAATGCGTTTGATTTAGTTATAACAATGGCGATGGGGACTACCTTAGCCACTACCATTTTGAATAGAAATGTTACTTGGGTAAAAGGAATAACTGCGTTTCTAGTTTTAATAGCACTTCAGTATCTTGTAGCCAAGTTAACAGTACGTCTGCCCTGGTTTGAGAACATAATTAAATCGGAACCACAAGTTCTTTTCAAAGAAGGAGAATTCAAAGAAGAAGCGATGAAGAAGGAAAGGGTTTCTAAAAGTGCAATATTTCAAGCAATGCGCTCTCAAGGCCTTGGATCGATGAAACAAGTGAAAGAAGTTTTTTTGGAGTCAGATGGCTCCATTTCTGTCATTAAACAATACGAAAAATAAGATTTATTGAAACAAAAAATTAGAAATTCTATATAGGAATGATGGTTTATAAATGTATGTGTAAGGTCTTTTTCTAGACAACAGAAAAAGGACAAAGTACTCTCTGAATATCACCACAATAATCGAGAGGAGTCCTTTGTCCATGTCCAATGATAACACAAAAAACCTTAATCTTTCTAGTCTGTTAGAGTCCACTATGAAAGAAGTCCTTAAAGAAAAAGTAGAATTCATCCTCCAAGAAGAAATTAAAGAGGTCCTTAAAAATGAACCTGTGGGACAAAACAACTCTCGGAATGGATATTATCCACGTACGCTGGATACTGTCTATGGACGTGTTGAAGACCTTGATGTTCCAAGAGATCGTAATGGCGAGTTCCAAACGGAACTCTTCGAGCCTTACAAACGCAGAATGGTGGCTGTTGATGAGCTAGTCATCCAATTGTATCGTCATGGCGTTGGGGTTCGTCAGGTCGGTAAAATTATGAAAAGCCTGCTTGGCGACTCTTATTCTCCAGGCACCATTTCCAATGTAACGGATACTGTTCTACAAGATATCCGGGAATGGCAGAACCGTCCTTTGAAAAAACGGTATTGTGCCCTTTATCTTGACGCTTTATTTGTAAACGTTCGTCGTGACACGGTTGGTAAAGAAGCTGTCTATATTGTTCTTGGTATTTCGCCGGAAGGAAATCGTGAAGTTCTGGGATTTTATATTGGTGGCAGAGAGTCTTCCAACGGCTGGAGTGAAATTCTGAATGATCTTCGTGAGCGTGGAGTGGAACAAGTCCTTCTTGGGGTATTTGACGGCTTGTCTGGATTAGAAGATGCATTCCTTCGTGCTTTTCCAAAAGCGGATGTACAGCGCTGTGTTGTACACAAAGTAAGGAACACGCTTAACAATGCGCGAAAAAAGCATCAACCCGAATTAGCCCAAGATCTAAAGACTATTTATAAGGCAGACAGTTACGAAGAGGCTCAAGCTGCACTCCAAGAACTGAAGGAGAAGTGGAAGAAAACGTACAAACGAGAATTTGAATCCTGGGAGAATGACCTTCCTGTACTTCTCACGTTCTTCAAGTATCCTAAAGATGTTCAAAAATACCTTTATACAACAAACCTGATTGAACGTTTAAACAGGGAAGTCCGAAAGAGACTGAAAACAATGGATAGTCTACCGAATATTGAAGCAGCAGAGAAAATCATTTATATGAATGTGTCAGATTACAATGATCGTTGGGCTAGAAGAAAATTAAGCGGATTTGGTTTAGCGAAAGATGAGCGTTACGATGAAAAATGATAGTGAGCGATTTTTCCCCTCCGGAGGCTTCAGCCTCCGGAGGGGAAAGGCAACCCCCATTACCCAAGAGAAGTATATATGCAGGGAGTACTCTCTTACACATAATTATTGACACTACCATAGGAATCCTAAAAAGGGATATCTCAGTGCCAAAGAGGCTTACGCTTTGACCCTCCGATTAGTTATGGTATTTAGCTGTATGATCTCTAGTGGATTATTAACTCGTGATTAATAATATGAATCTTTTTTTAAACTATAGGTAAGCGTATCTAAAACAAACAGATACGCTTTTTTATATTATTTACATTGGACTAACGCAATCCCTGCAGGAGCATCTCCGACTTTAATCGAATCGATTACTTTTTGGCGTTTCCTATTAATCACTGAAACTGTGTCTTGAAGATTATTGATGACATAAGCAAATTTGCTGTCTTTTGATATTGCAACTAGCACGGGGCCATCGCCAACAAGGGAAGGGTGTATAGGCGTTCAAGGAGGTTGACATAATTGATGACTGAAAAGCTTTAAATGAAGAAGATTAAATCAGCGATAAATCCAGCATCCGTAAATTGGAGGCTTTAAGGGAAGGTTTTCTGGCTTTTAGGGATTGAAAAAAATTTCGGCACGAAGGGCAAATGTTTTTGATGAAAGGTGCAATTAGCTGTTATCTGAAACAATCTTCAAAATTAGTGCTTGACCAATGTGTGAAGCCCATTTCAAGGTCTGGTTAACGGAGTATTTATGATATGGAACGAAAATTCCAGATAGTAACCTACTGAACTCCCGATAACCCCCGATTTATGAAGTTATACAAAATCCCCGCCATCTCCCCGGGCGTCTTTTCCAACCCATTCTCCAGCCAATTCTTAATCACATGAATACTTCCGCTCACCAGGAATATATTGATATATTCATACGTTTCCTGATCGATCCGGCTGTCGGTGATCCAATTTTTGAAGATGAATTCGTGAGTGATCATCATACCTTTTTTCAGGAAGTACATATCGGTGTTCTCGCTTAGGAGGGTGTGGCAGATGTCACTTTTCTCGGCGAGGTATTCGAATAGTTTTTCGGTCATTTGCAGGGCCTCTTCTTCTTTAGAAAAGTTGTATTGCCCAAGTGTGCCGACGAGGTCTTCGATGAATTCTTCCTCGATAGAATCGAGCAGTTCGTATTGGTTTGGGTAGTGGGCATAGAAGGTGGAGCGGTTGATGTCTGCCGTTTCACAGATTTCTTTGATGGTGATACTTGAGATCGTTTTTTCCTGCAGCAGTTTCAACAGGCTTTCTTTTAAAACCATTCGTGTATATTGTTTTCGTCTGTCCATTTTTGAGGTCACTTTCGATGTTCCTTTCTGTCCATTTTTAGCCGTCGAGAGAGATATCCAACATACCGGAATGAAATGTTGGTTATCGAACATTCGCTAACCAACTGTCCGTTGTATAACCAACACGGTGTTTATTATAATGATAAGGTGAAAATGCGAGAGATACAAGTGAGGTTGAGAAATGATAAATATTGCATCGTGGATCATAAAGCATAAGAAGGCTGTGCTTATTGCGTTCATACTGGTGACGATCCTGTCTACAGTGGCGCAGTTTTTTGTGAAGGTCAATTATAATATGGTCGATTATTTACCGGATGATGCCCAGGCGACGAGGGCAATGGACATCATGGAGAAAGAATTCACGGGGGCCGTGCCGGATACCCGGGTCATGGTGACTGATGTGTCGATCCAGGAGGCGCTCTCCTATAAAGAAAAGCTTGAAGCCATCGACGGGGTTTCGGATGTCATGTGGCTGGATGATATGGTCGATCTGAAGACGCCCTTGGAGGTAGCGGATCAAGAGACGGTCGAGAACTATTATAAGGACCGGAATGCACTGTTCTCGATCAGTGTACGGACCGGGGATGAGGTCCGGATCACGGATGAAGTGTATGAACTGATCGGGGAAGATGGTGCAATTGCGGGGGAGGCCGCCAATACGGCAAATTCCCAAAAGATGGCCGGCAACGAATCGATGTATGCGGGGATGCTTCTCGTTCCGCTGATCATTTTGATTCTGGTCATTTCGACGACGTCATGGGTCGAACCGCTGTTCTTCCTGACGGCGATCGGGGTGTCGGTGCTGATCAATCTGGGCACGAATATCTTCCTCGGGGAGGTTTCGTTCGTTACCCAGTCGGTGGCACCGATTCTGCAGCTGGCGGTGTCGCTCGATTATGCGGTGTTCCTGCTGCACAGCTTTCAGGATTACCGGAAGGAGACCGATGATCCGGAGGAAGCGATGAAGCTTGCGATGAAGAAGTCTTTCCCGGCGATTACGGCGAGTGCAGCGACGACGTTCTTCGGCTTCATCGCGCTGACGTTCATGGAGTTCCAAATCGGGTCGGATCTCGGTGTGAACCTCGTGAAAGGGATCGTCCTGAGTTTCATCAGCGTGATGGTGTTCCTGCCGGCGTTGACGCTTGTTTTTTATAAATGGATGGATAAGACGAAGCATAGGAGCTTTGTACCGGACTTCAAGGGGATCGGCAACAAGGTCGTCAAATTGAAGATCCCGAGCCTGATTTTGGTGTTCGCGATCATTGTGCCGGCTTTTCTGGGGCAGACGAACACGAAGTTCATCTACGGTTCGGGTGAAGCGCCTGAGAACACCCGTGTCGGCAGTGACTTTAAGAAAGTCGAAGAGACGTTTGGGGAAACGACTCCAATCGTGCTGCTGGTCCCTAAAGGGGATATGGCGAAAGAGAAAGAGCTGGTTGAGGATATTGAGAATCTCGACTATGTGACTGGCGTTATGGCCTATGTAAACCAGGTAGGGACCGAAATCCCTCCTGACTATCTCGACAAGTCGATCACGGATGAATTCTACTCTGAGAATTACAGCCGGATCGTCATCAACACGAATCAGGGTACAGAAGGAGAGGTCCCTTTTTCTATAGTAGAAAAGGTAAAAAAAGCGGCCTCGGATTATTACGGGGATGAGGCCCTTGCGCTCGGGGAAAGCGTGACGCTGTATGATATTAAAACTACAGTCAATAAGGATAACGTGGTTGTGAATGTGCTGACGGTCGTGACGATTGCACTCGTGCTCCTGTTCAGCTTCCGGTCGATTACGATTCCGGTCATCCTGCTCATCACGATCGAAGCAGCGGTCTGGATCAATCTGTCGATCCCGTACTTTACGAATACGCCGCTCGTGTTCGTCGGCTATTTGATCATCAGTACGGTGCAGCTGGCCGCGACGGTCGACTATGGAATCCTGTTCACGGAAGCGTACACCCATTACCGGAAGGAGATGCCTGCGAAAGCGGCCATCGTGAAGACGCTTGATGAAAAGACGTTCTCGATCTCAATTTCAGCGGCGATCCTCTCGAGTGTCGGATTTATTTTATGGATCACGTCGTCCAATCCGATTGTCGGATCCATCGGGCTCTTGATGGGAAGAGGGGCGCTCCTGGCGTTCCTCATGGTATTGTTTGTGCTGCCGGCGATGCTTCTGGTATTTGATAAATTCAATAAGAAAACAACCTATAAAGCAAATTATTATGAGGAGAAATGATGATGAGAAAAAAAAGACTGACATACAGCGCTCTCGCTTTGATGCTGTTCTTGCCTTCATTTCTGAGTGTGCCCGCCCAGGCGGCGACGGAAGGAAAGGTGTCGTCAAAGGATGAAGTGGTTTACGCGACATTGAATGCGGAGGGGAACCTCAATCATATCTACATCGTGAATACATTCGATGTGGCCAGTGCCGGGAAGATCCTCGATTTCGGGCAGTACAGCAGTGTGAAAAACCTGACCGACCTGAAGGAGCTTGAGCAGGAGGGGCAAAAGGTTGAGATGGATGCCCCTGAAGGAAAGTTCACCTATCAAGGGAATATGAGTGAAGAGACGGAGCTGCCGTGGGATGTGAAGGTTTCGTATAGGCTTGATGGGCAGAAAGTGGATCCATCCAAGCTTGCCGGAAAGAGCGGTCATCTTGAAATAAACATCGATACTGCTGAAAATACGAGCGGCGACTCGGATTTTTACGAGAATTATTTATTGCAGGTGTCGATGAGCCTGCCGAATACGTATGAAAATATCGAAGCGGCTGACGGCATGGTGGCGAATGCCGGGAAGAATAAGCAGATCACGTTTACCGTCATGCCCGGAAAAGAGAAGAAGCTGACGGTGGAAGCGGATGTGAAGGACTTCGAATTTAAGGGAGTCGAGATCGCCGCGGTCCCGTCCACACTTCCGATCGATACGACGGGAACGGAAGGTATGACAGGTGATATGTCCGAGCTTTCGAATGCCATCGGGAAGTTGAATGATGGTGTGGCTGAGCTTGAGACGGGCGTGTCCCAGCTGAATAATGGGGCAGCAAGTCTGCGTGACGGTTCTGCTCAATATAAAAATGGACTCGGGGAATTGAACGGATCGTCGTCTCAATTGGTCGGTGCGTCCGGTTCGATCCGTGATGCGCTGGCGACGATCAATGGGTCCCTTTCCGGGCAGTCGGCTGAAGTGGACTTGTCGAGTTTGAATGAACTTCCTGCTGGACTCAATCAGCTGGCGGGCGGACTGAATGAAACGGCAGCCGGGATGACGAAGTTGAAGGATAATTATTCGCAGGCGTATGCTGCGCTTGATGCGGCAATCAAGGGGATTCCGGCCAGTCAGGTTTCTGAAGAAGATATTGCCGCTTTGCGTGAGAGTGCGGCAAATCCGGAAGTCGTTGATAAGCTGGCAGCGTCCCATGCAGCTGCACAAAAGGTGAAAGGGACGTATGACAGCGTGAACCAAGCTTTTGCAGCAGTCGAGCCGTCACTTAATCAAATGAACGGTGCGGTGACGGAAATCAGCGGACAGCTGACGTCGATCTCAAGCAATCTGTCTTCGTCTTTGAAGGAAACGGATATGAGCGGTCTGGCGGAACTTCAAAAAGGATTGAGTGAACTGTCAGCCAAATATGGTGATTTCCACTCTGGACTCGTGAGTTATACAGAAGGTGTGGGGCAGCTGTCCTCGAATTATGGAAAGCTTCATTCAGGGATTACTGAACTTGCCGGCGGAACTAGTGAACTGTCCGGCGGGGTGAACGAGCTTCATGACGGAACGTCTGAATTGCACCAGGAAACAAAAAACCTTCCTGAAAAGATGCAGGCGGAGATCAATAAGATGATGGACGAATACGATAAGTCCGATTTCAAACCTGTTTCGTTCGTTTCTGAGAAAAATGAAAAGGTTTCTTCCGTCCAGTTCGTGATCAAGACGGAGAGCATCGAGAAGGAAAAAAAGGAAGAGAAAAAAGCGGAACCTGAGAAGGAGAAAGGGTTCTGGGAGTTGTTTTTGGATTTGTTTAGGTAATAGAGGTGGTTGTGACTTCAGTGGTTTGTGCCAGGCACAAATTGAATGTTTTGTGCCAGGAACAATCAGGGTATTTTGTGCCTGGCACAATTTAAAAGGGTTGAGCCAGGCACCATAAAAAGAATTAAAAAATTTAAAAAGGACAGATACCGTGATTTCGTTGAAACCACAGTATCTGTCCTTTTTTACAGCCAATCTATCATCTGAATTTGCAGGTAAGCTGATAAACATATTTTTTTGTAACAAAAGGAAAGGCGGAAAGCTTTCTTGATAGATTAAATAAGGTGTTAGTGGGGCCTGGCCACGGTATGCTGATGATCTAGTGTACCGGGGGTCAGGCCTTTTTCTCTTTACCGGAAGTTTTTTCTTAAATAAAGCAGTAATTCTATTGAAATTCAACGTTTTTTCCAAAAGCAGACGATTTTATTTAGATTGGTGGAGACAAATGAATGGTTTTAGTTCATCAAGCCCCTTTTTAAACTAAAATAGTTTGTCTTTTTTGAGTTGATGGAATTTTATTATCGAAATCAATAGATTTTATTATCTGAAAAAACGATTTTATTATCGAAAAAGCGGAATCTATTATCGAAATCCAAGTCCATGGAGTATTTATTTTCAAATGGATAGGAATATGATCGATTACAGTATTTTCTTATCGATCTGAACTGTTTTGACACACATATTAGAAATTGCTAATATGTTAATCATAAACGTATTAGAAATACCTAATATGATGGAGGGGCACAAATTGGCTGAAACAATTGATTTAGATACCAAGGTAAAATTCCTGCAGGGATTTGCACATAAAATAAGGATTCAAATTTTGGAGTGTATTATAGAAGAAGAAAAGACGGTTTCCGAGATCATCAAGGACCTGGATGGGAACCAGTCAAATATATCCCAGCATCTGGCGTGCTTGAGGGGATGCGGCCTGATTGTCGGAAGGCAGGAAGGGAAGTACACATTCTATAGTCTAAGTAATCAGCACGTGCGGGACTTATTGGAGACGTTCGATGTGGTGCTGGGTGAAGTACAAAGTGACGTTGCATGCTGTAAAAATCATATCGTTTAGGGGGTGGAAGAGATGGCAGATTCATGGTGCAGTTCGAATAAAGGAGAACAACATGAGAGCCATGTTAAATCAACTTGCTGCGGTACTAAAGAAGAGCAGCAATTGGTTATAGCGAAAACAAGCTGCTGCAGCGGGGATGCGGAAGTTGAAAGAATGCCTGAAGCTGGGAAGTCCCAAGGATGCTGCAGCGGAAATGAGGAAGTTGTTTCAATGCCTGAAGCCGGCGATTCCAAGAGCTGCAGCAGTCAGACGGCCGTTGAAACGAGGGATGCAGCTGCTCAATCATGCTGCAGCAGTGAAACAGACTCTCCTAAAGGGGAGGAGGCCGAATACCGGATACACGGTATGGATTGCCCATCGTGTGCCCTATCCATCGAAAAAGGGCTGAGCAAGTTAGAGAATATAGCGGAAGCCAAGGTAAACTATAATTCTGCAAAACTGAAGGTCACGGGGAGCGATTTTGAACAAGTAGAATCTGAGGTTCAAAAGCTCGGGTTTAAAATCGAGCCCTTGAAACAAAACAAGAATATGAGGGTGTATTCTGTCGAAGGGATGGATTGCGGCAGCTGTGCGAAAAGCATCGAGAACCATTTGAATACAATTCCGGCAGTCAACCATGTAAGTGTCAATTTTTCAACAGGGAAAATGAAAGTGGAGCATGAGAACAGTGTGGAAGAAATCGTAACCGAAGTATCGAAAATCGGTTTTAAAGCGTCTCTGCTTTCGAAACAGAAGCCTTCAACAGAAGAAACACAAAAAGAAGGGTATGGCGGGATCATTACTTCAGGGATCTTGATTGCATTAGGATTCGCTGGATCTTTTACTGGTATTTCCACTTTGATAACCACATTCTTGTACGCATCGGCAATGGTCATCAGCGGGTATAAGCCGGTAAAAAGCGCCTACTACTCTATTAAAAGCCGTTCATTGGACATGAATGTATTGATGTCAGCGGCGGCCATCGGTGCAGCCTTGATCGGTGAATGGCTGGAAGGGGCAACGGTTGTCTGGCTGTTTGCGCTTGGAACGGCCCTTCAGACGATGTCGATTGAGAAGACGAGAAATTCCATCCGCAATCTGATGAATTTGGCACCGTCGGAGGCATGGATTATAGTAGGCTCGCAGTTAACGAAAAGACATGTTGAAGAAGTGGCTGTGGGTGACATCCTGGTTGTGAAACCTGGAGATCGGATTCCGCTGGATGGTGAAATCTTAAAAGGTGAATCAAGTATCAATCAGGCGCCGATCACAGGTGAGTCCATCCCGGTGGATAAGGAAGCCGGGGACACTGTTTATGCGGGGACGATCAACGAGAACGGGTCCCTTGAAATAAGGGTCACAAAGCTCGCTGAAGATACAACCATTGCGAAGATCATCCACCTGGTGGAGGAAGCCCAGGAACAGAAAGCACCCACTCAGGCGTTCATCGATAAGTTCGCGGCTGTTTATACGCCGATCGTGTTCGTTCTGGCATTGGTTGTGATGGTCCTCCCGCCTTTAATAGGATTTGGAACATGGGGTGAATGGTTTTATAAAGGTCTTGAATTGTTAGTCGTTGCCTGCCCTTGTGCGCTGGTCATTTCGACTCCTGTTGCGATTGTTTCCGCAATCGGCAATGCCGCAAGGAACGGGGTGCTGATCAAAGGAGGTACGTTCCTTGAAAAAGCAGGGGCGATTACGGCCATTGCATTTGATAAGACCGGTACCCTGACCGAAGGAAAGCCAAAGGTTTCCGAAATCAAGGCTTTCAACGTGTCAGAAGAAGAGGTATTATCCATCGCTCGGACGTTGGAGGAATATTCGACCCACCCGATCGCACGAACCGTCGTGGGGTTTGCGAAGGAAAAAGGCATTGAGCCAAAAGACGGCGAGTTATTTAAAAGCATAGTGGGGAAAGGCGTGCAGGCTGAGATTGACGGGGCCGTCCACTATGCAGGGAATGCAAGGCTTTTTGAAGAAAAGAACCTTCCTTTAGGCGAGGCTGAAACAGTCGTTCAAGCGCTTCAGAGCAAAGGAATGACCGTTGTGATCATTGGTACAAAACAGAAGGTCCTTGGAGTCATCTCTGTTGCTGACTCGATCCGGACCACGACCGTACATGCATTGGATGGCTTGAAGAAAGTCGGAATCGGCCAGGTCGTGATGCTCACCGGCGACAATGAAGGCACAGCCAGGATGATCTCAAAGGAAGCAAGTGTGAGTCGTTATTTTGCTGACCTTTTACCAGAAGATAAAGTGGATGCCATCAAGAAACTGCAAAGCGAAGGCCATAAAGTGGCCATGGTCGGGGATGGAATCAATGATGCACCTGCCCTGGCCACAGCGGATCTGGGGATCGCGATGGGCGGGGCTGGAACGGATACAGCAATGGAAACGGCAGATGTAGTATTGATGGCGGATAATCTTGAAAAACTGCCGTACACGATAAATTTAAGCAGAAAAGCGCTTAAAATCATCAAACAGAACATTTGGTTTTCATTGATTGTGAAGTTCGCGGCATTGGCATTGATCTTTCCGGGCTGGCTCACGCTATGGTTGGCAGTCTTGAGCGATACGGGGGCTGCTATCATCGTGATATTGAATGCTCTGCGTCTATTAAAGGTGAATCGTTAAAAGTGAACAATCAGAGGTCCTGCCCCCCGTTTTTATACTTAGGGGTCAGGCCCTTATTTTTCGCTGCTTTCATGCAGGCTGTTAAAGTGTGTTCTTGTGCTCAGAAAATGGGAGATTAAGTACATCACTAAATAAATCGGGAAAGAATAGATGTATTCCCAATTTGTATAGACAACAAAGTTACTCCAGACAAAAAAGGGTTCTGCAATGAAGGAGATGAAGCCTGCATAGATGATCCCTTTTAAAAAAGGATTTGCCACGGGTTTGACTTGAATGAATACAATCGTCAGGACAGGAATCAGGGTAATATCCCACGGTTTATACGACGGAGAAAATGGCAGGACCTCATAGTTATAGTGCCATAAGTCCAACTGCACCCCAAGGCTGTCGAGCCAGATTGCGACGACCATTACAAAAAAAGCGATATATAATAACCGGTGGGTGCTTCGCCGCGGATGAAATTTGGCCCATATGATCCATGGAAGTAACGTAAGCAATACCCCGAACCACCACTGCCACCCGAATACAATTTCCTGCTGCCATAGTTCAAATTTATCTAAATAGGCATGATGCATATCCTCATATATTTTTTCCATCTTTTGTTCTAACATGATGTATTCCTCCTGATTCGTGGCATTCACATGCCCCAATCTGCTTGCTTATTGTATAGTTTCTGTATTTATACTCGTACCACCGAACTGGTTTATCTTTTTAGTTTAAGAAAAAAATGGGGTTTTATTCAGGGCACATTTTTTCGTGATTTAATGGAATGGAGATTTAAACCAGATTGCAAGGAAAATTCTAAAGGCTTATAGTGCATTTTGTTCCGTGCATTGGGTATAAACTAACTTATACTAGCATTGAGGAGTGAGGCCATGAACATGCAGGGGTCCATCATCACAGGCGAATTTGATTCAGCCATGAATGAGTTTTCATTACAGAAAGTGAAGAATTTTGAAACAGAATCGGTCCTCAATAAAATTCAGATCGATCATATTTACCAATATTTAAAAAGACATCAGCATGAAGAGGATGGACAGATCATTACGTTATACGATCAAATGCCGTTGAGGTTATCACAGGCTGAAATCGATCAATTAATTCGTGATGTAGAGAAAGTGATGTCTATGTATCACTAGACAGGCGAGTTCACATACTCAGTGAAAATAGGTGAGAAGTTTAGGTCAGATCCCCGGAATGCACCGGGGGTCTGACCTTTTTGGAGGAATGCACGGATCACTCGCGGAAAGCGATGTCTTGCAAGGAATCCGGAAGAGGCATTTTTATAACCAAATTTGTAAATTACGACATCAATGAATTCTTTTTTCATACACTATTTCTGAGGTGAGAAATATGCCAAGAGTGAAATATAAGGATTCGGATGTTGCCTTGATGGCAAGGATGATGCGTGCTGAAGCAGAAGGTGAAGGAAAGCAGGGTATGCTGTATGTAGGGAATGTCATCGTCAACCGGGCTGTGGCGGATTGTTTGGACTTTAAGAAAGTAAGGACCATTTATGATGTTATTTTCCAAGTGCAGGGCGGCAACTATTCGTTTGAAGCGGTTCAAAAGGGAAATTTATTTTATAACAGAGCAAGATCGGTTGAGAAAAGGCTGGCTAAAAAGAATTTGACTTACTGGAGACAGCACCCGGCGAAATATGCTCTATGGTATTTCAATCCATACGCTCCATGTCCTCCAACATGGTACAATCAGCCATTTGCGGGGCAATTTAAAAATCATTGTTATTACGAACCGGCAGCGGGATCTTGTGACAGTGTGTATATCGGTTAATCAAAAGGGAACTTCCTGGTCTTTGGCAGGTGTTCCCTTTTGTGTTTCTCTTACATAATCGGCGGTTGATGCTTGGTTTTTTATGAAGAAATGTTAAGCATGTGTAAAGATTGCCGAGTCGCGTTGAAAAATGATCCTACTTGTTATAAAATCATAATCGAAATCCGATATCGAAGTTAGATAATGAAATTGAGGAGGGTTCGTTTGGAAAATAAAGTGCTGCGAAAACTGTTTCTGGGCTTCATCCATATTCATATCCTCCATCATGCCAAAGAGGAGCCGATTTATGGGTCATGGATGGTGGAGGAACTGCATGAGCATGGATATGATATCAGCGCAGGCACGCTCTATCCGATTCTTCACGGCATGGAGAAGGACAGGCTGCTCTCCAGGGAAGATGTCAACGTGGATGGGAAGATCCGAAAGTACTATCGGACCACAGATAGAGGAGAGGCCGTTCTGCAAGAAGCAAGAGCGAAGGCGTATGAGCTTTTTAAAGAGATTAAGTAAAAGGAAGGTGATTGAAGTTGAACCAACAGCTCAAAAATAAGAGTCGCTTGGCTATACTTTTAGAAATATTATTCACATCAACAAAACTGGGGTTAACTTCGTTTGGCGGGCCGGTGGCACACTTGGCTTACTTCAAAGATGAATATGTGGACAGGAGAAAATGGCTGACGGACAAGACCTATGCAGACTTGATCGCTTTATGCCAGTTCCTTCCCGGTCCGGCGAGCAGTCAGGTAGGGATATCGATCGGAATGCTGCGCGGGGGGATATTGGGAGGCGTCATTTCTTTCTTAGGATTTACGCTTCCTTCCGTCATTGTCCTTGTCATTTTTGCTTTGCTCTACCAAACCTTTACGCTTGGGGATGCCGGGTTCATCCACAGCTTGAAGGTCGTCGCAGCAGCCGTTGTCCTTCATGCCCTGATCGGTCTTAGGAAAAAGCTGACTCCGGATAAAAGCAGGCTGGCGATCGCCCTTGGTGCAGCGTTGATCATGCTGTTGTATCCTTCCGCCTGGATCCAGATATTGATTATCATTGCTGCCGGACTGCTTGGATGGAAGCTGTTCAAAGATAAAGCTGAATCGAAAATTGAACCATTCCACGTCAGTATATCGAAAAAGACAGGTGTGGCCTCCCTATCGGTATTGATTGGGACATTAATCTTATTGCCGATCCTGAATAACACATTCAACAGCTCCCTGCTCAACATCTTTGATATCTTCTTCAGGGTCGGGTCGCTGGTATTTGGCGGCGGGCATGTGGTCCTGCCGATGATCGAAAGGGAACTGGTCCCGCAAGGTTTGCTGTCAGCCGATGAATTCCTGGCCGGGTATGGAATGGCGCAGGCTGTCCCTGGTCCACTGTTCACTTTCTCCAGTTACTTGGGGACCATGATGGAAGGTGTCACGGGAGCCGTGGTGGCGACGGTCGCCATCTTCCTGCCTTCATTCCTGCTCATTGTGGCTGCCTTGCCTTTCCTGAGTGAACTCAGAAAACGCGCTGCCTTTCAAGGGATCCTTATGGGAGTGAACGCCAGTGTGGTCGGCATTTTGTTAGCATCTTTTTACGATCCAGTGATTAAAAGCTCTATCCTTGATGGGTCTGATTTTGCCCTGGCCGTGATTTTATTCGCCTTGCTGAATGTTTGGAAAGTGCCTGCATGGCTGATTGTGATCATCGGGGTTGTGGGGGGATATGTATTGCAGTTATTAGGGTTTTAATATGTACTATGCCCCAGGGACACAAGTGTTTAGTCTAAGTGAGCCTGACCTAATCTGCTTTCTAGGAAGCAAATTAGGTCAGGTTTTTAGTTTTGTAAATGTAGATAGATATTAGCTAGCGGTTGATTGGAGTGCAAGACGAAGACTCCTGCGGGAGAAGCGTGTTAGGTGAGACCCCGCAAGAGCATCGCGACGAGGAGGCTCAACAACCGCCCGCGGAAAGCGAAGTCTTGCACGGAAATCAATAGCGGCAATAGAAATTTATACTAAAATTGTGGTGGTTTTTTTGTTTTGACCCAGCTTTTATATTTTATTTAGGATATGTTAAAGCTCAGTACCGGGGCTGTAAATAAAAAATAACTAACGCCCATTGACAGCAGCGAAAAGATGCTATATTATTATCTCGTATTCAAGATATTTAATTTCGAGATAATTTATCAGGAGGTGACGCTGTGACAGATAAGTAAGAATTGGTAACGATACTCTGCTTTGTTCAATCAAAGCATGAAAGAATAAAATTTTTTTGGATAATATCTCGAATTCGAGATAAAAACAATTAGGAGGAATTCATTATGATAGATCTTGGGTTATTAATCATTCGTTTAGTTATTGGTGTGTTGTTCATTGGTCACGGAGCGCAGAAATTGTTTGGATGGTATGGGGGTCATGGATTGAAAGGCACGGGAGGCTGGTTTGAATCCATCGGGATGAAGCCTGGTGTGACGATGGCACTTGTGGCAGGGCTCTCAGAGCTGGCCGGTGGAATCTTATTTGCGCTGGGGCTTCTGACTCCGTTTGCGGCTATCCTGATTGCAGCGACGATGTTCATGGCGATCGTCAAGGTGCACGGCCAGAATGGATTATGGGCAACATCCAATGGATACGAATATAACTTGACGCTGCTTGCAGTGGCGATCGGGGTTGCGTTGATCGGTCCGGGTCAATATGCAGTGGATGCATTTTTATTTTAAACAATAAGGGTAAATACTAGTAGCAGATAAAGAGGAGTGATGAACATGAAAAAGAAGACGACGGGAATCCATCATATCACAGCGATCGTCGGCCATCCCCAGGAAAATGTGGATTTCTATGCAGGGGTGCTCGGGTTACGTATGGTGAAGAAAACAGTGAATTTCGATGACCCTGGCACGTATCATCTCTATTTCGGAAATGAAGGCGGGAAGCCGGGTACGATCATCACATTCTTCCCGTGGGCAGGGGCGCAGCAAGGCGTCATCGGCGGCGGCCAGGTAGGCGTGACTTCTTATGTGGTTCCGAAGGGCGCGCTTCAGTTCTGGGAAAGGAGATTGGAGAGGTTCGATATTCCTTTTACAAAAGTGGAGCGTTTTGGTGAAACGTATGTGGAATTCGATGATCCCCATGGTCTTCACTTGGAAATCGTGGAAAGGGAAGATGGGGAGCGCAGTACGTGGAGCTTTGGCGGGGTGACCCCCGAGGTGGCGATCAAAGGATTCGGTGGCGCCACATTATTGTCGGCACAGCCTGAAAAGACCGCTGGATTGCTGGAAAATGTAATGGGACTCGAGTTCGTCGGCAGAGAAGGGGATATGGCCCGTTATCGCTCTGCTTCTGACATCGGGAACGTCATCGATCTGAAGATGACTCCGACAGGTCGCGGCCGGATGGGTGCCGGCACCGTCCACCACATTGCGTGGAGAGCAAGTGACGACGAGGATCAGCTGGAGTGGCAGAAACTTGTGTCCGATAATGGATACGGAGTCACACCTGTCATCGACCGGAATTATTTTAATGCGATCTACTTCCGTGAGCAGGGAGAGATTCTTTTTGAAATCGCGACAGACCCGCCGGGATTCGCTCATGATGAGTCACAGGAAACGATGGGGGAGAATTTGATGCTGCCAGAGCAGTATGAAGCTCATCGTGAACAGCTGGAGCGGGCGTTGATCCCGATTGAGGTCAGGGAATTGGATTGATTTGTGTGTGGAGAGAGGATCGGATGGGAGTCCGGTCCTTTTTTGGGTTGATAGGATTTTTTTGTGGAAAGTGGGCAAAAATGATGATTCTAGAGTAGTGGTCATATTTAATACGATTCATTGTGCAAATTTACCCGTTTTAGCTTGTCAAAACCCATTTTTGACGGAAATGTTCTTTGATGGTCGACCGGACGTCAATCTTATTATCGATATTGAAAGGTTTATTATCGGAAAAAGCCGTTCTTTTATCGAAAATGAAAGATTTATTATCGAAATGGAAAAACGGAGAAAAATATATTTTTAAAAAGATCGGGGTTAAATCGATTTCAGGTTTTTATCATCGGAATATCCTTTTTATAATCAACTAACTTCACGGTCAATGTACGAGACGTGGTTGTGGAGTCGCCGACGCATATGGAAACGTTGGAAATCTTCCAGAACTATACGAAGCACTTTATCAGAAAAGGGATCGCAGCACATCCCATAAGCAGATAAATAGTCAAATCAATTTTCATCTACTAAGATAGCCCTTGTACACCAAGAAGGAGGCAAAATCATGAACGAACAATATAAAGAGTTATTATCTCCGTATATATTCAAAAACGGGGTCGAGTTAAAGAACCGCATCATCATGGCGCCGATGACTAATTTTTCGTCTGATGAAAACGGGAACGTGACGGATGCTGAGGTGGAATACTATGCGCGCCGCTCGAAGGATGTCAGCATGGTCATCACTGCGTGCACGTATGTGACACCGAACGGGAAAGGGTTTCCGGGAGAGTTCGGAGGGGATTCCGATGAGATGATTCCGAGCCTTGAGAGACTTGCGAAAGCGATCAAGGATCAAGGTGCAAAAGCGGTACTCCAGATTTTCCATGGCGGCGTGCAGTGTCCGCTGGATCTTGTTCCTGACGGGGACGTTGTGAGTGCGAGTGATGTGAAGGGTGAAAACGGTGAAAAGAAAGCAAGAGAGCTGTCAGAAGCGGAAGTGGAGGAAATCATCGAAGCGTTTGGTGAGACGACCCGCCGCGCGATCGAAGCTGGCTATGACGGCGTCGAGATCCACGGTGCGAACGGTTACCTCATTCATCAATTTTTCTCCCCGATGACGAATCAGCGTGAAGACCGTTTTGGCGGGAGCTTGGAGAAACGCATGGCGTTCCCGATGGCGATTGTCAACAAAGTGAAGAGTGTGGTTGAAGAGCACGCAGATCCTTCCTTCCTTGTCGGATACCGCTTTTCTCCAGAGGAGCCTGAGGAGGAAGGGTTCTCGATGGGAGATACGCTCGCTTTGGTGGATGCACTGGCGGACAAGGATCTCCATTATCTGCATGTATCCTTGTTTGATTTCTTCTCGACTCCAAGAAGAGGGGTGGAGGATACAGACAAGCCGAGAATGGAGTATCTGCTCGAAACAATCGGGGACCGTACGCCTTTAATCGGGGTAGGCTCTATTTATTCAGCAGAAGACGCCCGTAAGGCATTCGCGACAGGCGTTCCGTTATTGGCGCTCGGCCGTGAGCTCATCATCGATCCGGACTGGGTTAAGAAGGTTGCGGAAGGAAAAGAAGATGAGATTGTGACGGAGATCGATAAAGAGAATCAGGAGGAGCTTGTCGTTCCTGATCCGTTATGGAAGGCGATCATCAATACGCCGGGCTGGTTCCCGGGAGTGTAACGTCCTTTTTAAAAAAATGAAAAATGCCTGTCCCCATTATTAATATGGGACAGGCACTTTTTTATGATTTACATCAGTTCTTTATCAGGTGTTCTCTTGTTGCTAGGCGCGAACCAGCCTAGTAAAGCAATCGCCACAAGCACTCCGTAGAAAATCAGGGTCCAAAGGGTGCTGTGCGGGAAATCGTGGGACAGTATGTGAATGTCTTCATGGGCAAGTGTGATGACTGCAAGCTTCACACCGACCCAGGCAACGATCGCATAAGCAGTCGTTTCTAATGCCGGGCGTGTATCAAGCAGCTTCACGAACCAAGTTGCCGCATACTTGATCAAGATCAGACCAGCGATTCCGCCGAGGACGACAACGAGGAATTTCCCGCCGTCCATACCACCGAAATCCGGCAGCGGTGAATCCGGAAGACCAAGGGCAAGCGCCACTGCAGCAAGGATCGAATCGATCGCAAATGCAAGGTCGGCTAAACCGATCTTGCTGACTGTCGGCCAGAAGCCTTTTCCTTTTGCTTCTTCTTCCGTTTCTTCCCGTATATTTTCATTTTTCTTACCAAACTTCGCTTTGATGACATGCTTCAATCCTAAATAAAGCAGATAAGCCGCACCGATCGCCTGGATCTGCCAGACGTTGGCGATGAATGAAATGGCAAACAGCGCTCCAAAACGGAAGACAAACGCCATTAATATACCGTAGCTGATGGCCTTTCTCTTTTGATCTTCAGGCAAGTGTTTCGCAATGACGGCAAGGACAAGTGCGTTATCAGCTGATAAAAGGCCCTCAAGGCCGATAAGGATCAATAATGTCCATCCGTATTCTAACCAAATTGAATCCAAACGTAACTCTCCTCTCAAGTGAATATGGTCAATGGGTCCTATTTACAAAAAGCCAGAGAAAGAAGTGAATAAAACGATTGCCGTTTTACATCACACACAGTCATCCGGCCAAGAATGGCCCCTTCTCTTCTGTACGTGTCTTTTTTCATCCTGATTTTTAATACTAAACTTTTTGTAGGCAAGTCTCCAGTGTCTATCTTACCACTTATTGTGCGTCAAATCCTTTTTGAACATTACCCTTTTTGAATAAAATTAATCGATATGAAAAATTGTGGTGCCTGAGAGACTGTTGGGGACCGACGGATAAGCCTTGGGAACAATGGGCTTTCTCTTTTGGGAAAGTCGTGGTATAGTAATCTTACTAATAAATGACAGGAGTGATGGGTGGACGATGAAGAACTAATCTTATTTTCGCGGCGTTTTGAAATGAATGATTTCAACTCAACCAAAATAGGATTAGTCTGCCCATTTTTATAACATTGCCTGAGCTATCGAGTATGAATAGCTTTGTTTGCGCACATGACAGGTACGGCTGATCCTTCCAGATATTCTGGGAGGATTTTTTTGTCCTCCTTTTTCGGAAAGGGGAAGATTGTATGAGAGAAGTATTGAAATTGGTGAATATCCGATATGAGATCGTGGATCAGAAGATATTTGAAGAGATGAATGGGAGTGTACAGGAGGGAGAGGTCATCGGGATCATCGGCCGGAATGGGGCGGGGAAATCGACTCTTCTGAATTTGATTCATAGTGATATCAAGCCTTCGGAAGGAAGGATTCAGTGGCTGCAAAGCGGGTTGAGCATGGATATGGTCGTTCAGGAAACGGAGGAATATTCTTCAGGGGATATGACGCCTGCTGAGGTCAAGCTGCTGGAAAAGTGGCAGGTACCCTCGCACGAATTTTCACAGCTGAGCGGCGGGGAAAAGCTGAAGGCAAGGCTTGCGAAGGGGTTTGCCCGGAATGCGGACCTGCTCCTGCTGGATGAGCCGACGAATCATTTGGATCAGGAGAGTCTGACCCTTTTGACGGAACAAATCAAGGAGTATCGAGGGACGATCATTCTTGTCTCGCATGACCGCCATTTTTTAGATGAGGCAGTGACGAAAATCTGGTCGCTTGAACACGGCAGGCTCATTGAGCACAAGGGGAATTATTCGAGCTATACGGAGGCCTGCAAGCAGAAGCGGCTGAGCCAGCAGCGTGAATATGAGAAGCAGCAGAAGATGGTGAAGCGGATCGAAAGTCAGATGAAGGAGCTGACTTCTTGGTCGGAAAAAGCGCATGCCCAGTCGACGAAGCAGGAAGGTTTCAAGGAATATTACCGCGTACAGGCAAAACGGACGGACAGTCAGGTGAAATCGAAGCAGAAGCGGCTTGAGAGGGAGCTTGAGAAGGCGAAGGTCGAGCGGGTGGAAGAAGATCATGGAGTGCGGTTCTCGATCAACTCCGCGCATAAGAAGGGGAAGCGGTTCCTAGAAGTGAAGGATCTGGGGAAAGAGTTTATCGGGAACGGGAAGATGTTGTTTAGTGGAGCAAATTTCACGATTCAGCATGGCGAAAAGGTTTCGATCCTCGGTCCGAATGGGAGCGGGAAGACGACCTTGCTGAAGGTGATCATGGGTCAGGAAAAGGCCCGCGGCAATGTGTGGGTGTCGCCTTCTGCCGAAATCGGCTATCTGACACAGGAGGTGTTCGACCTGCCTCTAGATGAGACCCCTGAGGAACTTTTCTATAAGGAAACGTTCGATGAGAGGGGCAGAGTCCAGACGCTCATGAAACACCTGGGCTTCACGGCTTCCCAGTGGCGTGAACCAATCCGGGATATGAGCATGGGCGAGCGTGTGAAGTGCAAGCTGATGAAATATATTTTAGAGGAAAAGGATGTACTGATCCTCGATGAGCCGACCAACCATCTCGATCTGCCGTCGCGCGAACAGCTGGAGGAGACGCTGGCTCAATATGAGGGGACTCTGATTGTGGTCTCGCATGACCGTTATTTTGTGGAGAAGACGACGGATGTGAAGCTGGTGATTGAGCATGGAAGGGTTCGCAAACAGCTGAGTGAGCCGGCTGCTGAGCGGGATGATGCAGTGGAACTGCGGATGAAGCTTGAGACGGAGAGGCAGGAAGTGCTGGGGCGGCTAAGCTTCATGGTGCCTGGGGATGCGGAGTACGCAGAGCTGGATGCACGATTTTTGGAGTTGACGAAGAGGATGAATGAGTTGAAGTAGTGTGGTTGTGTCGGCGGTTGCGTTGGGCATGTTAGAGGAAGAAGATTCGACATGAAGAGCACAATCCGCTTTGGAAGGACATTTTATAAAAGACATTTAACTTTGTAATACAAAAAACACCTCCGATGGGTTATTCGGGGGTGTTTTCCTTTACCAGGATGGTCAGCAGATACACGTTTTCCGCTTTAGTCCGACACGATCTTTGTCCGCGATTTTCTTAATGTATGTTTTAGCAAGCGGTACCTTGCATGCGGTATTTCCGACGTCCACATGGACCTTTCCAATCGACTCGGCGACACCCATCGCTTCCTCATGAAGAACAGGGACATAGCTCCCGACTGATATGACAAAGCCGTTCATGACGTAGCGCACCCGGTTCCTCTCATTATGGACAGAGTTCTTCACCCGATTCAGGAGGACCCTGATTTCGTTCAGATCAAGCTCGTCATCCGGCGTGATGGAGAGATAATTCGAATAGGTACTCCAGCCGCATACCGCCATCATCTCTTCATCCGAATCCATCCATTTCTTTGCAAGCTCCCGCGCGTATTCACTTTCCGCCGTCACACCGGCTACCGTGTACTCGGCAATCATATACCAATAGGCTTTTTCGGACCAATCCTCAAGTGTTTCTTTTGAAACAAGCTTCGGATTGATGGAGAGACCGGCAAGATACATGGCATCGTGATTGCCGGAATCATAGAGCCTGAGAGCCAGTTCATGATCCTTTTTTACGTATTTGACGAGTTTTTTCAAATCCCCGATCTTCACACCGAAATAGGGTTCTTTCGCGCCGTGGTTCAGGTAGATCCGCTTTGTCTGGTCGGTCCCGAGTTCTTCTAATTTTAGCATGATTTCTTCGTAGGTCATGGTATCGCTCCTTTGGGAGAGTGTTATAGGTTAATAATACGGGATGGAGTGGTGGTATTCCTTTCCAGGTGGTCAGAACGTCGGGTAAAGGAAATTCGACAAGCGGCACAATAAAATGGAAATTGGAACAATTATTGAGATATTGGTTCAATAATTAAGAATCCGGTTCAATAAAGTAAAAAGAAGCGCTATAAATGACATGCCGGTATAATTATTCAGTAACCGAAACAATTATTGAAAAAGAGACGTCCCTGCCTGCCTATCGATTCGTGGGAACCTCCCAAGTTTACTCAAACTGATCAAAAAAAATAAAATTAGTATAAAGAAATAGCTAATCCTCCCGATAAAAAGCCACCGTCCTTTCAGCCATCTCCAAAATCCTGCGGCTCAGTCCCTCAGGCTCGAGGACTTTCAGCTGATCCGCGAACCCCAGCAGGTAACCCGCTGCCTCTTCTTCAGTATCGAATGAGAGAGTAACGGGTACCCGGCCTTCAGTGTTTTCAGAACCAACCTCGAGGACCCGGGCAAACCGCCCGGTGAAGGTGAGCCTTGAAACGGCGGCTGCAGCGGCCTCCACCTTCACTTCATAGTTGGGCAAATTCTTAATGAAGGCTTTGGTGGAAGCGTTCCAGTATTCGGCGAGATCGAAGTCATCCGGCCGTTTGAATGTTTCTTCGAGAAGTTCTGCGTGTTGGATCCGGGACGCACGGTAATTCCTTATGTCCCCGTTTTCTTTGGCGGCGATCAGATACCAGGGGTCACCTTTAGCGACGAGGCCGAGCGGGGAGACGGTGCGGTCATCGGTCCTCCCGTCTGCCCTCTGATAGGTGATCTTCAACTTGTTTTCTTCCCATATGGCTTGTTTCAGGATGTCGAACGATTCAGTTTTTCCCTTCTGTCTGCGCCAGGAACGGGTGTCGATGTGGATCCGGTTCCAGACATCTTTGGTGTTCTCCCGGTAGGTGATTGGAAGGGAGGCGATCAGTTTGTTTCTGGCTTCTTGTGATATACGGGTCAGCCCGAGATCCTCGAGCAGATGTGCAGAAGGTGAAACGAAGAGGGCCTGCACTTCAGCTTCCTTCAATCCGGTCAGGTCCGTTTTGTAGTTTTCAAGCAGTGACCAGCCGCCGTTTTTTCCGCGTTCCGCGACGACGGGGATGCCTGTCCCGCTTAATGCTTCCATGTCCCTGTAGATGGTCCTTTCCGATACTTCGAGCTCTTCTGCCAGTTCCCCGGCAGTCATTCGGCCGTGTGACTGCAATAATAGAAGGATGGAAATCAGTCTGTCGCCTCTCATTTCATTCACCTTTTTCATACATTTATTTGTTTTAATTTAATTAAATATGACAATGGATGTCAAGAATACAATCGTATAATGAGAGTATCTTAAACATGAAAGGAATGATTGTCATGAGATCATTATCAGGAAAAGTGGCACTCGTCACAGGAGCAAGCAGGGGAGCGGGGAGAGGTGTCGCGATAGAACTGGGGAAAGCAGGCGCGACCGTGTATGTGACGGGACGAAGCACGAAAGGGAACGCCACGAATAATTGGCCGGGGACGATCGATGAGACGGTTTCTGAAATTGAAGCTGCCGGCGGAAAAGGGGTTGCGGTACGGTGTGATCATACGGTGGATGCGGAAACGGAAGCCGTCATCAATCGGATTCGTGACGAACAGGGGAAGCTGGATATTCTCGTCAATAATGTGTGGGGAGCGCATGATATTGGCGTGGAACCGGGTGCTTTCTGGGAGCTGCCGCTTGCGAATTGGGACAAGATGTTCACGGCCGGTGTGCGCGCTCAACTCGCGACGAATCATTATGCGGTTCCGCTGCTTCGTGAGAATCCGGGAGGGGTGATCTTTCACACTACTTTCTGGGACGAAGGGAAGTATTCCGGTCAGTTTTTTTATGATTTGGCAAAAAATGCGCTTGTCCGCATGGCGTATGGCCTGTCTGAAGAATTGAAGGAGGACGGGATTGCGGTTCTTGCCGTTTCCCCTGGATTCATGAGGACGGAGCTTGTGTTGAAGCATCACGGGGCGGATGAGGAGAATTGGAAGAAAGCGGAGGATCTGAAGCAGACCGAGACGCCGCATTATATAGGACGTGCCATTACTGCACTCGCGGGTGACCCGGACGTGATGTTGAAGAGCGGGCAGGTACTGAAGGCCGGCGACCTCGCGAAGGAATATGGGTTCACCGATATCGACGGGCGGTATGTCCCGCCGTTTACGTTGTAGGAGGGGCGGACCTCTTTAGGGCTCCTCTCGCATAAATATGGAGATTCTTCCTTTATCACTTTGATGTGATAGGGGAAGAACTTTTTTTGATGGGATTATGGTAGTGGAAATTCGACAAGTTGCGCGATTAGTCGGGGAAGTGGCGCAATTAATAGGAAACCGGCGCAATTATCCTCCAAGTGGCGCAATTAAATGGATTCCGGCGCAATTATTCAATATTTGGCACAATGTTCAATAGGAAGGGCTTCTGTCCGTCCGATTCCCCGCTTGAATTCAGAATTTGGATTCGAAAGTATCATGCATAGCCCAAACTTCATAAAAAAACGAACCCAAATGGCCGCTTCCTCATAGAATTCCAACCGAACCAGCGGATTCTTTTTTTGTCACATTTCTCCAACAGCTCTCCAACTGGTATATAATGAAATTATCACTTTTCAGGAGGTACATATGAATCAGCAAAACTATGAAAATCATAGTAAGATCGATCCGGTGTATCACTATGGGATATCGCTGTTATCGCTTTCAACATTGATTTTGTCAATCATCTTTTTTGTGAAAAATGTCGCCACTGAGACACTTCTCAGTTTTATTGTGCTCTTTGCTGCAGTTACGTTCCTATTGATTGTGGCTAAACTGAGATTATATGCCCTGCAGCTGCAGGACCGGATCATCCGGACTGAAGAAAACTTCCGTCACTACCGGTTGACCGGGAGAGACCTGGATCACCGACTCTCAGTGAAGCAGGTGATTGCGCTTCGTTTTGCACCGGATGAGGAGTTTCCGGGGCTGGCGGAACGGACGGTTACAGAGGGTTTATCACCGAAAGATATTAAGAAGGCTGTACTGAATTGGCGAGGGGATCACCATCGCGTATAAGCAACTGAGAATGGACCGCTCGCTGAAGGGCGGTTACTTTTTTCAAAAGGAGGCTCGTTATGCTCAATGAAATAATGGTTGATGTAAAAAATCTTGTGAAAAAATACGGCACGTTTACAGCGGTGGATGGTGTCGCTTTTCAAGTAGAAAAAGGGGAAATCTTCGGATTGCTTGGTCCGAACGGGGCAGGGAAGACGACGACCATCGAGATGCTGGTCGGCCTCAGGAAGCCTGACGAAGGGACGGCAAGCCTCTCGGGTCATGATGTCCGGAAAGAGGTGAATAAGGTGAAAGAGGTGATCGGGGTTCAGCTCCAGTCGACCTCTTTGTTTGAGCTGCTGAAGGTGGAGGAGATCCTTCATTTGTATGCGAGTTTTTATCCGAGTCACGTGGATATTGACGGTCTGATAGCGGACATGCTTCTGACCGAGAAGCGGAGGGACCGGATCAAGGGGCTGTCGGGCGGCCAGAAGCAGCGGCTCGCAATTGCGCTCGCGCTGATCCACGATCCTGCGATTGTCTTTCTGGATGAGCCGACGACGGGACTGGATCCGCAGGCGAGGCGGACGCTGTGGGATATCGTGCTGCGCCTGAAGGAGCGCGGGAAGACGGTGCTTCTGTCGACGCATTATATGGATGAAGCCCATGTGCTCTGCGACCGCATCGGTATCATGGATCAGGGGGAGCTGATTGCGCTCGACACCCCGGCGAATCTGGTGAAAACCTTGCAGTCGGCGAGCACCGTAGAGTTTTACCTGAATGATCCCCCTGAACAGGAGTGGTTCATGAAAATGAACGGCGTCAAAGAAGCGGCAGTCAAGGATACGTTCGTTCAGCTCTATACAGACGATTTACAGATGGCACTGACGTCACTCATTGAAGTGTCTTCCGAGCACGGCCTCGAAATCAGGGACCTGCAGACGCGCCAGGCGACCCTGGAGGATGTATTCATCCATATGACAGGAAGGAGGCTGCGTGAATCATGAGAGCATATTGGCAGCTGACACTGGCACAACTACGGATTTTTGCCCGCAACAAGCAGGTTCTGTTCTTCACGCTGCTCTTCCCGGTCATCCTGATGGTGGCGCTCGGATCCTTCGTGGGCGGCGGGAATTCACTATCGCTGACGGCAGGGGTGGTCGACAAGGATGAAACCGGTGCCTCGAAGGACCTGAAAGATCTCTTTTATAAAAATGAAGGGATTGAAATGGCTGATTATGACTCGGTTAAAGCTGGTAAGGAAGCCGTTGAAAACGGTGATATCCAGCTTTTGATCGAGATCCCGGAAGGCTATGGGGAAAGCATTGATGCCAGGGATGGTGCCTTTTCCGTTCCTGTCTATTACAATGAGAAAAATCTGACCACCGCCGAGCTCGGCCTTACGGTGGTAAACGGGGTCATTGATCAGTACAGCAAGGAACTTGCAGGCTACGAGCCGCTGGTGACGGTCGAGAAGGTAGGAATCGAGGCGCTGAATATCCGCTATATCGATTTCCTCGTACCGGGGATCGTCGCGATGATGATCATGAGCAACAATATGAACGGGGTTGCAGGGCAGATCTCTGCTTGGCGTGAACGCGGGATCCTCCGCCGGATGCAGGGGACGAGACTGAAAGCCTCGACGTTCATTGCGGCGCAGATTACGGCGCGCCTCTTGTTAAATGGGACGCAGGCCATGCTTGTCGTGCTGATCGCGAATCTCATCTTTGATATCAATGTCGCCGGTTCATGGCTCGCGTTGATTTTCTTCATCGTACTTGGTACTCTTGCGTTCATGTCGATCGGTTTCATCATTGCCGGAATGGCGAAGAACCCTGAAAGTGCGGGGCCGATTGCCGGATTTGTGTCGTTTCCGCTTCTGTTCCTTGGAGGAGTTTTCTTCCCGATCAACAATATGCCGGACCTCATCCAGCCGATTGTGAAGGTGCTGCCGATCGCTCATCTGACGTCTGCGCTGCGGGAGACGATGAATATCGGAACCTCGATTTTTGCATTGGGGATGGAGACGCTTATTTTAGGAATATGGTTGATTGGCGGGTTCGCAGTGGCAAGCTGGGTGTTTAAGTGGGAGTAGAGATGTGCCCTTTGGCCGCTGGAAGGTGTCAGGTGCAAGGGGCAGCAATGGAAAAGGTACTTTGGCACCACTGAGCCGGTTGACCTGTCCCCCTGGAGAGGCTAAATCTTTTAAAATTTGGATATAAGATAAAAAGGAGTCAAGTTATGAATTCTACCAAACCCGTTACTGAAAAATTGAATTTCAGCAAATATCCTGAGAAACTCATTCTTAACCTCCCTGAGGACATCGATGACTTTCGCTCGATTGAATATGATGCTTCTGTTAAAAAAGATCGTTATGATCTTGTCTTTGTATTCATTTTCAATTTAGACGATTTTTCAAAACAACTGAAGGAAGTTGCCGAAAAGGGGTTGGTGAAGGATAACGGATATTTATACTTTGCCTATCCTAAGAAGAATAATCCGAAGTATGATGAATACATAGACCGTGACAGCATTTATAATGAGAAACATTATAATGTGGAAGGGTACGTTCATGGAAGTAACCTGAAGTTTTCAAGAATGATCAGTCTGAATGATGTGTTCACAGTGGTTGGCATGAAGGCAGCGCCGAAGAAAACGAAGAAAGCTGCCAGCACAAAAAAGAGTCAATGTGTGGATGACTACATTGTTCATATTGAAGATATCGAAAAATATTTGAGTGGAAATGATGAAATTTTATCTCTTTATTCGGGATTGACGCCGGGATACCGGAAGGATTGGGCACGATACGTCTATAGTGCGAAACGAAAAGAAACGCAGGAAAAACGATTGAAGGAAATGGAGATTGTCCTGAGTGAAGGGTATAAGTCGATGGATTTGTATAGAAGGAAGAATAAGTGATGGAGCATGGTGCCTGATTCGGATTTGATTCGAATTGGGCTTTTTTTTGATAAGAAAATTTGGTGAATCGGGGTGCGGCACCGGAATGGTGGAACGATAGGTGTGGGCAGGGTATAACCGGTGGCTTGAGGTTTGCCCTTGCAGAAAATTCGACAAGTGGCTCAATTATTAGG